>NZ_JADWYQ010000017.1 GCF_022414575.1 Streptomyces sp. MUM 178J | reverse complement strand
CAAGCCGACGTCACGGTGATGGAGGAAGGCTTGAAGGCCAGGTCAAAGCGCTAAATCAACGGTGTTGGCACTGGAGTACCAGGGGAGCACCAGGGGAGACAGACACCGTGCAAACCCCCGAAAAATCGGGGTCCACGAGACATCCGTCAACACCACCGCGTTGACACGTCAACACGCTAGTGCCCCTCTGAACCCGCGTTTCCGCAGGTCAGAGGGGCTTTACCGGGTGGAGCCTAGGGGAGTCGAACCCCTGACATCTGCCATGCAAAGACAGCGCTCTACCAACTGAGCTAAGGCCCCGGAAGGGTCGGCGCAGCCGCAGGAAAGACCCGGGCCGCCGCCGCAGAACAGAGTACCGGTTACCCCCGGGGATTCCGCAAAGGGATTGGGACTCCCGCCCCACGACCACGCTCCGTAGGATGCTCGTCTAGGTTCGCAGCAGCGAAGCCGCTTTGGGGAAGCGATGGGGAGACGCTATGGATGCCGCACAGGACACGACCGCCAGAGCCAGAGAGCTGCAGCGCAGTTGGTACGGGGAGCCGCTGGGGGCGCTCTTCCGGCGGCTGATCGATGATCTCGGGCTCAATCAGGCCCGGCTCGCGGCGGTGCTGGGACTGTCGGCGCCGATGCTGTCACAGCTGATGAGCGGACAGCGGGCGAAGATCGGCAATCCCGCGGTGGTGCAGCGGGTGCAGGCGCTGCAGGAACTGGCGGGGCAGGTCGCCGACGGCAGCGTGAGCGCGGTCGAGGCCACGGACCGGATGGAGGAGATCAAGAAGTCCCAGGGCGGCTCCGTCCTGACCGCCCCCAGCCAGTCTGCCAACAGCTCCGGGGCTCCCACCGTGCGCCGTGTGGTCCGTGAGATCCAGTCGCTGCTGCGCTCCGTCTCGGCCGCCGGCGACATCATCGATGCCGCGGACTCTCTCGCCCCGACCCACCCGGAGCTGGCAGAGTTCCTCCGGGTGTACGGTGCCGGGCGCACCGCGGAGGCGGTCGCGCACTACGAGGCGCACCAGAGCTGACCGGGGGCGGCACGCCTCCACGACAGGACTGGGAGCGGGCGCAGCGCGATGGGTGAGGTCTTCGCCGGGCGGTACGAACTGGTCGACCCCATCGGCCGCGGCGGCGTCGGCGCGGTCTGGCGCGCCTGGGACCGCCGGCGACGGCGCTATGTGGCGGCCAAGGTGCTCCAACAGAGCGACGCCCATACACTGCTGCGCTTCGTACGCGAGCAGGCCCTGCGCATCGACCATCCGCATGTCCTCGCCCCGGCGAGCTGGGCGGCGGACGACGACAAGGTCATGTTCACCATGGATCTGGTGAGCGGGGGGTCGCTGGCCCATGTGATCGGCGACTACGGCCCGCTCCCGCCGCGCCTGGTCTGCACCCTGCTCGACCAGTTGCTGGCCGGTCTGGCCGCCGTGCACGCGGAGGGGGTCGTGCACCGTGACATCAAGCCGGCCAACATCCTCCTGGAGGCGACCGGGGCCGGACGGCCGCATCTGCGGCTGTCCGATTTCGGGATCTCCATGCGCAAGGGCGAGCCGCGGCTCACCGAGACCAACTATGTGATGGGGACGCCCGGTTACTTCGCCCCCGAGCAGATGCTGGGCGCGGAGCCGGACTTCACGGCCGACCTCTTCGCGGTGGGCCTGGTGGCGCTCTATCTGCTGAGCGGGCAGCGGCCCGACGCCGACGCGCTGGCCCGCCACTTCACCGACCACGGTACGCCCGGGCCCCCTGAGGGCGTCCCCGAGCCGCTGTGGCAGGTGCTCGCCGGACTGCTGCAGCCGGACCCTCAGGACCGGTTCCGTACGGCGACGGGCGCACGCAAGGCGCTGGCGACGGCCGTCGAGCTGCTTCCCGAGGGCGGGGACGACGAGGAGCCGGTGGAGGTCTTCGACCAAATCGGCCCGCTGCCACCGGGGTTCGGTCCCGACGGCCCCCTGGCGGGAGCGCTCCAGGGGCCCCCGCCGCTCCAGGCGCCCGGCCGCCATGCGCCGGGTTCCGGGGCGCCCTCGCCGCCGTCCAACCCGCCCCCTATGCCGCCGAGGCCTCGGGAACCCGGCTCACAGCCGTATTCGCCGGCGCGCACCGGGGCCCTGCCTCCGTGCCCGCCACCGCCGCGACAGCCGCCCGCCACACCGCCGCCGCTCCCGGCTCAGCCGACCCCGCCGACCCCGCCGACCCGGCCCCCACAGCCCGTACAGCCCCCACAGCCGGCTCAGCCCGAACCACCCGCACCGCAGTCGGCCCCCGAGCCGCCCCTGCCCCCGCCTCCGGCTCCGCCCGCCGCCCCGACCCGCCCGTACACGGCCCGCGGCCCCCGGCACGGCCGCCGCATCCGACGCCCGGGGCCTCCGCCTGCGATCACTGTTCCCGTCGTGATCGTCGCGCTGCTCTGCTTCGCCCTGGGTCTGTGGGCGCTGACCCAGCTCTGATCAGCGATTCACTAAAGCAACCAATAAATTTGCTTTAGCAAGGAAATGTGGGCGGCAGAAAGCCCCGGCCGCTTCCACGACCGGGGCTCTCGATCCAAGAACGCTGTCTCACACACCGGAACCTGCGGGCACGGAGTCGGTCGCCTCCGTCCACAGATCCTGCTCGGCGCGATCCGCCTGGATCTGGCGGTACACGAGGAGCCCGCCGATGGCGGCCAGTGCGACCAGGAGAAGCTTCTTCACCGCGCGACCTCGTCTTTCCTTGACGTATGAGGACTACTGGCGCCCGACTATACACACCGATCGATACCGTTCGGTGACCTGTATCCGCGCCAACTGACGCCCTGATCACCGACGTCAGCCGGAAACGACACCGGCCGGACGGAGAATCTCCGCCCGGCCGACCGCCACTGTGGGGCTAACAGGATTTGAACCTGTGGCCTCATCCTTATCAGGGATGCGCTCTAACCAACTGAGCTATAGCCCCGCCGCGCTGCGCGCTGACCCCTGAAGATTAGCGCACGTCGTGGCCAGTCCCAAAATCGATGCCCGGACCCCTTACTCGTCCTCGGCCAGGGTGAGCTCCACACCGCCCACGAAACCCGCGGACAGGTTGTAGATGAAGGCCCCCAGCGTCGCCAGCGCGGTGGCGAGCACCACGTCGATCACCGCGATGACCGAGGTGAAGATCAGGACGCGCGGCAGCGAGAGGAAGGCCTGGAGGTCGAAGCCGTTGCTCTCGTTGGAGCCCGTGGCCTCGCTGATCGTGCCGCCCACAGTGGAGAAGACGCCCATCGCGTCCATGACCATCCACAGCACCGCGGCCGCGATGACCGTGCAGATGCCCAGCGCGATGGAGAGCAGGAAGCTGACCTTCATCACCGACCACGGGTCGGCCTTGGCCACCCGCAGCCGGGCCTTGCGCGTACGCGGGGTGGTGCGCGCCCCCGTGCGGGGCACGCGCACCGCCGCTGCCGTCCCTCCGCCGCCGTGGGAGGCGGCGGGGGAGGCATAGGCCTGGGGCGGGTGGTAGGGCTGGTCCTGCTGCGCCGCGGCCGGGCCCTGGGCTGGGCCCGGCTGGGTCCGGCCGCCCCCGGCCTCGCGCTCTGCGCCGTATGTCTCATACGGGGGCTGGGTCCCCCGGGTGTCCGTCACGGCAACCCCCTGGGAGTCCGCGGCTGGGCCACGGGCACCGTTCGCTCCGGAAGCGTCCGCACCGGCGCCCGTGGCTCCACTCACGCTCTACTCCTCGTGCTCCCCTGCCGAGGGCTGCGCGCCCTCGGCTGCGACTGCGTCAGTCACCGCCGTATCGGCGGCCTCCATGGCCTCTGTGGCCTCTTCGACCCCGGCGGCCTCGTCGACCTCTTCGGCCTCACGGCCGGCCTCGGCATTGCGCGCGATGCCGACGACGGCGTCCCGCTTGCCCAGGTTGATCAGTTGGACGCCCATGGTGTCACGGCCCGTCTCCCTGATTTCGTTGACTCGCGTGCGAATCACACCGCCGCCGAGCGTGATGGCGAGGATCTCGTCCGCCTCCTCGACCACCAGCGCGCCCACGAGCGAACCACGGTCCTCCACGATCTTGGCGGCCTTGATTCCGAGGCCGCCGCGGCCCTGGACGCGGTACTCGTCGACGGCGGTCCGCTTCGCGTACCCGCCGTCGGTGGCGGTGAAGACGAACGTACCGGGCCGGACGACATTCATCGAGAGGAGTTCGTCTCCTTCCCGGAAACTCATCCCCTTCACACCGGACGTCGCCCGCCCCATCGGCCGCAGCGCCTCGTCCGTCGCCGTGAACCGGATCGACTGCGCCTTCTTGCTGATGAGCAGCAGATCGTCCTCTGCGGACACCAGCTCGGCGCCGATCAGCTCATCGGCTGTGCCATCGGCGTCGTTGTCCATCTCACGGAGGTTGATCGCGATGACGCCGCCCGAACGGGGAGAGTCGTAGTCCTTCAGCGGGGTCTTCTTCACCAGACCCGCCTTGGTGGCGAGCACCAGATACGGCACCGCCTCGTAGTCGCGGATCGCGAGGATCTCCGCGATCTGCTCGTCCGGCTGGAAAGCCAGCAGATTGGCCACATGCTGGCCCCGCGAGTCCCTGCCCGCGTCCGGCAGCTCATAGGCCTTGGCCCGGTAGACCCGGCCCTTGTTGGTGAAGAAAAGCAGCCAGTGGTGGGTGGTCGAGACGAAGAAGTGGTCGACGATGTCGTCTTCCTTGAGCTTCGTGCCCCGTACGCCCTTGCCGCCGCGCTTCTGCGAGCGGTAGTCGTCCGTCTTCGTCCGCTTCACATAGCCGCCGCGCGTGATCGTGACGACGATGTCCTCTTCGGCGATCAGGTCCTCGATGGACATGTCGCCCTCGAAGGGCACCAGCTTGGAGCGTCGGTCGTCGCCGTACTTCTCGACGAGGACGGCCAGTTCCTCGCTGACGATCTGCCGCTGCTTCTCGGGGGAGGCGAGGATCGTGTTGTACTCGCTGATCTTCGCCTGAAGCTCGTCGTGCTCCGCGACGATCTTCTGCCGCTCCAGGGCGGCCAGCCTGCGCAGCTGCATCTCCAGGATCGCGTTCGCCTGGATCTCGTCGATCGTCAGCAGGCCCATCAGGCCCTCGCGCGCGATCTCGACGGTCTCGCTGCGCCGGATCAGCGCGATGACCTCGTCGATGGCGTCCAGCGCCTTGAGCAGACCGCGCAGAATGTGCGCCCGCTCCTCCGCCTTGCGAAGCCGGAAGCGCGTACGGCGGACGATGACCTCGATCTGGTGCGTCACCCAGTGGCGGATAAACGCGTCCAGCGAAAGGGTGCGCGGCACTCCGTCGACCAGCGCCAGCATGTTGGCGCCGAAGTTGGTCTGCAGATCGGTGTGCTTGTAGAGGTTGTTGAGGACGACCTTGGCGACCGCGTCCCGCTTGAGCACGATGACGAGGCGCTGGCCGGTGCGCGACGAGGTCTCGTCGCGCACGTCGGCGATGCCGCCGATCTTGCCGTCCTTCACCAGGTCGGCGATCTTCTGCGCGAGGTTGTCCGGATTGACCTGGTAGGGCAGCTCTGTGACCACCAGGCACTGGCGGTTCTGGATCTCCTCGACCTCGACGACGGCACGCATGGTGATGGAGCCGCGGCCGGTGCGGTACGCCTCCTCGATGCCCTTGCGGCCCACGACCAGCGCGCCGGTCGGGAAGTCCGGGCCCTTGATGCGCTCGATGAGGGCGTCCAGCAGCTCGTCGTGCGAGGCCTCCGGGTGCTCCAGCGCCCACTGGCACCCTGCCGCGACCTCGCGCAGATTGTGCGGCGGAATATTGGTCGCCATGCCGACCGCGATGCCGGCGCTGCCGTTGACCAGCAGGTTCGGGAAGCGGGACGGCAGAACCGTGGGCTCCTGGCTGCGGCCGTCGTAGTTGTCCTGGAAGTCGACGGTGTCCTCGTCGATGTCCCGGAGCATCTCCATGGACAGCGGCGCCATCTTGCACTCGGTGTAGCGCATGGCGGCGGCCGGGTCATTGCCCGGGGAGCCGAAGTTGCCGTTGGAGTCCACCAGCGGCATGCGCATCGACCACGGCTGGGCGAGACGCACCAGCGCGTCATAGATCGAGGTGTCGCCGTGCGGGTGGTAGTTGCCCATGACGTCGCCGACGACGCGGGCGCACTTGTAGAAGCCCTTCTCGGGGCGGTAACCGCCGTCGTACATCGCGTACAGCACACGCCGGTGGACGGGCTTGAGGCCGTCCCGCACGTCGGGCAGCGCACGCGAGACGATCACGGACATCGCGTAGTCGAGATACGAGCGCTGCATCTCGGTCTCAAGCCCGACGGGCTCGATCCGCAGCTGCTGCTCCTCGGCTTCGGCGGCCCCGGCGGCGTCGGTCGTGACAGGGGTGTTCTCGTCGGCCATTGCTGGTCTTCAGTCCTTTCGTGCGGTCAGCGACAGACCGACTCAGATGTCGAGGAAGCGGACGTCCTTGGCGTTGCGCTGGATGAACGAGCGGCGCGCCTCTACGTCCTCGCCCATCAGCACCGAGAACAGGTCGTCGGCCTGGGCCGCGTCGTCCAGCGTCACCTGGCCGAGCACCCGGTGCTCGATGTCCATGGTGGTGACGCGCAGTTCCTCAGCGTTCATCTCGCCCAGACCCTTGAAGCGCTGGACCGAGTCGTCCTTGATCCGCTTTCCGTTCTGCTTGCCCAGCTCGATCAGGGCGTCGCGCTCACGGTCCGAGTACGCGTACTCGACCTCGTCCCGACCCCACTTGATCTTGTAGAGCGGCGGGCGGGACAGGAAGACATGGCCCGCCTCGACCAGCGGCCGCATGAAGCGGAACAGGAAGGTGAGCAGCAGGGTGTTGATGTGCTGGCCGTCGACGTCGGCGTCCGCCATCAGAATGATCTTGTGATAGCGGAGCTTGTCGATGTCGAAGTCCTCATGGACTCCGGTGCCGAAGGCCGAAATCAGCGCCTGGACCTCGGTGTTCTGCAGGATCTTGTCGATCCGCGCCTTCTCGACGTTCAGGATCTTGCCGCGGATCGGCAGGATCGCCTGGTACATCGGGTTGCGTCCGGACTTCGCCGAGCCGCCGGCGGAGTCACCCTCGACGATGAAGATCTCGCACTTGGTCGGGTCGTTCGACTGGCAGTCGGAGAGCTTGCCCGGCAGGGAGGCGCTCTCCAGCAAGCCCTTGCGGCGGGTCAGATCGCGCGCCTTGCGGGCCGCGACCCGCGCGGTCTGCGCCTGGATCGCCTTGCGGACGATGTCCGCGGCCTCGTTGGGATTGCGGTCGAACCAGTCGGTGAGGTGCTCGTGCACCACCTTCTGGACGAAGGTCTTCGCCTCCGTGTTGCCCAGCTTGGTCTTGGTCTGGCCCTCGAACTGCGGCTCGCCCAACTTGACCGAGATGATCGCGGTCAGGCCCTCGCGGATGTCCTCGCCGGAGAGGTTGTCGTCCTTCTCGCGCAGCAGCTTCCTGTCGCGGGCGTATCGGTTGACCAGACCGGTCAGCGCCGCCCTGAAGCCCTCTTCGTGGGTGCCGCCCTCATGCGTGTGGATCGTGTTGGCGAACGAGTACACGCCCTCCGTGTACTGCGAGTTCCACTGCATCGCGATCTCGACCGAGAGCATCCGCTCCCTGTCCTCGGCCTCGACGTCGATCACGGTGGGGTGAACCAGCTCCCCCTTGCGGGAGTTGAGGTACTTCACGAAGTCGACGATGCCGCCCTCGTAGTAGTACTTCACCTTGCGCGCCTGCTCGGCCTCCGCCTCCTCGGCGGTGTCCGCGCCGGCCGTGGCCTTCGCCGACTCGCGCTCGTCGGTCAGCGTCAGGGTCAGGCCCTTGTTGAGGAAGGCCATCTCCTGGAAGCGGCGCGAGAGCGTCTCGAACGAGTAGTCGGTCGTCTCGAAGATGTCGCCGTCGGCCCAGAAGGTGACGGTGGTGCCGGTCTCCTCGGTCTCCTCGTTGCGCATCAGGGGAGCGGTGGGCACGCCGAGCTTGTAGTCCTGCGTCCAGCGGTAGCCGTCCGTCTTGACTTCGACCGCGACCTTGGAGGAGAGCGCGTTGACGACGGACACGCCGACGCCGTGCAGACCGCCGGAGACCGAGTAGCCGCCGCCGCCGAACTTGCCGCCCGCGTGCAGCACGGTGAGGACGACCTCGACGGCCGGCTTGTTCTCCGACGGGACGATGCCGACCGGGATGCCCCGGCCGTTGTCGACCACGCGAACGCCGCCGTCCGGCAGGATCGTCACGTCAATGGTGTCGGCATGGCCGGCCATCGCCTCGTCGACGGAGTTGTCGACGACCTCCTGCACCAGGTGGTGCAAACCGCGCTCACCGGTCGAGCCGATGTACATGCCGGGGCGCTTGCGGACCGCGTCCAGACCCTCGAGGACGGTGATCGCGCTGGCGTCGTACGCGGTGACGGCGGCCTCGGAGGCCTCGGCGTTCGCGCTGGCAGCGGTGGTCGGGATGTTCTCGTTGAGGTTGCCGGAATCGGCCACGAAGCGCCCTTTCTGGCACAGCACAGGCCGTTCTCCGGGCAAGCGGGAGCGGCTGCGTCGTTCAGTGTTGGTTCGACGTAGGCACGCCGTTGTGTCGACGTGTCCCGCGACAGCGCGGGATTGTGGACCAGTCTACCGGTAGCGCCGACATGAATGGGGGTTTGCCGGTAGCTGAGTCCGCATGTGCCGCCCTGAACACCAAGCGTCCGACTCCCCATATCCGGGGTGGGGCTCCGAGAGGCTCACACGGGCGTTGAGCGCCTCGCCCTGTCAGGGTCCGGCTACGTTCCGGGACCTCCGGACGGCCGGATACCTCCCGGGGGTGTCGAGCTCCTGGTAACCGCCGGTACGGAACAGCATGGAACGGCACGGAACGGTCGGCGCGGAGCCGGGAAGCCGCCTCCCGCACCGGGCGGCAACCCGCGGCCGAAGTGCGGGCCCGCACCGCGACGGAAAGCGGCCCGCCCGGAGGGGCCGCACCCCGGGAGGGGCCGCACCCCGGGAGGCGCCGCAGCCCGGGAGGCGCCGCAGCCTAAAGACCGCACCCGGGAGGGGCGACGCCCTGGAGAGGGGCCGCACCCGGGAGCGGGTGCGAGGAACTCCGCCCCGCGGGGGATGCGGCGGCAAAGCGCCCGCAGGCAACGCACCGGCTGGCGGGCGGGCGACCGTACGCCCCCGCAGGGACGTCAGCCGTAGGTGTCGCCGGGGCCGCGGCTGCCCGGCGCCCGCAGAGGTCCGGGCGACCACCGGGGACCGCCCGGACCCAAGACCTTGATCAACCGGACTGTCCCCTGCCCGAGATCCTCGTTCAACCGGGCCACCAGCCTCGGCGCGAGCAGCCGCAGCTGCGTCGCCCACGCCGTCGAGTCGCACTGCACCGTCAGCACGCGCTCCGCCGGATCGTCGTCGTACTTCAGGGGCACACAGTGCTTCGCCAGGTCCTCGCCCACGATCTGCGGCCAGCGGCCCATCACCCCGCCCACGGCGGCCGGCGTCTCCCAGCCCCGCTCGGTGATGAGCCGGTTGATCGCCGCACCCAGCGGCAGCGGATCGCGCCCGTCCGCCCGGGCCCCGGAACGCAGTCCGCCGCCGCGCCGCGCCTGCTTCTTCTGCTGTGCGGCGGCGCCCCGCGCCCTCGCCTGCTCCTTGGCCGCCCGCAGGGCGACCCGCGCCAGATCGACACCCGACGGCTCGGGGACCGCTGATGCTCCACCGGCGCCGGTCGCCCCCGCCGCACCCGACGCCCCGGGAACATCGCCCGCTGGACCGGTCCCGCTCATACCCGTACCACCGAACCGTTCTCGACCGCGTACCGCGCCCCCGCCAGCACCCCCGGCACATCGTCGTCGACCGCCGCCGTCACCAGGACCTGTTCGCCCGGCGCGACCGACTCCGCCAGCCGTTCCCGCCGCCGCGCGTCCAGCTCCGCGAAGACGTCGTCGAGCACGAGCACCGGCTCAT
Organism: Streptomyces sp. MUM 178J; assembly: GCF_022414575.1. Classification (GTDB taxonomy): domain Bacteria; phylum Actinomycetota; class Actinomycetes; order Streptomycetales; family Streptomycetaceae; genus Streptomyces; species Streptomyces chengmaiensis. The sequence continues at coordinate 108,393 of NZ_JADWYQ010000017.1, read as the reverse complement.
TGCCCTCCGCGCGCAGCAGGTCGTACGACGCCAGGCGCAGCGACAGGGCGTACGACCAGCATTCCCCGTGGCTGGCGTACCCCTTGGCCGGCAGCTGCCCCAGCTTGAGCAGCAGATCGTCCCGGTGCGGGCCGACCAGCGTCACACCGCGCTCGATCTCCTGTTTGCGGACCTCCGCCAGGGCGTCGAGGAGCTGCCCGTACAGCCCCTGCCGGTCCTGCGCACCTCCCGGCGCGGAGCACCGGTACTCCAGGGCCACCGGACCGCCGCCCGGCGCGAGCTGCTCGTATGCCTTGTCCGCCAGCGGCTGCAGGACCGCGATCAGGTCCATGCGCTGCGCCAGCAGTTCCGCGCCCGTCCGCGCCAGATGCTGGTCCCATACGTCCAGGGTGGACAGGTCCGCCCCCGCAGACCTCGTCGCGGGAGGCGCCCCCGCCCGGCCGCCGTGCCGTCGCGCCATGGCCGCGGACTTCAGGAGCGTATTGCGCTGCTTGAGCACCCGTTCGTAGTCCGACCGCACCCCCGCCATCCGCGGCGAGCGCGCCGTGATCAGCTCGTCCAGGAACCGCCGCCGCTCTCCCGGATCGCCCTTGACCAGCGCGAGGTCCTCCGGCGCGAACAGCACCGTCCGTACGATCCCGAGGACGTCACGTGGTCTGACCTGCGACGACCTGTTGATTCTGGCCCGGTTCGCCTTCCCCGGGTTGAGTTCCAGCTCGATCAGCTGGGAGCGCTCGCCCTGCGTCACCGCCGCCCGGATGACCGCCCGCTCGGCCCCCATCCGCACCAGCGGAGCGTCCGAGGCGACCCGGTGGCTGGACAGGGTCGCAAGATAGCCGACCGCTTCGACCAGATTCGTCTTGCCCTGCCCGTTCGCCCCCACGAACGCGGTGACGCCCGGGTCGAGCGGGACCTCGACCCGGGCGTAGGAGCGGAAGTCGGCCAGCGACAGATGCGTCACATGCATGGATGTACGCCGACCTCCCCCGGCTCAGAGTTGCTGCGGCACTGTGTGCCCATGTGTCACTTCGTGCTCTGCGCGTTCTCGACCGCGTGGCCGCCGAACTGGTTCCGCAGAGCCGCGATCATCTTCATCTGCGGGGAGTCGTCCTGCCGGGACGAGAACCGTGCGAACAGCGACGCCGTGATCGCGGGCAGCGGCACCGCATGGTCTATCGCGGCTTCCACGGTCCACCGGCCCTCGCCGGAGTCCTGTGCATAACCGCGCAGCTCGTCCAGGTGCTCGTCGTCGTGGAGCGCGTTGACCGCCAGGTCGAGCAGCCAGGAGCGGATGACCGTGCCCTGCTGCCAGGAGCGGAAGACCTCGCGCACGTCGGTGACGGAGTCGACCTTCTCCAGCAGCTCCCAGCCCTCGGCGTAAGCCTGCATCATGGCGTACTCGATGCCGTTGTGGACCATCTTCGCGAAGTGGCCGGCGCCGACCTTGCCCGCGTGGACGGAGCCGAAGTCGCCCTCGGGCTTGAGGGCGTCGAAGACGGGCTGCACCTTGGCGACGTTCTCCGCGGTGCCGCCGTACATCAGCGCATAGCCGTTCTCCAGGCCCCAGACTCCGCCGGAGACACCGCAGTCGACAAAGCCGATGCCCTTGGCGGCGAGCTCCTCGGCGTGCTTCTCGTCGTCCGTCCAGCGGGAGTTCCCGCCGTCGACCACCACATCGCCGGGCTCCAGCAGCTCGGCGAGCTCGTCGACCGTGGACTGCGTCGGGGCGCCGGCCGGGACCATCACCCACACGACCCGCGGACCCTCCAGAGATTCCACAAGCTCCTTGAGGCTGTGGACATCCGCGAGGTCCGGGTCGCGGTCGTATCCGACGACGGTGTGGCCTGCGCGGCGGATGCGCTCACGCATATTGCCGCCCATTTTGCCGAGGCCGACGAGACCGAGCTCCATCAGAGATTCCTTTTGCGTTGTGTGCAGTTTCGTACCCGCGTCCGAGCCTACGCCCGGACGCGGGGGCACACCTGTTCCGGTCTGCCGCCTCGTCCGGCGGGCGGTCAGCCGCTCAGACGGACCGGCATGATCAGGTACTTGTAGGCCTCGTCCGCCTCTGCGTCCACGGCCGGCTTGCCGCTGAGCAGCGCGGGCTTGGTGGACGTGGTGAACGAGAGCTGGGCGACCGGAGAGTCGATGGCGCTCAGTCCGTCGAGCAGGAAGGTCGGGTTGAAGGCGATCGAGATGTCGTCGCCCTCCAGCTGGGCGTCGACACGCTCCACAGCCTGTGCGTCGTCGCTGGATCCGGCCTCCAGGATCAGCACGCCCTGCTCGAAGCTCAGCCGGACCGGCGTGTTCCGCTCGGCGACCAGCGCCACGCGCTTGACGGCCTCCACGAACGGCGCGGTCTCGATCACCGCGACCGAGTTGAACTCCGTCGGGAAGAGCGTCCGGTACTTCGGCAGATCGCCTTCGAGCAGCCGGGTGGTTGTGCGCCGGCCGGCGCCCTCGAAACCGATGAGGCCCTCACCTGCGCCGGAGCCGGCCAGCGCCAGCGTGACGGTGTCGCCGTTGGTCAGCGCCTTGGCCGTGTCCAGCAGGGTCTTCGCAGGCACGAGCGCGACGGCGGAGGTGTCCGGGTTCTCCGGCTTCCACAGGAACTCGCGGACCGCGAAGCGGTAGCGGTCGGTGGAGGCCAGCGTGACGGTGTCGCCCTCGATCTCGATGCGGACGCCGGTCAGCACGGGCAGGGTGTCGTCACGGCCGGCGGCGATGGCGACCTGGGAGACGGCGGAGGCGAAGACCTCTCCGGGGACGGTGCCGGTCGCGGTGGGCATCTGAGGCAGCGCCGGGTACTCCTCCACAGGGAGGGTGTGGAGTGTGAATCGGGAGGAGCCGCAGACCACGGTGACGCGCACCCCGTCCGTGGAGATCTCCACAGGGCGGTTGGGGAGGGCACGGCAGATGTCGGCGAGGAGCCGGCCGGAGACGAGGACCGTGCCGTCGGCCTCCACCTCGGCCTCCACCGACACCCGGGCCGAGACCTCGTAGTCGAAACTTGAGAAGCTGAGGGCGCCGTCCTCCGCCTTCAGAAGAAGGCCCGCGAGAACGGGCGCCGGCGGACGGGCCGGGAGGCTGCGGGCCACCCAGGCCACCGCCTCCGCGAGTACATCGCGCTCCACCCGGATCTTCACCGGAACCGCCTCCTGCTGTTGCTGGCTCTCGCCCTACTGGTCTTCGTCAGGTCGTCAGGTCCAGATCGTCGTCGCACTGGCCTGTTGCCGGGTCCCAGTCTGACGCACAGCACCGACAGCCGATGCCGGTCGGGGTCAAGTCGAGCAGAGCGGCGTCATGCGCCGCGGCCTCGAGTTGTGCACAGGCCCCGCTTCGAAACGGATTCCCCGCTAACTCTAGGTGGGAGTGGTAGTAGGGCCTGTGGAAACCGTGGATAACGTCGTATGCCCAGGTCAGAGCAGCTTTTTCATCCACCGAGCCTGTGGGTGGAGCCGGTGGACAACCGGGGACTTCTGTGGACGCGCGAAAGTTCTGCACAGGCTATGCACAGCCCATGGGGAGTTCTCCCCAGCGCCGTCCCCAGCTTTACCCAGGTTCCCCACAGCCCAACCCAGCGCCTTGGTGTGACGGCTTTCACTCGCATCAGTGAGACTGGGCGTTTCCTTGCCGAACAGTGGACAGGGGTGTGGAGAAGCTGTGGGCAACGCGGCTCAGCCTGTGGGCTGCCGGTGGACAACGGTGATCGCAGCCTGTGGACGGAGCATGCGTCCACAGGCTGTGGAGTTTGGTCAGCCACAATTCCACAGCCATCTGACCTGGAAAGATGATCTCCTGGGGGGCCTGGCTGTGGACACAGTCTGGATAACTCACAGGTCCCCAGGCTGTGGACGGAAGATTCTCCCCGAATCTGTGGAGAACGGGCTCTGACCGGCAGGTATTCGAACAGCGGGCATCGGGAGCCGGGCGGGGTACGCATGCCGAAACGGCCTCCGGGACGGTCCCCGGAACGGCACAGGGCGCTCCGGGGAGTCATCCCGGAGCGCCCGTGGAAGCGCTTCTTCCTAGCCGCGGAGAGCTGACCGTGCAGCAGCCGTGCAGGGCGGGCCTGCGTCAGCCGTTCTTGATGCGGTTGGTCAGCTCGGTGACCTGGTTGTAGATGGAGCGCCGCTCCGCCATCAGCGCGCGGATCTTCCGGTCCGCGTGCATCACGGTCGTATGGTCGCGGCCGCCGAACTGCGCGCCGATTTTGGGCAGCGAGAGATCCGTCAGCTCACGGCAGAGATACATGGCGATCTGCCGGGCGGTGACCAGCACCCGGCTGCGCGACGAGCCGCACAGATCCTCCACGGTGAGGCCGAAGTAGTCGGCCGTCGCCGCCATGATCGCGCCTGCGGTGATCTCAGGGGCGGCGTCCTCGCCGCCGGGGATCAGATCCTTCAGGACGATCTCGGTGAGCCCCAGGTCCACAGGCTGCCGGTTGAGCGAGGCGAACGCCGTCACACGGATCAGCGCGCCCTCCAACTCGCGGATGTTGCGCGAGATCCGGGAGGCGATGAACTCCAGTACTTCCGGCGGGGCGTTGAGCTGCTCCTGCACCGCCTTCTTCCGGAGGATCGCGATGCGCGTCTCCAGCTCCGGCGGCTGCACGTCGGTGGTCAGACCCCACTCGAAACGGTTCCTCAGCCGGTCCTCCAGCGTCATCAGCTGCTTGGGGGGCCGGTCGGAGGAGAGCACGATCTGCTTGTTGGCGTTGTGCAGCGTATTGAAGGTGTGGAAGAACTCCTCCTGCGTCGACTCCTTGCTCGCCAGGAACTGGATGTCGTCGACGAGCAGGATGTCCACATCGCGGTAGCGCTTGCGGAAGGTGTCGCCCTTGCCGTCGCGGATGGAGTTGATGAACTCGTTGGTGAACTCCTCGGAGCTCACATACCGCACCCGGGTGCCCGGGTAGAGGCTGCGCGCATAGTGCCCGATGGCGTGCAGCAGATGCGTTTTGCCCAGCCCCGACTCCCCGTAGATGAACAGGGGGTTGTACGCCTTCGCCGGGGCCTCGGCGACCGCGACGGCCGCGGCGTGTGCGAACCGGTTGGACGCGCCGATCACAAAGGTGTCGAAGAGGTACTTCGGATTCAGCCGGGCGTGCGGCTCGCCGGGGCCCGGCGCGGGTGCGGGCTGGGCGCCCAGCGGCCCGGGCGCGCCGGTGGGCACGCCCCCGGGCCCGCGGTGCGGACCCGGCCGCTCGGGCAGGTCGGGACGCTGGGGGAGATCGGGGCGGTCGCCGCGCTGCGGCTCGTACGGCCGGCCCTCCGGCGGCTGCGGGCCCCGGTAGTCGTGCGGGGACTGGTGCGGACGGGACCCGCCGTAGGGCTCACGCCACTGGTCGGCGGACTGGTCGCGCTCCTGGTAGCCGCCGAGGCGAGGCTGCTGCCAGGACAGCTCCTCCTGGGCACGCGGCCAGGCGCCGGGCTCCGGGCGCTGCTGGTGGTACTCGGGGTAGGCGGGGCGGGCCGTCGGCAGCCCGTCGTCGCCGGGCTGCTGGCCGTAGGTCTCGTAGGGGTCGCCGCGCTCCGCTCGCCGGGGTTCGTCGCGACGCAGCTCGTCGTGGCGCGGGTCGTCCTGGCGCGGGTCGTCATGTTGCGGACCCATGTAGCGGGGCGCCTCGCGTTGCGGCTGAGCAGCGGGCGGCTGCGCGGCCGTGCTCCCGCCGCCCACGGAGTCGTCGACGGTGATCGCGATCCTGATCGGGCGGCCGCACTCCCGGCTGAGCGTCTCGCTGATCAGCGGGGCGAGCCTGCCCTCCAGTACCCGCTTGCCCCACTCGTTGGGGACTGCCAGCAGCGCCGTGTCGGCCACCAGTGCGAGTGGCTGGCAGCGCTCGATCCACTGCTTGTCCTTGGGTTCGATGCCCTGCTGGCCCTCGGCGAGAAGCTGCTCCAGCACGCGTGGCCACACTGCGGCAAGATCGGCAGGTACGTCAGCCACAAGGCACGCTCTCTCGCAGGTCCCACGAATGTGTGGTTCTCGGGACGGGATGGGAAGACAGGCAGGAAAGGAATCGGAGTTCAGTCACGGTAGTCAGGGCGACCCACGCGGTTCAAGTTGTTGTCCACAGGCTGTGCACAGTGGGCCGGGGCATGGGGCTGGTTTGACCGAATGGCGTAGCCGCGCGTACCGTAACCAGGTCGAGTTGTCGATGGCTGCTGCCGCCTGCCTCCGATGGGCAAGGATCACGGAGATCTCATCACGGAGATCACTTTCTGTGGTTGTGAAAGCGGTGCACTCGGGCGTAATCGCGAGCTACTCGTGGGCGCACGGTGACAGCCAGGCGATAGTCCCGCCACCAACGATTCATTTCTGGAGCCCCCGAGTGAGCAAGCGCACCTTCCAGCCGAACAACCGTCGTCGCGCGAAGACCCACGGTTTCCGGCTGCGTATGCGTACCCGTGCCGGCCGTGCGATCCTCGCGACCCGCCGCAGCAAGGGTCGCGCCCGCCTGTCCGCCTGATTCGCGTACAGGTCATGACGTGCTGCCTTCCGAGAATCGGCTGAGGCGGCGCGAAGACTTCGCGACCGCGGTACGCCGGGGACGCCGGGCCGGACGCCCGCTTCTCGTCGTCCATCTACGCAGCGGTGCCACGGACCCGCACGCGCCTGGGGAGAGCGCTCCTCCGACGCGTGCGGGTTTCGTCGTGAGCAAGGCCGTCGGCGGGGCGGTGGTGCGGAGCCAGGTCAAGCGCAGACTGCGGCACCTGGTACGGGACCGACTGGTCGAGCTTCCCCCCGGTAGCCTGGTTGTGGTACGGGCGCTGCCCGGTGCGGGCGACGCCGACTCAGCACAGCTGGCCCGAGACCTGGACGCCGCGCTGAAGCGGCTGCTGGGAGGGGGCGCGCGATGAAGTATCCGCTGCTGGCTCTGATCAAGCTGTACCAGTGGACGATCAGCCCGCTGCTGGGCCCCGTCTGCCGGTACTACCCGTCGTGTTCGCACTACGGATACACGGCCATCGACCGGCACGGTGCGGTCAAAGGCACGGCCCTGACCGCCTGGCGCATTCTGCGGTGCAACCCGTGGTCGCCCGGCGGAGTGGACTATGTGCCGGAGCGCAAGCGTCCGCGATGGCACGAAATGCTGCGCGACGCCCTGCGCGGCAATGGCAGCAAGGGCGGGCAGAACCCTGAGACCAGCCCGGCCGCAGAGACCTCGCCCCATGCTCAAGGAGCCTGATTAGTGGACACGATTGCCAGCCTCTTCAGCTTTATCACCACGCCCGTCTCCTGGATCATCGTCCAGTTCCATGCGCTGTACGGGGCGATCTTCGGCCCTGACACGGGCTGGGCCTGGGGGCTGTCCATCGTGTCGCTGGTGGTCGTCATCCGGATCTGTCTGATCCCGCTCTTTGTGAAGCAGATCAAGGCGACCCGGAACATGCAGGCGCTCCAGCCGAAGATGAAGGCGATCCAGGAGCGCTACAAGAACGACAAACAGCGTCAGTCCGAAGAGATGATGAAGCTGTACAAGGAGACGGGCACCAACCCCCTCTCCTCGTGCCTTCCCATCCTGGCGCAGTCGCCGTTCTTCTTCGCGCTCTACCATGTGCTCAGCAAGATCGCCTCTGGCGACGAGATCGGCGTTCTCAACCAGAGCCTGGTGGACAGCGCCCGGCAGGCTCATATCTTCGGCGCTCCGATCGCCGCCAAGTTCACCGACAGCCCCGAGAAGGTCGAGGCTCTCAACGCCTCCCTGACCGATGTGCGCATCGTCACCGCGGTGATGATCATTCTGATGTCGGCGTCGCAGTTCTACACGCAGCGCCAGCTGATGCAGAAGAACGTCGACCTCACGGTCAAGACGCCGTTTATGCAGCAGCAGAAGATGCTGATGTACATCTTCCCGCTGATCTTCGCCGTGCTGGGCATCAACTTCCCCGTCGGTGTTCTCATCTACTGGCTGACCACCAACGTGTGGACCATGGGCCAGCAGATGTACGTGATCAACCAGAACCCGACCCCGGGCAGCAAGGCCCAGGATCACTACCTCCAGCGTCTGATCAAGAGCATCACCTCCCACGGGCAGGTCCGCTCGCGGCGCAAGCGCAGCGTCATCCAGGCGATCGTCGCCAAGGGACCGGACCGCAACGACAACGAGCGCCGATTCATCACCGGACTGGCCAAGGCGGGCTTCGCCGCCCAGGCGGACGGAACCGTCGCCAAGAGTGAGACGGCGCTGCTCGAGGCCGAGGGCGCCGGCTCCGCTCACAAGCGGCAGCAGCCCAAGCGCCAGAGCAAGTCCCAGCGGCAGTCCACAGGTACCCAGCCGAGCACGACGAAGAGCACTCCAAGCTCGGGTTCCGAGCGTGCAAGGGCCGGTCAGCAGAAGTCGGGTGAGCCGAAGTCCGGCCAGGCCAAATCGGGGCAGGCCAAGTCCGGACAGCGGAAGGGCCCGCAGCGGCCCAAGCACCCCTCGTCCAAGAAGTAACTAGAAGGAGTCCATCCGTGACGGAAGGCACCATCTCCGCCGCCGCCGAGGGTGGCGACACCCTGACCCGCCTTGAGCAGGAGGGGGAGATCGCGGCCGACTACCTCGAGGGCCTGCTCGATATCGCCGATCTCGACGGTGATATCGACATGGACGTCGAGGCCGACCGCGCCTCGGTCTCGATCATCAGTGATGGGGGCAGCCGCGACCTGCAGAAGCTGGTCGGCCGCGACGGCGAGGTCCTGGAGGCTCTGCAGGAGCTGACGCGACTGGCCGTGCACCGGGAGACCGGGGACCGCAGCCGGCTGATGCTGGATATCGCGGGCTTCCGCGCCAAGAAGCGCGAGGAGCTGGCCAAGCTGGGTGCGAAGGCCGCTGAAGAGGTGAAGAACACCGGCAAGCCGGTCCACCTCGACCCGATGACGCCCTTCGAGCGCAAGGTCGTGCACGACGCGGTCGCAGCCGCGGGTCTGCGCAGCGAGTCCGAGGGTGAGGAGCCGCAACGCTTCGTCGTTGTGCTCCCTGCCTGACCTCCACTGTTGTCCCGGCCCCGTCTGTTCGCAGGCGGGGCCGGTCTTTGTCAGCCTGATAGTCAGCCGCCATGGTCCACGATGCGGCGGTGCAGTACGGAAGGACGGTCCCCGTGACGGAGGCAGCAGAGCTTCCCCAGGCGCCTGAAGCGGCGAGGACGGTTTTCGGTGAGTTCTTCCCGGAGGCCGTGCGGTACGCGGAGCTGCTGGCAGACGTGGGCGTCAAGCGCGGACTCATCGGTCCGCGTGAGGTGCCGCGGCTGTGGGAGCGGCATCTGCTGAACTGCGCCGTGCTCTCGGAAGTGGTGCCGGAAGGTGTCACGGTCTGCGATGTCGGCTCGGGGGCCGGGCTGCCGGGCATTCCGCTGGCGCTGGTACGCCCGGATCTCAAGATCACCTTGCTGGAGCCGCTGCTGCGGCGTACGACGTTCCTTCAGGAAGTCGTGGAACTGTTGGGTCTGGATCATGTGACGGTGGTCCGGGGCCGGGCCGAAGAGATGCTGGGCAAGCTGCCGCAGGTCCATGTGGTCACCGCCCGCGCCGTGGCACCGCTGGACCGGCTGGCCGGCTGGGGCGTTCCGCTGCTCCGTCCCTACGGCGAGATGTTGGCGCTCAAGGGCGACACTGCCGAGGAAGAGCTTCAGGGGGCGCGGGCTGCGCTCAGCAAGCTCGGAGTGGTCGACACCTCGGTGATCCAGGTGGGTGAGGGGATTGTGGATCCGCTCTCCACTGTCGTCCGGGTGGAGGTGGGTGAGAGCCCCGGTGGCATCCGCTTCGCCGCCAAGCGCGCCAAGGCCAACCGAGTGAGCCGCTCCCGCCGTCGGCGCTGATGCGCACCCGGCGCTGGGCTCTGTGCGCTGTAGCCTGGTCCTCTGTCTGAGTTGTACGGAGCATGAACAATGCTCCGTACAAGCTGCCATACGTATCCATTTCGGAGTGTCGACCAGGCCTGACCGGGCGGCGTATGCATCGTGTTTCACGTGAAACGTCGCTCGCTGCTGCAAGGAATCATCAGCCGCGGTCGCGCCGCCGCGCCGGCGCGTGACCGTAGGTCCCTCTTGAGGGCTACAGAGTTGTCCACAGAGGTGGATTCGTCCACAGAACGACCGGCCTCGCTGGTTCACGACCCCGAAAGCATGGCAGGCTCTGTTCATCGCGAGCCTGAAGCCGAGGAGAGTGAATCCTTGCGGTCCGACGCCAATATCGCGGGACCGATGACCGATCCGGTCCCTGGTCCCCGTACCGAGTCCGCCGGGGAGGATGTTTCACGTGAAACACCCCTTCCTCCACTGGATGACACCCCCATCGGCCGTGCTGCCCAGCTGGCGGTGGAGGCGCTGGGGCGTGCCGGCGAGGGTCTGCCGCGGCCTGAGCAGACGCGCATCATGGTCGTTGCCAACCAGAAGGGTGGCGTGGGCAAGACCACAACCACGGTCAACCTCGCTGCCTCGCTGGCCTTGCATGGCGCGCGTGTCCTAGTGATCGACCTGGACCCGCAGGGCAACGCCTCCACAGCGCTGGGGGTCGATCACCATGCCGAGGTCCCCTCAATCTATGACGTCGTGGTGGAGAGCAAGCCCCTCTCCGATGTGGTCCAGCCGGTCCCGGACGTCGAAGGCCTCTTCTGTGCCCCCGCCACCATCGATCTCGCCGGTGCGGAGATCGAGCTGGTGTCCCTGGTGGCACGGGAGAGCAGGCTTCAGCGGGCGATCCAGGCGTATGAGCAGCCGCTGGATTACATCCTCATCGACTGCCCTCCGTCCCTCGGGCTGCTCACGGTCAATGCGCTGGTGGCCGGCGCCGAGGTGCTGATCCCGATTCAGTGTGAGTACTACGCGCTGGAGGGACTGGGGCAGTTGCTGCGCAATGTGGACCTGGTGCGGGGACATCTCAATCCGTCTCTGCATGTGTCGACGATTCTGCTCACCATGTACGACGGCAGAACGCGTCTGGCTTCCCAGGTGGCGGAAGAGGTGCGCGGCCACTTCGGAGACGAGGTGCTGCGGACCAGCATCCCGCGGTCGGTGCGGATCTCCGAGGCACCCAGCTATGGGCAGACTGTGCTGACCTATGATCCCGGGTCCAGCGGGTCGCTGTCGTATCTTGAAGCTGCCCGTGAGATCGCCCTGCGGGGTGTCGGGGTGCACTATGACCCGCAGCATGCCCATGCGGGCGGCAGGAACAGCCAGCACAGTGTGTCGGAAGGGATCCAGTGAGCGAGCGACGTAGAGGACTGGGGCGTGGGCTCGGTGCGCTGATCCCCGCTGCTCCTCAGGAGAAGCAGGTGCCGACGTCTGGGGCGTCCGCCTCCTCGGGGGCCATCCCGACGCTGACCACCGAGCGTGGTGTGGCGGCAGCCAAGGTGGCGACTCTGCCTGCCGCGGCCGAGGCTCCGGAGGCCGTCTCCACGCCGGAGCCCACAGAGCTTTCGGCGGAGCCGGCCGGGGCACACTTCGCTGAGCTGCCTCTCGACTCCATCACTCCCAACCCTCGTCAGCCGCGTGAGGTCTTCGATGAGGACGCTCTGGCGGAGCTGGTCACATCCATCAAGGAAGTGGGTCTTCTCCAGCCCATCGTCGTGCGGCGGTTGGGACCCGAGCGGTATGAACTCATCATGGGTGAGCGCCGCTGGCGGGCCTGCCGCGAAGCCGGTCTGGAGCAGATTCCGGCGATCATTCGTGCGACGGATGACGAAAAGCTCCTTCTGGATGCTCTGCTGGAGAACTTGCACCGGGCTCAGCTGAACCCACTGGAAGAGGCCGCCGCCTATGACCAGCTGCTGAAGGATTTCAACTGCACGCATGACCAGCTTGCGGACAGGATCGGCCGCTCGCGCCCTCAGGTCTCCAATACGCTGCGGCTGCTGCGTCTTTCGCCGCCAGTGCAGCGCAGGGTCGCTGCCGGAGTGCTGTCCGCAGGGCATGCCCGGGCCCTTCTCTCGGTGGATGATTCCGAGGAGCAGGACCGCCTGGCGCACCGGATCGTTGCCGAGGGACTCTCGGTGCGTGCGGTCGAAGAGATCGTGACGCTGATCAACTCAAGCCCCAAGAGTCCGGCCAAGCCGAAGAGCCCCCGTGCGGGGACCCGGCTCTCGCCGGCGCTCACCGACCTGGCCTCCCGGCTCTCCGACCGGTTTGAGACCAGGGTGAAGGTCGACCTCGGCCAGAAGAAGGGAAAGATCGTCGTCGAGTTTGCTTCGATGGACGATCTGGAGCGGATCCTCACCACCCTCGCCCCCGGCGAGGGGCGGGTTCTGCAGCAGGGGCTGAGCGAGGAGCCGGCCGAGGGCGACGATTACTAGGACGTCGTCCCGTCTCAAAGGGCGGGCTGTGTATGGCATCTGCCGGACACAGCCCGCCCTTTGCTCTTGCCGGTACCCGTGTCGGGGCTGGGTGGATACGATGCGTTCTGGTATAGCGCATCCGCCTTGATCCGCCTCAGAGAGAGGGCAAGGGACCAATGCGATCGGTGAGCCGCAGCCAGTGGGTGACAGCGGGCTTGGGACTGGGCGCAGTCGGAGGGTTCATCAGCGGTCTCCTCAGGGAGAAACATGCGCTGGCAGCCGCTCGCGACGCGACAGGCGAGGGAAGTGAGGAGCAACCCCTATGGGGCGTCGACTCGTACCGCTCACACTGGACAACCTTGCGGACCTTCCCAAGCGGTGCCGCACATGTGTCTTCTGGGAGCTTGATCCGGTCAGCGGGGAGGCTGCGGTAAGGGCCGGAACTCCCGATCTTGAGAAGGAGGCATGGATCTCGGCCGTGCTGCTCGAGTGGGGCTCCTGCGGCCGTGTCGTCTATGTCGACGAGGTTCCGGTGGGCTATGTGCTCTACGCCCCTCCGGCGTATGTCCCGCGCTCGATGGCGTTCCCGACCAGTCCCGTATCCCAGGATGCGGTGCAGTTGATGACCGCCTGGGTCATGCCGGGCTATCAGGGGCAGGGGCTTGGCCGGGTGATCGTGCAGACGGTCGCCAAGGATCTGCTCCGTCGCGGTTTCCGGGCGATAGAGGCTTTTGCCGATGCTCGCTGGAAGGAGCCGACGTGTGTGCTGCCCGCCGAGCATCTGTTGGCGGTCGGGTTCAAGACAGTGCGGCCCCATCCCTCCTACCCTCGGCTGCGACTGGAACTGCGTACCACTCTGTCCTGGAAGGAAGATGTGGAGCTGGCACTGGACCGGTTGCTGGGGGCCGTTCAGAAGGAGCCGGCACTGCGACCGCTCTGAGTTCCGTACATATGAAGGGGCTCACCCCGGACAGGGATGAGCCCCTTGATGTTTCACGTGAAACAGTCAGCGTTGCCGCTGCAGTCGCCTACTCGGCGATGAAGTCCGCGAGGTCACGCTCCAGGGCCGCCTTCGGCTTGGCGCCGACGATGGTCTGGACGACCTCGCCACCCTTGTAGACGTTCAGCGTCGGGATGGACATCACGCCGTACTTGGCAGCGGTACCCGGGTTCTGATCGATGTTGAGCTTCACGATCTCGATCTTGTCGCCATGTTCCGCCGCGATGGCCTCGAGGGAAGGCGCGATCTGGCGGCACGGGCCGCACCACTCGGCCCAGAAGTCGACAAGCACCGGCTTGTCGCTCTTGAGGACCTTCTCCTCGAAGTCGCTGTCGGTCACATGAGATACGGCGCCGGCCACGGCGGCCTCCTTTTGATGCGGGGTGTGAGGGGGTGAGGTTCGGAGGATTCAGACCGCGGGGGTCTTCTCCGGCTCGGCGACCTTCTCGCCGTCGGCCAGGGCGGCCAGGAACCGCTCGGCGTCGAGGGCGGCGGAGCAGCCCGTGCCGGCGGCGGTGATCGCCTGACGGTAGGTGTGGTCGACGACATCGCCAGAGGCGAATACACCGGCGATGTTGGTGCGGGTGGACGGGGCATCGACCTTCAGATAGCCCTCGTCGTCGAGGTCGAGCTGGCCCTTGAACAGTTCCGTGCGCGGGTCGTGGCCCACGGCGATGAACAGCCCGGTGACGGGCAGGGACGAGGTCTCGCCTGTCTTGGTGTTGCGCAGGGTCAGCCCGGTGAGCTTCTGGTCGCCATGGATCTCGGCGACTTCGCTGTCCCAGGCAAAGGAGATCTTCGGGTCGGCGAAGGCCCTTTCCTGCATGGCCTTGGAGGCGCGCAGAGTGTCGCGGCGGTGGACGACGGTGACTGACTTCGCAAAGCGGGAGAGGAAGGTGGCCTCCTCCATGGCGGTGTCACCGCCGCCGACCACTGCGATGTCCTGGTCCTTGAAGAAGAACCCATCGCAGGTCGCGCACCAAGAGACACCGCGGCCGGAGAGTGTGTCCTCGTTGGGCAGACCGAGCTTGCGGTGCTGCGAGCCGGTGGCGACGATCACAGCCTTCGCACGGTGAACGGTACCGGCGGTGTCGGTGACCGTCTTGATGTCACCGGAGAGGTCAACGGACACGACGTCGTCGGGAACGAGCTCGGCGCCAAAGCGCTCGGCCTGGGCCCGCATGTTGTCCATCAGGTCGGGGCCCATGATGCCGTCGCGGAAACCGGGGAAGTTCTCCACATCGGTCGTGTTCATCAGCGCACCACCGGCGGTGACGGCGCCTTCGAACACCAGCGGCTTCAGTGATGCGCGCGCGGTGTAGAGCGCGGCCGTGTAACCCGCCGGCCCGGAACCGATAATGATCACCTTGCGGACGTCGCTCACGGGTTTTTCCTCGTCTCTGCAGACTGCCTACTGCCTACGGGGGGCGGGACATCAACTCTCACCCCACCCAACGGATCCTACGGGGCCCACATTCCCGGGATGTCGGAGCGGCATGATGCAGAGTGCGCCGCGTGTCTCAGCCGCGGGCGTATGCGGTGGTGTGCAGCAGCTTGCCAGTGCCTGCGGGGGTGGCAGTCACACAGGAGGCATCCACCACGAACGCCTGTACCTGCCGTGCATCACGCGGGTGCGGCATCACCACGAGATAGGCGGCCGTTCCCTCATACTCGCCCTGTTCAAAGGCGAGGGGCGATTCAGCCCGTCCGGTGCCCTTCTGGATGCACGGTGGTACGGCGTCTGGAGTGAGCTTGGGCGCAACCGAGCCTTCCTGGCGCTCTACGGAGGGTCCCTTGTCGATTTTCGGCTCTGCCTCTGCGGGGCGACTGGCAAGCAACGAGTGGACCCGATCTTGTAGTGCCGTGCCGGAGAATTCATGCTCGTTCCCCGCTGCAGCGCTGACGGCCGTGTCCTCTTTCCCGGACTCGCTGCTGGTGCTTTCGGTCGTACCCAGCGTCTGAAACAGCAGGGTGCCCATCCCTAGGGCTGCCGCACCGATGACGGCGGTTGTGAGGACCGTACGCCGCCGTGAAGAGGAGCGACGGGCACGCCCAGGCCCTGTGGCGGCGCCTGGGCGCCCTGCAGGCCGGTCAGGGGAGCGGAGGGAGGAGGTGGCGGATGGGACGACGTCGGCACGTAGCGGCGCCGGCGACGTTTCACGTGAAACATGCGTGCCGCCCGCCGGAGCTGTTGAGTCCAGCAGGGCCTCTGCGGCCAGCGCGGCGTCGATCCGCTCGGTGATATCGGCCGGCATACGCTGTGCGCCGGGCAGTGTGCCGAGAAGCCCACGGATCTCATCGAGCGAGGCCCGGACGTCAGCGCACAGCGGACAGCCGTCCAGGTGCTGCCGTAGGTCGGCCATACGCGTCGGTGGCAGCAGCCCCTCGGTGAGGTCGGAGATCTCTGAGACGTCCGGGTGCTGCGTCGTGTCGGCCGTGGATGTCACGCGCGTCCACCTCCGCCCTTCACGGCTGCAGGGTCGCCTGGCCCTGTCTCCCTCTGTCCCGACGCCGGTGGGACGGATGTCCCCGGCGTCCGGTTCCTTCCCCGGCTGATAACTGTGTTACCCCCGCCGTCACCGCCGTCACCGCGCAGATGAGTGAGCATGGGGAGCAGTCGCGCTCTGCCGCGGGCGCAGCGGCTCTTGACGGTGCCGACCGGTATGTCGAGAACCTCTGAGGCCTCGGCGACGGAGTAGCCCTGCATATCGACCAGCACCAGCGCGGCACGCTGGTCGACAGGGAGCCTGGCGAGCGCAGCGAGCAGCTGGCGGTGGAGATCCTGTCGCTCGGCAGGTGCCTCGGCCGACTCACACGGTTCCAGCAGCTGCTCCAGGCGATTCGTGTCGTCGACCGGCGATGTCTTGCGGGAAGCCGCTTTGCGGGCCCGGTCGAGGCAGGCGTTCACCGTGATGCGATGCAGCCAGGTGGTGACGGCGGACTGACCGCGGAACGTATGGGCCGCCCGAAAAGCGGAGACCAGGGCGTCCTGGACCGCATCGGCGGCTTCCTCCCTGTCCCCCAGGGTGCGCAGAGCGACGGCCCAGAGCCGGTCCCGATGCCGCCGTACCAGCTCACCGAAGGCATCCGGGTCTCCCGCTACATGGCGAGCGAGAAGCTCCTGGTCGCTGGTGTCGCCGAGTCTCGCGTATTCCAACGATGAGCCCCCTCCCCTGGTGTCTCAGCTCGTGATCTTGATCTCCGAGAGCTTGCCGCGGAAGCCGCCGCCGCTCGACGGGAGCTCGGTCAGCCACACCAGAACGTACCGGGTCTGCACCGCCTCGTCCGGCTTGAGGGAGAGGCTGGTGCCGCTTCCTTCGGCCACCTTGGTGAAGTCCTTGTATCCGGTCGGAGCGGCGGAGGCGTCCGCGGGCGCGGTCCGCAGCTCCACCGATGTGTCGCCGCCGAGGAAGGTGAGATCCACTGACCCGACCCGCTGGACCTTGCCCAGGTCGAGGACGATGCCCACGCCTGGCTTGAGCCCGCCGAGATCGGCGCGGAAGTAGTTGTCCGTCGGCCAGTAGGTGCTCGGGTCGCCGTCGTAGCTGTCCTTGACGTCGGCGGGCTTCTCCGAGCCGTTCCCGAGAGGGTCAAAATCCTGTGCGTCGACGATCGCGATCGGCTTTCCCGGCTCCGGCTCCGGTGCCGGGTTCTTCTCCTCGGGATCCGGCTGAGAGGTGCCGGGTTCGCTGGGAGAGGTGTCGCGGTCGAGCAGCTTGTCGGCGACTTGCCAGCTGCCGAGGCCGAGGGCGGCGATGAGGAGCGCCGACACGGTCCACTTCAGCGCACGTCCGGCCCGGCTCTGCAGGGGCGGGGGCGGAGGGGCGAGGGGCTGGGTGGCCGTGGGCGGCTGGTGAGCCGCAGGACGGCCGTATGCGCCTCGCTGATAGTTGGTGTGCTGGTAGTCGGGCGGTGAGGCGAAGGCGGGCTCCGGCGGACGGATCCGCGGCATCGCCGAGACGGCCTTCACCAGCTCTTCGGGCGTGGTGCACGGCGGTTCCTGCCGGGAGGCGGTCGCCCCGTCGTTGACCAGTGCCCGCATGGCGAGCTCGGACAGACCCCGGTGGATTCCTGCCCGGACCTGGTCCGGGGCGATGAGTCCGACGCCCTTGGGCAGTCCCGACAGGCCGTACGCATCGCTCTCATACGGCCACCGCTGGGTCAGCGCGGCATAGAGCAGCGCTCCGATCGCTTCGGTGTCGGTGCGCTGCGGACGGTCGGCGGTGATGCCGCGCAGCGCTGCGTTCACCGCGAGCCCGCGGATGCGGTACTGGCCGGTCGACGTACGCAGCACCGCGCCCGGCGTGAGCCGAAGATGGGCGAGCCCTTCGCGGTGGGCGGCGGCCATGGCCTGGGAGACCTGTTCGGCGAGCTGGTAGGCGTCGTGCGGCTCCAGCGGGCCTGCCGCGAGCAGCGCGGTCAGCTCCGTCGCGTCGGGCAGCCACTCATGGACGACATAGACGAGGTCGTTCTCCTCGACGGCGTCCAGGACCTGGACGAAGCGCGGGTCGCCGAGCAGTGCGGCGGAGCGGGCCGCAGCCAGTACCGAGCGGGCCCGGGGATGGTCGGCGGGAAGCAGATGGACGCCGACGGCCCGGCGGAGTTTCTCGTCGACGGCGCGCCAACTGCTGAAACCGTCCAGACGGGTGACGCACTCCTCGAGGCGGTAGCGTCTGGCCAGTTTGTAACCGCTGTGGAGTTCGGGCGCGGAGGTGGAGGGCTCGGCCTCCGTCCGCCCGCCGCTCCCGCCGGGCGCGGCGCTGCTCTCGGCAGAGGTCTGGGATCCAGCCGCCCCGTCGGCCGTGGCCTTGCCCGCCTGGGCGGTCAGCGGTTCGTCTCCGCTGTTGTCGGCCACGTCGACGGCAGCCGTGCTACGTTCCGCCACCGTCGTTCCTGCCTCCCCATCCGATGCGCCTTGTCCGACAGCCAAGCCAATTGTGCCCACAGTCCGGCGCTATGCACGACACATGGCGTCCGGCGATGGTTGTGCGGGAGGGCCTTTTCGGTGCCCGGCCCGCGGGACGGTCTCAGCGGCCGAGACGGCCCCTCACCATTCCGACCATGGCGTTGAGCTCTTCGATCCGCATCCGCTTCGCCGCCGCGAAGAAGACGCCCAGCAGTACCACGGCCCCGCCTGCCAGCGCGGCCAGGGAACCGGCGGCCCCGCTGCCGAAGGCCCTGGTGGCGGCGAAGGCGACCCCGCCTGCGGCGATGGCGGCCGGCACGGACGCCATCGCCAGCCGGGCGTAGGTGCGCATCACATGGGTGCCGTCCAGATCGCCGCCGAGCCGCCGCTTGAGGCGCCGCCAGGCGATGCCGACGCCGACGGCGTAGGCGAGGCCGTAGGAGGCGGCCATGCCTACGACCGCCCAGCGGGCGGGCAGCAGCGCGAAGCACACACCGGAGGCGGCGGCGTTGACCGCCGCGACGATGACCGTGTTGTAGAAGGGCGTGCGGGTGTCCTCGTAGGCGTAGAAGCCGCGGAGGACGACGTACTGCACGGAGTACGGGATCAGTCCCAGACCGAAGGCCATCAGGGTGTATCCGATGTTGCGTGCGCCGTCCGCGCCGGAGCCGGCATACAGCAGCGTCGCCATCGGAACGCCGAGGGCGAGGAAGGCGAAGGCGCACGGCACGATGGCTACGGCCGAGGTGCGCAGACCGTAGGAGATGTCGTCGCGGACCGCGGCCGGGTCTCCGTCGTGTGCGGAGCGCGAGATCCGGGGGAGAACCGCCGTCATCACGGAGACGGTGATGATCGCCTGCGGCATCTGCCACAGCAGCAGTGCGTAGTTGTAGGCCGTGATGCCGGTGCCGGTGAAGCCCTCGCCCTCGGCGACGGAACCGGCCCAGGTGGCCAACTGGGTGACGACGATCATCCCGAGCTGGTTGGCGAGCACGAAAAAGAAGGTCCACTTGGCGAGGCCGACGGCCTTGCCAAGGCCATGGCCCTTCCAGTCGAAGCGCAGCCGCATGCTGAAACCGGCCTCGCGCAGATACGGGACCATGGCCAGCGCCTGGACGGTCAGTCCGAGCAGTGTGCCGATGCCCAGCAGCCGCACGCCCTCCGGGGTGATGGTGGAGGCGTCGACGCCCGACTCGGTGAAGCTGCCGAAGGCCCAGATGAAAGCGCCGAAGGTGGAGATGACGACGATGTTGTTCAGGACCGGCGTCCACATCATCGCGCCGAAGCGGCCACGGGCGTTGAGGATCTGACCGAGCACCACATGCACGCCCATGAAGAACATCGTGGGCAGGCAGTAGCGGGCGAAGGTGACCGTGACCTCCATCCGCTGCGGGTCGGAAGCGATCTCCGCTGACATCATCCGGATGAACAGGGGCGCGGCAAGCACACACAGCGTGGTGACGCCTGCCAGGAGGACCACCACGAGGGTCAGCAGCCGGTTGGCGTATGCCTCGCCTCCGTCGTCGTCGTTCTTCATCGCCCGGACGAGCTGGGGGATGAAGACGGCGTTGAGGGCGCCTCCCCCGACGAGGACGTAGATCATGGTCGGCAGGGTGTTGGCGACCTGGTAGGAGTCGTTGAGCGTGCCGACGCCGATGGCCGCCGCCATCACGAGGGTGCGCAGAAAGCCGGTGAGGCGGGAGACGATCGTGCCGGCTGCCATGACCGCACTCGACTTGAGCAGACCGGCAGCCTTGCCGCCCGGCTTCTTCGGCGGAGCGGGCGCGGGTGCGGGCGCCGGTTCCGCTACGGGCATCGCGGTCTGCTGCCCCGACGTCTGCTGGTCACGGAAGAGGTGCGCGAACGCGTCGGGCTCCTGCTTCTCCTCACCAGCCTGCGTCACCAGATCGTCCACGCCGGTGAACTGGGTGGTCCTGGCGTCTTCACCGTACGGGAGGTGCCGGGACGGCCCCGAAGGCTCGGGCGGCGGGGTCTGCGCCCAGATCCTGGGGTCGGGAGCGTGCGGGGGCGCGGGCGGCTGGTGGTAGAGCGGCTGGTGGTAGAGCGGCTGAGGTTCCGGGTAGCTGCCGGGGGGCGGCGGCGGATGAGCAGCCCGGTCGTAGAGCGCCTCGTCCACGGGATCCTGAGAGGGCAGCCCCTGCGCCTGGTAGGGGTCTTCGGCGTAGGCGTCCTGGACATACGGATCCTGCGCATAGGAGTTCTGCCCATAGGGGTCGGGTGAAGGGTGGGACGGCGGTGGGCCCTGGTCTGCCGGGTTTCCGCCCGCGCCCTGACCGCGGTCACCGTCATACGGCGCGTTCATTGCCACCCCACCTCATCGTCCCCGGCCGGCCGGCCACGACATCGCTCAACGGTCCACTTTCTCACCCGCGCCCGACGGGTCGCCGCTTTCGGTCCCGGTGTCCGGCGTCGGGTCACTCGGCTGCTCGGGATCGGACCCGTCGCCGCCGTCTGCCCCGCCTGTCGGAACGGTCGTGGTGTTCTCGGCGCGCTTGGCGTCCTCAGCCTCGCCGAAGCTGCCCGCTTCCGCCGCGGACTCCCGCGCGGCCGCCCGCTTGCGCTGCGTGTACATCCTGACACCGGCGAGCACCAGCAGCAGAACGCCGCCCGCGATGACCAGCATCACCGTCGGCGTGATCTCGGAGACCTTAACCGTGAAGGTCATCGGCAGACCGTACGGCTTTCCGTCCGCGGTGTAGAGCTGCGCCGTCATCTGCACCGGGCCGTTGGCGTTGGCGTTGGCGTCGAATTTCACCGACTGGCTGTGACCGCCGTCCACCACGATCGGCTGTTCTGCGATCGGGTTGTCGTCGTCCAGGTTGAGCCGGGTGGCGCTCTCGGACCTCAGTCGCAGCACCAGGTGATCGACACCCTGGAGCAGCTTGTTCTGCACGGTGACCGGGATCGTCGCACTGCGTCCCGACAGTGTCACATCGGATTTCTCGATCAGCCGCACCTCTTCGGTGAGCCCCACCAGATTGTCGCTCACCGCTGTGCGGTAGCTCAGAGCGGCGGCTCCCTGACCGCGCCAGGACGTGGACATCTCCCGGTCGATGGCCCGGCCGAACGGAGTGACTACGCGATGGGGTGCGGTGAGGATGACCTTGAAGCTGTCGAGGACGGTCTGGGTGGCCCTGATGTCCTGGAACGCCTTGACCGGCAGCTCCTGCTTGCGCAGCTCCGAGGGGTACTGGGAGGAGCCGGGCACCATGGTGTGGGCGTCCGGGTCGGGCTTGGCTGCCGCGGCGGCCGTCAGGTCCTGCGGCTGCGTCCAGCGCCGGCCGTCGAGCGCGTGCAGGGCCCGCGACATCGACTGAGCCTGCGCGGCAGTGGGCATCCGCTGGGGGGCGACGACGATGCTCCGCTGGTTCTCCGGCCTCTCCAGGCTCACGGCCAGGGACTGGGCGGCGAACGTCTGGACGGCGAGTGCCGAGCTGTCGGCGCGGACCATGTCGCCCTCGAAAGCGGTGGACAGCCGGGCGTCGGTCACCACCGCAGTCGTGCCGCCGCCGATGGGGCGGGCAGCCGTGGGCGTGTAGTCCAGGCTGTCCCGGAGACTGTCGCTGCGCGCGAGTACCTTGTGCGCCCCGCCGGAGGTTGCGACGTCGACGATTGAGGAGTCGATGGCTCCGTCCACCGGCCAGGCGAAGTCGACGGACGGCTTCACATGGAGGATCGTCTCGACCGTGGTTTCGGCCACCTCGGTGGCCGGCTGGAGATGGCTGAGGGAGCCGGAGACGTTCTTGCCCCGGTGCGCCAGGGACGCCAGATCGGGGTCGGCGAAGGGCAGCGCGATGACCTTGCTCTCCTGCACCGCGGCTTCCAGCGCGGTCAGCCAGCGCTTGGCGACCGCCTGATGCTTCCCTTTGACGGTGGAGTCACCGGATTTGACCTCGTAGTTCCTGGTCATTGCGTCGACCGTGGCAAGCAGGTCAGGATCGATCACCCACGTCACCGGCAGATCGTCACCCAGTGTGACCAGCTGGTCCAACCGGCCGCCGGGAGCGAGCTCGGCGGCCAGTGACTCGTCCTCGAAGACGGGCGTCTGCTGCTCGTCCGAACCCGACTCGGACGTGAGATGGGTCGATGAGATCAGCGGCCACAGATAGGTGAGCTGGGTCTTCTTCTCCATGGCTTCGGGCTGCCAGGGAAGGAAGGTCCGCTCGATGCCCAGGACCCGCTCATAGCGAGTATCGGCTGTCCTGCCCGACAGGGACACCCCGAGCTGATAGACGCCGTCGTCGCTCAGATCCAGCTCGTCGGCCGGGACCGAGAGTGTGAAGTCACGGCTGATGCCCGGGACAAGCTGAGGGATCTTGAGCGTGTACTTGCCGCCGACCGGCGGTCCGTCGAGCCCTGGCGCATAGCCCGTGCGCTCGGAGGCACGGTCGATGGAGCTTCTGCTGGTCAGCCGCTGGCCCACCCGGAGGTCCAGCTCGGGCTCAGTGATCGTCTGCTTGCCCTTGTTGACCAGCGTGCCCGAGATGGTGATCGTGTCGTCCTTCTCCGGAGCGACCGGTGTCATCGTGGTCAAGGACACATCGACCGTGCGCGATCCCGTCGCGTCCTCGGCGTTGATCGCCCGCTCGGCAGCGTGGGCCGTGGAAGCGGTGGGGCCGCAGACCAGGCCGGCCAGCAGCGGAGCACCGAAGATGAGCGAGGCCGTGCGCCGCAGCCGCCGGCGGGCAGGAGAGGTGTTCATCCCCTGGAAGTCTGCAGCCTCGGCCACGTGCTCGCCCGTCTCTCGTCGTCTGCTGCCGCTGGTGGGTGGTTGTCGGTTTGTGCGTCCACGCATGGTAACGAGGCGCGCTGTGCCGAAGTGCTGCGGTACAGCTCACATGATCGGAGGAAGTGTCCCAGGGCCACGGTAAACGGGGACGCCGGGGTCGGCCTGGGCACGTACCCTCTTCTGTTGTGCCGAACGCCTATGAAGACATCCCCACTGCCCTGAGCCAGGCGCAACACCGAGCGGTCAGCGAACTGCTGCGTGTCTCTCCTGTCGCCGATGAGCTCGCTCGCCGATTCCAGAAGGCCGGTTTCAGCCTCGCCCTGGTCGGTGGATCGGTCAGGGACGCCCTGCTGGGCCGGCTCGGCAACGATCTGGACTTCACCACGGACGCCCGCCCCGAGGACGTGCTGAAGATCATTCGTCCATGGGCGGACTCCGTCTGGGAGGTCGGGATCGCGTTCGGCACGGTCGGCTCCCAGAAGGACGCTCGCGTTGGCGATGACGTTCAGCGTTTCCAGATCGAGGTCACCACTTACCGCTCGGAGGCGTACGACAGGACGTCGCGCAAACCGGAGGTCTCCTATGGCGACTCGATCGAGGAGGACTTGGTCCGGAGGGACTTCACCGTCAATGCGATGGCCGTGGCACTCCCGGAGAAGGAGTTCGTCGACCCGCACGGAGGCCTGAGGGATCTTGCCGAGGGTGTGCTGCGTACGCCGGGCACCCCGGAGGAGTCGTTCTCCGACGACCCGCTGCGCATGATGCGGGCCGCCCGGTTCGCCGCGCAGCTTGACTTCGAGGTTGCACCCGAGGTTGTCGCCGCCATGAAGGCTATGGCGGGCCGTATCGAGATCGTCTCGGCCGAGCGTGTGCGGGACGAGTTGAACAAGTTGATCCTTTCGGCCCACCCCCGTAAGGGCCTCGCCCTGCTCGTCGATACCGGGCTCGCCGGACATGTGCTGCCTGAGCTGCCCGCGCTGCGTCTGGAGGGCGATGAGCACCACCGTCACAAGGACGTCTATGAGCACTCTCTGACCGTTCTGGAACAGGCGATCGCGCTGGAGGAGGACGGTCCGGACCTGGTGCTGAGGATGGCAGCGCTCCTGCATGACATCGGCAAGCCGCGTACCCGGCGCTTCGAGAGGGACGGCCGGGTCTCCTTCCATCATCACGAAGTGGTGGGCGCGAAGATGACCAAGAAGCGGCTGAGCGCGCTGAAGTACTCCAATGAACTGGTGAAGGACATCTCTCGACTGGTCGAGCTGCATCTGCGCTTCCATGGATATGGGACCGGGGAGTGGACCGACTCCGCCGTGCGCCGGTATGTGCGTGATGCGGGTCCGCAACTGTCCCGGTTGCATAAGCTCACCCGCTCCGACTGCACCACCCGCAACAAGCGGAAGGCTGCCGCCCTCTCCCGTGCCTACGACGGACTTGAAGAGCGGATTGACCAGCTGAAGGAGCAGGAGGAGCTCGATGCGATCCGGCCAGACCTGAACGGCAACCAGATCCAGGAGATCCTGGGCATCCGTCCCGGTCCGCTCGTCGGAAGGGCGTATGCCCATCTGCTGGAGCTGCGACTGGAGAACGGCCCCATGGAGCACGATGCCGCAGTCGCCGCCCTCAAGGAGTGGTGGGCGGCCCAGGACGGGGCGTAAGCCGGGCGGGGCCCGATGGGGGCGTCATGTTTCACGTGAAACATGACGACAGGTGTCGAAGGAGATCGCCGAGGGGCGATGTTTCACGTGAAACATCGCCCCTCGGGCTATAAGGCCGTCGCTTCGCTTATTTTTCGATCTCGTTGAGGCACAGGACGAACTTCTGGCCGGAGCTCCGGCGGCCGCCGCTGGTCTGCTCGTAGTAGCCGATGTCGGCTTTGCCGTCGCAGACCGAGCTGTCCGTGGTGTCCGCGTGGACCGAAACCACCTTGAACTCGGCCTTGGTGTCGCCGCACTCCACGATCTCGAGATCAGGGCTGATCGTCGTTCCGTTGTTGTGCATGCAGTCGCCTGCCTCGGCGTTCTCTGCGTCGTTCTGGCTCAGCAGCCAGAAGACCCCGAAGCCGATCACGGCGACCACGGCGACCACGATCCTGAAGATCGTTTTGATGCTTATCCGCCGGCCCCCGGAAGGCGGGGGTGGCGGAGGGGGAGCACCCCACTGCTGCTGAGGCTGGGCGGGCTGCTGAGGGAACCCCTGTCCCGGCTGCTGGGGCGGGTAGGGCTGCTGCTGTGGATAGCCGTAGCCGGGCTGCTGCGGCTGCTGGGCGTAGGGGCCCGGCTGCCCATATGCGTGTGGCCCCGGCTGTGGTGGATGCGTCATCTGTGGACTCCCCCGATGCATGCGATCGCTTGTTTGACGCGCGCACGCTATAGCATCGGGTCAAGTCTCTTCCAATGGACCAGGGTTAGGGCGACGGCCGCATAGAGGGACGCCACCATGAGCACCAGCGTCGCGGACCGTCCGTCGGCGGGAAGAATCAGGGCCGCGACCCCGGCGGCGCCGACGAATGCCACGTTGAACAGCATGTCGTAGAGCGAGAAGACCCGGCCGCGATAGGCGTCGTCCACCGATGTCTGCACCACTGTGTCGGTAGTGATCTTCACTCCTTGAGTGACGAGTCCCAGAACGAAGGCGGCGACCAGCATCGGACCGGGAGCGAAGGGCAGACCCAGGGCGGGCTCCAGTACGGCGGCGGTGGCCGCACAGGTCACCATCCAGCCGTAGGGGCCCATCCGTTCTACCGTCCAAGGGGTGAGGGCGGCAGCGGCGAAGAAGCCCGCGCCCGAGACGGCGACGGCCACGCCGAGCAAGGCCAGTCCCTCGTCCTCGCTGTCGTACCAGGCGTAGCGGCAGAGCATAAGGACCATCACCGTCAGCGCCCCGTAGCAGAAGCGCATCAGTGTCATGGCGGTCAGTACGCGAGCCGCGTTCCGCCGTTCTGCCAGATGCCGCAGCCCTTCCCATAGGCCGCGGACGGTGGAGGCGATGGCGGTGGACAGCCGCGGCTGAACCAACTGCGGGTCCGGTCCAAGGAGTTCACGTGACATCCGCAGGGAGGCGAGCCCTGCGCACATATACAGACCGGCGCCGAGCAGCACGACGACCGCGTCGGAGTCCGAGGCGACAATCCGCACCAGAAAGGCCAGTCCGCCGCCCGCCGTCGCGGCCAGGGTGCCGGCCGTCGGCGAAAGGGAATTCGCCAGGACGAGCCGCTCGCGGTCCACGACGCGGGGCAGCGAGGCGGCCAGTCCGGCCAGCACGAACCGATTGACGGCGGTGACGGACAGGGCCGAGGCGTAGAACAGCCAGTCCGGCACTGAGGCCAGGATCAGCAGGGCGGTGCCGACGGCGAGGACGGCGCGCAGCAGATTGCCGTACAGAAACACCTGACGGCGCTGCCAGCGGTCGAGCAGAACGCCGGCGAACGGCCCGATCAGGGAGTACGGCAGCAGCAGCACTGCCATGGCGGAGGCGATGTCGGCCGGAGAGGTCTGCCGCTCCGGAGAGAAGACCACATAGGTGGCGAGCGCGACCTGGTAGACGCCGTCGGCAGCCTGGGAGAGCAGCCGAACGGTGAGCAGCCGCCGGAAATTGGCCAGACGCAGCAGCACGCGCAGATCACGCACGACAGGCATGCGAGCAAGCGTCACATATGAGGAGGGTCCCCGGGCGGATTGCCCGGGGACCCTCCTTAAGGAGCAGCCGTCCTCGGCCGCGGACGGCCTGGCCGTCGCAGGACCAGGACTCAGCGCTCGACCTCGCCCTTGATGAACTTCTCGACGTTCTCACGGGCCTCGTCGTCGAAGTACTGGACCGGCGGGGACTTCATGAAGTAGGAGGAGGCGGAGAGGATCGGGCCGCCGATGCCCCGGTCCTTGGCGATCTTCGCGGCGCGCAGCGCGTCGATGATGACGCCCGCCGAGTTCGGGGAGTCCCAGACCTCGAGCTTGTACTCCAGGTTCAACGGGACGTCGCCGAAGGCGCGGCCTTCAAGGCGCACATACGCCCACTTGCGGTCGTCCAGCCATGCGACATAGTCCGACGGGCCGATGTGGACGTTATTCTCGCCCAGCTCCCGGTCGGGGATCTGCGAGGTGACGGCCTGCGTCTTGGAGATCTTCTTGGACTCCAGGCGCTCACGCTCGAGCATGTTCTTGAAGTCCATGTTGCCGCCGACGTTGAGCTGCATCGTGCGGTCCAGGACGACGCCCCGGTCCTCGAACAGCTTGGCCATCACACGGTGGGTGATGGTGGCGCCGACCTGAGACTTGATGTCGTCGCCGACGATCGGGACACCGGCCTCGGTGAACTTGTCCGCCCACTCCTTGGTGCCCGCGATGAAGACCGGGAGGGCGTTGACGAAGGCGACCCCGGCGTCGATGGCGCACTGGGCGTAGAACTTGGCGGCTTCCTCGGAGCCGACGGGCAGGTAGCAGACGAGGACGTCGACCTGCTTGTCCTTGAGCGTCCGGACGACGTCGACCGGGGCCTCGGACGATTCCTCGATGGTCTGCAGGTAGTACTTGCCCAGGCCGTCGAGGGTGTGGCCGCGCTGCACCGTCACGCCAGTGGCGGGCACGTCGCAGATCTTGATGGTGTTGTTCTCGCTGGCGCCGATGGCGTCCGCGAGGTCGAGGCCGACCTTCTTGGCGTCCACGTCGAACGCCGCCACGAACTCGACGTCCCGCACGTGGTAGTCGCCGAACTGGACGTGCATCAGCCCCGGCACCTTGCTGGCCGGGTCGGCGTCCTTGTAGTACTCGACGCCCTGCACCAGCGAGGCGGCGCAGTTGCCCACGCCGACGATGGCTACGCGAACCGAACCCATTTCCGGTTGCTCCCTGTTTGATCTCGGTATTCCGGATGAGCCTCTGCGGACCGCAGAGGCTCACGTGGTGGTGTCGTCGGACGGATCCGGCGGGGTGTCGCCTCCGGGGGGCGTGCCCCCGGAGGCCTCTCCGCGCCGGGGCAGGCCGCCCGTCTCTCCAGATGTGCTGTCCTGCTGAGCAGAGCCGCCGGGGGAGGCTCGACGCTGATCCCGCCCCGCCCGCTCGCTCTCGATGAGCTCGTTCAGCCAGCGCACCTCGCGCTCCACGGACTCCATGCCGTGTCGCTGCAGCTCAAGCGTGTAGTCATCGAGGCGTTCGCGGGTGCGGGCCAGGGAAGCGCGCATCTTCTCCAGACGCTCCTCCAGCCGGCTGCGGCGGCCTTCGAGCACCCGCATGCGCACCTCGCGCTCCGTCTGCCCGAAAAAGGCGAAGCGGGCCGCGAAGTGCTCGTCCTCCCAGGTGTCGGGGCCGGTGTGGGAGAGGAGCTCCTCGAAGTGTTCCTTTCCTTCCGCCGTAAGCCGGTAGACGATCTTGGCGCGCCGCCCGGCCAGCGAGGCCGCGAGGGCGTCCTCCGGGGCGCTGCCCGGCTCCTCGATCAACCAGCCGTTGGCGACCAGTGTCTTCAGGCACGGGTAGAGGGTTCCGTAACTGAACGCACGGAAGATCCCCAGCGAGGTGTTGAGCCGTTTACGCAGCTCATACCCGTGCATCGGGGCTTCGCGGAGCAGACCGAGCACGGCGAACTCGAGGATCCCGGAGCGTCTGCTCATCGTCGCCTCTCTCGCCGCACCCCGTCCCGTCAGGCCTCTCAAGCGGGACGATGTGTTGTCCTGATGTATCGAATCGATACATCAGCACGATAGAACGGAGTGCCTGCTGCGACAAGAGGTGCGGCGGTGAACGGCGTCACATCGTCAATTCGTCGGAAGGAACTTGCCTGATATGGGGTGAACTTCAGGGCTAGGTGGGTTTTGACCGTGCGTAGTCTGTGCGGCATGCAGACCACCGGGAACCAAGTGACGCCTCGCCGCGTCCTCGCCGTGGGTGCAGTGCGGATGAGCGTGTTCCAGAACTCGTCCGTATCCAAGTCGGGGGGACCGGAACCCAACTGCCGCTTCCAGGCGTCTCGCCTGTCCGAGGAGTAGTCGTTCGATGAGCGAGCACCGTCGCAAACCGCCGCAGTCGCAGGGCGGCGGACGTGCCGGGGCCAGACGCGCCGCCCAGCAGTCCGCCGGCCGCCGCGCAGCCCCGCCCAGGGGCGCCGCCTCGGCCTCCCCTTCCGTCTCCCATGACGCCCATGGCGAGGAGCGGCCCTATATGGGCCGGGCCGAGGCGAGAAAGGCGGCTCAGCGCTCCGGCGGACGCCGCCGTATGGACGAGGGCGCGGGCCACGGGGGCCGTGGATCCGGCGGTGGCCGGCGCGGAGGCGGCGGCAACGGCCGTGATGAGGGCCCCGGCCGCGGCGGGCGGCCCGACAAACGGCGGCTGATCGACTATCCGCGCCACGGCAAATACGGATGGCGGCGATGGGTGCCGTCCTGGAAGCTGTTCACCGGTCTGTGCCTGGGCTTCCTCGGCATGCTGATGGGCGCCGCGACGATCGCGTACGCCATGGTCGCCGTGCCCAACCCGGCGGACGCGGCCACCGCGCAGAACAACGTCTACTACTGGTCGGACGGCACCCAGATGGCTGCCACCGGCGGCGAGGTCAACCGCCAGATCATCTCCATTGAAGAGATCCCGATGGAGATGCAGAACGCCGTCATCTCCGCGGAGAACAAGACCTTCCGGACCGACCAGGGCATCGACCCGATGGGCATCGGGCGGGCCGTGTTCAACATGGCCAGGGGGCAGCAGACCCAGGGCGGGTCCACCATCACCCAGCAGTATGTGAAGAACGCTCGGCTCAACGACCAGTCGCAGACGCTCAGCCGCAAGGTCGAGGAACTGTTCATCTCGATAAAGGTGAACAACGAGATGAAAAAGCCCGAGATCATGGAGGGCTATCTCAACACCTCGTACTACGGCCGCGGCGCGTACGGCATCCAGGCCGCGGCGCGCACGTACTACAACAAGGACGCCAAGGACCTGAACGCCAGCGAGTGCGCGGTCCTCGCCTCGCTGCTGAAGGGCGCGACGTACTACGACCCGGCGGGCAACGCCGAGATCGACCCCAAGGCCGACGCCAAGTCCAACCTTGAGCGGGCGACCAAGCGCTGGGCGTGGATCCTGGACGAGATGGTCAAGGACGGCCACCTCAGCGCCGCGGAGCGGGCGAAGTACACCGAGTTCCCGATGCCCGCGAAGCCGCGTAAGAGCGCCCAGCTCGGCGGGCAGATCGGCTATCTGGTGAACCTCGCCAAGGCGTACTTCATCAACAACAACGATCAGGGCATCACGGCCGACGCTCTGGGCACGGGCGGCTACGAGATCCACACCACCTTCGACAAGACCAAGGTCAAGCAGCTCGAGAAGGCGGTCGAGGATCTCCGGGAGAAGAAGATCGACCCCGAGAAGCGCCCGAAGACCGATACGCACGTCCAGTTCGGCGGCGCGTCCGTGGACACCGGGACCGGGGCGATCGTCGCCATCTACGGTGGTGAGGACGCCACCAAGCACTTCACCAACAACGCCGACCAGACCGGCGCCCAGGTCGGTTCGACCTTCAAGCCGTTCGTGCTGGCCGCGGCGATGCGGGACGGCGTACGCGACCCTCAGGGACCGCAGGTGCAGGGCCCTGACTCGCGGCGGATCGTCGACCCCGACAAGAGCCGCTACAACGGCAAGAACAAGCTCAAGATCAAGAACTATGACGGGAGCGTCTGGCAGAACGAGGAAGGAAAGGAGTGGCTGCAGGTCAACGACGGCGATCAGAGCTATGACAACATCAGTCTGCGCGAGGCCATGATCCACTCCGCCAACTCGCCGTTCGTCCAGCTCGGCATGGACATCGGGATCGGCAAGGTCAGGGAAGCGGCGATCGACGCCGGACTGCTGGAGTCCAGCCTCTCCAAGGCGAACGTGCCCTCCTTCTCACTCGGCATCTCCGAGCCCAGCGCGATCCGCATGGCCAGCTCCTACGCCACGTTCGCCGCCAACGGCGAGCAGCGCGAGCCGTACTCCGTCACCAAGGTCATGCACAAGGGCAAGACCGTCTTCGAGCACGAGGACACGTCCAAGCGGGCCTTCTCCACGGCTGTGGCCGGCAATGTCACCGATGTGCTGCGGTCCGTCGTCGAGGACCCGGAGGGCACCGGCCGGAAGGCGGCGATCGAGGGCCGCCAGGTGGCCGGGAAGACCGGCACCACCGACGGCAACCGCTCCGCCTGGTTCGTCGGCTACACCCCGCAGCTGTCGACCGCGATCGACATGTACCGCCTCGACGACGACGAGACGAACAAGGACCGCAAGTTCGAGGAGATGTACGGCACCGGCGGCGAGCAGAAGATCCACGGTTCGTCGTTCCCGTCGCAGATCTGGCGCGCGTATATGACCGAGGCAGTCAAGGGCACGCCGGTCAAGGACTTCCCCGAGCCGGAGTCGATCGACGGGGAGGCCGTCTGGGGCGGCGGCGCGGTCAGCCCGAAGCCGACCCTGCCGGCGGAGCCGTCCGAGACGCCCTCGGAGACGCCTTCTCAGACGCCGTCCGAGACCCCGTCGGGCTCCACCAGCCCGGACCCGACCGAGTCCTGCAACCCGTGGGAGGACTGGCGCTGCCGCCCCGACGACGGTGAGACCGGCGGCAACGGCGGAACCGACGGCGGTGACAACGGCGGGCCGGGCAATCCCGCCGGAGGCGGCGGCAACGGCGGCCTTGTCAACGGGGGCGGCGGCAACGGAGGCGGCAGCAGCGAACCGAGCAGCTCCACGTCCAGCTCGCCGGGCGCGGACGAGGGCACCACCGACGGAGGCTTCTTCGGCGGAGCCTCCTCAGGGGCCGAGTAGCCGCCCTCGGCCGTGGCCGGCGAAGGGCCGCCGCACCCGGACGCACAGCCCTGTGCACGCCGGGTACGGCGGCCCTCGCCGTATCCCCCGATTCGTACGGCAGGATGTGCAGCATGCCCAGCGCGGAGAGAACGAGCCCGACGACCAAGAACCGGACCGAGGTGCGCCCCACCCGGCGGGACGAGATCGCCTGGGCCGGGAGCGAGCTGATCGGCGGCCCGGCGGGCCGCTGGGCCAGGCGCCGCGGCAACGGCTGGCTGACCCCCGTGCGCGTGGTGGCGCTGGTCGCCATCGGGATGTTCGCGCTCGGGATGGTGCAGAAGCTGCCCTGTTACAACTGGGCGTGGTTCCGGGGTGCCAGCTCCCAGTACACACATGCCTGCTATTCGGACATTCCGCACCTCTATCTCGGCCGCGGTTTCTCCGATGAGCTCATCCCGTACTTCGACCGGCTGCCCGGCGATATGGAGTACCTCGAGTACCCCGTGCTGACCGGCCTGTTTATGCAGGTCGCTTCCTGGATCAACGATGCGGCGTCCTGGCTGGGCCTTTCGGGCGGCGATCTGAAGAGCCAGGAGCAGATGTACTGGATGGTCAACGCGGGCATGCTGATGGTCTGCGCCGCGGTCATCGCCGTGTGCGTAGCCCGCACACACCGCCACCGCCCGTGGGATGCGCTGCTGGTGGCCCTGGCGCCCGCCTTCGCGCTCACCGCGACCATCAACTGGGATCTGCTGGCCGTATCCCTCACCGCCGCGGCGATGCTGATGTGGTCCCGCGGCCGCGCGCTGGCCTTCGGCCTCCTCATCGGCCTGGCCACCGCGGCCAAGCTCTATCCGGTGCTGCTGCTGGGCCCGCTGCTGTTGCTGTGCTGGCGCGCCGGGAAGTGGCGGGAATTCGCCCTCGCGTTTCTGGGGGCCGCCGGGGCGTGGCTGGCGGTGAATCTGCCGGTGATGGCCCTGGCACCGGACGGCTGGAAGAAGTTCTACACCTTCAGCCAGGAGCGGCAGATCGACTTCGGTTCCTTCTGGCTGATCATCACCCAGCGCACCGGCAGGGGCATCGAGGTCGAGTCGGTCAACGCCTACGCCATGCTGCTGATGCTGCTGGCCTGCGCGGGGATCGCCACGCTCGCCCTGACCGCGCCTCGCCGGCCGCGCCTCGCCCAGCTCGCCTTCCTGGTGGTGGCCGCGTTCATCCTCACCAACAAGGTCTATTCACCGCAGTACGTGCTGTGGCTGATCCCGCTCGCCGCGCTGGCCCGTCCGCGCTGGCGGGACTTCCTGGTGTGGCAGGCCTGCGAGGTCGTCTACTTCCTGGGCATCTGGACGTACCTCGCCTATACGACCAGCGAGAACCACCGGGGGCTGCCGCCCGAGGGCTACCAGATCGCGATCGCCCTGCATCTGCTGGGAACCCTGTATCTGTGCGCCGTGGTCGTACGGGACATCCTCAAGCCGGAACGGGACGGCGTACGCCGGGACGGGTCGGACGACCCCTCGGGCGGAGTGCTCGACGGCGCCGAGGACGTCTTCGTCCTGGGCAAAGCCGCCGAACGCGATCCGCGACCTGCCGCCCATACAGCCGACGGGGTGCGGGTGGAGTGGGGGATGCGCTGAGCGTCCCCCGGCAGCGGTAGCGGCAGGGGGCGGTCAGCAGTCAGGTCAGCAGTCGACGAGCCGGTCGAACTGCGTCGTCGTGTGCCGCAGATGCGCCACCAGTTCGTCCCCGACCTTCGGCTCCGGCGCATCCGACGGAACGAACAGGATCGACACCTGCATATGCGGCGGCTCGGCGAACCAGCGCTGCTTGCCCGCCCATACGAACGGCGACAGATTGCGGTTCACCGTCGCCAGGCCGGCCCTCGCCACGCCCTTGGCGCGCGGCATCACGCCGTGCAGTGCCTTAGGCGCCTCCAGGCCCACGCCGTGGGAGGTCCCTCCCGCCACGACAACGAGCCAGCCGTCCGAAGCGGCCTTCTGCTGCCGGTAGCCGAAGCGGTCTCCCTTGGCCACACGGGTCACGTCGAGCACCGCGCCCCGGTACTCGGTCGCGTCATGGTCGCCGAGCCAGAGCCGGGTGCCGATGCGCGCGCGGAAGCGGGTCTGCGGGAACTGCTGCTGCAGCCGCTGCTGCTCCTCGGCCCTGAGATGGCTGACGAACATGGTGTGCAGCGGCAGCCGGGCGGTCCGCAGCCGGTCCATCCATGCGATGACCTCCTCGACCGCGTCCGTGCCGTCCGTGCGGTCGAGCGGCAGATGCAGCGCGAACCCCTCCAGGCGCACGTCCTCGATGGCCGAGTGAAGTTGCCCGAGGTCCTGCTCGCTGACGCCGTGACGCTTCATGGTGCTCATGCACTCGATGACCACACGTGCCCCCACCAGGGCGTGCACACCGTCGACGGAGGAGACCGAGCGCACCACCCGGTCCGGCAGCGGAACCGGTTCTTCGCCGCGCCGGAAGGGGGTCAGAACCAGCAGGTCCCCACCGAACCAGTCCTTGATCCGCGCCGCCTCGTAGGTGGTGCCCACGGCGAGCAGATCGGCCCCGAAGCGTGTCGCCTCCTCGGCGAGCCGCTCATGGCCGAAGCCATAGCCATTGCCCTTGCACACGGGGACCAGCCCTGGGAACTGGTCGATCACGGACTTCTGGTGCGCCCACCAGCGCGCGGTGTCGACGTAGAGGGAGAGCGCCATGCGGTCCGGTACCTCTCTGGGGTGTCGGGAATGTTCAGACTAGGGGGCTGCGCTGCGGTCAGCGGCGGGACATATACATGTCCAGCGCCTTGTGGAGCAGCTTGTTGAGCGGGAAGTCCCACTCGCCCACGTACTCGACGGCCTCACCGCCGGTGCCGACCTTGAACTGGATCAGTCCGAAGAGGTGGTCGGTCTCGTCCAGGGAGTCGCTGATGCCTCGCAGGTCGTAGACGGTGGCGCCCATGGCGTACGCATCGCGCAGCATCCGCCACTGCATCGCGTTCGACGGGCGGACCTCGCGCTTGTGATTGGCCGAGGCGCCGTACGAGTACCAGACGTGCCCACCGACGATCAGCATGGTCGCCGCGGCCACGTTCTCCCCTTCGTGGCGTGCGAAGTACAGACGCATGCGGTTGGGGTCCTCGTTGTTGAGGACGGTCCACATCCGCTGGAAGTACGACAGCGGACGAGGCCGGAAGCGGTCGCGCTCGGCGGTCACCTCATAGAGCCGCTGCCACTCGGCGAGGTCGTCATAGCCGCCCTGGACGACCTCGACCCCCGCCTTGTCCGCCTTCTTGATGTTGCGCCGCCAGAGCTGGTTGAAGCCCTTGAGGACATCGTCGAGCGAACGGTCGGCGAGCGGCACCTGGAAGACATAGCGCGGCTGGACGTCGCCGAAGCCGGCGCCGCCGTCCTCGCCCTGCTGCCAGCCCATCTTGCGCAGCCGGTCGGACACCTCGAAGGCACGTGGCTCGATGTGCGTCGCCTCGACGTCCCGGAGGCGCTTCACATCGGGGTCCTGGATGCCCGCCTTGATCGCTGCTGCGTCCCACCGCCGGATGACCACGGGGGGGCCCATCTTCACGGAGAACGCGCCCTGCTGCTTGAGGTGGGCCAGCATGGGCTGCAGCCAGTCCTCGAGGTTCGGGGCGTACCAGTTGATGACCGGGCCCTCGGGGAGGTACGCGAGATAGCGCTTGATCTTGGGAAGCTGCCGGTAGAGCACCAGGCCCGCGCCCACGAGCTGCCCGTGCTTGTCGAACCAGCCCAGACTCTCCGAACGCCACTCGGTCTTCACATCCGCCCATGCCGGGACCTGGCAGTGACTGGCCGAGGGCAGGCTCTGGATATAGGCCAGATGCTGCTCGCGGCTGATGGTCCTCAGGGTCAGGCTCATTGCGGGGCGCTCCTCGGCTGGTGTGTCCCCATGGGTCAGGGGCTCCGGCTCTCGTGCCGAAGCCTACTGGGCGGGGTGAGCGCCCCGAATGGCCTGTGGATGACTCAGTTTGCCGAAGCCGGGCCTTCGCCGAGGCGTCAGCCGACGACGCCGCCGAAGAGTCCGCCGTGTGCCATACCGAGGAAGAACCCCACGGCGGACGCGCCGAGCCCGATGATCAGCAGGAAGCGCTCGCGCGTGGTCGCCGAGATGTACTGCCCGTACGCGCCGGTGAGGATGCCCACGAGCCCCGACCACGAGCTGAGCAGATGCAGATCGTGGAACTGCGCCGAGGTGAAGGACAGTGCGCCGAGCACCAGCGTCACGACCATCAGGGTGTCCTGGACGGGGTGGGGCTTGCCGTCCGTGGCGAGCAGAGATCCGGAGGGACGCATTGCCTGTGCCATGAGGCACCTCCTGGCGTAGCCGGAGCGCGGCGCACTGTAGCGCCGCGCACACCCGATGTGTACAGATTGCGTCCGCAGGCCCTCGGATTTCAACCGGAAGGGGATCGACGGGTACTGTGTACGTTCTGCACTGGTGTCTGTCCAGGCCGGAAGCGCAATTCCGAGAGCTGCACCCGCCCCGACCGCGACGGTCGGCCGGGCTCGTCAGACCGGATTGTCAGTGGCGGCTGTTTTACTCGTCAGACATCGGTGCCAACGCATCACGACCCTCCTGCCACGGAACGACCGTGGCCGCTGAGTCCAAAGGAGGTGGGTTACACATGCGTCACTACGAGGTGATGGTCATCCTCGACCCCGATCTCGAGGAGCGCGCTGTCTCCCCGCTGATCGAGAACTTCCTCTCCGTCGTCCGCGAGGGCAACGGAAAGGTGGAGAAGGTCGACACCTGGGGCCGTCGTCGTCTCGCTTACGAGATCAAGAAGAAGCCCGAGGGCATCTACTCGGTCATCGACCTGCAGGCCGAGCCTGCGGTCGTCAAGGAGCTCGACCGCCAGATGAACCTGAACGAGTCGGTCCTCCGGACCAAGGTCCTCCGCCCCGAGACCCACTGAGCGCCTAGCTCAGAGGCCATCGGGCCCGAGTGGCAAAAAGCAGCCAGAAGCAATCCCCGCCGAGAGGTTCACCCATGGCAGGCGAGACCGTCATCACGGTCGTCGGCAATCTCGTCGACGACCCCGAGCTGCGCTTCACCCCGTCCGGTGCGGCGGTCGCGAAGTTCCGCGTCGCGTCCACTCCCCGCACCTTCGACCGCCAGACCAATGAGTGGAAGGACGGCGAGAGCCTCTTCCTCACCTGCTCGGTCTGGCGTCAGGCGGCGGAGAACGTCGCCGAGTCGCTCCAGCGCGGCATGCGCGTCGTCGTTCAGGGCCGGCTCAAGCAGCGGTCCTACGAGGACCGCGAGGGCATCAAGCGCACGGTCTTCGAACTGGACGTCGACGAGGTCGGCCCCAGCCTTCGGAACGCGACCGCCAAGGTCACCAAGACCAGCGGCCGCGGCGCCCAGGGTGGATACGGCGGCGGGCAGCAGCAGGGCGGCGGCTGGGGCGGCGGCCCCGGCGGTGGTCAGCAGGGCGGCGGCACTCCCGCCGACGACCCCTGGGCCACCAGCGCGCCGGCCGGCGGCGGCCAGCAGGGCGGCGGAGGAGGCTGGGGCGGCGGCTCCGGCGGTTCCGGCGGCGGCTACTCGGACGAGCCCCCCTTCTAAGGGGTCCCGGGCCTCTCAAGGGCTCCGGGGCAGCTCGTACCCCCACTTCTTGATCACACAGGAGATACACCATGGCGAAGCCGCCTGTGCGCAAGCCGAAGAAGAAGGTCTGCGCATTCTGCAAGGACAAGACCGCGTACGTGGACTACAAGGACACGAACATGCTGCGGAAGTTCATTTCCGACCGCGGCAAGATCCGTGCCCGCCGCGTCACCGGCAACTGCACTCAGCACCAGCGTGACGTCGCCACGGCCGTCAAGAACAGCCGTGAGATGGCGCTGCTGCCCTACACGTCCACCGCGCGCTAAGGAGAGGGTGACCAGCATATGAAGATCATCCTCACCCACGAGGTCTCTGGCCTCGGCGCCGCCGGCGACGTCGTCGACGTCAAGGACGGCTACGCTCGCAACTACCTGGTTCCGCGCGGTTTCGCGATCCGCTGGACCAAGGGCGGCGAGAAGGACGTGGCGCAGATCCGTCGCGCCCGCAAGATCCACGAGATCGCGACCATCGAGCAGGCCAACCAGATCAAGGCTCAGCTCGAGGCCGTCAAGGTGCGTCTGGCTGTTCGCTCCGGCGACTCCGGCCGCCTCTTCGGCTCCGTCACCCCGGCTGACATCGCTTCGGCGATCAAGAGTGCCGGTGGTCCGGAGGTCGACAAGCGCCGTGTCGAGCTCGGTTCGCCGATCAAGACCCTGGGCTCGCACCGGGTGTCCGTGCGTCTGCACCCCGAGGTCGCCGCGGCTCTTGGCGTCGAGGTCATCGCCGCCTGAGCAAGCGCCTGACTCTTGCAGTCGGAAGGGGCCGCACTCTTCGGAGTGCGGCCTCTTTGCGTTGCCTCTTTGCGCTGTTTCACGTGAAACGCGGCAGCGGCGACTGCCGTATGCCGGGAGCGCTACCGCGTCGCACCGGTGACAATCCAGCGCCCGGAGCGGGTACGCCACCACAGAGTCAGCATGCGCACCGTCATCATCAGTGCCATGGCCCACCACAGTGCGCGCAGTCCGCCTCCGAACGTGGGCACCAGCAGGGCGACCGGCGCGAACACGGCGAGGGTCACCAGCATGGCTCCGGCCAGATAGGGGCCGTCCCCGGCGCCCATCAGCACGCCGTCGAGAACGAAGACCACACCCGCGATCGGTTGGCTTACGGCGACGACGAGGAGCACCGGCAGCAGGGTGTCGTAGACGGCAGGGTCGCTGGTGAACAGCGGAATGAAGAGCGGTCGGGAGACCGAGACCAGCAGCCCCAGCAGCACCCCTGAGGCCACACCCCATTCGACCATCCGGCGACAGGCCTGCCGTGCGCCCACGGCGTCCCCCGCCCCCAGATGCCGCCCGATGATCGCCTGCCCTGCGATGGCGATGGCGTCGAGTGCGAAGGCCAGCAGGCTCCACAGAGCCAGCACGATCTGATGGGCGGCGATGTCCACATCCCCGAGCCGTGCCGCGACCGCGGTGGCGATCAACAGTACGGCGCGGATGGACAGCGTACGGATCAGCAGCGGGACGCCTGCCTGGGCGCTTGCGCGGATGCCTGCGGCATCCGGCCGGAGTGAGGCACCGTGCCGCTGTGCCCCGCGGACCACAACGATCAGGTAGGCGATGGCCATGGCGCACTGGGCGATGACGGTCCCCCAGGCAGAGCCGGCGATGCCGAGGCCCACCCCATAGACGAGCAGCGCGTTCAGAGCCGCGTTCGATGTGAAACCGCCGATGGCGATGTAGAGGGGAGTCCGTGTGTTCTGCAGACCGCGCAGCACGCCGGTGGCCGCCAGGACTGTCAGCATGGCCGGTATGCCGAGGCTGGAGATGCGCAGATAGGTGATCGCATAGGGGGCCGCGGTTTCGGAGGCTCCGAAGGCATGCACCAGCCAGGGGGCGGCGGGGAGCGCGATGGCGACGACCGCCACGCCGAGCAGGAGGGCGAGCCAGACGCCGTCCATGCCCTGTCGAATTGCGGAGGTCAGATCGCCGGCGCCGACACGGCGGGCGACGGCGGCGGTGGTCGCATAGGCGAGAAAGACGAAGACGTTGACGGCGGTCATCAACAGGGCTGCCGCCACACCCAGGCCTGCGAGTTGCGTGGTGCCGAGATGGCCGATGATGGCGCTGTCGGCCATCACAAAGAGCGGTTCGGCGACCAGAGCGCCGAAGGCGGGCAGGGCGAGCCCGATGATCTCTCGGTCGTGTCTGTGTCGGCGTTCCTTGGGCAACTCGGGGGCCTGCGTCATGGCGGCAATCTAGTCTTCCACAGGTAATAGATGCAAATAAAGATCAGTCCTTACCGAGAGGGTGGGGGCGGTAACTGCTGTGCGCCGTTTGTTCTGATCTTGGTCCAGTCGGGAAAGTTTTTCTCCCCCACAGCCGGTGGATGGAGAAAGTGCAGGTCAGGAAGGGTTGGGAAGCGACGCTGAGACTTTGTCCACAGGCCTGTCCCCCGCTCCGTGCACAGGTTCGCGGACGTTCTCCACAGCATCTGGTCCGTCATCCACACCCTGCCCCTGCTGCCTGTGGATAACCAGATTGGCTGACGGTGCCCGCGGGCCTACCGTGGACCGTCGCCTGACGCGCCGGAAGCGGAGTCTGGCAGCGTGTTTTGTCAGTGTCGTGCCGTAGAAAGAGGGGCACGGCGAGGTCCGCGGAGCGGGCGGGAGGAGGTGGTCCGGTGAGCATTTCCGAGCCTTTGGACGACCCGTGGGCCGACAGCAGCAGCCCAGGGGACCGTCTGCCCGTCTCCCGCCAGCGCCGTGGCGACGGCCGCACCGGGCGTGAGGACCAGCACGAGCGCGGTGTCGACCACGGCTGGGACGGCGGCTCGGCAGCCTTCGAGCGAGTGCCGCCCCAGGATCTCGACGCGGAGCAGTCTGTGCTGGGCGGCATGCTGCTGTCCAAAGACGCCATCGCCGACGTCGTGGAGATCATCAAGGGCCAGGACTTCTACCGGCCGGCCCATGAGACGGTCTATCAGGCGATTCTCGACCTCTACGCACGGGGCGAGCCGGCGGACCCGATCACCGTAGCCGCCGAACTCGTCAAGCGGGGCGAGATCGCCAAGGTCGGCGGCGCCCCCTATCTGCACGGTCTGGTCCAGACGGTGCCCACCGCGGCCAATGCCTCGTACTACGCGGAGATCGTGCATGAGCGAGCGGTCCTGCGCAGGCTGGTGGAGGCCGGCACCAAGATTACGCAAATGGGCTATGCGGCCGACGGCGACGTAGACGAGATCGTGAACTCCGCTCAGGCGGAGATCTACGCGGTCACCGAGCAGCGCACCAGCGAGGACTATCTTCCGCTCGGCGAGATCATGGAGGGCGCCCTCGACGAGATCGAGGCGATCGGCTCCCGCAGCGGTGAGATGACCGGTGTGCCCACGGGCTTCACGGATTTCGACTCTCTGACGAACGGTCTGCACCCGGGCCAGATGATCGTCATCGCGGCGCGTCCGGCCATGGGCAAGTCCACGCTGGCGCTGGACTTCGCCCGCGCTTGTTCCATCAAGAACAATCTGCCGAGCGTCATCTTCTCACTTGAGATGGGCCGCAACGAGATCGCGATGCGCCTGCTCTCCGCCGAGGCGAGGGTGGCCCTGCACCATATGCGTTCGGGCACGATGACCGATGAGGACTGGACCCGGCTCGCACGCCGGATGCCGGATGTGTCGCAGGCCCCGCTCTATATCGACGACTCGCCGAATCTGTCGATGATGGAGATCCGCGCCAAGTGCCGTCGGCTCAAACAGCGCAATGATCTGAAGCTGGTCGTCATCGACTACCTCCAGCTGATGCAGTCAGGTGGCTCCCGGCGCGCGGAGAGCCGCCAGCAAGAGGTCTCGGACATGTCCCGGAATCTCAAGCTTCTCGCCAAGGAGCTGGAGATCCCCGTGATCGCCCTCTCCCAGCTGAACCGTGGCCCGGAACAGCGCACGGACAAGAAACCGATGGTCTCGGACCTGCGAGAGTCCGGCTCGATCGAGCAGGACGCGGACATGGTGATTCTTCTCCACCGTGAGGACGCCTACGAGAAGGAGTCCCCGCGTGCGGGAGAAGCCGATCTGATCGTCGCCAAGCACCGTAACGGCCCCACGGCGACCATCACGGTCGCCTTCCAGGGCCACTACTCCCGCTTCGTGGACATGGCGCAGACCTGAGCCCGCACCCGATTCGGGAAACGCGTCGCTGCAGCCGCCCAGAAACGTGCAGACTCACCCCATGGCGGACATGAGGGCGTTCCAGGATGCGGTCACCAGCTGGGCGACGGGGGGACCCGACGGGCCGGCACGCGATCTGGCGGGACGCCTGGGAGTACGGACCGCGGTGCTCCTGGAGGGGCTGAGCGATCTCGCGGCCGTCGAGGCGCTGGCCGCCCGGCGCGGCCGGAACCTGGCTGCCGAGGGAGTGTGTGTCGTGTCGATGGGCGGGGCGATGAGCGTCGGCCGCTATGCCGGGCTCCTCGGGCCGCCCGGCCTCGGTCTGCGCCTGACAGGGCTGTGTGATGAGGGAGAGAAGGGCTTCTACGAGCGCGGGCTGACGCGCTCACAGTCTCCGGTCCAGGACATCTACGTATGCACCGCGGATCTGGAGGACGAACTCATCCGCGCGCTCGGTACGGCAGAAGTCGAGGAGATCCTCCGCGCCGGGGGTGACTTCCGTGCCTGGCAGTCCTTCCAACGTCAGCCCGCACAGCACGGTCGGCCCCGGCATCAGCAGGTGCGGCGCTTCCTCGGCACGAAGAAGGGCCGCAAGATCCGCTACGGCCGTCTCCTTGTCAACGCCCTCGCACCGGACCGGACACCGCCCCCGCTCGACGGCCTCCTCGCGAGCCTGTGAGAGGTGTGGACGGATGCCCTTCTTCCTCCTGTCATCCCTTCCCCTCGAATCCACGAGTTCGACGCCGTGATCACGGTGCCGGTAGACCTGCTCCATGACTTCACTGAACGAAGAGTTGCTGCCGGCCACCCGGCGGGCGCTGCTGCATCGGGTCGCCGTGGCGCAGGTCGAGGGGCGAACGCCGTCGCTGGTCGCGGGTGTGGTGCGGGACGGGCGTCTGGTGTGGACGGGCGCGCGGGGCCGCGGAGGGGCGGCTGAGGGCATTGGGGCGCAGTATCGGATCGGGTCGATCACCAAGACGTTCACCGCCGTCCTGGTGATGCGGCTGCGGAATGAAGGACTACTCGATCTGAGCGATCCGTTGGAGAAGCATCTGCCGGGAACCGGCGTGGGGGAGGCGACCGTCGCTCAGCTTCTCGCGCACACCGCCGGCCTGGGAGCCGAGACGCCGTCGCCGTGGTGGGAGCGTACGCCGGGGACGTTGCGCCCGGAGCTTGCCGATGTACTGGGCCCTCAGCCGCTCAAGCATCCCGTCGGGCGACGGCATCACTACTCCAACCCCGGTTATACGTTGCTGGGTTCGCTGGTCGAGGCGGTGCGCGGAGCATCCTGGGAGGAGGCGCTGAACAGAGAGATCCTGGAACCACTGGGGATGACACGTACGACTGTGCAGCCACAGGCGCCCCATGCCGAGGGATGGGCAGTGCATCCCTGGGCGGATGCGCTGCTGCCCGAGCCGTCCGAGGATCTCGGGCTGATGGCTCCCGCTGGGCAGCTGTGGTCGACAGTGGCAGATCTGTGCCGGTTCGCGGCCTTTCTCGCCGATGGGGATGAGCGGGTGCTGAGTGCGGCGTCCATGTGCGAGATGCGGACTCCGGCCGCGCCGTGCGAGCCGGACGGGTGGGACAGCGGCTACGGCCTGGGCATGCAGCTCCTGCGGATGGATGGCCGCACACTCGTGGGACACGGTGGCTCGTTGCCCGGCTTTGTCGCCGGACTCTGGCTGAGCGTCGAGGACGGAGTGGGGGCGGCGGTGCTCGCCAACGCCACCTCGGGGCCACTGCCCGGCATGGTGGCGGGCGACCTCATCCGTACCGTGGCCGAGGCCGAGCCCAGCATCCCCCAGCCGTGGATGCCGCTGCACAACGTCGAGCAGGAGCTGCTGGACCTCACCGGCACCTGGTACTGGGGGACATACGCCTATGCGCTGCGGCTCGCGGCCGACCGCGGGGTCGAACTGGAGCCGTTGGCAGGCCGGGGCCGGGGATCACGGTTCCATGCGCAGCCCGACGGAACCTGGATCGGGCTCGACGGGTACTTCGCGGGGGAGACGTTGCGAACCGTCCAGCGCACCGATGGATCGGTCAGCCACCTTGACCTCGGTTCGTTCGTCTTCACCCGGGAGCCGTATGAGCCGCACGCAGCGGTGCCCGGAGGCGTACACAAGGACGGCTGGCGTGGACGTGAGCTCTGACCGATGCGGGCGTTTCACGTGAAACGTGGGACCCGCGGCTGGTTGACCGCCAATCAGAGCTTCATCTTGAAGCCGACATGGGAAGGTTCGAAGCCCAGACGCTCATAGAAGCGCCGGGCATCGGTGCGCGTGGCATCCGAAGTGAGCTGGACCAACTGACAGTCCTGGCGGCGGGATTCGGCGATGGCCCATGCGATGAGCTGGGCGCCGAGCCCGCTGCCGCGCTCCTCGGAATGGACGCGCACCCCCTCGATGAGAGCACGCGTCGCGCCCTTGCGGGACAGGCCCGGAATGATGGTGAGCTGGAGGGTGCCGATGACCCGGTTGTCCCGCACCGCGACGATCTGGTGCTGAAGCGGGTCCTGGGCCAGGCGCTCAAACGCCGTCAGATAGGGCGTGAGGTCGTCGGGCGACTCCCGCTGGGCGCCAAGCGGGTCGTCGGCGAGCATGGCGACGATGGTGGGGACATCGTCCGCTGACGCGGGGCGTATCTCCAGATCACTCATAGCTCGCAGCCTAGGCGACGGCCCTGGTCGTCGCGGGTTCACCCAGCGGCGACGGTGAGAGGCGCGAAGCGACGTGTCCAGTCGCCGGGCAGGGCCGGGATGCCACGGGTCATCACTGCATTGTGGGCGATCGACTCCAGCCCCTGGGCCTTCACCCAGGTGAGCAGCTCCTCATGACGTACATCGATGTCCG
Source organism: Streptomyces sp. MUM 178J (assembly GCF_022414575.1). Lineage (GTDB taxonomy): Bacteria > Actinomycetota > Actinomycetes > Streptomycetales > Streptomycetaceae > Streptomyces > Streptomyces chengmaiensis. The sequence continues at coordinate 64,120 of NZ_JADWYQ010000017.1, read as the reverse complement.
TACGGAGCGGGCGCTCCGCCTCCACCGCGAGCGAGGCGATCAAGCCCTTGGCCGTCTCCGTGTCTCGGGCGATCAGCGGGCCGACCACATAGGTGCCCATATTGGGCCAGGCCGCGGCGAACCCGATCAGTGCGCCGGACTCCTCCGCGACCCGGAGCTGATGGGCGAAGGCGGGAAGGCGGGCGATGATATGGGTGCGGTCCTGCCCGAAGACCTCGGCATCCAGCCGCAGAACGGCCTGGAGGTCATCAGCCGTGGCCGGCCGGGTGCTCACCCGGGGCGCTTCCCCGGAGGGCATGAAGATGCCGCGGACCATCTCGGCACGGCCTCTCGTGGCAAAGCCCAACTGTTCATACAGAGGCTGACCGTTCGGGGTGGCGTGCAGGGTGAGCGGGGTGCCTTCGTGCTCCTTCAACACATACTGCATGAGCCGCTTTCCGATGCCCTGGCGTGCATGCCGTTCGGCCACGAGCACCATGCCGATCGCACTGAGGCCGGGGCCGTACGACGTGACCACACAGCCGGCGATCAGCCCCTTGCCCTGAGGGTCGTCGATGCCATAGCCCGTGCCGGCGCTGAGCAGCAGACCCCATTTGTGCTCCTCGCGCGGCCAGCCGCGATCCTCCGACAGATCGGCGCAGAAGTTGAGGTCGCCCAAGGTCAGACGTCTGACGGGCAGTGCGGCAAGGGATGTCGGCATGGGGATCAGGCTGTCGGATGCAGTGATCGCTCGTCCAGCGCTTTCCATGATCTGGCCAAGATCCACAAGCGAGCCGCCCTGGAGCGGGTTTCACGTGAAACACCGGCTGAGAAGCGTCACCGTGAAGATCGGGCGTTGGCTCTGTGCAGAACCCTGGGCAGGGGTGGACGGGCGTGCTACGGCCAAAGTCACATTCCGGTGCCGGTTCTCCCGAATCAGTGAGCGACCAAACGTTAGTGTGGGCTGGGGGCAGTCCTGGGCAGGGCGGGAATTCAAGGCACTTCCGGATCGGCGGAAGCGCGTGGACCGACCGAGAGATGTTCGAGGCGAGGCACACGATGGACGCTCCGACCACTACGGCGGCCGGAAACGGCACCTCGGGGGGAAGTTCTTCCGACGGGCAGGGAGGGGACGGCGGATGGTTCACCCCTCGTAAGGAGCCGACGCCCCGCCCTGCCACCGACTCCGCCGAGACGCCTGAAAGGAGTCCGGCGGAGGCCGAGCAGTCCGAGGGGGAGGAGACGGGGCGGGAGCGAATACCCCCGCCACGGCGCACCGTCGCCACGATAAGGCCGGTGGGCTCCAGCGGGTCACGCCCGGCCCCTCCGCCGCGGCATGAGCCGCCCGCAGCCGAGCATGCCCCGGCCCGGCCGGAGACTGCGACTGCAGGCCGGCCGCACGACCATGAACCGGTCGCGCCGGTGGCTGCGGACCGGGCATCCGCTCCCGCCCTGGCGATGTCTGCCAACCCGGCACCCGCCCCTGCGGCCTCCGCACCGGTCACGGGCGCTTCGTCCGGCGGTTCGCCAGACGCACTGCTGGTCCGACGGACGATGGCCGAGATCGCACCGGTCGCCGACAAGGTCACCTCGTACTTCTACGCGCTGCTCTTCGTGCGCCACCCCGAGCTGCGGGCTCTCTTCCCGGCCGCCATGGACGCCCAGCGCGACCGTCTGCTCAAGGCCCTGCTGACGGCCGCGGAGCATATGGACAACGCCGGCGTGCTGACCGACTATCTGCGCAACCTGGGCCGTGGCCACCGCAAGTACGGCACCGAGCCCGCTCACTACCCGGCCGTCGGCGAGGCGCTGATCGGCGCGCTGACCCGCTATGCCACGACCACCTGGGACGAGGAGACCGAGGCAGCCTGGGTGCGCACCTATACGACGATCTCCCAGATCATGATCGATGCGGCGTCCGAGGACGAACTCCGCGCGCCCGCGTGGTGGGAGGCCGAGGTGGTCTCGCATGAGCTCAGAACCTCCGACATCGCGATCGTCACGGTGCGGCCCCATCAGCCGTATCCGTTTCTGGCGGGGCAGTACACCAGCCTGGAGACACCCTGGTGGCCTAGGGTCTGGCGGCACTACTCCTTCGCGGGGGCACCCCGCGCGGACGGCCTGCTCTCGTTCCATGTGAAGGCTGTTCCGGCCGGCTGGGTCTCCAATGCCCTGGTCCACCACGCTCGCCCGGGCGATGTGCTGCGCCTCGGTCCGCCCGCAGGCTCCATGACGGTCGACCACAGCACCGACAGCGGACTGCTCTGCCTGGGCGGCGGGACGGGCATCGCCCCCATCAAGGCGCTGGTCGAGGATGTGGCCGAGCATGGCGAGCGGCGGCCTGTCGAGGTCTTCTACGGGGCACGCACGGGTGTCGATCTGTACGACATCGACACCATGCTCCGACTCCAGCAGTCGCATCCCTGGCTGTCGGTGCGAGCGGTGGTCGACGACCGCGCGCAGTTCCCGGACGCCGTGCGCGAGTTCGGCCCCTGGTACGAGTACGACGCCTATCTCTCGGGCCCGCCCGGGATGATCCGCAGTGGCGTGGACGCCCTGCGCGGCGTCGGCATCCCGTCGGAGCGGATCCGCCATGACTCGCTCGAGGAGCTCGTCACCGCGGCCGACTGACCGCCTGACGTCCGGCGGTCAGCCCAGGTCGGGGGCGTGCATCGCCCGTACACCCTCGATATTGCCGTCCAGATAGTGCCGCAGCGACAGCGGAACCAGGTGCACCGCGGCGATGCCGACCCGGCTGAACGGCACCCGTACGATCTCGTACTCGCCGAGGGGCTCGTCGACCTCCGGCCCATGACGCCGTGCGGGGTCCATCGACTCCAGTCGGCAGACGAAGAAGTGCTGCACCTTCACTCCGGTCACACCGCCCTCGGCGATGTGCTCGACGGTGTCCACAAAACAGGGCACCACATCAGTGATCTTCGCGCCGAGCTCTTCGTCGACTTCCCGGTGGAGGGCGTCGACGACGGTCGCGTCGCCCGGCTCGACCCCGCCGCCCGGAGTCAGCCAGTAGGGATCCATCCCGGGCTTGGTGCGCTTGATCAGGATGAGATCGTCTCCGTCGAGGAGGATGGCGCGTGCGGTGCGCTTGACCACTGGTCGTTCGGTCATGGCAAGAGAGTCGCCCGTACGGGCGGTTCTGAAACTCCCCTCGGTTCCGCGGTGGCCCTCTCATGGTGCGGGGCTCGCTGTCACCAGCCCACGGCGGCCCGCAGCAGCCGCTCATGCGCCCGTGCGATATGCGGGAGGGCGAGCGTTCCGGTGCGTACGACCAGGAAGTAGGTGCGCAGCGGTGGCACCGGGGGCTCCAGCAGGGCAACCACCTGGCCCTTTGCCAGCGCCTCCTCGCACAGATAGCGCGGCAGCACGGCGAGCCCGGCCCCCGCTGCCGTCGCCTCCAGCACGGCCCGAAGGTCGGGTGCGATGACGGCCGCGGCGGCGGCCGGCTTGGACTCGAAGACCGCGGACCAGTAGCGGGAGACCAGCGGCAGCGACTCATGGACCTCCACGAACGGCAACTGCTCCAGCAGCACGCGGCCCTCGCGCAGGACGTCGGGACCCAGCCGGGCGGCCCAGCGCGGCGCGGCGACCAGGACGTGCTCCTCGTCGCAGAGCGGGGTCGAGGCGAGCAGCCGGCCGCGGGGCCGCGCGGTGGCGATGGCCAGGTCGTGATGGCCCGCGGCGAGCCCGTCCAGCGTCTCCTCGGAGGTGCCGAAGGCGGCACGCACGGCGAGACCCTGGGCGATCAGCGGGGTGAGCGCCGGCAGGGCGCGCTGCGAGGTGAACTCGGGGGGCCCGGCCAGATGCAGGGTCCGCACCCCGGACTCCTCGTCCAGACCGACTTCCGCGATCTCCACCAGGGCGTCCAGATGCGGCGCCGCGCGGTGGGCGAGTTCGTCGCCGATGGTGGTGGGGGTGACGCCGCGGGCCTGACGGAGGAACAGAGGGCGGCCGAGCTGCCGTTCCAGCGTGCGGATCTGCCCGGTCACGGCGGGCTGGGAGAGCCCGAGGAGTGCGGCGGCACGGGTGAAGGAGCCGGCCCGGTGCACCGTGACGAACGTGCGCAGCAGGGCCAGATCCATGCCATGCCCCTCCCGATCCGACCTTTCCCCCGGACCAGTCCAACTATAAATAAGTCGATAGGTCGCTGTCGCTACTGTGATTGGACACTGACGCAGAGTCAACTAGCCTTATTGACGCGGTCCTTGCAGCGGCTCTTCACGCTCGGACCGCCGGCGGTCCGAGCCAGGAGGGGGGAGGCTCGGACCGCCCCGTTCAGCCCGCCGCCTTGTCCAGCGCCCTGAGGACGTCCGTCACCAGGTCGTCCGTGTCCTCGATCCCCGCCGAGAAGCGGATGAAGCCCTCCGGCACCGCATCGCCGCCCCAGCGGCCGCGCCGCTCCGCGGTGGACCGGACGCCCCCGAAGCTGGTGGCGTCGTCGACCAGCGTCAGCCCGGACAGGAACCTCTCGGCGTGAGCGCGGCCCGGCAGGGTGAAGGAGATGACACAGCCGTGGCGTCGCATCTGCCGTGAGGCGGTCGGGTATGAGGGGTCGGACGGCAGCCCCGGGTAGCGCACCGCCCGCACGTCCCGCGGGCCACCGGTCTCGGCGCGTCGGCGCAGCGCTTCGGCGAGGGCCAGCGCATTGGCGCACTGCCGGTCGGCCCGTAGCTGCACCGTGGCCAGCGAGCGGTGTGCCAGCCAGGCCTCCATCGGCCCCGGAATGGCTCCGACGACCTTCCGCCAGCGCCGCACGGTGGCTGCGAGCTCCGCATCGAGGCAGGTCACATGGCCGAGCAGCAGATCGCCATGGCCCGTTGTGCCCTTGGTGTCGCTGGCCACCGAGAAATCGGCGCCCAGCTGGAGGGGGCGCTGCCCCAGAGGGGTGGCGAGTGTGTTGTCGACGGCGACCAGCGCGCCCGCGGCGTGGGCCGCCCGGGCCAGCCGGCGGATGTCGCAGACGTCCAGCCCAGGATTGGACGGCGACTCGATCCACAGCAGCCGGGCCCCGTCCAGCAGGCCGAGCTGGGCGTCGCCACCGGTGGGAGCGGTCCGCACCTCGACTCCGTACGTCCGCAGTTGTTCCCGCACCAGCGGCAGCGCCTGATAGCCGTCGTCCGGCAGGACCACCGCGTCTCCGGACCGCAGCTGTGAGAACAGCACCGCCGAGACGGCCGCCATGCCGGAGGCGAAGGCGACCGTCTCGACGTTCTCCCCTGGCGCCTCCAGCTCCCCGACGGCCTGTTCCAGCCGTGTCCACGTCGGATTCTCGTCCCGGCCGTAGGTGTATGGCCCGGTCGGCTCGCCCGGCAGATGGAAGTGGGCCGCGAAGACCGGTCCCGGCAGCGCGGGCTCGTACGGCACGGGTTCGGGCAGTCCCGCCCGTACTGCCCTGGTGCCGTCGCCCACCGGGTCGCCGGCCCGGTTTCCCGGCTCGACAGTGCCGCTCATCCGGTCAGTCCCCGTCCGGCAGGGCCACGTTCATCGCCCACGAGACGATCGAGATGACCAGCGCGCCCCCGACGGCCGTCCAGAAGCCGTCGACATGGAAGTTTAGATCGAGCGTGTCGGCGAGATACGAGGTCAGCAGTAGCATCAGCGCGTTGATCACCAGGGTGATCAGTCCGAGGGTGAGGATGAAGAGCGGCAGCGTGAGCAGCTTCACCAACGGCTTGACGATGACATTGACCAGACCGAAGAGCAGAGCCACCAGAATCAGCGTCACGGTCTTCTTGCCGGTGCTCTCACCGGTGAGGGTGATGTCCTGGAAGAGCCAGATGGCGACTGCCAGAGCCACCGCGTTGGCGATCGTCTTGACTATAAAATTCATCATGGGTCCGATCGTGGCAGACGCGATCGGGTGAAGGGCAGGGGCGGACGGACGATGAAGGCATTCCGACTGGATGAGCTGGAGGCGGAGCGCGCCGCCAACGAAGGCGCATACCTCCAGTTCCTGCGTGAGCGGAACATGTCGGTCGGGCTGTACGCACTGGATGCGGGGGAGCTGGACCCGCAGCTTCCGCACAACCAGGACGAGGTCTACTTCGTCGTCAGCGGCCGCGCGTCGATCACGGTGGGCACGGAGACGACGGAGGTGGCACGGGGCAGCGTGATCTACGTGCCGGCCGGGGTCCCGCACAAGTTCCACCACATCACCGAAGACCTGCGGGTGATGGTGGTCTTCGCTCCGCCGGAGGGCTGACGGCCGCGCCCGGCAATCCCTAGGGGTCCACTCAGGGGTTATCAAGGGCCGGCGTTCCCCCACTCACCTCCCCCGCACGCCTAGCATCGATACCGAGAGAACGCAGCGAGTCTTCAGAAGCGAGGTATGGACGATGGCCGTGCGGGAGATATTCGCCGGGATGCCCTGGTGGGTGAAGTGGGTAGCGGTGCCCGTCATCGCCCTCGTCCTGTTCGGGGGGATGATCGCCAGCGTCGTCGGCTTTGTGATCGGCCTGCTCTTCAAGGTACTGCTCTTCGTCGCGCTGGTCGGCGGGCTTATCTTCGTCGTGCGGAAGTTCATGTCGTCCTCGGGCTCACGCGGCGACTGGTAGAGCGGGGCTCGCACACCCTCGCCCCCGGCATTAGCCCGCAGGGGGGAACGCCCCAGGCAAACCCCTTGCCCGGGCAGGACCTGCCCCTACAGTGGCAAAGCTCTGCCGCCCTTGCGGTCGACAGAAGGGGCGGCGGGTGCGCGGGGGCGGCCCCCGCGGGCGGGTCTCTGCGGCCCGTCACCACGCCTGGGGGTGACCATGGCCATGGCGACAACGGCGGCGCACGCCGCCGCCCCTACGCTGATCGGCTCGGTGCAGCGGGCGCTGAGACTGCTGGAAGCCGTGGGTTCCCACCCGGACGGAGCTCCCGCCAAGCAGCTCGCACGGGAAGCCGGGCTCCCCCTGCCCACCGCCTATCACCTGTTGCGCACTCTGACGCACGAGGACTATCTCCGGCGTGAGAACGGCGTGTTCGTCCTCGGCGCTTCGGTGAGCCGGCTCGCCATGGACGCGGCACAGCAGAATCGTCTGACCAAGCTCGAGGAGTCGTTGACGTACTGGCGGGATGCGATCGGAGCGCCCGTCTACTTCGCGGTCTACCGCGAGGGTGAAATCGAAATCGTTGCAGTTGCCGACACCCCCTACGCGCCCGCCGTCGACGAGTGGGCGGACTTCCGCGAGACCGGGCATGCCCATGCGCTGGGCAAGTGTCTGCTCAGCCAGCTCGATGAGCCGTCCCGTCTCGGGCATCTGGACCGGCACCCCGTCCAGGCCATCACCCCGTACACCGTGCGCGACCAGCGCACACTGCTGGAGCGGCTGAACGCCATGGACCGTATGCAGCCCGTCGTGGAGCGGCAGGAATATGCGCTGGGCACCGTGTGCGCCGCGATTCCGATCACCGCCGGCTCCGGCGCCGCGGCGATGGCCATTTCCCTGCCGTCCGATCAGCAGGGGCGGCTGCTTCCGGCGGTGGAGCAGTTGCGCAGCGGAATTGGCCGGCTTCTGAGCTCCCTCGCCTTCTCTATCAGTATCTGAAAAACCACTGCTTGTGATCAGGTGCGGATTCCAGCACGATGGCGTCAAGTGGGCTGCTCAAGAAGGCCGATGGGGTCATTCCCGAGCAGCGTCCCTTTCTCACCATGAATTTCATTTCATTGTTTCATCTGCTGCGGGGTATCTGATGCGCGAGTCGGTTCAGGCCGAGGTCCTCATGTGCTTTCTGGTCTCGGAGGAGCTCTCCTTCAAAGTCCCAGTGGAGTTGTGTTATGACACTGAGGATCCCTATGCGGTGCGCATGACCTTTCACCTCCCCGGGGACGCGCCGGTGACCTGGGCGTTCGGGCGAGAGTTGCTGCTCGACGGCGTCAACGCCCCGTCGGGACGCGGTGATGTGCACATCGCACCACTGGATCACGGCGAATCGGGAGTCCTGCGCGATGTGACCATCAGGCTGCAGGTCGGGGAGGACCGGGCGCTGTTCCGGGTGGGCGTGGCGCCTCTGGTGGCCTTTCTCGACCGTACGGACGCGCTGGTCCCGTTGGGCCAGGAGTGGGCGCTCTCGGACTTCGAGGGGCATCTGGAGGCGGCGCTCGGACGGATCCTCGCCGAGGAGAACGCAGGCTGAGCCCTCCTTCCGCACCCGGCGCCGCGCCGCGACCGGCGTGGAGCCCGGCATCCCATGGAGCCCGGTGGAGCTGCTCCCCGGCGGCTACTTCTTGCGCCGGCGGCCCCGGCCGCCCCGCCGCGGACCGTTCGACTCCTCCGCCGACGCCGCACCGGCCCCCGGGCCGCCCGCACCGGGCCCCGTGCCGACGGCCCCCTCGGCGGGCCGGTCCGCGGAGACGACGAGAGCGGCGAGGCCCGTCGTCAGCGGCACCGAGGCGACCAGCCCGATCGACCCGACCAGCGTCCGTACGATCTCCTGTGCCACAAGCTCGCTGTTGGCCACCGTGGCCACACTGCTCTGCGCGATCGAGAAGAGCAGCAGCAGCGGCAGCGCCGCACCCGCATAGGCGAGGACAAGGGTGTTGACAACGGACGCGATGTGGTCGCGGCCGATCCGAATGGCGGCCTGATACAGCTTGCGGGGCCCCATCCGGGGGTCCGCCTGGTGCAGTTCCCAGACCGCGGAGGTCTGTGTCACCGTCACATCGTCGAGCACGCCGAGCGATCCGATGATCACCCCGGCCAGCAGCAGGCCGCTCATGTCGATATCCGGGTACAAGCCGTGGATCAGACCCGTGTAGTCGTCGGTGTCGCCGGTCAGACTGGCCCAGTCGATGAAGACGGAGCCGAGCAGCCCGATCAGCAGCAGCGAGATCAATGTGCCCAGCACCGCCACCGAAGTGCGTGCGGTGACGCCATGGCAGGCATAGAGCGCGATCAGCATGATCGCGCTGGCTCCGACCACGGCCACGACCAGAGGGTTCGAGCCCTGCAGAATCGCGGGCAGGATAAACAGCGTCAGCACGGCGAAGGATGCCGCCAGTGCGACCAGCGCCATCACCCCTCGCATACGGCCCACCAGAATCACTGCAAGCGCGAAAATCCCGGCAAGCAGGGCGATGGGGAGTTTTCTGTCCACATCGATCACGGAGTACTGGAGATCACGCGGTGCGTCCGGCGCATAGGCCACCACCACGCCCTGCCCCTCCTCCAACTGCCGTGGCGCGTCGGGCTGCACGATCTCGACGAAGGTCCGCCCCTTGTCGCCTCCGCTGGTGACCTCCACCGTCGCTCGCTTGCAGACGCCCTGCTGGGAGTTGATCGCCTCACGGCCCTGTGCCGTCGAGGAGTCTCCGGTCGGAGGGACCTGCCCGACGTTCACGTCCGCGCAGTCCACCTCTTCGATCTTGACGACCTCTCCCTGCTGGGTCTGCCGGTCAAATCCCACACCGGTGCGCTCATGCGCCGGGGCCCCACCGGGCCAGAGAACGGCGAGGCCCACGAAGACCGCGGTGGCGAAAGGAATCAGCACCGCCGCGATCACTCTGCGGAGGTGCTGTGAGACAGGCGCGGCGGGACCGTGGGCATGGCTGTGGCCGTGGGGTTCGGGCGTCTGCGGCGAGGAAGTCACCGACCGATCATCGCAAGAACGGAGGGACCCCTCTGTTCAGCACGCCAGAAATGGCGCTAGCGTGGTGGCACCTTTGCACACGCGGGAGCTCGGAGCACCGGGCTGAGAGGGCGCTGACCTCCGTACGACGGGTACGGAAGCCGCTGCGTCGACCGCCGAACCTGTTACCGGGTAATGCCGGCGTAGGGAGTAGGTCTCATGACCACATCGGACGTTTCACGCACGCCTGCCTCCGCTCAGGGCGCTTCCGCTTCGAGCACTTCGAGTGCTCCGAGCAGCGAGGCCGGGAAGTCCATCGGCTGGCACAAGGGATACATCGGGGGTCCGGCGGGAACACGCCCCGACATCCGGGTGCCGGTCCGCAAGGTGCATCTCACCAACGGCAAGGACGTCACCCTCTACGACACGTCCGGGCCGTATACCGACCCGAACATCGAGACCGACGTACGCCGGGGGCTTCCTCCGCTGCGAGAGAACTGGATCATCGGCCGCGGTGACACGGAGGAGTATGCGGGCCGTCCGGTCCGCCCCGAGGACGACGGGGTCAAGCACACGTCGCCGCGCGGCGGCCTGCGCAATCTCGACGCGGTCTTCCCCGGACGGCCGCGCCAGCCGCGCCGCGGCCGCGGCGGCCAGGCAGTGACCCAGCTCGCCTATGCCCGCCGGGGTGAGATCACCCCGGAGATGGAGTACGTGGCGATCCGCGAGAACGTCTCGCCCGAGGTCGTACGCGAGGAGATCGCGGCCGGCCGGGCCGTGCTGCCCGCCAACGTCAACCACCCGGAGATCGAGCCGATGATCATCGGCAAGCGGTTTCTGGTGAAGGTCAATGCCAACATCGGCAACTCCGCGGTCACCTCCTCCATCGAGGAGGAGGTCGAGAAGATGACCTGGGCGACCCGCTGGGGCGCGGACACGGTCATGGACCTGTCGACGGGCCGCAACATCCACACCACGCGCGAGTGGGTGCTGCGGAACTCCCCCGTCCCGATCGGGACCGTGCCGCTCTACCAGGCCTTGGAGAAGGTCGACGGCCGGGCCGAGGAGTTGACCTGGGAGATCTACAAGGACACGGTGATCGAGCAGGCCGAGCAGGGCGTGGACTACATGACGGTCCACGCGGGCGTGCTGCTGCGCTATGTGCCGCTGACCGCGCGCCGCAAGACCGGCATCGTCTCCCGCGGCGGTTCGATCATGGCCGCTTGGTGTCTGGCGCACCACAAGGAGTCGTTCCTGTACGAGAACTTCGAGGAGCTCTGCGAGATTCTCGCGGCGTACGACGTGACGTTCTCGCTCGGTGACGGCCTGCGGCCCGGCTCGATCGCGGACGCCAACGACGAGGCCCAGTTCGCCGAGTTGAAGACGCTCGGGGAACTCAACCGCATCGCCAAGCGGCACAATGTGCAGACGATGATCGAGGGGCCGGGCCATGTCCCGATGCACAAGATCAAGGAAAACGTCGATCTCCAGCAGGAGATCTGCGAAGAGGCGCCCTTCTACACCCTGGGGCCCCTGACGACCGATGTGGCGCCGGCCTACGACCACATCACCTCCGGCATCGGCGCCGCCATGATCGCCTGGTGGGGCACGGCCATGCTGTGCTACGTCACACCCAAGGAGCATCTGGGCCTGCCGGACCGCGACGATGTGAAGACCGGCGTCATCACCTACAAGATCGCCGCCCATGCGGCAGACCTCGCCAAGGGGCACCCCGGGGCGCAGGAGTGGGACGACGCACTCTCGGACGCCCGTTTCGAGTTCCGGTGGGAGGACCAGTTCAACCTGGCCCTCGACCCGGACACGGCGCGGGAGTACCACGATGCGACGCTTCCGGCGGAGCCCGCGAAGACCGCGCACTTCTGCTCCATGTGCGGGCCGAAGTTCTGCTCCATGAAGATCAGTCGGAGCATCACGGAACAGTTCGGGGGCGACGCGTCCGAGGCGACGGACGACGAGATCGCCGAGGGCATGCTCCAGAAGTCCAAGGAGTTCGCAGCCGCGGGCAACCGCGTGTATCTGCCGCTGGCGGACTGAGGGCTGAGCTGACCGAGGGCCACGCGCACAGGACTGGCCCGCGACCCCCGTGGGTCGCGGGCCGGTCGTCTTTCTCCCGTTCTGCGGAGTCGGACCGGTCGTCTTGGCATCGGTATGGACACGGTTGTGCGGCAGGTCGGCGTCCCTTTTGGCAGTGGGGAGAACGGACTTGATCTGCCGTCGGCGCATGGTTAGGTTTCCGCCTGCTTGGCTGAAAACGATGCGTCCCTGACAAGGGACTTTGGGAGGGGAACCGCAGTGGACTGGTACCTGGCAGTGCTCAAGAACTACGCCGGATTCGGCGGCCGTGCGCGCCGCAAGGAATACTGGATGTTCACCCTCTTCAACATCATCGCTGTCGTCCTGCTGGCGATCATCGGCGCTCTGATCGAGTCGATGGTCCCCTACGTTCTCTACTACATCGCGATCCTCGTTCCGATGATCGCCGTGACGGTCCGTCGGCTGCATGACACCGGCCGTTCGGCCTGGTGGCTGCTGATGTACTTCGTGCCGCTCGTCGGCGCCATCGTCATGCTGGTCTTCATGGCGACGGAGGGGCAGGCCGCCGAGAACAAGTACGGCCCGAATCCCAAGTTCGTGTCCGCCGCCTGAGGCGACGGTCCCGGTTCGGAGCATGGGAAGGGGCTGTGTGCGGCTGTGAGCCGCACACAGCCCCTTCACCGTGTGTGTCGGCAGGTGGGGCCCATGCCGGGGTCGGTCGCCGAGGTCAGTCCTGACGGCGTTCCGGGGTGCCGTAGTCATGGCCGCCGAAGTCGGGACTGGTGAAGTCCGGTCCGCTGTAGCCGATCTTGGGCATACGGCTGCTGGGCCGGTGCGACGACGGCGTGCCGTCCTCCAAGGCGTCGTCGGCGGGGGTGCGGCCCTGGCCGGGAACCGTCCCCGGCGTCGCGCCCGGGGTGGTGAGGGCGGCATCGAGGAAGGGCAGGATGCCCCGTATGAGGAGGGCTTCTCGCCAGGCGTCCCTGGCGCGGGACAGTTCGTCGGGGACAGCTGCGGCCGAGGCGTCCGCGGAGACCTGGGTCGGGCCGTTGCGCAGGGCTGTGACCAGCAGCCCGACCGCGGCGGCGAATATGCCGACCGCGGTGAGCGCGCCGAAGAGCCAGCCCGCGGTGAGCAGTGTCTCGGCGAAGGTCGGGGTGGGGCTGAGGAGCTTCAGGATGTAGCCGACGATCAGGAATATCGCCGCGGCGGCCCCGGCGAGGACCGGCGCGAGCACGGTGATGACGGCGCCGAGGCCGGCGCCGCGCTCGGCGGCCTCGCCGACGGCGGCGGGGGCGAGCGCCGAGTGGTGTATGGATGCGGAGGAAGCCGAGGCGCGCAGTTCGTCGCGGACCTTGACGTAGTGCTCGTACTCGGCCGCGGCTGAAGCGGTGATCAGTGCCGTGGCGTTCAGGGCCATTGTGCGCAGCTGTTCGGTGGTGAGACGCCGTTTGGCTGCCGGCTCAGGGCGGTGACGAGCAGTGCGCAGCGCCTCGTCGAGGAGGCGCCCGTACTCGGCGCGGTCCTCGGCCATCAGGTGCCCAGCGCTGTTCATGTGCATCCCCCGATGCTCCGTAGGGCCGGATCGCCCGTGTCGAGCGGGCAGTCGGGCGGAAACGGAGGAGAGCCTGCTGCGGATAAGCCGATGGTAGAGCGGTCAAGCCGCGGGGAGACAGGGGGTTTCCGTAAATCGCCCGTCTCGGAACGGTTCAGTTATGCAGGGGAAGCTGTGCCACAAGGAGTTTTCCGGCCATGGTGATGCCGCCGTCCATGGCGATGGCGAGCCCGTCCGCGTACACATGCGGTCCTTTGACGACGGGCTGCTCGCCTTCCTCGCCGTCTTCGGTGCCGACCTCGCCGAGGAGGTACGGAATGGGGCTGTGGCCGTGGACGATGCGCCGGCCGCCATAGGTGTCGAGAAGCTCGCGCACGGCCATCGGTCCGGCCTCGTCGTCGCGGAAGGCGAAGCGTTTGGTGAACTTGCGGAACAGGTCCCAGCATTCGTCGGCGTCATTGCGGTTGAGGATGTCATGGACCGTGTCATTGACATCGGCGATTGTGTCGCCGTACTCCAGATAGGCGGTTGTGTCCGAGTGAAGCAGCAGGTGCTCGTCCTCTTCCACCACCGCGTCGAGCCGTGACATCCACTGGAGATGCACATCCTGCAACCGGTCCATATCGGACTTCTGGCCGCCGTTGAGGAGCCAGGCGGCCTGGAAAGTAGCCGTTCCCGCACCTGAGTTGACGGGTGTGTCGCCGAAACGCTTGGCGCCGAGCAGCAGCAGCTCGTGATTGCCCATCAGGGCTTTGCAGTAGCCGCCGGCCGCTGCCGCCTCGGCGGAGAGCCGCATCACGAGGTCGATGACCCCGATGCCGTCGGGGCCCCGGTCGGTGAAGTCGCCGAGGAACCACAGACGGGCGTTGCCCGCGGCCCAGTGGCCTTCGGAGTCGATGAGGCCCTGGGCGGCCAGCGCCGCGAGGAGTTCGTCGAGGTAGCCGTGGATGTCTCCGACGACGTAGAGCGGGCCGAGGCCCTCGGGGGCGGGTGCCGGGGACGGGGTGATCTGCACCTGAAGGGTGTGACCGGGCCCGTCGGCGAGCACGGGAAGATCCCGCTCGGTGGGGGTGTAGCCGTCCGGCTCGCTTTCGGGGACGGCGTTGCCGGGGTGGACCGGGTCCTGATGAGGCCCGTCCGTGCCGGCCTGGACGGCGGCGGGGTGCGGGGGGTGCACAGGGGTGGGTACGGCGGCGGGGTGCGGCCGGCCGGCCACGGAGTGCGGGGCCTGCGCCGTCTCGGGAGACCCCTGGTGTTCCGGGGGCTGTCGGTCGCTCGGGGCGTCCTTGTGGTCCAGGTGATCCGGGTGGCCCGGAGATTGCGACTGCACGGGAACCTGCGCATACGGCGGTACGCGGAAGTCACGCAACGTCGCCGTCCGCACCACGGGTCCCTGACCGGCCCCCTGAGTCATCGACCCCTCCACCACCGTTGCGCCGTTCACCAGTCGGTCCAGCCTGGTCGGGGTGGCCCGCGGTGTCGTGCGCCCATCATAGGAATGAGGTCCCCGCTCTGTGACGCACCAGGGGTGGTGAATCCGCACGCACTCCTGCTTGGTCGATCGATTCGTCCCCTTTAGGGAGGTCTAGTCCAGGCTGCTTCTGGTCAGACCGGTTACCTGCGTCCCCGCCCTCTCCTCTGCCATCGTGCGGGGAGGGCCCTAGTCCTGTGCCGGGGAGCGCGGAGGGCTGACCTTCGTCCGCGGTGAACGACGCCGCTGCGAGGACGTGCGGACGATCAGCTCCGTCGGTATCACCTGCTCGACCGGCCGGTTCTCGTCGATTCCCTCGATGGCGTCGATCAGAAGCTGGACGACGGCCGTGCCGATCCGGCGCGGCTTGAGTGAGAGGGTGGTGATCGGCGGCTCGGTGGCGGCGTACACGGTCGACTCGCTGCAGCACACGAGCAGCAGATCGTCGGGTACGCGCAGTCCGTACCGCCGTGCGGCGGCGAGCAGATCGGTGCCGTTGGGGTCGAAGAGCCCGTAGACGGCGTCGGGCCGGTCGGGCCGGGCGAGCAGCCGGTCGGCTGCGACGGCCCCGGCGCACGGGTCGTGGGCCGGGTAGGTCTCGTACACCGGGTCCTGGCCGACGCGCTCGCACCAGCTCAGATAGGCCGTGGTCGACAGCCGGGTGTAGGTGTCGGTGGTGTTGCCGGTGAGCAGGCCGATGCGTCGGGCGCCCGCGGCGGCGAGATGGTCGAGCAGGCCGAGCACAGCGGCTTCGTGGTCGTTGTCGACCCAGGCGGTGACGGGGAGGGTGCCGGCGGGCCGGCCGTCGGAGACCACGGGCAGACCCTGGCGGACCAGTTCGGTGACGACCGGATCGTGATCGGAGGGGTCGATGACGACGGTGCCGTCGAGGGCGACGTTCTGCCAGACGTCATGGCGTGAGGTGGCGGGCAGGATCACCAGGGCGTAGCCGCGGGCGAGCGCAGCGGAGGTGGCGGCTCTGGCCATCTCGGCGAAATAGGCGAACTCGGTGAAGGTGAAAGGTTCATCCCCGTATGTCGTGACCGTCAGACCGATCAGGCCCGATTTTCCGGTGCGCAGTGTGCGGGCCGCCGCGGACGGGCGGTAGCCGAGCCGGTCGGCGACCTCCCGGACGTGGCGGCGGGTGGCGTCGGGGAGACGGCCCTTGCCGTTGAGCGCGTCGGAGACAGTCGTGATGGAGACACCGGCTGCTGCGGCGACGTCTCGGATGCCCGCGCGGCTCTGCCGGCTGCCCCGACGGGATGTGTCCGTCCGGCTCACCTGGTGCTTCCCTGCTGCTGTCATGGCGAGCCGATAGTAGGGCGAGGGCGGGTGGTTGAGCCGGTCGCATATTCACTCGTTGACAGGTACGTTTCTGCATGGATGAACCTCTTCAATTGCCTTGGAAACATAGGGAGTTACCCCTTGTTGGCGTGGTGCCTCGGGTCTCTGACGGCATAGGCCCGGCATACGGGCGAAGTTTCGAAGAGGTCTCAACTCACTACTACGGGGGATGCGCGCCACGGAGCGAGCCACCAGCGCGTGACATCGCAGGGGGCGCATGACTCACTGAATGCGCGCCTGATTGTCTTGAAAGAGCGCTGCTTCCCGCCGGGTGCCTGCGGCCGTGGCGGCCGCCGGGGCCGGCCGTGCACACCAACTTGGTCACGGCATTCGCAGTGGGCCCGAATCCTCATAAGGTGAGAAGCATTGAGCGTCGGCGGTGAGATCGGCGATGTCGAGGATGTGGAAGGTCGAGGAGGACCTGCGGTGAGCGAGACGACCCCCAAGCTGCGCCCCGAGCTGGACGGCATCCCCACGTACAAGCCCGGCAGGCCGGCCGCCGCCGGCGGACCGGTCGCATACAAGCTGTCCTCCAACGAGAACCCGTATCCGCCGCTGCCGGGTGTGATGGAGAGCGCACTGTCCGCCGCCCAGTCCTTCAACCGCTACCCGGACATGGCGTGCACCGGGCTGATGGAGGAGCTCGCGGACCGCTTCGGGGTGCCGCTCACCCATCTGGCGACGGGCACCGGTTCGGTCGGCGTCGCACAGTCGCTTCTGCAGTCCACGTCCGGGCCGGGCGACGAGGTCATCTTCGCCTGGCGCTCGTTCGAGGCCTACCCGATCATCACGCAGATCAGCGGGGCGACGGCGGTGCGGGTGCCGCTGACCGAGGGCGAGGTCCACGATCTCGACGCGATGGCCGACGCGATTACCGACCGGACCCGGCTGATCTTCGTCTGCAACCCCAACAACCCGACCGGCACGGTGGTGCGCCGGGCCGCGCTGGAACGATTCCTCGACCGGGTCCCCTCCGATGTCCTGGTGGTGCTGGATGAGGCCTACCGCGAGTTCATCCGGGACCCCGAGGTCCCCGACGGCATCGAGATCTACCGTCACCGTCCCAATGTGGCGGTGCTGCGCACCTTCTCCAAGGCGTACGGGCTGGCGGGTCTGCGGGTCGGGTTCGCCGTGGCCCATGAGCCGGTCGCGGACGCGCTGCGCAAGACCGCGGTCCCCTTCGGCGTCAGCCAGCTCGCCCAGGACGCCGCGGTGGCCTCGCTGCGTGCGGAGGACGAGTTGCTGGGGAGGGTCGGCTCCCTGGTCGCCGAGCGGGTGAGGGTCCGGGACGGCCTCGTGGAACAGGGCTGGACCGTCCCCGAGACACAGGCGAACTTCGTCTGGCTGCGGCTAGGGGACCGCACGGTCGACTTCGCCGCGGCCTGTGAGAAGGCCGGAGTGGTCATCCGGCCGTTCGCGGGCGAGGGCGTACGCGTCACCATCGGAGAACACGAGGCCAACGACGTCTTCCTCAAGACGGCGGAGGGCTTCCGCAAGGAGGCATGAGCGGGCGGCCGCCGCCCCGGCGCTGCCGCACACCGCCCCTCGACCCGGCCTGACCTGCGTGGCTCAGGCCGGGTCGACGCGTTCCACGCGGATCGGGTCGCCTGAGCGGACGGTGGCCAGCAGCCGGGGATCTCCGTTGAAACGTCCGAGGACATTGCACGGGCTCGCCAGTCGGCACTCCTCGCCCCGGGAGATGGGGGTGGGACCGTACGGCAGTGCGAGCGCATTGCCCTCGGTCCAGAAAGCGACGGTGCCCGGATCCACCACCTGCCGGGCGTCCGGCTCCGCGGCGACGGAGACCGGTGTGTCGAAATAGACCTCCTCGCCCCAGGTGCAGGCGGTGGAGGCGATCGGGAAAGCCTTGGCGAGCGCCATGCTCGTGGGGGTGTCCTCAAGGGTCGCGGTCAGTTGTCCTGCGGGCCAGGAGATGCGAATCTGCATGCCGCGGATTCAACAATATGTTGAAGTCCTTGGGAAGGGGTGGCGGAAAGGGGACCCCCCCGAATGGTCGCCGAGAGGCGTGGTCCATAATGCTTGTGAATGTGAACGCGTTCACAAGCGCGCCTTGCTTCTCCAGATATCGGAGGAATCGGCAGGGCGGGCTGCCGCTGTGACCACGGCGATGTAAGGAGAAGCGACGTGGACCTGGCTCTGGCGCCGGAAACCTTGGCGCGATGGCAGTTCGGCATCACCACCGTCTACCACTTCCTCTTCGTTCCCCTGACGATCTCTCTGGCCGCGCTCACCGCCGGCCTGCAGACGGCCTGGGTGCGCACGGGCAAGGAGAAGTACCTCAGGGCCACCAAGTTCTGGGGCAAGCTGTTCCTGATCAACATCGCCATGGGTGTGGTCACCGGCATCGTCCAGGAGTTCCAGTTCGGCATGAACTGGTCCGACTACTCGCGCTTTGTCGGCGATGTCTTCGGCGCGCCGCTCGCCTTTGAGGCGCTGATCGCGTTCTTCTTCGAGTCGACCTTCATCGGGCTGTGGATCTTCGGCTGGGACAAGCTGCCGAAGAAGATCCATCTGGCCTGCATCTGGATGGTGTCGATCGGCACCATCCTCTCCGCCTACTTCATCCTGGCCGCCAACTCCTGGATGCAGCACCCGGTCGGCTACCGCATCAACGGGGAGTCGGGGCGCGCGGAGCTCACCGACTTCTGGGCGGTGCTCAGCCAGAACACCACCCTGACCCAGGTGTTCCACACCATGTCGGCGGCGTTCCTCACCGGCGGCGCGTTCATGGTCGGCATCGCTGCGTACCACCTGCTGCGCAAGAAGCACATCCCGGTCATGCGGACATCGCTCCGGCTCGGTCTGGTCACCGTGGCCGTCGCGGGACTGCTCACCGCCGTCAGCGGCGACCTCCTCGGCAAGGTCATGTTCCAGCAGCAGCCCATGAAGATGGCCGCCGCCGAGGCCCTGTGGGACGGCGAAGCCCCTGCCCCCTTCTCCGTCTTTGCGTACGGCGATGTGGAGGAAGGGCACAACAAGGTTGCCATCGAGATACCGGGGCTGTTGTCCTTCCTCGCCAACGACGACTTCTTCTCCCATGTCCCCGGCATCAACGACACCAACAAAGCGCTCCAGGAGCAGTACGGCCCCGGCGACTACCGACCCAATATCGCGGTCACCTACTGGGGCTTCCGCTGGATGATCGGCTTCGGCATGGCCTCCTTCGCCATCGGCATGGCGGGGCTGTGGCTGACCCGCAGGAAGTTCCTGCTGCCGCGGGGGCTAAGGACGGGCGAGGACGAGGTGCCGCATCTGGTGCTCTTCCGCCGGAAGGCGCTGGGACCCCGGCTGACCAGGTGGTACTGGCTCGCCGCCGTATGGACGCTCGGCTTCCCGCTGATCGCCAGCAGCTGGGGATGGATCTTCACGGAGATGGGACGCCAGCCGTGGGTCGTCTACGGCGTGCTGCGCACCCGCGACGCCGTCTCCCCCGGTGTCTCTCAGGGCGAGGTGCTCACCTCGATGATCGTCTTCACCCTGCTGTATGCGGTGCTCGCAGTGATCGAGGTCAAGCTGCTGGTCAAGTACGTCAAGGCGGGACCGCCTCAACTCACCGAGTCCGATCTCAACCCGCCCACCAGGATCGGCGGCGACGACCGTGACGCCGACAGGCCCATGGCCTTCTCGTACTGAGGAGTCGAGCAATGGAACTCCACGACGTCTGGTTCGTGCTGATCGCCGTTCTGTGGATCGGCTACTTCTTCCTCGAAGGCTTTGACTTCGGGGTCGGGGTTCTGACCAAGCTGCTGGCTCGCGACCGCGCGGAGCGCCGGGTGCTGATCAACACGATCGGGCCCGTCTGGGACGGCAACGAGGTATGGCTGCTGACGGCCGGCGGGGCCACCTTCGCCGCCTTCCCTGAGTGGTACGCCACACTGTTCTCCGGCTTCTATCTGCCGCTGCTGCTCATCCTGGTCTGCCTCATCGTGCGCGGAGTCGCCTTCGAGTACCGGGCGAAGCGGCCGGAGGAGCGCTGGCAGACCAACTGGGAGCATGCGATCTTCTGGACCTCGCTGCTGCCGGCTTTCCTGTGGGGCGTGGCCTTCGGCAACATCGTGCGCGGAGTGAAGATCGACGCGGAGATGGAGTATGTCGGCTCCCTGGTCGATCTGCTGAACCCGTACGCGTTGCTCGGCGGACTGGTGACGCTGACGCTGTTCACCTTCCACGGAGCCGTGTTCACGGCGCTCAAGACGGTGGGGGACATCCGTGAGCGGGCCAGGAAAGCCGCTCTGGGACTGGGGCTGCTGACGGCGGCACTGGCACTCGCCTTTCTGCTCTGGACCCAGGCCCAACGCGGCGACGGCGTCAGCCTTATCGCGATGATCGTGGCCGTGGCCTCACTCGCCGGTGCGATCAGCGCCATCAGGGCCGGACGCGAGGGCTGGTCGTTCGCCCTGTCCGGGGTGACGATCGCGGCCGCCGTGACGATGCTCTTCCTCACGCTCTTCCCAAACGTCATGCCGTCCTCGCTCAACGACGCCTGGAGCCTGACGGTGACCAACGCCTCGTCGAGCCCGTACACGCTGAAGATCATGACCTGGTGCGCAGGCATCGCCACTCCTGTGGTGTTGCTCTACCAGGGATGGACGTACTGGGTGTTCCGCAAGCGGATCGGAACCCAGCACATCGCCGACGCTTCGCACCCATCGCACACGTCGCGCTAGGGGCGTGTTTCACGTGAAACCGATCGACCCGCGTCTGCTGCGGTACGCCCGTGCCACCCGGCTCTTCCTTGCCGCGGTGGTGGTGCTCGGCCTGGTCGGCGCCGGACTGGTCGTCGCCCAGGCGATGCTGATCGCCGAAGTGGTGGTCGGGGCGTTTCAGCGTGGGCTGTCGGTCTCGGCACTGGGACTGCCGCTGGCGCTGCTGGCGACGGTGGCTGCAGGCCGTGCCCTGGTCGCCTGGCTGACCGACCTGGCAGCACATCGCGCGAGCGCGGCGGTCAAGTCGGAGCTGCGGGCACGGCTGCTGGAGCGGGCCGCGGCGCTGGGCCCCGGATGGGCGGGCCGTCAGCGGACCGGTTCGCTGGCCGCGCTCGCCACCCGCGGGGTGGACGCGCTGGACGACTACTTCGCGCGGTATCTGCCCCAGCTGGGGCTCGCCCTGGTCGTCCCGGTCGCGGTGCTGGCGCGCATCGTGACCGAGGACTGGGTATCGGCGGCCATCATCGTGGGGACGCTGCCGCTGATCCCTGCGTTCATGGTGCTCATCGGCTGGGCCACCCAATCCCGGATGGACCGTCAGTGGCGGATGCTCTCCCGACTGTCGGGCCACTTCCTCGATGTGGTCGTCGGGCTGCCCACACTGAAGGTCTTCGGGCGGGCCAAGGCGCAGGCCGAGTCGATCCGGGCGATCACCTCGGAGTACCGGCGCGCCACCCTGCGCACGCTGCGCATCGCATTCCTCTCGTCGTTCGCTCTGGAGCTGCTGTCGACACTGTCAGTGGCGCTGGTGGCCGTCGGGGTCGGAATGCGGTTGGTGCACGGAGACCTGGATCTCCATACGGGTCTGGTGATTCTGATCCTGGCCCCGGAGGCGTATCTGCCGATCCGTCAGGTCGGGACGCACTACCACGCGGCGGCGGAAGGGCTCTCGGCGGCGGAGGAGATCTTCCAGGTGCTGCAGACCGAGCCTCGGCGCGGCGGCGCCGGGCAGGCGCCCGGCCGGATCCGGCTGGAGCTTGAGGAGGTGACCGTCCGGCATCCGGGGCGGGCAGAACCGTCCTTGATGCGTGCCTCGCTGGTGGTGGAGCCGGGCGAGACCGTGGCTCTGGTCGGGCCGAGCGGGGCGGGCAAGTCCACGCTGCTCAATGTGGTGCTCGGGTTCACTGAGCCGTCCGAGGGTCGGCTGCGGGTCGCCGGGGCCGATCTGGCGGGGTTGGACCTGGACCGCTGGCGCGAGCAGATCGCCTGGGTGCCGCAGCGACCGTATCTCTTCGCCGGGACGGTCGCCGAGAACGTGCGTCTGGCAAGGCCGGACGCCGATGACGCCGCGGTCTGGTCGGCTCTGGCGGACGCGGGGGCCGAGGAGTTCGTCGCCGCACTCCCCCAGGGCGTCGACACCCGGATCGGCGAGGACGGCGCGGGCCTCTCGGCCGGCCAGCGGCAGCGGCTCGCCCTGGCCAGGGCGTTTCTGGCGGACCGTCCGCTGCTGCTGCTCGACGAGCCGACAGCGGCGCTGGACGGTGCGACCGAGGAGGCCGTCGTCGAGGCGGTGCGTCGGCTGGCCCGGGGGCGTACGGTCCTGCTGGTCGTCCACCGCCCCGCCCTCCTCGCGGTCGCCGACCGGGTGGTGGCACTGGGCCTGCCGCCGCGCGCGGAAGCCTGTGCTGAGCCGTGCTCGGGGCCCTGCCCTGGGCTGTGCCCGAAGCCGAAGCCGAAGGCGGAGGTGGAGGTGGAGCCGCACCGCGGACCGTGCCCCGGACCGGACTCCGCCGATGCGTCATCGCCAACCGTGCCGGTAAGGGGCCGGCTCCGGGCGCCGGAACAGGGCATGGACCCGGATGCGGCAGCGGAGCCGGGGCCGGAACCGGCCTCCGGCCACCGTACGACGGAAGAACTGTCTGCGGCGGCGGGGCGGACGGGCGCCGCCACGCGTGCCGCAGCCCGGTATACGGGCGATGGGCAGAGCGAGCGCCCCGGGGGCGGTCGACCCGGGCGCGGTCACCGGGACCCGTTCGCGCGGATACGCGACGCGGCAGCCGGGCTGCGGGGGCGGCTCGGGCTCGCGCTGCTGCTGGCGAGCCTGGCGCTGGGATCGGCCGTGGGTCTGATGGGCGTCTCCGGATGGCTGATCTCACGGGCCTCCCAGCAGCCGCCCGTGCTCTATCTGATGGTGGCTGTCACTGCGACGCGGGCCTTCGGCATCGGCCGGGCGGTCTTCCGCTATGCGGAGCGGCTCGTCTCGCACGACGCCGTGCTGCGGATGCTCGCCGAGACCCGGGTCGCCGTCTACCGCGGGCTGGAGCGGATCGCGCCCGCGGGACTCCGCCGCAGCCGCCGGGGCGATCTGCTGTCGCGGCTCGTCGCCGACGTCGACGCACTGCAGGACTACTGGCTGCGCTGGCTGCTGCCTGCCGGGGCGGCACTGGCCGTCGGCGCGGGCTCGGTCGGCTTCACGGCGTGGCTGCTGCCCGAGGCGGGGGCCGTGCTCGCCGCCGGGCTGCTGACTGCCGGGGTTGCCGTCCCTCTCGTCAGCGGGGCGTTCGCGCGCCACGCCGAGCGGCGGCTGGCCCCCGCCCGCGGGGCGCTGACCGTCCATGTCGTCGATCTGCTGCGCGGCACCGCCGAGCTGACGGTCGCCGGCGCCGCCCTGCGCGAGCGGCTCGGCAGGGCGCGGGAGGCGGACCGTGAGCTGACCCGCATCGCCGCCCGCGGAGCCGCCGCGGCCGGGCTCGGCAGCGGCCTGTCCGCACTGATCTGCGGACTCACGACAGCGGGGGCGGCACTGGCCGGGGTACGGGCGGTGGGCGAGGGCCGGCTCGACGGTGTGGCCCTCGCGGTCGTCGTGCTCGTTCCGCTCGCAGCGTTTGAGGCGGTCGCAGGGCTTCCCGCGGCGGTGCAGCACAGACAGCGCGTCGCCCACAGCGCCGAGCGCGTCCACGAGTTGCTGGACGCGCCCGTGCCCGTGGCCGAGCCCGAGCATCCCGCCGCGCCGCCCGCCTCGCCTTTCCCGCTCGAACTGCGGTCGGTGACCGCCCGGCATCCCGGGCAGCGGCAGAGCGCCCTCGACGGCTTCGACCTGCTGCTCACCCCCGGTCGGCGCGTCGCCGTGGTCGGGCCCTCCGGCTCCGGCAAGACCACGGCCGCGCAGGTGCTGCTCCGCTTCCTGGACGCCCGGGACGGCGCATACCGCCTCGGCGGTGTGGACGCCCGCGCCCTCGACGGGGACGCGGTGCGGCGGTTCGTCGGGCTGTGCGCGCAGGACGCCCATGTCTTCGACAGTTCGCTGCGCGAGAACCTCAGGCTCGCCCGCCCGGACGCGAGCGAGGCAGAGCTGCGCGAGGCGCTGGCCGCGGCCCGGCTCCTCGCGTGGGCGGACACCCTGCCGGACGGTCTCGACACTCTGGTCGGCGAGCACGGGGCCCGGCTCTCCGGGGGCCAGCGGCAGCGGCTCGCCCTGGCCAGGGCGCTCCTCGCCGACTTCCCCGTGCTCGTCCTCGACGAGCCTGCCGAACACCTCGACCTGGCGACGGCGGACGCGCTGACGCGGGATCTGCTGAGCGCGACCGAAGGCCGCACCACCCTGCTGATCACCCACCGGTTGCAGGGGCTGGAGGAGGTGGACGAGATCGTGGTCCTGGACGAGGGGCGGACGGTGCAGCGCGGCACGTACGAGCAGCTGGCCTCGGCGGACGGGCCGCTGCGCCGGATGCTGGAGCGCGAGCGGGCCGCTGATCTGCTCGCCGGCCCGCCCGCCCCCGGCGTCATGGCAGGTGCGGGCGCAAGAGGCTGACTTTTCTCGTCAGATCGGACTTGTTTGACTGAAGGTCATGACGGTGAACCGAGCCGAACGATGATCCGCTCGAAGCCGTGACCGCGGCGACCCGCGGCCTTCAGGGCCTGTCCACCGAGCTGACCGCGCGCATGCCGCAGCTGCTGGAGGCGATGCGGCTGCTGCCGCAGGAGGCTCGCTGGCGGCGGGAGGTTGGGCCAGCCGGTCGTACCGTGCCCCACACACCGCACAGGTACCACGGAACCCTTGGACCACGGGGGACGATCCGGGAATGCGCTTGATCCACCGCGACCGGCTGATGCTCGTCCCGGCGGTGCTGTGCGCGCTCCTCGGGACTGCGGCGGGTGCGGCGGCGCCGGCCGCGTACGCCTCCGAGGGGCCGGACACCACGACGAGCGCCGAGGTGGCGCGGCTCTTCGACGAGGCGGCGCAGGCCACCTTGGTGTACGAGAAGGGCAGACGCGCCGCCGACGCACAGCGCACCAGGGCTCTGCACCTCCAGGAGCAGCTGAAGAGACAGCGCGGTCATCTCGCCACCCTCCACGATCAGATCGGCGGAGTCGCCCGCGACCAGTACCGAACCGGAGGACCGCTCGCGCTCGCCGCCCATCTGCTGATGGCAACCAGCCCGGAGGAGTTCATGCGAGCCCGGCGGCTGGTCTGGCAGGCCGAACTGGCCGTCAACCAGCTGCTGCAACGCGCCAGGCAGGGCGAGCGCCGGCTTGCAGCGGCCGAGAAGACGGCCAGAGCGGCCTGGCGGAGGCTCAAGGAGCGCAGGGACCGGCTGGCGGCGATCAAGAAGGACATCGAGACCAAGCTGGAGGCCGCGCAGTGGCAGCTCCAGGGGGAGGCAGACCGCAGCGTCGCGGCCGGCGCCTGCGCGGGCGCGGTACAGCTGGAGCAGAGCGCGGATGTGCCGAGCGGCGTCGAGTGGGTGCCGCCTGTGGAGGACTACGACCTGTCCGCGGGCTTCGACAGCGTCGGCGAACGCTGGGCGCACCGGCACACCGGGCAGGACTTCGCCGTCGACATCGGCACCCCGGTGCGGTCGATCGGCGCGGGGCGGGTGGTCTCCGTGTCCTGCGGCGGCAGCTTCGGCATCGAAGTGATCGTCGAGCACACGGGGGGCTACTACTCGCAGTACGCGCATCTGGCGGCGGTCACCGTCGAGCAGGGGAAGCGGGTGGCGACCGGTCAGCAGATCGGGCAGGCGGGGACCACGGGCAACTCGACAGGCCCCCATCTGCACTTCGAGGTACGGCTCACCCCGCACCTGGGCTCCGGCGTGGACCCGGTGTGGTGGCTGCGGGAGCGCGGGGTGACGCTGTAGCAGCGGCAGCGGCAGCGGCAGCGGCAGCGGCAGCGGGCCGGCCGGCCGGGCGCGGCCGGTTCAGGTGTGTGGGACCGGCTGGGCGCGGTAGAAGGGTCGGCCCAGGGGCGATGGGCTGGGCGGGCTGACTCATGGGTGCGGGCCGAACCGCGGGGCCGCGGCGATGAGATCAGCCCGCCGTGCTCCGGGCGCGGTCGGCGAGGATTTCCTCGATCACCACCGCGACGCCGTCGTCGTTGTTGGCCACCGTCCGTCCGGACGCCGCCGCGGTCACCTCCGGATGGGCGTTGCCCATCGCGTAGGACATCCCGGCCCACGTCAGCATCTCCACGTCGTTGGGCATGTCCCCGAACGCGACCACCTCATCGGCGGAGATGCCGCGCTCCGCGCAGCACAGCGCGAGCGTGCTCGCCTTGCTCACGCCCAGCCCGCTGATTTCGAGCAGGGAGCTGGGGCTGGAACGGGTGAAGGACGCGAGCTCTCCCGCCGCCGTGCGAGCCAGTGTGAGGAAGCCGTCGGGGGACAGCTCGCTGTGATGGGCGAGGAGCTTGAGCATCGGAGCGCTGCTGCCGGACGGATCCTCCTGGAGCAGCTTCTCGGCGGCGGCGACCGTCGCCCCCGGGTCCGTATGGAACGGGGGGTACTCCGGCTCGTAATGGATTCCGGTCGTCAGCTCGACGGCGAACGAGGTGCCCGGCGCGGCGTCGCGCAGTGTCTGTACGACGCTGAGCGCGTGCTCCCTCTGAAGCGCACGGACCTTCAGCAGCTCGCCGCCCGCATGCAGATCCACCACCGCCGCTCCGTTGGCGCAGATCGCCAGCCCGTGGCCGTGCACATGCGCGCTGACGACGTCCATCCAGCGGGCGGGGCGGCCCGTGACGAAGAAAACGTCGATCCCGGCCTCCTCTGCGGCTGCGAGGGCGGCGATCGTACGCTCCGAGACCGATTTGTCGTCGCGGAGCAGAGTGCCGTCGAGGTCGGTGGCGATCAACCGGGGCGTGGCGGACAGCGGGGCGGGAACGGTGTCTGGGATCACAGATCCATTCTCCCGTATGAGGGCGCACGGGCGTGCGGCCGGTTGCACATTTGAGTGCGAGCCCTCTGGGAGCAGCGGGGACCTGGGGTTTCGTGTGCCGCATGGGAGCGTGTCCGTGGGACCCCGTACGCTCGACGTCATGCGTTTGAGCACCGTGATCCTCCCCGTCCGACGCTGGCACGAGGGTGGCCGTGACGAGTGGCTGCGCGCCGAGCGGCTCGGCTTCCACACCGCGTACACCTATGACCACCTGTCGTGGCGCTCGTTCCGCGACGGCCCGTGGTTCGGCGCGATCCCCACGCTGACGGCCGCGGCCGCCGCGACCGAGCGACTGCGTCTTGGCACGCTGGTCACGTCGCCGAACTTCCGCCATCCGGTGACCCTGGCGAAGGAGCTGATCTCACTGGACGACATATCCGGCGGGCGCATCACCCTGGGGATCGGCGCGGGCGGGATGGGCTTCGACGCGACGGCACTGGGCCAGGAGGCTTGGACTCCGCGCGAGCGGGCCGACCGGTTCGCAGAGTTCGTTCCGCTGCTGGACCGGCTGCTGAGCGAGCCCGCCGTCACGAGTGACGGGACTTTCTACTCGGCGGTGGAGGCCCGCAACATTCCCGGCTGCGTCCAGCGGCCGAGGCTGCCCTTCGCCGTGGCGGCGACCGGACCGCGGGGGATGAAGCTCGCCGCGCGGCATGGACAGGCGTGGGTCACCACCGGGGACCCCAAGCTGTTCGAGTCGGGCACCCCGGCCCAGTCCCGCGAGGCGATCCGCGGCCAGATCGACAAGCTCGACAAGGCGTGCGCGGACATCGGCCGCGACTCCGCAGAGCTGGACAAGGTCCTCCTCACCGGCTTCACCCCGGATCGCGGCGGCCCGCTGCAGTCGCTGGACGCCTTCGTCGACTTCGCCGGTCGGCACTTCGCTCTGGGCATCACGGAGATCGCCGTCCACAGCCCGATTCCCGACTCGGACTTCTCGGCGGATCAGGCGGTCTTCGAGCGGATCGCCGCGGAGGCGCCGGCGCAGCTCGCCTGAGGCGACGGCCGGCCGAGCCCTGCGGGTCACGGCGCCGGCAGACCGGGGCTCATTCGGCGAGGCGCAGAAACTCCGGCAGCACTGCATCGGTCAGCCAGACGCCGTTGGCGCTGACGTGGAACACATGACCCGCCTGGTGCATCGCGTCCGCGTCCACGGACAGGACGACGGGCCGTCCGCGGCGGGCGCCCACCGCGGTGGCGGTCTCCCGGTCGGGTGAGAGATGGACATGGTGGCGCCGCATGGGAAGCAGGCCCTCGGTGCGGATGGCGGGCAGGTTGCGGGCCACCGTCCCGTGGTAGAGCCACGCGGGTGGCTGTGCGACGGGCAGGTCCAGGTCGACGGCGACGGTATGGCCCTGGTTGGCCCGGATCCGCCCATCCCGGACCGTGAAACGCTGCTTGTCGTTGACGGCGACGGCATGGTCGAGCTCGGATCGGGTGAAGCGGAAGCCGTGGGCGGCCGCGGCCCGCATCAGCTCGTCGATCTCCACCCAGCCTTGTGCGTCAAGTGCGATGCCGATGCGGTCCGGTCGATGGCGCAGATGCTTGGAGAGGTACTTCGACACCTTCACGGTGCGCTGTGGCGTCGTGCTCATGCCATTAGCCTGCCCGGCGGCCGAGACGGCTCGCCACTCAGAATTCAATCAATGCAGGTGATCGAAAAGGTTTGATCCACAGTCAACCCGACTTATCCACAGGTCTTTTGGTCTTTCTGTGGACAACGCGACCAGGATTCAGGCCCGTTGGCAACCATCCGGTGGACAGCGCCCTGTTGTCGTCAGTGTGTCCAATGTCCTTGCCTTCACCTCCCGTTCAGCGGCAGCCGCGATGAACGCGGCTGTGTTCTCGTCGCCAACGAGCCCCTGTACGGCCCGTATCGTCTCCGGGGGCAGCGCCACCGCCCGCGGCCCCGACGCCATGGGCGGCGGGCCGTCCGGGCGCAGATGCTGCTGAAGGCGGCGCGTGGCGAACAACCGCATCGCGCGGGCCAGTTCGGCGTCCACGGTCTGCTGGGCCAGCGGGCGCAGCCGCCGCACCAGGGCCGCGGCCTCGGCCGCATCCGCGTCCGTCGGAGGCCGGTGCCCCAGGTAGCGGGCGAAGACATGCTCCGTGGTGAACTCCAGGAAGCGGCAGGCGATGTACTCGACCTGGCCGCGAAGTTCCCTCAGATGCCCGGAGATCGCGGAGAGCGGCACACCCGCGGCATACAACTCCACCGCCACCGCCAGCTCCTGGGGGCTTGGCACCAGGAATTCATCGTCCCTCCCCGGAACCGGCTCCAGGACGCCCAGCTCCATCGCATCCGCCACCACCTCATCGTCCGGCTCACCGCCGAACCTGGCATCCAGCTCCGCGCGGGTGATCCGGGTCGCCTCCTCGTCCGACCAGGGGCCCTGTACCTCGGCGACGAGCCCCAGCACCCCGCCGAGTCCGCGGCCGGCGTCCCACGCCTGAAGCAGTTCCTTGATGGAGGCGAGGGTGTAGCCGCGGTCCAGCAGATCCGCGATCTGGCGCAGCCGGGCGAGATGAGCGGCGCCGTACACATTGGACCGGCCGCGCCGCTCAGGCTTCGGCAGCAGCCCGCGGTCCTGATAGGCCCGGATCGTGCGAACCGTGGCGCCGCTGCGCTGTGCCAGATCCTCGATCCGGTACTCGGCGCCGGACTGCGTCGACTGCCCTGCCGTCACAGCCGGGGCTCCCAGCGTGCCATCGCGCGCAGCACACGCGGCGCGAAGCGGGACAGCAGCAGTGCCCCGCGCGCCTCCGGTGTCACCGGCGCCACCGCCTCATTGCGCAGTACGGCTCGCAGTACGGCCGTGGCGACCTTCTCCGGCGGATAGTTGCGCAGCGCGTACAGCCGGGCCGACTTCTTCTGACGGCGCTTCTCCTCCGCCGCGTCGACCCCGGCGAATCGGGCCGTTGAGGTGATGTTGGTGTTGACGAAACCCGGACAGACTGCCGTGACGCCGATGTCCTTCCCGGCCAGCTCCGCACGCAGACACTCGCTCAGCATCAGCACCGCGGCCTTGGAGGTGCTGTAGGCGGGCAGTGTCTTGGACGGCAGATAGGCGGCGGCCGAGGCCGTGTTGACGATGTGGCCCCCCTGGCCGCGCTCCGCCATCTGCCTGCCGAATATCCGGCAGCCGTGGATCACGCCCCACAGATTGACGTCGAGGACCGCGCGCCAGTCCTCGGCCGTCGTCTCCAGAAGGGGGCCGGAGAGGCCGATGCCCGCGTTGTTGACCAGCACGTCCACGATGCCGTACTCGGCGGCGACCTTTTCCGCGAGCTTCTCCATGGCCTGCTCGTCGCTGACGTCCACCGTCTCGCCCCAGGCGTCGGGGGCTCCGACCCCCCGGGCCAGCTCCGCGGTCCTGGCCGCCCCCTCGCCATCCCGGTCGACGGCCACGATCCGTGCTCCGGCCTCGGCGAACGCGAAGGCCGTAGCTCTCCCGATGCCGCTCGCCGCCCCGGTCACCAGCACCAGCTGTCCGCCGAACCGTTCGGCGAAGGGCCCGCCCGCCGTCGGACGCGTGACGACCGGCACGGCCGACGGACCGCCGGAACCAGCTCCCGCCTTGTGCGCGGAGACGAAGTCGGCGATCCAGGCCGCCAGCTGATCGGGTCGGCTACGCGGCGCCCAGTGCTTGGCGGCGAGCGTGTGGCGCGTCAACTGCGGTGCCCATTCGCCCAGATCGTCGTAGAGCCGCTCGGAGAGGAACGCGTCCCCGTTCGGCGTGATGAGCTGAACGGGGACATGAGCGAAGGCGTCGGCCCTCGGCCGGCGCAGCCGGGCACGGACGTTGTCCCGGTACAGCCATGCCCCGTGCGCGGCGTCCATCGGCAATGAAGCCGTGGGGTAGTCGTCCCCCGACGTCTTCTCGACCCGCTGGACGAGTGCGGGCCACCGCTTGCCCAGCGGCCCCCGCCAGGCCAGCTCCGGAAGGACCGGGGTGTGCAGCGCGTACACGTACCAGGACTTGACGCCCTGGCCCAGCAGCTGTCCGACCCTCCGGGGCGTGGGACGCCTCATCCGCTTCTTCAGCCAGTGCCCGAAATGGTCGAGCGAAGGGCCGGAGATCGAGGTGAAGGACGCGATACGGCCCTCGGTTCTGCTGACCGTCACGAACTCCCACGACTGCACCGAGCCCCAGTCGTGCCCGACCAGATGCACCGGCCGGCCCGGGCTCACCGCGTCCGCGACGGCCAGGAAGTCATCCGTGAGCTTCTCCAGGGTGTAGCCGCCGCGCAGCGGGACCGGCGCGGTCGAGCGGCCGTGTCCCCGGACGTCGTAGAGCACGACATGAAAGCGGTCCGCCAGCCGCTCGGCGACCCTGGACCACACCTCCTTGGTGTCCGGGTACCCGTGGAGCAGCACGACGGACGGGCGGGAGGCGTCTCCCAGCTCCGCCACGCACAGCTCCACCCCGCCCGTACGCACCCAGCGCTCCCGCGCCCCCGGCAGCCGCGACCCCTCCGGCAGGTCCGACGGCCCCCGTGAAAACGACGCCCCTGACATGCTCGGCTCCTCCCCTGCTCGCACGCCCGCCATCAGATGTCCTCCCGTCGACGCCGCAGATGCGGCAGATCGTCATCCAGCCAGAACGCGCTCTGCTCCGGATCCCCGGAGTCGGTGACCACCAGGATCTCCTCGAACCTCGCGCCGACGCGACCGCCTCCGCGCAGTGATACGCGGGACGCTGGACATCTCTGAAACCCTGCAGATCCGCGGTCAGTTCGCTTGCCACTGCCAAGGCCATGCCACCGTCCGTCCCTGAGCGGTACACCCGACGTAACCTGACACTGACGAATGTGTCAATGCCTGACGGCGACGTCAAGAGCCCTGCACGCCCTGTGGAAAACCCTCCGCGCCTCCGCCGGGCCCGCCTGTGGACAACCGACGAAAGTCGCATGGCTGTGCTTTCTTAGGTCGTAGCCCCCTACGGGCCTCTACGTCTCGAGTCGGATCCGGAACCAGCCGCCCAGGCTGACGACCCCTGTGTCCTGCGCCACTACCGTCGAGGTGTGACTGTGATCGCGACCGAAAGCCTGAGCAAGCGGTTCCCCAGAGTGACCGCTCTTGACCGGCTCTCGTTGGACATCGGCCCCGGTGTGACCGGCCTGGTGGGCGCCAACGGAGCCGGCAAGTCCACGTTGATCAAGATCCTGCTGGGTCTGTCCCCCGCGACGGAAGGCCGGGCCTCGGTGCTCGGCCTCGACGTCGCCACGAGCGGCGCCGCCATCCGCGAGCAGGTCGGCTATATGCCCGAACACGACTGTCTGCCGCCCGATGTCTCGGCGACGGAGTTCGTCGTCCATATGGCGCGCATGTCCGGACTGCCTCCGACCGCCGCCCGTGAGCGCACCGCGGACACGCTGCGCCACGTCGGTCTCTACGAGGAGCGGTACCGCCCCATGGGCGGCTACTCGACCGGTATGAAACAGCGCGTCAAGCTCGCGCAGGCCCTCGTCCACGACCCGAAGCTCGTCCTTCTGGACGAGCCGACCAACGGCCTCGACCCCGTCGGCCGTGACGAGATGCTCGGACTGATCCGCCGCGTCCACACCGACTTCGGCATCTCGGTCCTCGTCACCTCGCACCTCCTCGGCGAGCTGGAGCGCACCTGCGACCATGTCGTCGTCATCGACGGCGGCACGCTGCTGCGGTCCAGTTCCACCAGCGACTTCACCCAGGCCACGGCGACGCTCGCCGTCGAGGTGACCGACTCCGACGCCTGCCCCGACGGCACGTCGGCCCTGCGCGAGGCGCTCACCGCCGCCGGAGTGACGCTGCACGCGGGCTTCGAGGAGGGCCTGCCCGGAGCCGGTCACATCCTCCTGCTGGAAGCTTCCGGCGAGGAGACATACGACATCGTGCGCGACGCCGTCGCCGAACTCGGCCTCGGCCTCGTACGCATGGAGCAGCGCCGCCGCCACATCGCCGAGGTCTTCCGTCCGGACGCCGCCGCGGCCCGCCCCGAAGGGGCGGCACGCCCGGCCGACAACGCCATGGAGGTGCAGGCCCGATGAGCGCCGATACCGCCACACAGATCCACAACATCGGGTACCGCACCTACGAAGGGCCCCGGCTCGGCCGCGCCTATGCGCGCCGCTCCCTCTACTCCCAGTCGCTCCGCGGCGCCTACGGACTGGGCCGCAGCGCCAAGTCGAAGGTCCTTCCGATGATCCTGTTCGCGGTGATGTGCTTGCCCGCGGCCATCATCGTCGCGGTCGCCGTCGCCACCGACCTGGATGACCTGCCGGTCGACTACACGCGCTACGCGATCGTGATGCAGGCGGTCATCGGGCTGTACCTGGCCGCCCAGGCGCCGCAGACCGTCTCCCGCGACCTGCGCTTCAAGACCGTCCCGCTGTACTTCTCCCGCCCCATCGAGCGAGTCGACTACGTCCTCGCCAAGTACGGGGCGATGGCCACGGCCCTGTTCGTCCTCACCGGAGCCCCGCTGCTGATCCTCTATGTGGGCTCCCTGCTCGCCAAGATGGATCTGTCCGACCAGACGCTGGAGCTGGGACAGGGACTGGTGTCGGTGGGGCTGCTCTCCCTCCTCTTCGGCGGGATCGGCCTCGTCATGGCCGCGCTCACCCCGCGCCGCGGGTTCGGCGTCGCCGCGGTGATCGCCACGCTGACCATCACCTACGGCGCGGTCTCCACCATCCAGGCCATCGCCATCGAGGCGGGCTCGACCGGCGCCGTCAAGTGGCTGGGCCTGTTCTCCCCGATCACTCTCATAGACGGTGTGCAGACCGCCTTCCTCGGTGCGGCCACCGCCTTCCCGGGAGGGGACCCCTCCGCGCCCGGTGCGGGTGCGGGCGCCGTCTATCTGCTCGTCGTCCTCGCGCTCATCGCCGGCTCCTACGGCATCCTGATGCGCCGCTACCGAAAGGTCGGTCTGTGATGTCCGTCATCGACATCGACCACGCCTCGCGCTGGTTCGGGAACGTCGTCGCCGTCAACGACGTCAGCATGCGCATCGGCCCCGGGGTCACCGGCCTGCTGGGCCCCAACGGCGCGG
Source organism: Streptomyces sp. MUM 178J (assembly GCF_022414575.1). Lineage (GTDB taxonomy): Bacteria > Actinomycetota > Actinomycetes > Streptomycetales > Streptomycetaceae > Streptomyces > Streptomyces chengmaiensis. The sequence continues at coordinate 30,229 of NZ_JADWYQ010000017.1, read as the reverse complement.
GCAAGTCCACGCTCATCAACATGATGGGCGGCTTCCTCGCCCCGTCCACCGGCGCAGTCTCCCTCGACGGGCAGCAGATCTGGCGCAGGGAGTCGGTCTACCGGGAGATCGGCATCGTGCCCGAGCGGGAGGCGATGTACGACTTCCTCACCGGCCGGGAGTTCGTGGTTGCCAACGCGGAACTGCACGGGCTGGGCAAACGGGAGGCGCAGAAGGCGCTCGCCACGGTCGAGATGGAGTACGCCCAGGACCGCAAGATCGCGACATACAGCAAGGGCATGCGCCAGCGGGTGAAGATGGCGTCCGCGCTGGTCCATGAGCCCTCGGTGCTGCTGCTCGACGAGCCGTTCAACGGTATGGACCCGCGCCAGCGCATGCAGCTGATGGATCTGCTGCGGCGGATGGGCGCGGAGGGCCGCACGGTGCTCTTCTCCTCCCACATCCTGGAGGAAGTGGAGCAACTCGCCTCCCATATCGAGGTGATCGTCGCCGGCAGGCATGCAGCGTCGGGCGACTTCCGCAGGATCCGCAGGCTGATGACGGACCGGCCGCACCGCTATCTCGTCCGGTCCAGCGACGACCGTGCGCTCGCCGCGGCGCTGATCTCCGACCCGTCGACCGCCGGCATCGAGGTCGATATGGCAGAGGGCGCGCTGCGCATCCAGGCCGTCGACTTCCTGCGGTTCACCGAACTGCTGCCGCGGGTCGCCCGCGAACACTCCATCCGGCTGCTCACGGTCTCGCCCTCGGACGAGTCGCTCGAGTCGGTCTTCTCCTACCTCGTAGCGGCCTGAAGGCCCGACAGAAAGGAGCGGTGACTTCCATGTACAACCCCACAGTCGCCCGGCTCACCTATCGGGCCGTGCTCGGCAGGCGGCGGGCCGCGATCCTGTTCGTCCTGCCCGCCCTGCTGCTCGCCATCGCCGTCGCGGTGCGCACCTTCAACGGCGTGGACGACCAGGTCGCGGCGGATGTGCTCGGCGGGTTCGCGCTCGCTGTGATGGTCCCGCTGATCGGAGTGATCGCGGGCACCGGCGCGATCGGGCCTGAGATCGACGACGGATCGATCGTCTATCTGCTCGCCAAGCCGGTGAAGCGGCCGACGATCATCGTCACCAAGCTGACCGTGGCGATCGCGGTGACAATGGTCTTCTCCGCCGTGCCGACCCTCATCGCCGGCTTCATACTCAACGGCAACGGCCAGCAGGTGGCCATGGCGTACACCGTCGCGGCGCTCGTCGCCTCGATCGCGTACAGCGCGCTCTTCCTGCTGCTGGGCACGGTCAGCCGGCATGCCGTCGTCATAGGGCTTGTTTACGCGCTGGTCTGGGAGACCCTCTTCGGCAGTCTGGTCTCGGGCGCCCGCACCCTCAGCGTCCAGCAGTGGGCGCTGTCGCTGGCCGAACGGATCGCGGGCGAGGGGCTGATCGGCTCCGATGTGGGCCTGCCGACCGCGGTGGCGCTGCTGGTGGGCGTGACGGCCGCGGCGACGTGGTACGCGGGCCAGAAGCTGCGGGTGCTCAAGCTCGCCGGTGAGGAGTGAGCCTGTGTGAGGACTGAACCCTGTGAGGAATGAGTCCCGTAAGGAGTGGGTCCCGTAAGGAGTGGGTCCCGCGAACAGTGAGTCCCGTCGCGGGCGGAAAATCCGGTGGCGTCCGCTGTGCCCGGAACGGCACAGTGGTGAGGCCACCAACCGGGAGAGGAGCACGACGGTGACCGCCGGTACGGACAGTACGGGCGCGGGGCCGTCGGGCTCTCGTCGGGGCAGCGCAGGGCAGGCCGCGGAGTAGCCACCGACCACTCCGCGGAGCCGCCCGGGAGCTGCCCAGGGGGCGGCCGCTTCGAGCGCGCATCCGCGCGGGCCGCCCCCTCCCGCATACCCGGGGACTTCGCCCCAGGCCCTGCGGTGGAGGGAGCGGCAGGGCTGCCGCTCCACGCCCGTTCCGGCGGTTTCGTGTCGTGCTCCCGTCGGAGCTCCCGTCGGACGGCTTGCCGACGGGCGTCTACGGGGCCTTGCGGTCGTATGGTCCGAGGCGGAGCCCCTGACCCACGGGTGCCAGGGGCAGCAGACGGTGGGCGAGAGCGCCAAGCGGTTCACGAGAGCGCCAAGCGGTTCAGACGGTGCGGAGCAGATGCTCCAGGACCACCGCGATGCCGTCGTGTTCGTTCGAGGCCGTGATCTCGTGGGCGACGGCCTTCAGTCCGTCGTGGGCGTTGGCCATCGCCACGCCGTGCGCAGCCCAGCCGAACATCGGGATGTCGTTCGGCATGTCGCCGAAGGCGATCGTGTCCGCGGCCCGCAGCCCCAGGCGGCGGGCGGCCAGGGAGAGGCCGGTCGCCTTTGTGAGCCCGAGCGGCAGGATCTCCACGACCCCGGGGCCCGCCATGACCACGTCCACCAGTGCGCCGACGGTGGCCCTGGCCGCCTCGGCCAGGGCGTCGTCGTCGAGTTCCGGGTGCTGGATATAGACCTTGTTCAGCGGCGCGGACCACAGCTCCGACGGGTCGTCGAAGGGCACCACGGGCAGCGGCCCCTCCTGGACCCGGTAGCCCGCGCCCACCAGCACTTCGCCGTGCAGCCCGTCGCGGCTGGCGGCCAGAGCCAGCGGGCCGACCTCCGCCTCGATCTTGGACAGTGCGAGGCCGGCGAGCTGGCGGTCGAGGGTCACCGAGGTCAGCAGTCGTTGTTCGCCCGCGTGGTAGACCTGGGCGCCCTGGCCGCAGACCGCGAGGCCCTCGTATCCCAGGTCCTCGAGGATGTGCCGGGTCCACGGCACCGACCGGCCGGTGACGACGATATGTGCGGCGCCAGCCTCGGTGACGGCGGCGAGCGCGTCGCGTGTGCGCTGCGAGACGGTCTCGTCGGCGCGCAGCAGTGTCCCGTCGAGGTCCGTCGCGATCAGGCGGTACGGCAAGTTCACCGGGCGACCGGCTCCAGCAGCTCACGACCGCCCAGGTACGGCCGCAGCACCTCGGGAACCCGCACCGAGCCGTCGGCCAGCTGGTGGTTCTCCAGCAGCGCCACGATGGTGCGCGGCACGGCGCACAGCGTGCCGTTCAGCGTGGCCAGGGGGGCCACCTTCTTCCCGTCGCGCATCCGCACGGACAGCCGCCGGGCCTGGAACTCGTTGCAGTTCGACGCGGAGGTCAGCTCGCGGTACTTGCCCTGGGTGGGGATCCATGCCTCGCAGTCGTACTTGCGCGAGGCGGAGGCGCCCAGATCGCCGGTGGCGACGTCGATCACCTGGAACGGCAGCTCAAGGCTGGTCAGCCACTGCTTCTCCCACTCCAGCAGCCGCTTGTGCTCCGCCTCGGAGTCCTCCGGCGCGACATACGAGAACATCTCGACCTTGTCGAACTGGTGCACACGGAAGATCCCGCGGGTGTCCTTGCCGTATGTCCCCGCCTCGCGGCGGTAGCAGGGCGAGAAGCCCGCGTACCGCAGCGGCAGTTTGTCGGCGTCGACGATCTCGTCCATGTGGTACGCGGCGAGGGGGACCTCGGAGGTGCCGACGAGGTAGTAGTCGTCCTTCTCCAGGTGGTACACGTTCTCAGCGGCCTGGCCGAGGAAGCCGGTGCCCTCCATCGCGCGCGGCCGCACCAGCGTCGGGGTCAGCATCGGAGTGAACCCGGCCTCGGTGGCCTGTGCGATCGCTGCGTTGACCAGCGCCAGTTCCAGCAGGGCGCCGACGCCCGTCAGGTAGTAGAAGCGCGATCCGGACACCTTCGCACCGCGCTCGACGTCGATGGCGGCCAGCGCTTCGCCCAGCTCCAGGTGGTCCTTCGGCTCGAAGCCCTCCGCTCCGAAGTCGCGGATCGTGCCGTGCGTCTCCAGGACGACGAAGTCCTCTTCGCCGCCGACGGGCACCTCCGGGTGGACCAGGTTCCCCAGCTGGAGCAGCAGGCGCTTGGTCTCCTCGTCGGCTTCGCCCTGGGCGGCGTCGGCGGCCTTGACGTCGGCCTTCAGCTGCTCGGCCCTCTTGAGCAGCTCGGCGCGCTCCTCGGGAGACGCCTTGGGGATGAGCTTGCCCAGCGACTTCTGCTCGCTGCGCAGCTCGTCGAAGCGGACGCCGGACGACCTGCGCCGCTCATCGGCGGAGAGCAGGGCGTCGACAAGGCCGACGTCCTCTCCACGGGCGCGCTGGGAGGCGCGAACACGGTCGGGGTCCTCACGGAGCAGGCGAAGGTCAATCACCCCACCAGGCTACCGGTGCGGACAGAGCCCACCCCACGCGATATTGACATGCGTGTCGTTTTGCCCGAATTGACGGAATTGCTGCGAATTTCGAAAACGTCAATGCGGCGGTCAAGGGAATCGCCGCCGGTCACCGGATCAGGGTATGCCGCCTCGCGTTCGACCCTACTGTCCGGGTGCACTTGTCCACAGGAATGTGATCTTGCGGAAAGTTATCCACAGGGTGTGTGAAGCGCCTGTGGACTGGGATGGAGATCGTTCTGCAGCCCATGTGCGAGGCCCATTGATTCCCCTTCTGTGCTCACTTCACACACTCATTCGGGTGGGAATTCCTCGCTCTAAAGAGTTGATCGAAGGAATTGGGGTGACACGGGGAATCCTGTCCCCTGTGGGTCGGTCTGAAGTCAGAGAGGTGATTTGTCGATGATGTCGGATGGTGGTCCGATGGCGATGTCGACTTGTCCCCAGATCGAGATGGCCACCTGTGGATAAGTCCTGTGGACAGCGCTCGACAGTGAAAATCGGCAGGTACGACCGGCGGTCCGGGCGGCGACCGCCTCTCAGGCCCGCCCGTCCTGGCACCGCGCCAGCCAGTCCGACGCCGCGAGGAACTCCTCGTCCGTCGTCCCCCTCCGCAGCGGCCGCACGTCCTCCGGCGCGACCCCGGCGCGCGGATACGACCCCAGGAACCGCACCTTCGGGCAGATCCGCTTCAGCCCCATCAGCGCCTCGGCCACCCGCCGGTCCGAGAGATGCCCCTCCGCGTCGACCGCGAAGCAGTAGTTCCCGATTCCCGCGCCCGTGGGACGGGACTGGATCAGCATCAGGTTGACGCCGCGAACCGCGAACTCCTGGAGCAGCTCCAGCAGTGCGCCCGGGTGGTCGTCGCCCAGCCAGATGACCACCGACGTCTTGTCCGCTCCGGTCGGAGCCGCGGGCCTGGCAGGCCGGCCCACCAGGACGAAGCGCGTCTCCGCGTTCTCCGCGTCGTGGATGTCGGTGACCAGCGGTTCGAGCCCGTAGGTGGCCGCGGCGAACTCGCCCGCGAAGGCGGCGTCGTAGCGCCCCTCCTGCACCAGCCGCGCCCCGTCCGCGTTCGAGGCGGCGGATTCCCAGTGTGCGTCCGGCAGATGGTCGCGCAGCCAGTTGCGCACCTGCGGCTGGGCCACCGGGTGCCCGGTCACCGTCTTCACCTCGGACAGCTTCGTCCCCGGCCGCACGAGCAGCGCGAACGCGATCGGCAGCAGCACCTCGCGGTAGATCATCAGAGGCTGCCCGGAGGCCAGCTCGTCAAGGGTCGCGGTGACCCCGCCCTCCACGGAGTTCTCGATCGGCACGAGGGCGGCCGCGGCCTCCCCGTTCCGTACGGCGTCCAGCGCCGCGGGCACCGACAGCATCGGCACCAGTTCCCGGGTGGCGGCCTCCGGGAGGGTGCGCAGCGCGGCCTCGGTGAAGGTGCCCTCGGGGCCGAGATAGGTGTAGCGGGTAGCGGACATTGCGTCATCCCTGCTGGCGGCTGGTGGGCGCGGACATCACCGTCACCCTAATAGCAGGGTCGCAAATTGCCGGGCCGCAGGTCGCGGACGGGGTTCACTCGCAGGTCGCGGACGGGTTTCACCGGCAGGTCGCAGACGAGGTTCACGACTCCAGCAGCCGCTGTCCGACGTACTCGCCCTCCCGCGCACCGCCGGGCACGGCGAACAGCCCGCTCGCCTCGTGCCGGATGAACGCCGACAGCGCGTCGCCGCGGTCGAGCTTGCGCTGCACCGGCACAAAGCCCCGCAGCGGGTCCGCCTGCCAGCAGACGAACAGCAGCCCGGCGTCCACGACGCCGTCCGGGCCGATTCCGTCGTGGAAGGAGAAGGGCCGCCGCAGCATCGCCGCGCCGCCGTTCGCCTCCGGAGCCGAGATGCGGGCGTGCGCATTGTCCGGGATGACGAGCTTGCCGTCCGGGCCGGTCTTGTCGAGGGCGAGCGGCGTGGTCTCCGAGCCGCCCGTCAGCGGTGCACCGTCGGACTTGCGGCGGCCGATCACCTTCTCCTGGTCGTGGAGCGGGAGCTTCTCCCAGCCGTCCAGCAGCATCCGGATCCGGCGCACGACTGCGTACGAGCCGCCCGCCATCCACGCCGTATCCCCCTGGGCGGCTTCGCCCTCCGCGGGGACGAAGATCCGCCGGTCGAAGTCGGGGTCCGAGGGCTTCGGATTGTTGGTTCCGTCGACCTGGCCCATCAGATTGCGGGAGGTCATCGGGGAGCGGGTGGCGCCGGGAGAGCGGTTGAAGCCGTTCATCTGCCAGCGCACCCGCGCCGCGTCGCCCGCCGCCCGCTGGACGGCGCGCAGCGCATGGAAGGCGACCAGCCCGTCGTCGGCCCCGATCTGCACCCACAGATCCCCGTCGGAGCGCTTGGGGTCGAGTTGGTCGGAGGAGAACGCGGGCAGCGGGTCGAGCGCCGCGGGGCGGCGGGCGGTCAGGTCCGTACGGTCGAAGAACGTGCGGCCCAAGCCGAAGGTGACCGTCAGCGAGGACGGGCCGGCGTCCAGGGCGACGCCCGTGTCGCCGTCCACGGCGGGCCGGCCCGCCATCAGCTCGGCCGCCAGCCGCGACCAGCGTCGCAGCAGCGCGGCCGCTTCCTTGCGGCCGGCGCCCGGGGCGAGATCGAAGGCGATCAGATGGCCGCGGGCCTGGAGCGGTGTGGTGATGCCCGGCTGGCGCTCGCCGTGGAAGGGGACGCCGGTCGAGCCGAGCGTGTTCAGCGCCGTGGCCGGAGAGGCCGTCGCGGCGTGGACCGCGGCGCCGCCGGCGGCGCCCATGGCGAGCCCGGTCGCGCCCGCGGCCCCGGCGGTGCCGAGCAGCCGGCGCCGCGAGATGCGGCCCTGCCCGTTCTCCGCCGTCTCGTTCCGGTCGTTCCGGTCGTTGCCGTCGTTCCGGGTCTCTTTCTGCGTTGTCATACGTCAGCCGATCTTCACGTTCTTCTTGACCGTCGTCTGGTCGAAGTCGGAGGTGCGCACGGTCACCTTGAGCTGCCAGTCGCCGGGCATCGGGACCTGCACTCCGGCCGCACTCCAGTGACCCGCCGAGATCCGGTCGGGGGTGACCGGCAGCGGGCCGATCTGCTTGTCCTCGAGGGTGAAGGACGCCTTCACCTCGGGGGCGTCGAGCGGCTTCCCGTCCGGTGCGCTGGCCCATATGTGCAGCTCGTTGGCGCCGGAGCGGGCCGGGTCGAGGGTGAGCAGCAGTGTGCCCTTGCCGTTCTCACCGCCGGTGTCGAACGGCAGCTTCAGCTCGGCAGGGCCGCCCGCCGGAGCAGCGGCCGCCGACCGACCGGCCCCCGCCTCCTCCTCCGTGCGGCCGGGCTCCGTGGAGGTCAGCACCGTCGTCACGGCCAGCAGCACGACGGCGACACCGGTCTCGGCCAGCACGGAGCGGCGCAGCCCGAAGCGCTGCGGGTCGGCGTCCCGCTCCTTCTTCCGCTGGGCCGTGGCCACCGCCGCCCGCTGCCGCGCCAGTTGGTCGGCCCGCTCAAAGTCGCCGCCCGCCGGCTTGGCGGCGGCCTTCTTCCTGGACGGCTTCCTGCTGTCGGACTTCGCCGCCTTGCCGGGGGCGGGGGTGTCGTCCGCCGGCACCTCGGCGAGCTGCGCCGTCCAGCGCCGTGAGATCCAGGCGACGCCGAGCAGGACGACGACCAGCCCCACCTTCAGTACGAGCAGTTGCCCGTATGCGGTCCCGGTCAGGGCCGACCAGGAGCCGACCTGACGCCAGGACTGGTAGAGCCCGGTCACGGCCAGGACGACGACGCTGCCGAACGCGACCGACGAGAACTTCCGCACCGCCGTCCGCTCGATCGCCGGACCGCGGTACAGCGCGGTGAGCAGTGCCGCGAGTCCGCCGAGCCAGGCGGCGACGGCCAGCAGGTGCAGCACGTCGACGGGCATGGCGATGCCCGGCTGGATGCCGGTGGAGGCGTGCTCTGACAGAGCCCAGGTGGCGGCGATGCCCGCGGCGACGACCGTTCCGCCGACGGCGAGGCCGAAGGCGAGGTCCTTCCGTCCGGTCCTGCCCTCCTCGCTCCGCTCGGCGTCCGCGGTGCTGGTGCTGGTGCTGGTGCTGGTGCTGGTGTCGGTACCGGTACCAGCACCGGTGTCGGTGCCGTCGCCGCGCGCGTACGTGCCGAACAGTACGGCGACGAAGAGCGCGGCCGCGCCCAGCAGCAGCAGCCGCGAGACCAGGGCCGCCCCGGTCTTCGTCTCCAGGACCAGCCCGAGGCCGGTGAGATCGAAGGCGTCCCCGAGCGAACCGGTGGTGGTGTAGGGGCTGCGGAGCAGCAGCATGGCGAGGGTGCCCGCGGTGAGCGTCACCCAGCCGTGTACGACGAGGCGTTGCAGCGGAGGCACACGGACGCCGCGCGGCCAGCAGACGAGAATGAATGCCGCGCCGCCCACAAGCAGAATGAAACCGGCATAGGATGCATAGCGGGCAATGTCGTACAGCACCCCGACGACTCCGCCGCCCGCGGTCTGTTCGGGGAACGCGACCGTGGTCTCGGAGGGTGCTCCGATGGAGAAGGTGAACGCTCCCGACACCGGATGGCTGTCCGCGGAGACGGCCTGCCAGGCCACGGTGTAGGTGCCGTCGGGCAGTCCGGAGTGCAGCCCGACGCCGTAGACGATCGCCCCGTTCTCCCCGATCTCGCGGATCTCGCCGGTGTCGGCGCGCTTGCCGCTGGGTTCGAGGACGCGGATGGCGTTCTCGCCCACCGCGATCTGTTCGGAGAAGGTGAGGGTGACCTGCTTGGGGGCGGTGGCCACCACCGCCCCGTCCTTCGGGTCGCTCGCCGTCAGAGCGGCGTGTGCCGCGGCCGGGTTCGCACCGGCCAGTACGGCGCAGAGCGCGGCCAGCAGCGTGCCGGCCAGCATCAGCACGGCGACCGGCCGCCGGCAGGCGGCTCTGGCGATCCCGAAGTCCGGGGCGGGGATGGCTTTCATGGAGTGACCGGTCCCTCAGTGCTTCTTCGCGTGCTGCGGGTTGTGGTTGGGCGCCTCAACGGGAAGCGCGACCTTGATCGGGTCGGACTTCTCGAAGTGCAGCTCCACGGCGACCTTCTCGCCCTGCCGGGGCTGCTTCTTGAGCTTCATGAACATGATGTGGCTGCCGCCGCGTTCGAGGTCCAGATGGCCGTCGGCCGGGATGTCGAAGGACTTCACCTCCCGCATCTTCTGGTCCACGGTCTCGTGGATGGTGACGTCGTCGGAGAGGTCACTGGTGACCGCGGTCAGCTTGTCCGCGGCGTCCCCCGTGTTCTCCACGGTGAGGAACCCGGCCGCCATATCGCTGACGGGCTCCGGCATGAACGCGCCGCTCACCTTCAACTCGGGCCCGGACGCGCTCGACGAGCAGCCGGTCAGGACCGCCGCAGCGGCCAGGGACGCGGCCGCGGCGAGTGCCGCCGCGCGGGACGTACGAGAGCGGTGGGCGGTGCTTGCCGCACGGGTGCTGATTGCGTGGGTGCTGGTTGTGCGGGACGGACCCGCGGTGCGGGTGAGGCGGCGGCTCACGGCTTCTCCCCCTGGATCAGCTTGGGCAGGTCCTCGGCGTACTCGTCGGCGGTGGTGTCCTCGCCGTACAGCACATAGCCCCGGTCGGTCTTCGGCGAGAAGGCGATGACCTGGGCGCCGTGCATGGACTCGACCGTGCCGTCCTTGTTCTTCTTCGGCGGGTCGATGCCGATGCCGATCGAGCGGGCCGCGGCCTGGATGGTCGAGAAGTCGCCGGTGAGCCCGGTGAAGGACGGATCGCCGGCGCTCGGGAGCCATTTGGCGAGCTCGGCGGGGGTGTCCCGCTCGGGGTCGGTGGTGACGAACACGACCTGGAGCTTGTCGCGGTCGGCCTGGGGGAGCTGCTTCATGGCGATGGCGATGTTGCTCATCGTCAGCGGGCAGACGTCGGGGCAGTGCGTATAGCCGAAGTAGATCAGCGTCGGCTTGCCCTTGGTCCGCTCGCGCAGGTCGTACTGCTCGTCCTTGGTGTCCGTGAGGACCAGGTCGGGCTTGGTGAACGGCTGGTCGAGCACCGTGGCCGCCTTGGTCTTCGGCTGGGCGGAGACCTCGGCGACGGTGCGGTCCGCGGAATCGTTCTTGCCGTCGGTTCCGCAGGCGGAGAGGGTGAGCCCGGCGGCCGCGACGAGCGCGGCAGCCAGCACAGTCTTCGTGCGCATTGAGAAATATCCCAGATGTCGGGTTCGGTGTGTCAGGAGGCGCGGCGGCGGGTCAGCACGCCGAAGGCCAGACCGGCGGCCCCGACGAGGATGCCGGCGATGCCGAGGGCGCGGGCGGTGGTGTCGCCGGCGTCGGCGGCGGCCGAGGACTTCGTCTCCCCGTCCCCCGCGTCTTCGCCCTTCGCTTCCCCGTGGTTCGCCCCGCCCTTCGCGGCGTCGCCCGACGAGCCGCTGCTGCCGCCGCCGTGGTGGTCGTCGGCCGCCGCGGACAGCTTCAGGACCGGTGCGGGGGAATCGGGCTGCTCGCCGCCCTCGGCCGGTTCCTCGATCCAGCGCACGATCTCCTTGTTGTCGTACGTCTGGAGGGCCTTGAACACCAGCTGCTCGGCGTTCTCGGGCAGTCTCCCCATCGAGACCGGGAACTGCTGGAACTCACCGGGAGCGATCTTGGAGTCGGTCGCCGTCCAGGTGATCTTGGTGACCGCCTCGGTGATCTGCTTGCCGTGCACTTCGAGCGGCTTGTCCAGCTTGGACTTGGTCACCTCAGCCTTCCAGCCCGGCACCGGCTGCGGCATCGCGGAGGCCAGCGGGTGGTCGGCGGGGAAGCTCACCTCGAGCTTGACGGTGGAGGCGTTGTCCCGCTCGTTGGGGACCTTGAAGTTGACCGTCGCGTAGCCGCCCTTGGCCGCCTCGCCCTGCGGCTGGACGGTGACGTGCGCGAAGGCCGTGCCCGAGAGCAGCAGCACGGACGAGGCGGCGACGCCGGTGGCGACGGCGAGACGGGACAGGGTGGCCGCGGTACGGCGCGGGATGGGGGCGGTGCTCATGGCGGAGATCACTCCAGAGTGAGGGAGAGGTGTGCGAGAGGTGCCGGGCGCACGAGGGCAGGGCCGGCACGGCGACTCCACTCCCGGTGCTCCCGGAGGGTGGGCTGCGTCAGGCTGCGAGTGCGAGCTCTGCCGGAGGCCCGCGCCTGATCACCGTGTGCTGGAGTGCCTCGTCCGACGCCGGGACGGGTGGCTCGTCCGCCGGCCGGGGGCGGCAGGGCCGGGCCGCGGGCGCACCCCTCAGCCCTGTGCGCAGCGCCTGTACGAGGGTGAGCGCGGCGCGCAGCGAACGCAGCCGGGCCTCCTGGGCCATCGACTGCGCGGGGCCGGCCGACAGCCGGGCCAGCGTGCAGAGCGCCAGGTCGCCGCGGCGCAGCAGCCAGCCGGTGGCCAGCGCCGCGAGCAGATGCCCGAGCAGCATGGGCAGCGAGGGCATCAGCTCGGGGGAGGCGGCGGCCTCGGCGACCGAGGGGAGTGCACCTCCGGGCAGGGTGTGCGTCGGATGCGCCGCTTGCGCCGTGCCGGCCGAGGATGCGGCGGCGGTCGCCGTCGCCGGATCGAGTCCCGCCGTGGTGATGATGCGGCGGGCGTCCGCCGCGGACATCGACGAAGCGCCCGCGCCGCACATCAGCTTGGCGGCCATCCTGATCAGCGCGTCGTCGGCGCCGGGCGCCAGTCGCAGCTGCTGGTGCTGCCCCGCCCCGAACAGGGCGTGCAGGGCGAGTTGTCCCGCGCTCAGCCCCGCGGCGATCGACGGCAGCGAGCGCTCCCGCCCCGCGAACGGTGCGACCAGCACGAACAGGAAGAGAAAGCCGACGGGGAGCGTCCACCAGGGGACGGCCGCGCAGGCTGCCAGCGCATGTCCCGTCGCGGACAGCGCAACACAGACCGCGGTGAACACCGCGGCCCTCAGAAGCCGCAAACCGGCTCCGGCGCGTACGACGGACGTGGACGACATGGCCGGGCCATCATCGCACTGAGAGAAGGCGGCCCGTACGGCAGGTCCGGAAGGTCCCCTTTGCTGTACACCGCTGTACGGAGAAGTCGCATCCGCCGAACGAGCGCTATCGCGTCAACTCTGGGCTTACAGGAAGTGCTTTGGGGGCAATAAGTAACGGTATGTCGAGCCGCAGCCAGGAGGCTGGAGCATGAGCATCTGGTGGTCTCTGCATTTGCGGCGCGAAGCCGCGAGCGTTCCGCTCGCCCGGCGTCTGCTGCTCGGCACCATGGAGACCGCAGGTGTCGATCCAGATATTTCTTACGATTTGTCCGTTGCGCTCAGTGAAGCGTGCGCGAATGCCGTGGAACACGGCGGCGGCCAGGAGCCCGGCGGGGCCTCGGGGGCGTACCGGGTGACCGCCTATCTGGACGGCGAGATGTGCCGTATCGAGGTCTCAGACTCCGGTCCCGGATTCCCGGTCAGACCCGGAGGCCCCTGCGGCTACACCACGCCCCTGGCCACTCAGGGCGCCGAGAGCGGGCGCGGGCTGTGCCTGATCGAGCAACTCGCCGATCACGTGCACTTCCACAACGGCCCGGAACGGGGTGCGGTCGTCAGCTTTGACAAGATCCTCAAATGGCGGGAGGACGCGCCTCTGATGGCCGGGTAGCGCTCGTACTCCAGGCACACCCGCAAGGTCACGCGGCCGGCTCGGTCCCGGCCGTGACGCGGCCCGCGGCCACCGCATCCGCCAGGGCCCGGTGGTCGCGCTCGTTCTGGTCGGCGTAGGCGTGGGCGAACTGCGCCAAGGCGCGGTCGAAGGCGTCGCCGCGGCCGAGGTAGGCGGCGATCGCGACCGGGTCGCCCGAGCGGGCGTGGGCCCGAGCCAGCGAGGCTCCGCACGGCTGCCCGAAGCGGGTCAGCGTCCCGGGTCCCATGGTCTCCGGCTGTGCGATGCCCTTCCAGTCCCGCAGCTGCCTCACATAGAAGTCGCGTTCACGGCCGTCGATCCCCGTGACGCGCTGCCAGCCGAGGAAGGTGTCACTGGCCGCCTGCATCAGCCGCTGCCCGGCCACCACCCGCCGGCCCTGGTTGTCGTACACACTGGCTCCGACGTAGGGCGCGAGCACCGACTCCCCGGCCTCCTTGGCCTGCAGCAGCAGTGGATCGTCGTCATCGCGGCCCAGCATCAGGATGACGAAGCAGCGGGTGCCGACACTGCCGACGCCGACCACCTTGCGCGCCAGGTCCACCACATGGGGAGCCGGGGATGAGGGGTGGGGCGAGGGGTGAGGAGCGACAGGTGGCGATCGGCGAGCGGCAGGACGGCCGCCTGCCACGCGCCACCCGTCACCGGCATCCGGTACGGCGCGCCGCTGCTCAGCCCGTGAGCGACGCCATCCAGGCCTCGACCTCGTCCGCCCGGCGCGGCAGCGCGGCCGACAGATTCCGGTTGCCGTCCTCGGTGACCAGGATGTCGTCCTCGATGCGGACGCCGATGCCGCGGTACTCCTCCGGCACCGTCAGATCGTCGGCCTGGAAGTACAGGCCCGGCTCCACGGTCAGGCACATGCCCGGCTCCAGCGTCCCGTCGACATACGCCTCGGTGCGCGCCGCCGCGCAGTCGTGGACGTCCATGCCGAGCATGTGGCCGGTGCCGTGCAGCGTCCAGCGGCGCTGCAGCCCCAGCTCCAGCACCCGCTCCACGGGCCCCTCGAGCAGGCCCCACTCGACCAGCCTCTCGGCGAGCACCCGCTGCGCCGCGTCATGGAAGTCGCGGAACTTGGCCCCCGGCTGCACCGCCGCGATGCCCGCCTCCTGCGCCTCGTACACCGCGTCATAGATCGTGCGCTGAAGCTCGGTGTACCGGCCGTTGATCGGCAGGGTGCGGGTGACGTCGGCCGTGTACAGCTCCGTCGTCTCCACGCCCGCGTCCAGCAGCAGCAGCTCGCCGGAGCGCACCGGGCCGTCGTTGCGCACCCAGTGCAGAGTGGTGGCGTGCGGCCCTGCCGCGCAGATCGAGCCGTAGCCCACGTCATTGCCCTCGACGCGGGCGCGCAGGAAGAAGGTGCCCTCGATATAGCGCTCGCTGGTCGCCTCCGCCTTGTCGAGCACCTTCACGACGTCCTCGAAGCCCCGCGCGGTGGAGTCGCACGCCTTCTGCAGCTCGGCGATCTCGAACTCGTCCTTCACCGCCCGCGCCTCGGAGAGGTACACCCGCAGCTCCTCGTCCCGCTCCGCGGTGACCTTGTCGGTGAGCGCTGCCTCGATGCCCGCGTCATGCCCGCGGACCACGCGCACCGGACCCGACAGCCCGCGCAGCAGATCCGGCAGCTCTCGGACGTCCTCGGCGGGGATGCCCAGCAGCTGCTCGGCCTCGCCCAGCGACTTCCGCCGGCCGACCCAGAGCTCGCCCTGCCCGGACAGCCAGAACTCGCCGTTCTCCCGGTTGGAACGGGGCAGCAGATAGATCGTGGCCTGGTGGCCCCCGTCGCCCGCGGCGCCCTTCGGCTCCAGCACCAGGACGCCGTCCTCGGTCTGGTCGCCGGTCAGATACGCGTATTCGGTGGCGGCGCGGAAGCTGTACTCCGTGTCATTGGACCGCGTCTTGAGATTGCCGGCCGGGATCACCAGGCGCTCGCCCGGGAACCTGGCCGACAGCGCGGCACGCCGCGCGGCCGTGTACGACGCCTGCGGGACGGGCTGCAGATGGTGCTGCTCCGTGTCCGCCCAGCCCGTCTTCATGTTCTCGGTGAGCTCGTCGGAAACGCCCGGGTACAGGCCGTTCTTGCGCTGCTTGATCGGCTGCTCGTCCTCTTCCGGGGTCTCGGGGATCTCCGGGGTCTCCGGGGTGAGCTCCTCGGCCACGTCTGCCTCCTGGGCCACTGGGTGGGGTGACCTCACCATCGTATGTGCGACCGGAAGACAGCCGGGGCCCTGTGGAAAACACAGGGGGGATCATGCAAAGCGGGCGGCGAGCAGAACGACGTCCTCGGCGCCCGCAATGCCGTCGGCGCCCCCGGTGAACTGGGCGCTTCTCGCGTCTACGCCATCGTCGCCGACGCTGCTTCCGCCGCGGCCGTGGCCGCGTCCGTCGCAGTAGCCATCGCGGCCGGGCCCGGGGGCTCCGGCCGGGCCGTCCCTGCCCGGCCGTCGCACCCGAGCCGCGGCATCCGGCAGCATCGCGGCCAGCACATGGTCGGCGATCGCCCCCGGGTCCTTGCGCGCCGCCTTGGGCACGCCTGCGGCCGCGGCATGCAGTCGTGCGAAGGCACGGTCCATGGGGTCTCCGGTACGGCGCAGAAGTCCGTCCGTGTACAGCAGCACCGACTCTCCCGGGGCGGGCGCCAGCTCCACGCTCGGCGCCTCCCAGCAGGAGAGCATCCCCAGGGGAGCCGAGAGGGACGTCTCCACGAACTCGGTACGCTGCTCGCCGATGATCAGCGGCGGGGTGTGGCCCGCCCCGGCCAGCACCATCTTCCCGGCGGCGGGCTCGGCGTAGCCGAACAGCGCGGTGGCGGTCCTGGCCGGCTCGGTCAGCCGCAACAGCAGCTCCAGGTCCGACAGCACGGCGACCGGGTCCTCGCCCTCCATCACCGCATAGGCCCGCAGGGAGGCCCGCAGCCGCCCCATCGCGGCCAGCGCGCTGGGCCCGGATCCGGAGACGGAGCCCACCGCCAGCCCGAGGGCGCCCTCCGGCAGTGGCAGTGCGTCGTACCAGTCGCCGCCGCCGCGCGGTCCGGTGAGGTGTCGTGCGGCGAGCTGGACCCCCGGCACCCGGGGCAGCCTGGTGGGCAGCAACTCCTCGGCGACCGTCGCAACGGTGGCGCGGGCGTGCTCCAGCTCCAACAGCCGGGCCAGGTGTTCCGTGGCGTAACGCATGTACAGGCCCACGAGATGACGCTGGCGCTCCATGGGGGAGGCCGGTTCGTCGTAGAGCCAGACGGCGGCTCCGAGCGTGCCCGCGTCCTCGGCGGCGAGGGGGAGGGTGTAGCTGGCGGCATAACCGAGCCGTACGGCCACTTCGCGGTGGCGCGGGTCGAGGGAGTCGTCGGCGAGCAGATCGGCGTTGGAGACGGCGTGTCCGAAGGCCGGTCCGCCGTCCGGAGGCTTTCCGCCGTCCAGGATGCAGCCGAGCGCGGTGGCGCTGCGCGGCACGGTTTCGAAGTGCCCCAGCTCGGCGTGCGTCAGACCGAGTCCCTTGGTCAGGGCCGGGCCGCGGCCGCCTTCGAAGCAGTCGGCGCGATCGGGGCCGTCCTCGGAGGGTTGGAGTACGACCATGCCGCGGCGCGCCCCGACGAGCGCGGCTCCGGCGCGCAGCAGCTCCTGGAGGGCTGCTTCGAGCGTGGCGGTTCTGACCAGGCGTTCGGTCAGTTCGTGGAGGGTGGTGAGATCGGAGACCCAGCCGGCCAGCCGGTCCTGGATCACCGCTCCGGGCGGAGCGGGCGCGGAAGGAACGGTCGGTGACAGGGGTGGCGCAGTGTGCGCGGGAGTGGGAACCTCTGTATTGAATCCAGCCACTTTCGGCAGGTGAGGGGCGCTCATGGCAGCCGGCTTTCCGACTGGTGCGTTTCGCTCAATAGCATCGCGAACCCCCATGTCATTCTGCGCTGCTAGCAATGCATCCACATGTACACGCACAAGTGAGGGGATGTCCAGCATTGTCCCAGTGGGATTGCTGGTGTCCGAGGGGCTCCAAACTTGGCTGGAAAGAGCAGCGGATGGAGGCCCGTTGCGGTCGACTGAGGCAGAGCCGAGCACGTCCGGCTGATGTCTGGTCGGCCGTCGCGCCGAGCACGCGCCGAGCGTCACACCGGGCCCGACGGGTACGTAAACGGTGACGGGCAGAGGCAGTTGCGGCCGCGTCCGGAACCCGGAAACGGGCGCCGGCGTCCTAACAGCCAGGAGCCGCCGCAGCGGCAGGGTCGACGGCGGCGGCAGCAGACGGTGACAGGTCGGCGATGGCGCGGCAAGCGGGATCAGCGGCACCAGCGGGATCAGCGGGACGGGCAAGGCGGGAAACGCCAGGCGTGCGCCACCCCTCGCCATGCGTTTAATGGACACCGGCCGGGTTCGGCCTCGAAGTACGAGCGGCGATCTCCCTGCCGCCGTTCGTGTGCACAGAGAAGACTGCTCACATGGTGTGAAGTGGACCTCGGCGTTCAACGGAAAGGAACGAGCGCTCATGCGCGAGATCCTCGGAAGGCGACGCAGGCTCCGGTTCCGGCGCAGGAGAGGGCCTGCTCAGCTTGATGCGGCGCTCGTCTGCGCCGTCGAGTGGGAATGGCCCGTGCTTCCCGGTGTGGGGGGCGGCGACCGGCCGGGCCGACGCTGCGCCTGCCCGGACCCCGATTGCGTCGTTCCCGGCGCACACCCCTTCGACCCCGTCGTACTGGCCGCGACGACCGACGAGCGCTTGGTGCGCTGGTGGTGGACCAACAGGCCGTACGCGCCGATCATCCTCGCGACAGGAGGGCGCGCGCCCTGTGCACTGAGCCTGCCCGCGGCCGCTGGCGCGGCCGCCCTGTCCGAACTGGACCGTATGGGCATGCGGCTCGGACCGGTCGTGGCCACCCCCACCCGCTGGTCGCTGCTCGTCGCCCCGTACACCCTGGAGCGCCTCGGCGAACTCCTCTACCTCAAGGACTGCGTGCCGAGCTCGCTCCGCTTCCACGGTGAAGGCGGCCATCTGGTGCTGCCCCCCTCGGAGACGGGCATGGGCCAGGTGTGGTGGGAACGGGCGCCGCTGCCCGGCTCGGCTACCCCCTGGCTGCCGGATGTGGAGGCGGTGGTGGACGCGCTCGTGGAGGCGAGCGCGGGCGCCCCGGAAGCGGGCGAGGACAGCAAGCTCGCCTACTGACGGACCGACTTCGGCTGCCACCCGGACCTGGGCTGCCGCACGCAGGGCTGCCGCAGGCAGGGCTGCCCGGCGCCCGGGTCGGGCATGTCACCCGTACGGGTAGGAGCTCGACCGAGTTGTACGGGAATCGGGCGCACGAGCCTCCGCGCGTCCTGAACACCTCGCTATCTTCGGCCCACCGTCAACAACTCCCGCGGCATCGGCAGGTGGACCCACCATGAATCTCCGTCTGATCGGGCTGGCCGCAGTCGTGGTGTGCACCGCTCTGCTGCCGCTGGCCGCAGCGGCGAGCCCGGCCGGGGAAGTGCGGGCCGGAGAGGCGGTCCGGGATGTGCGGGCGGCACGGCCTGAGGCCGATGCCAAGGTCCGAGGAGAGCGGGGGAGCCCGGTCCGGCCGTCGACGGCGATCGGGCTGCTGCCCCGCCTGGGCGACGGTGATGGTGCCGCTGGCGCTGGCGCGGACGGGGGCGGGGATGGGGATGGGGAGCGAGGCGCTGACCGCTCGGCCCAATGTGGGCCGGAAGTCGCCTCTCCCGGTGGCGTGGAAGCCCAGACCTGTGTATTGACCCACGCCGGTGAAACCTGGGGGCGCACCTACTACCGCAATGCCATGGGAAGGGAATTGAAGGCGGTGCTCACGCTGATGGGTCCCGCGGACCGCACCGTGCAGACGTACTGCGCGGTGGCGGCGGACGACGAGCCGGATGTTTGCGAAACTCCGAGAGAGCCCTCAAGAGGCGACGCGCGGAAGTATTCGGCGGTGACCGAGTTCGCCGCTGCGGACCAGGCGGAGGAAGGGCCGCTGCTGCTGCGGTCGGGAAGCAACTCGGCTGCTCGCGAAGGGCGTTGAGACGGCCGTCGGCGTTGAACAGGGCTATGACGTGGCGGCGCCTGGCGGCGGACTGAACGGGCCGTACGGTCAAGAGCCGGAATGGGCTATTCCGTAGACATGGAAACGCCCGGTCGCTGGCGACGGGGGATGCACCAGCGACCGGGCTTCTAGAACGGTAACAAGAGATCGCCGGTTCGCAAATTCGATCTCTGGTATTCGGACAGAGATTTACTCGCCCTCAGCCCACACGTTGTGACTGGCGTCACCAGATGCCCGCCGGCAGTGCGCCGAGCCGGACGGTCGTGGGGCTTCCCCGGCTTCCCCGGCTTCCTCAGCTGAGGGTCACCTGGCGGTTGGTGAGCCCGCCGCGGGCCCGGCGCTCCTCGGCGGTGAGCGGGGCGTCGCTCGCCAGCGCGGTTGCGAGCCGCTCGGCGAACTCGGCCGCGGGCTTCTCGCACTCGTCGGCGCCCATCCCGCTGGGCAGGTCCCAGACCGGCACCATCAGCCCGTGCGCCCGGAAGGAGCCGACGAGCCTGGTGCCCTCGCCCAGTGAGGACGAGCCGGCGGCGTGCAGCCGGGCCAGGGAGTCCAGCAGCCGCTCCTCGGGGTGCGCCATGACCCAGCGGAGGTGGTTCTTCTCCGGGGTCTCGCACCAGTACGCGGCGTCCACGCCGGACAGCTTCACCGTAGGGATCGCGGCGGCGTTGGCGCGCTCCAGGGAGGCCGCCACCTCGGGGGTGGCGTTCTCCGCCGAGTCCGGGATCCAGAACTCGAAGCCGGAGTGCACGGTCGGCTGAAATGCTGCGCTCGTGTCCAGCAGATCCTGCAGCCGGGGGCCGTCGGCCGAGACGCGCTGTGCGGCGACGGGGCTGCCGGGCTCCGCGGTGAGCGCGCGCTGCAGCGTGTCCGCCAGGTCGCGGCTGAGGTCGCCGGAGGAGGTGTCGTTCTGCAGTCCGAGCAGCACGGAGCCGTCGTCGCGGCGCAGCGCGGGCCAGGCCATGGGCAGCACGGTGGCGAGCGTGACGGAGGGGACGCCCTCGGGGAGCCCGTCCTTCAGCGTCAACTCGGCGGTCGCGGCGGGAACCAGCTCGCGCATCGCGACCCAGTCGCACTCGCCGGGAAGCCCCTCGAAGGGCCGCTGCACCAGCTCGGTCGCGGCGTGCGAGGCGGCCCGGCCGTGACAGGCCTTGTAGCGGCGGCCGGAACCGCAGGGGCAGGGCTCACGACCTCCGACCACGGGGACGGTCCCGTTCGCGCCCGCGGCGCCGGCTCCGTCCTTGCGCTGAGGCTTCGTCGCCTTCGTCTGGGGTCGCTTCTTGGCCATGGTGTGGCTTTCTCCCGATTGCGGCGGTGCTGCTGCTGTCTCGGGCGCGAGCCTAGCCGTCCGCCGTGCCGAGGGGGGAACGGCACGTCTCGACGGGCCGCACCACGCTCCTTAGACGAGGTCGTCGAACGACTCCGCGAAGTCCAGGCCGCCGTACCCGCCGCGCCCGATGCCGGAACCGGACCCGATGCCGGAACCGGAACTGATGCCGGAACCGGATATGGAACCAGACCTTGGACCTGTGACGCGCGTAGCGAAATCGTCATGCCGACAGGCGTTGCCGACGACCGCCCAGACCGTGACCTCGCCCGTGGCGCCGTCGCGCACCCCCCACTCCTCGGCGAGCGCCGTGATGATGTTCAGCCCCCTGCCGCCGCGCGCGGTGACCGACGGCGTGGCCGGAACCGGACGGGTCGGGCCGCCGCCGTCCGTCACCTCGACCGTCAGCCGCCCGGCCGTGTCGACGCGCCAGGCTGCGCGGACGTCGCCGTCTCCCATGTCTTCGCGCTTCAGCGGTCTGCCGTGCCGGCAGGCATTGCTGAGCAGTTCGGAAAGGATCAGAACAGCGTCGTCGACCACCGCTT
This sequence comes from Streptomyces sp. MUM 178J, assembly GCF_022414575.1. Classification (GTDB taxonomy): domain Bacteria; phylum Actinomycetota; class Actinomycetes; order Streptomycetales; family Streptomycetaceae; genus Streptomyces; species Streptomyces chengmaiensis. The sequence goes on along the minus strand of NZ_JADWYQ010000017.1, from coordinate 9,455 downwards.
CGGACACCCCGCTGCGGCCCAACTGCTCACGCATCCGGCGTCGTGCCTCACCCACGCCCGCAGGGCCATGGGGTACGGCCATGCTCGACGACGTGGGCACCTCCTGTGCCACCACCAACGCCACCCCCGAGACCTCCTTTGCCCCACGCCACGGTGTGAATGCCCCAATGGACTGGACCGGAAACCGGCCAGCGCCCTGCTGGTGACGCACTCGACACGATCGAACACGGAGCGAGCGCGCCGGTGCACTCCCTGTGACGGAGGTTATGCACGGCCCAGCTGGGACAGAACCTGTTTAGGGCGATTGGTGATGATTGCCTCCACGCCGAGCCGTACGCACAGCTCCACGTCCTCCGGTTCGTCGACCGTCCATACATGGACACGGTGCCCTGCCTGATGCAGGCGCTCGATGTAACCGGGATGGTTCCGGACGAGCCGGATGCCCGGGCCCGCGATCCGTGCGCCGGCCGGCAGCCGCCCGTCCCGCAGCCGGAGGCTGAGGAACTGCATCAGATACACCGTGGGGATACTCGGCGCGGCCGTCGCGACCCGGTGCAGAGACCGTGCCGAGAAGCTCATGATCCGCACGGTGGATTCGGAGGCCCGCTCGGGCGAGGCGAGGCCGAAACGCTCCAGCAGCTCGATCAGGCGCTGCTCCACCTGGCCCGCCCAGCGCGTCGGGTGCTTGGTCTCGATGGCCAGTTCGATGCGGCGGCCCGAGTCGGCGACCAGTTCCAGCAGCCGCTCCAGGGTGAGTACGGAGGTGAGGGAGGGATCTCTCCAGTCAGGGCTCTCTGTCGCGTCCTCGCGGCCCTTCCAGTTCCCGAAGTCGAGTGCGGCGAGATCCGCCAGCTCAAGGGCGGAGACGGCACCGCGGCCGTTGGAGGTGCGATTGACGCGGCGGTCGTGAACGCACACGAGATGGCCGTCGGCGGTGAGCCGCACATCGCATTCGAGGGCGTCCGCGCCGTCCTCGATCGCCTTCATATACGCGGCGAGGGTGTGTTCCGGGGCGTCTTCCGACGCCCCTCGATGGGCGACGACCTGGATGCGATGCTGCCGTGCTGGGGTCACCGCGTCATGGTGTCATCGGGGTCCGAGGCGGGTACGCGCAGGGTCTATGTCGCCCTGGCGGGGGCGACGTCTGAAATATCCGATATAAAGACTCCAGGGAATCGCACAGGTCCTGCTTACAGTGGCCTGACGTGCTGTGAGACAGGCTGGTGCAGACACCTGCACAGCGGAGACCAGCGGAACAAGCCGGTGAAGACCGACTGAGGAGACGACAGCGTGAGCACCGAGAACGAGGGCAAAGACGTTCCCACTGCCCCGGCCGCCGCGCCCGATTCCGAGGGCAGTCCCGCACCCGCGCAGGAGGCGCCGACCCCTCAAGCGCCGACTCCTGAAGTCCCGGTGCCTGCCCCTCCGGCCTCTGCCCCGCCAGCCTCCGCCCCGGCTCCTTACGGTTCTGCGCCCGCCCTCGATGAGCCGGCAGCGGACAGCGGCATGCCTGCGACCGAGGCGGGAGCGCACGGTCACTCCCCTCAGTCCGGACACGCCCCCGACCCCGCGTCCGAGACGCCGCCCGCCGCCTACGGCGGTCAGACGCCGCCGTGGCCGCCGTCCCCGCCCACCACCCTCCCCTCCTATGGCGGCGGGGGCGGCGGCGACCACACGTGGGGTGCGCCGCTTCCGCCTCCCCCCGCACCTCCGCGCAGGAGGACCGGCGGGCTGGTCGCGGCGGTGCTCGCCGCCGCGCTCGTCGCGGGAGGCGTCGGGGGAGGCATCGGCTACTGGGCCGCGGAGCGCAACGACAACAGCGCCGGCACCACGACGGTTTCGGCCGCCGACTCCCCCCGCGAACTCCGGCGTGATCCCGGCACGGTCGCCGCAGTGGCCAACAAGGCGCTGCCCAGCGTGGTGACCATCGAGGCCAAGTCGGGCGGCGGCGACGACGACCTCTCCGGCCAGGGCGAAGGCGGCACGGGCACCGGCTTCGTCTACGACAAGCAGGGCCACATCCTCACCAACAACCACGTCGTGGCCTCCGCCGCGGACGGCGGCGCCCTCTCGGCGACCTTCTCCGACGGCAAGACCTACGACGCCGAGGTCGTCGGCCGCGCCCAGGGTTACGACGTAGCCGTGCTGAAGCTCAAGAACGCGCCGTCGGGACTCAAGCCGCTGCCCCTCGGCAACTCCGACAAGGTCGCGGTCGGCGACTCGACCATCGCGATCGGCGCGCCCTTCGGCCTGTCCAACACGGTGACGACCGGCATCATCAGCGCCAAGAACCGCCCGGTCGCCTCGGGCGACGGGACCGGCGGCCGCAACTCCTACATGAGCGCCCTGCAGACGGACGCCTCCATCAACCCCGGCAACTCCGGAGGCCCTCTTCTGGACGCGCGCGGCGCGGTGATCGGGATCAACTCCGCCATCCAGTCCTCCGGAAACGGCTTCGGCCAGTCCCAGGCGGGCTCGATCGGCCTCGGCTTCGCCATCCCGATAAACCAGGCGCAGACCGTCGCCCGGCAACTGATCAAGACGGGCGAGCCGGTGTACGCGGTCATCGGCGCGACCGTCGACATGACCGGCCGCGACACCGGCGCCCGCATCGCCGACCGCGGCGCCGACGGCACCCCGGCCGTCTCCCCCGACGGCCCTGCCGCCAAGGCCGGCCTCAAAGCGGGCGACGTCATCACCGGGTTCGACGGCAAGCCGGTCGACAGCGGCCCCACCTTGATCAGCGAGATCTGGACCCACCAGCCGGGCGACCAGGTCACCCTGACCTACGAACGCGACGGCAAGGAACGCAAGGTCACCCTCACCCTGGGCGAACGCAAGGGCGACAGCTGACCAACCCCACCCTCACCACCCACCCAAGGCCGGTAGGCTGTAGGCCGCCCCACCGCAGGCCGGACGGGGCGAGGGTGGGTTGCCCGAGCGGCCTAAGGGAACGGTCTTGAAAACCGTCGTGGCGCGAGTCACCGTGGGTTCAAATCCCACACCCACCGCAGTGGTGGACGGCCCCTGACCAGCATGTCTGGTCGGGGGCCGCTGCCGTTCAGGGCGCCCGTCGCACACCGCTGTTCCCCGTGGTTTCCCGCCCTATCGGGCACGGATGGGGCACGCCGAGGGCACGGCGAGCGACGCTTGGGTCATGCGCCTGGCGCACTGCGCCTCATGCGTGGGGCGAGCGATCAGCGATTGATCGGGATCTCGTACACGATCTCGCAGTGGGCGGCGGGCACGACGATGTCGGCCGTCTCGACCGGCCTGCCTTGGTCGCTGTAGTAGGTCCGCCGGATGTGGGTGACCAACGCGGCCTTCTGGATGCCGAGTAGCGACGCCTCCTCGGCGGTCGCCGTTCGCGGCTCGGGCTGCTCCACAGCGTGGCTGACGGTGACTCCGATCGCGGCCATGCGGTTTACGACTCCGGCCCCGGCATGCGGGCCTCCCTCGGGGAGGACGACGAGAGAGCCCGCGGTGAGGTCGTACGGCTCCCAACTCGTCGACAGCTGCACCGGCTTGCCGTCCGCCAGGAACTCGTACGTCGTCCGGACGCACAACTCACCCTCGGCGATCCCGAGCCGCGCGGCGATCTCGGCAGGCGCCGGCACCTTGGCGTCCGTACGGCTCTCCCAATCGCCCTGTCGGCCAACGGCGTTCATGTCGGCCCGAAATGGCGATCCGCTGGGCTGCTCCCGCGCCGACGACCGCACGACCCGCACTCGCTGACGCGGCTCGGCGACATACGTGCCTGAACCGGCCCGCCCCTCCAACACGCCCTGAGAGATCAGCAACTCCTGAGCCCTGCGGACCACGTTCTCGCCCACGCCGTACTCCTGGCCGATCTGGGCGCGGGATGGCAGACGGTCGCCCGGTTCCCATACGTGCTCCGCGATGCGCTGCCGAAGCTCGTCGGCGATGCGGAGGTAGGGCGGCTGCTCAGGCATATGGAAAATCTAGTCCACTAGCTCTAACCTAGTTAACTAGCTTTACTCAAAGTGATCGCTGGTGACGGAGGCTGCCCTGTGCCCGCTTCGGGATTTAGCGCGGCGGCCCTCGCCGCCCGGCTGTCAGCCCTCGGGCTAGTCACACGAGTGGAGGAACACACCCGGCACACGTCGGTGGAGGCCGAGATCCCGGACGCGCTCTCCGCCGAGTTATGGCGGGAGGTCCTGGACGTGGTCGCTGAGGCCGACAGATTCGGGCTCCTCGCCACCAGCTTGAACGGCCGCACCCTATGGGCGGTCGTACGCAGAACGGTCCCCACGACGGGCGATGTCGGGGGACCGGGAGATCAGCGATAGGAGCTGACCAGCGTGCTCAACCGTATCCACCGCGCCCTTGCCCTCACCAGAGCGCGGCCCCTCCCCAAGGGCAGGCACCGCCGCCCCTTACCGCCTTCTGCCGCCTCTCCTGGGGCTACGGACTCCTCGACCCTCGTGCTGGGCTGGGCCCCCGCGATGGCAGACCACCAACAGCCGCTCAACGGGGAGGACGTTGCCCTCGTCCGTCCCTACGTACTGGCTTGGGAGGCACGGTTGCGGGCGCCGCGGCGGCCTGTGGTCGTGGCTCCCCGTCTCTCGGGCGACGCCTGGTCGACGCTCGTAGGGGCCCGCTGATGCCGCCGCGCACCGTCTACGACCCTGCTTACGCCTACCGCTCCGCTGCCTGCTGCATCGGCACGCACCTTGTCTGCGCGGAGTCCTCCCCGGCCATGGCGCCGGCCGACGTGCCGGTGATCTACGAGGCGTGCGGCTGCCCGTGTCACTCGGAGCGCGACCGTTCCCGCATCAAGGCGGTGGCCCAGTGAAGGAACGACTTCCTGGCGGCGCCCTGGTCGTCAACATCGAAGTCACCTCGACCACAGTGCAGCGCGGCGACATCATCCACCTGGGGGGCCGAGCCTGCCGTGTGCGGGACCTGTTCCAATTCCCCCAGGGCGCAAAGCAGCTCGTCTTCGAGTCGGGTGAACTCCTGACCATCCACATGTGCACCCGCCTCGCCGTCATGCGCACCCTGAGGGGACGGTGACCGGAACAGTGCCGCCGCGCCACCACGACATCGCCGCCGACCTCCGGCAACAGATCACGACCGGTCGCCTTCAGCCTGGCGAACGCCTGCCGTCCGAAACCGTCCTGGCCCAGCGGTACGCGATCAGCACGGTCACCCTGCGCCGCGCCCTCTCGGCACTCCAGGGCGAGGGCCTCGTAGAGAAGATCCACGGCAAGGGCAACTTCGTTCGACGCCCCCACCGCAAGATCATGTATGTCGGCGGCTGGGGAACGCTCGACCCGTGGACCGCCGCCGAGCCGGCGTTGCGCGTCTCCGTCCGAAGCAGCACCGTCCCGGCCCACGGCGATCTGGCGACGCTGCTGAATGTGCCCTTGGGGAGCCCCCTCGCCGAGTTCTCATGCCTCAGCATCGAAGGGGAGACACTGCACGGCCTTGCCAGGATCTACGTGCCGCGTGACCTGACTCCGGCTGCCGTACTCGACGACGACTCCGCCGACCGCCAAGCGTTGACCCGCTTCGCTGTCCTCGGCCCGCAGCCGGCCACCACCCAGGAGACGGTGTGCACCCGCCCACCGACGCCAGACGAATCCTCGGCCCTCCGAATCGGCACCGCCGCACCGGTCCTTGCGGTCACCCGCGTCTCGACCGACTCCGCCGGCCGAGTCGTGGAAGCGGCGCTCCTGACATTCCCCGGGGACCGAGTCGACGCGGTCTTCACCACCCACCACGCGAACCCCGAGAGGCAGACTTCAGCATGACGCCACCGAAGGAACTCCGGCTCCTCCCGTGGTCGGGCCCGGAAGGCAAGCCCTGCTACCTGAGCACCGACGACCGGGACGGCTACATGTCCCGCCTGGCTGACAACGTCGAATCCATCCAGATCGGATCGGCGGCCCAGCTGTTGAACCTCGCCTCTGAACTGCTCGACGACAAGAAGGCGGGCCTGGACGACATGCGGCGGCTGACGCGCGAACTGACCTGCTCCCTGCGGGACGTCCTCCGCATTGCAACAAGCCGCGGTGACCTCCTGGCTGTGAGCGAGCCGCACGACACCTGATGCGCGCTGCGGCGAGGATTACTCGCCCATGAACCTGCTCGGAGGGGAGGAAATCCCGATCAACCTGGGATCTCCTCCCCCTCCGAGCTATGCCAGCCCGCGATGCTCTGCCTGATCCTCAGCCGACGAAAGCCAGCCACGACGGCGGTTGCGCCGACCGACCACGCGCGCGTGTGCCTCGCTGCACCCCCACCGGCCGCCACCACGCTGCCAGCGCTCTCGACCAGAGCAAGCCACAACAGGCCGGCACCTACTGATGCCTGCCGCTTGAGCCCTCAGCTTGGGAAGCTGGGTCATCTACGGGTTGCTGCCGGGCTGACCTGTGGCGGAGCGGTTCGAGGCGCCAATGAGAGGCCAACCGAATCCCCGGTGTTCCCCGTGGTTCCCCGCAGCATCTGGCACGGGTCTGGCACGCCACGTCGACAGGTATCACCCGCGGCGGAACGTCGTGGCGGTCGCGGTCTCGCCAGGCTGGGCCCACATCTGCTGAACTTGCTGCTATGCAGGCCGTGCTTGTTGCGCTCATCGCTGTCCTCGGCACGCTAGGCGGATCCATCGTGACAGGAGTTCTCCAACGCCGACACACTGACCGTGTCGCTGAACTCGACCGCCGGGAGCGCTACAGGCAGGAGCAGCGAACGGCGATTTACGCTCTTGCGGAGGCGTTGGTGGAGCTCCGCCGCCGGCAGATCTGGCGTTGGTCCACGAGACGCGACTACGGCACTGGAAACGACACGTACCGCGAGGCCAAGGACGCCTGCTTCGAGGCACGCACTTCGAGCCGAGCTTGCCTCCTCCGCCTCCGGCTCGCGGGTGTTCCTGACTCAGTCGTAGATGTGGCCGTGGTTGCGTTCGAGGCGTCCATCATCATCGAAGAAGCTTCCGATATCGCGGAGTTGGGGCAGAGGACGGAGGTGTCCAGAACGGCCATGGACTCATTTGTTGCTGTCGCAGCGCGCCACTGCGCTGCCACGTAGCAGGGCTGGACTTGGCTGTTCGGAGAGGCAGTCAGCGCCGGGTATCGGCCGATTGACCTATATTGGCAAGAGACACCCCATCTTGCCTGAGGTCCAGGCTCGGGTGTAACCCATATGGTCGGGGGGCTGTGACCTGCGGTCTCGTGGATGGCAGCGGTAGCACGACTGTCACTGTCGGTCGTCGTCGAGTGGCCTCGGGGGGCGCCGGACGGCCCAGAGACGGCCCAGCATTGATCGGTCCGGGGGTCTGTCGCCAGGTGGACGCTAGCAACCTTGGCCGAGTAGGACACGGAGCGTTGCACTCATCGCCTAGCCTGACTATCAGGACCCGCGACGTTGGGGAGCGACCTTGCTGGACCGAGACAACCTTCACTCATTCAAGGCGGCATTGTCAGCCGCGCTACGGACGACCAACCAGGCCGATGACGTATTGAGTGATCGATTCGTCGAACTCCGCCCTGGCACGGTGGCCACGCTTGAGTCAGCCGTCAACCATCTCGTCACAGGTCGTCGAGGAGTTGGCAAGTCCACAACACTCGCTGTTCTCCAACGGCGCGCAGAGGAGCAAGGGGCTCGGGTCATCTTCGTGGACGTCGAGACACACAAGTCTCGCTCCTACCCTGATGTCCTTATTGAGATCATCATCGACATCCTTCAAGCAATTAAACCCAAGGGATGGAAGAAGCCTCAGCGGAGTCTCCGCCGTGAAGTTAAGGAGCTACTCGACGTCCTTGATGCCCTCCGCGATGCGGCTGCTGAGGTTACGCAGAGCACGGAGAGCGACCAGACACGGACAAGCGAATTCAAAGTTAGCCTTCAGGGCGGGGCCGCCAAGCAATACGCGAAACTGAGCGCAACGGGCGGAGGCGCACGGTCTAAGCGAATGAAGACTTCGCAGACCTCAACGCAGACACGCCGCAAGGAAGACTTTCTCCGCGACCTCGCTCCGGCCATTGCGCAGGTCCTGGAGAATGCCGCTAACTTGGACGGTCGAAAATCCCTACTCGTCGTACTTGACGACTTCTATTTTGTCGCCAAGGATAAGCAGCCGCTAGTTTTGGACCACCTCCACGGTATTACCAAGCGAAGTAACGTATGGCTGAAGATTGGCAGCGTTCATTCAAGGACGCAGTCGTTCGCTGATGGAGATCCTCCCCTCGGCATGCAGCCTCCGCACGACCTCCAGCACCTGTCCCTCGACGTCGGTCTGGCTGACTTTGCAACGGCACAGACATTTCTCGAAGAGGTTGCGAACGGCGTGCTCGCTCCTGCCGGGTTCAAGATCCGCGAGGTACTCACGCAAACTGCCCGCGAGCGCGCCGTACTGATCGCTGGCGGCGCCGTTGCTCGCGACTATTTCGATCTCCTTATTGCGGCAGCTGACGCCGGATGGGAGTCCTCCCAGCGAGGCGGAGGAGGTGATGAACCTTTCGCAATCGGAGCGGAGAACGTCCAAGCAGCTGCTGGCTTGCGCCTTCAGCGCAAGCAGACCGACCTACGCAATGACGCTGGGCGCGATGCCCCCGCTTTGGAAACTCGATTCGATGATCTCGTGAGGTTCGTCCGAGATCGGGATACCTTCTTCTTCCTGGTACGTCGAGAACACATGGACACTGACTGGGGTCGAGAAATCGTAGAGCTTGAGGATCTACGATTTGTTCACCGAATCATGACCACCAGGCCAAACACCGCGACATGGCGCGGCGTAGAAACAGTAGTCTTCATGGTGGACTTTGCCGCTCTCGTCCAGAAGCGGATGCGGAAGGCTCCGGTGGAGTTCTGGAAGGCCGGGAAGTCTGATGAACTGAGGCGCGCCGAATGGGTCTACGAGCCGAATTGGACTGAGGCTTCAGCCAAGGGCAAGAAGGGGAGCGGCGAAAATGCGACCTCAGAAGATGTCGAATTGCCCTTTGAGTAGTTCACACCTTCGATTGGCGTCAGGCGTGGGACTTAGGTCGGCGGAGCGGCTTTGGGCTGGAGCTGCTTTGGGGCGAGTGATCATGGCCCCTTAAGCTTCCGGCGAGTCGGGCAGTCTGTGGACCTGCCCGTTAAAGCACGACGTTGGGGCCATGATCTTAGAGGCTCGCCCCAAAGTGGCTGCCTAAAGCCGTGGAGCCGACCGCCCCAGCCACAGAGGGTTCTCCCGCTCTTCGCCCGCATGCACGCAGCGCGCCGCCGTGGCGCGGCCAGCCGGGGCGAAGACAGAGGCAGGCCGCGCCGTCGAGGCGGCGCGCGCCCGCGCCGTGCGCGGGCCTTGATGATGGAGAGAAGGTTTTATCCCGTTGGGATGAGGCGCTTGTGTCCGGTCCCGGTAGATGCTTGACACTTCGGTCCCTGAACCGTTCCGGGTTCGGTAGGGACTCGATCATTTGAGAGGATCGAGTCATGGCACGTCCTTCCCA
>NZ_JADWYQ010000016.1 GCF_022414575.1 Streptomyces sp. MUM 178J | reverse complement strand
GGGGACCGCCGGTGGGGCGGGGCGCCTGGGGCGCGGGGGACGGCGTCGGGGCCGCCGGGGACGAGAACTCCGCCGCGGGCGCCGGGGCGGGCTTGGCCGGCGCCGGCTTGGGGCCGGGCGTCGGCCGCGGACCCGGAGTCGGGGCCTGAGAGGGAGTGCTGCTCGCCGGGGCCTCGGTGCGTGCAGCCGGCTTCGGGGCCGGTGCGCCGGGCTTCGGGGCAGCAGGACGGGCCGACTGTGCCGGGGACGGCGCGGTCGGCTTGGCAGGCGCGGCCCTGCGGGGCGCGCCGGGCTTGGCAGCGGGCTTGCCGGCGGTGCCGCCGGGCCCCTGCAACGCATCAGTCAATTTGCGCACTACCGGCGCCTCGATTGTCGAGGACGCCGAACGGACGAATTCACCGAGTTCCTGGAGCTTGGCCATGACGACCTTGCTCTCCACACCGAACTCCTTGGCGAGTTCGTATACCCGGACCTTAGCCACTTCGCTCCTTTTAGGTCCGGGTTACCGCCGGACCGTCGCTACTTCATGGGCGTACTCATCGCGTACTCATCGAGTGCTCATCGCAATCTCGACCTACTTCCGACTCGCGAGGTACCTGACCGCACGGGGTTCCGTGCCGTACTTCTTTCTTTCTTCTTCACGGCGCTGCCTCAAGCCTGCTTCACCTCGAGGGCAAGGCGCACCTCCGCGGTGTCGAGCGGTCCCCGGCGCCTGAGAGCCCGTGGGAACGCCCGGCGGCGGACCGCCAGATCGAGACAGACCAAAGCGGGATGCACATAAGCACCCCGGCCGGGCAGCGTACCGCGATGATCGGGGACACATGCATCCTCGACCGCCACGATCCGCAGCAGATCGCCCTTGGCCGCTCGCTCCCGGCACCCCACACACATGCGCTCAGGGCGTGCGCGGGCATGCGTCCGGCCAGACACGGTTAAGTCTACCTCCCCGTACCGACCTCACCCCTTTGGGGCAAAAATCGAACAGCTGATGGCTTGAAAAGATCACAGCGATCCCGCCGACACACAACGTGATCGCTGCGAAGATCTATTCCCAGGGCGACCGGCGCACCGGCGCCACCCCGACCGCAGGGCTCAGGCCTGGCGGGAGTCCTCCGAGGTCTGCTCCGCCGACTGCTCGCCGCCGGGACCCGTGAGTCCAGCCTGGCCGGCAGGGCTGTCGGGGCGGATGTCGATCCGCCAGCCGGTGAGCCGAGCGGCCAGCCTGGCGTTCTGGCCTTCCTTCCCGATCGCCAGGGAGAGCTGGTAATCGGGGACGGTCACACGCGCGGAGCGAGCGGCCAGATCCACGATCTCCACCTTGGAGACCCGGGCGGGAGACAGCGCATTGGCCACCATCTCAGCCGGGTCATCCGACCAGTCAACGATGTCGATCTTCTCGCCGTGCAGCTCGCCCATCACATTGCGCACCCGACCGCCCATCGGTCCGATGCAGGCGCCCTTGGCATTCAGGCCACTGCGTGTCGAGCGGACAGCGATCTTGGTGCGATGGCCGGCCTCACGGGCGATCGCCGCGATCTCCACCGAGCCGTCCGCGATCTCCGGCACCTCCAGGGCGAAGAGCTTCTTCACGAGGTTGGGGTGGGTGCGGGAAAGCGTGACGGACGGACCGCGCACGCCCTTGGCCACCCGGACGACGTACGTGCGCAGCCGCAGACCGTGCGTGTACTCCTCGCCTGGAACCTGTTCCTGCACCGGAAGGATGGCCTCCAGCTTGTCGTCCAGCTTGACGAGGACGTTCTTCGGGTCCTTGCCCTGCTGCACCTGGCCGGCGACCACATCGCCCTCACGTCGGGCGTACTCGCCGAAGGTGACGTCGTTCTCCGCGTCACGCAGCCGCTGCTGGATCACCTGACGGGCCGTGGTGGCGGCGATCCGGCCGAAGTCCGTCGGAGTGTCGTCGAACTCCTTGGGCTCCTGGCCTTCTTCGAGGTCCGCCGGGTCCTCCTTCGCCCACACCGTGACATGGCCGGTGTCGCGGTCGAGCACCACGCGCGCGTGGCGGCGGCTGCCCTCGGTGCGGTGATAGGCGATGAGGAGGGCCGACTCGATGGCCTCGACCAGCAGGTCGAAGGCGATCTCCTTCTCCTGCGCCAAGCCCTTCAGGAGCTTCACGTCGATATCCACGGCTACGCCTCCTCTTCCTTTGTGTTCTTGCGGCTGAATTCGATCTCCACGCGCGCCTTGGCGATATCGGCGAATTCGACCCGGCGGGCGGTGGGCTTCCGCCCCTTGACTCCCGGCACTTCCAGATCGAGGCCGTCGTCGTCCACGGTGAGAATGCGAGCCGTGAGCTCTCCGCCTTCGTTCAGCTGGAACTTCACCAGCCGGCCGACGGCGCGTACGTAATGGCGGTGCTGCGTCAGCGGGCGGTCCGCACCGGGGGAGCTGACTTCGAGGACGTACTCGCCCTCGCCCATCGCATCCGCCTCGTCCAGCTTCTGGGAGATGGTGCGGCTCAGCTCCGCGCAGGCGTCCAGTTCGACGCCCTGGTCGGAGTCCACGATGATCCGCAGCATGCGGCGCCTGCCTGCCCGGGAGACCTCGATCTCCTCCAGATCCAGGTCGGCGGCGCTGACGAGCGGTTCCAGCAGCCCGCGCAGCCTTTCGCTCTGGGTGGTGCTCATCCGGGTGACTCCTCGGCCGCGTGTGCTGTTGTGGGATCGTCGCGTGTCAGGTCAAAGGGTATCCGGTCCCAAGGGGTGTTGCCGTCCACCTCCGCCGTACCCACGGGTACGCTCGCGGGGCGGTGATGATCAAGCACAAGGAGACAGGCGTGGGGCGCACGGGCGAGGGGCACGCGGGGGCGACGCGCCGGCGTGTACTGGCGGCGGGCGCGGTGGCCGCGGTCGCCGGCTGTTCGTCCCCGGCCCGGGAGTCGAATCCCCTGCCGGCCGGCATACAGGAGATCCGCGCGGAGGAGGCCCGGCGACAGTTGCTCGCGGCGCACAGCACGGTGCTGCGGGAGCGGTACGACGCCGTGATCGCGCGCCATCCGCAACTGGCGGGGCGCCTGGGGGCGCTGCGCGCGGCGGTGGCGGAGCACGAGCAGGCGCTGCTGCCGGGGGACGTCCGGCCGACCGCTTCGCCGTCGGGCACGGCGCCGGCGTCCGGAGTGACGGCGTCCAAAGCCGCGTCCGCATCCCCGTCCGGAGCGGCTGCACCGGTCTCGGGAAGCGGCGTCCCCGCCGACCCCGACACGGCGCTGAAGGACCTGGCCGCGGCCGAGCGGCGTACCTCCGACAGCTTCGCCGAAGCCCTCGTGGAAGCCGAACCGGAGCTCGCGAGGCTGCTCGCGTCCATCGCGGCGGCGGGAGCGGCGCATGCGTACCTGCTCACACAGGCGCCGGCCGAGGGAGCACGGTGAAAAGGCCGGACAGAGCCCTCGAGGCCGTACAGGCGGCGCTGGGCGCGGAGCACGCGGCGGTGTACGCGTACGGGGTTGTCGGCAGCCGGGTCGGCGAGGGGCCGCGCGAGGCCGAGGCGCGGACGGCCTACGCGGCGCACCGGGCGCGGCGGGACGCGCTCGCCCGCACGGTGCGCGACCTGGGCGGCACTCCTGATGCGGCGGCGCCCGCGTACGCTCTTCCCTTCCCCGTGCCGGACGCGGCGGCGGCGGAGCGGCTGGCCGCGGTGCTGGAGGACCGGGTGGCCGGGGTCTACTCCGACCTGGTACGGGCCGCCGAGGGCCCGCTGCGGACGGAGGCGGCCCGGGCGCTGCGGGAGGCGGCGGTCCGCGCGGTGCGGTGGCGGGGCAGCGGCGTAGCCTTTCCGGGGCTCGCCGAGCGGACCCGGAATCGTCGGCATCGTCAGCGCTGAAAGGGAACGACATACGCATGGCTTTCGAACCGCCGCAGCGGCTCGTCCGGGCACTCGCCGAGAACCACGGGGAGGCGGCGGCGGGCGAGTGGCTCGCACGGCTCCCCAAGGTCGCGCAGGCGGCGGTTGACCGGTGGCAGCTGGACGTCGAGCGGGTGCTCGCCCCGGGCGGCAGGAGCAGCCTGGTGCTGCTCGTGCACTGCCCGGACGGCACACCCGCGGCGCTGAAGGTGGTCCCGCCCTTCGCCGCCTGTGCGGCGGAGCGCGCTGCGCTTGAGCACTGGGACGGCTGGGGCGCGGTACGGCTGCTGTCGGCCATGGGCGAAGCGGACGGGGCCGCGCTGCTGCTGGAGCGGCTGCACCCGGAGGTGTCGCTGCGGTCGCTGCCGGAGGCGAAAGCGCTGCTGGAGGCGGCGGGCACGGTGCGGCGGCTGTGGGTCGAGCCACCCCCGGGGCACGGGTTCGAGACGGTGGCGGAGCGGACGGAACGGCAGGCGGCGGCGATGGACCGCCACCGGGCGGATGCCGCCGTCGGGCCGCTGGTGGAGGGTGCGCTCGCCGCGCGGGCCGAACTGGTCGCGGATGCGGATAGGGGCGCGGATGCGGATGCGGTCGAGGCGGTGCTGTTGCACGGCGACTTCCGCCAGAGCAAGGTGCTGGCGGGCGACCGAGCGCCGTGGCTGGCCGTCGGTCCCGCCCCCGTCGTCGGCGAACGCGCCTACGACCTGGCGCAACTGGCCCGCGACCGGGCCGACGACCTGATCGCCACGACGTCGGGCGCGGCCGGGGCGCGCCGGAGGGTGAACCGTCTGGCCGACTCCCTGGACGTCGACCGCGACCGGCTGCGCGGCTGGACCCTTTTCCGCGCGGTCGCAGCCGCCGCCCGTGCGCTGGCGGCGGGGCGGCACGGGGACGCGGAGCTCGCGCTGGAGTTCGCCTCCTGGCTGTGACCCTCGGGTGCGGCGCTGTGCGCCGCGGCGTCTGAAGGGCCCGCCGGTCTCCACAGCGCGCGGGCCCTTTGTCACCCGCCCCTGGCTGGGGTCCCGCCACTCCCTCAGGGACCCCCAGGGCATCGAGGGAGGGCGGTACCGGCGCAGGGGCCGGGCATCAGGCCGAGAGCCGGGCGACCGCCTCGTCGAGGGAGAGTTCCACGCGCTCGCCCGTGCGGCGGTCCTTCAGTTCGAGGACGCCCTCCGCCGCGCGCCGGCCCGCGACCAGGATGTGCGGGACGCCGATGAGTTCCGCGTCGGTGAACTTCACGCCCGGGGAGACACCCGCACGCTCGTCCACCAGCACCCGCAGCCCCGCCTCGGCCAGACGGCCGGCGGCCTGGAGGGCGAGCTCGGTCTGGAGTGCCTTGCCGGCGGCGACGATGTGGACGTCTGCGGGGGCGATCTCCTGGGGCCAGCACAGGCCCTTGTCGTCGGCGGACTGCTCGGCGAGCGCGGCCACCGCGCGGGAGACGCCGATGCCGTAGGAGCCCATCGTCACCCGCACGGGCTTGCCGTTCTGGCCGAGGACGTCGAGCTGGAAGGAGTCCGCGTACTTGCGGCCCAGCTGGAAGATATGGCCGATCTCGATGGCGCGGTCCAGCTTCAGGCCCGCCCCGCACGCCGGGCACGGGTCGCCCTCCTCGACGACGACGACGTCGAGGTAGTCGTCGACCTCGAAGTCCCGCCCGCACACGACGTTCTTCGCATGGGTGTCGGGCTTGTTGGCGCCGGTGATCCACGCAGTGCCGGGGGCCACCCGCGGGTCGGCGATGTAGCGGACCTTCTCCAGGCCCTGCGGGCCGACATAGCCGCGGACCAGGTCCGGACGGTCTGCGAAGTCGTCCGCGGTGACCAGCTCGACCTCCGCCGGGGCGAGGTGCTCGCCCAGCTTGCCGAGGTCGACCTCGCGGTCGCCGGGCACGCCGACCGCGACGATCTCGCCGTCGACCTTGATGAGCAGGTTCTTCAGGGTGGCGGAGGCCGGCACGCCCAGATGCTCGGCGAGGGACTCGATGGTCGGGGTGTCGGGGGTGTCCAGCTCCTCGACCGGCCCGTGGCCCTCGCCGGGAACCGGCCGGAGGGCGAGGGTGACGGCCTCGGTGTTGGCCGCGTAGTCACAGGCCGGGCAGTCGACGAAGGTGTCCTCACCCGCGGGCGCGGGCGCGAGGAACTCCTCCGACTTGGAGCCGCCCATCGCGCCCGCCACCGCGGACACGATGCGGTAGTCGAGGCCGAGGCGCTCGAAGATCCGCTGGTAGGCGGCGCGGTGCAGCGCGTAGGACTCCGCCAGCCCCTCGTCCGACGTGTCGAAGGAGTAGGAGTCCTTCATCTGGAACTCGCGGCCGCGCAGCACGCCCGCCCGGGGCCGCGCCTCGTCCCGGTACTTGGTCTGGATCTGGTAGAGGATCACCGGCAGGTCCTTGTAGGACGTGCACTGGTCCTTCACGGTCTGGGTGAAGATCTCCTCGTGTGTGGGCCCGAGGAGATAGTCCGCGCCCTTGCGGTCCTTCAGCCGGAACAGCAGGTCGCCGTACTCTTCGTAGCGGCCGCTCGCCTCGTAGGGCTCCTTCGGCAGCAGCGCGGGCAGCAGCACTTCCTGCCCGCCGATGGCGTCCATCTCCTCGCGCACCACGCGCGTGATGTTCTCCAGGACCTTCTTGCCGAGCGGCAGCCAGGACCAGACGCCCGCGGAGGTCCGCCGGACGTAGCCCGCGCGGACCAGCAGCTTGTGGTTGAGGGTCTCGGCGTCCGCCGGGTCGTCGCGCAGTGTCTTGACCATCAGACGGGACATGCGCTGGACCTGGGACATGGTGAACTCCTGCTCGGAAGGTGTTGAGTACAGGAGGTTAGCCGGGGTATGCCGCCGGGCGGAAATCAGTTCGCGCGCCTCAGCGGCAGGGGCGCGCCCATCACCGCGTACGGGCTGGGTGCGCTGGGGAACACCACGCGGCGGGCGAGGTCGGTGTAGCCGAGGCTCCGGTAGAGCGCGCGGGCGGGGCTTTCGACGTCGACGGCGGACAGGATGGAGCGCGGCTGTTCGGCCTCGTCGGTGAGGGAGGTGATCAGCGACCGGCCGATGCCCCGGCCCTGGAAGTCGGGGTGCACATGGAGCTCGGTGATCACGAAGGAGTCGTCGAGCCAGTCGTCCGTCCCGGAGGCGCGCAGATACGGTTCGACGACGGTCGACCACCAGTGGGTGCGGTCGTTGGGCATGCCGTAGACGAAGCCGACGAGCCGTCCCGACTCGGTGGTCGCGCCCAGCGCGCGGGCGCCGGGGCTGAGCAGATGCCGCAGCACGATGTAGCGGCGCACCTCGATCTCTTCCTCGCTGAGGCCAAAGGCGAGGGCCTGCACCGCGAGGGCCTCGTCGACCCGGGCGGCGAGCTCGAGCGGTCCGATCACTGCGTCTGCCATGCGGGAACCCTACTTCGCGCTGCTCGAGCCCTGAACTCCGCGCTCAGAACAGCACGCTCATGAACGCCCCGACCTCGCGGAAGCCGACGCGCCGATAGGCGGCCCTGGCAGCGGTGTTGTAGTCGTTGACATACAGGCTGACCACGGGTGCGACGTCCGCGAGGGCATGGCGCAGCACTGCGGCCATGCCGGTTTCGGAGAGCCCGCGGCCGCGGTACTCGGGGTCGACCCAGACGCCCTGGATCTGGCATGCCTGGTCGGTGGCCGCGCCGATCTCGGCCTTGAAGATCACTCTGCCGTCGTCGATGCGGGCGAAACACCGGCCCGCGCCGACGATTTCCGCGACCCGCGCCTGGTAGAGCAGTCCTCCGTCGCCGGCGAGCGGCGAGACGCCGACCTCTTCGGTGAACATCGCCACGCACGCCGGCATGATCACGTCGAGTTCGTTCTTGCGGATGCGGCGGACCCGTGGGTCGGGCTCGACGTCCGCGGGGAGCTGCTCGGTGACCATCAGCGGCTGGTGGGCCCGCACGTCGCGGGCGGGGCCCCAGTTGGGTTCGAGCAGCCGCCACAGTTGGGCGGTGGGTTCGGCGGGGCCGACGATGGACGAGCAGCGGCGGCCGGTCCTGCGGGCGCGGTCGGCGAAGGCGCGCACCGCATCGGGGGTGGCGCAGATGGGGACGAGGTTGGCGCCGGAGTAGCAGAGGGAGCGCAGCCGTCCTTCCGCGTACCAGCCCCACATCTCCCCGCCGAGGCGCCAGGGGTCGAGCCCGGCGACCTGGACGCGCGAGGTGACGAAAGCATTCTCTACGGGCTCGCTCTCCAGGATGGCGAGCGCTGCCCCAAGGTCGCCGGGGTCGAGGACCCGGGTGGTGGTGTGCGTCAACACGAGGGTGGCTCCAACGCTCCTTCTGGGCGGCGGCACAGCGTCCTGCTCGCTGTCGGCGTCGCCGCGTGCCAGGTCGGCACCGGTCAGGGCTTGACCGTCGCGTCACTTGCGAGAAGCCCCTCGTGGGCGGAGGCACAAGGTCTGCTGATCTCCGAACTGTACCCGGAGATGGCCCGCAGCACCTCATACGCGGGGAACCGGGGCCCTGTCCGCGGCGGCGCCGGGTCCCGGTCCGTGCCCGTACGCCGGGTGTCAGCTGATGGCGACCTGGGGTTCGCCGGAGGCGACGCCGTCCTTCTCCATCTGCTCGGCGATCTTCAGTGCCTCTTCGATCAGGGTCTCGACGATCTTCGACTCGGGGACGGTCTTGATGACCTCGCCCTTGACGAAGATCTGGCCCTTGCCGTTGCCGGACGCAACGCCGAGGTCGGCCTCGCGTGCCTCACCGGGGCCGTTGACTACGCAGCCCATGACGGCGACGCGCAGCGGCACCTCCATGCCCTCCAGACCGGCGGTGACCTGGTCGGCCAGCTTGTAGACGTCGACCTGGGCGCGGCCGCAGGACGGGCAGGAGACGATCTCCAGACGGCGCTGGCGCAGGTTCAGCGACTCCAGGATCTGGATGCCGACCTTGACCTCCTCTGCGGGCGGGGCTGACAGCGAGACGCGGATGGTGTCGCCGATGCCCTCCGACAGCAGCGCGCCGAAGGCGACCGCCGACTTGACGGTGCCCTGGAAAGCCGGACCGGCCTCGGTGACGCCGAGGTGGAGCGGGTAGTCGCACTGCGCGGCCAGCTGCCGGTAGGCGTTGACCATCACCACCGGGTCGTTGTGCTTGACCGAGATCTTGATGTCGCGGAAGCCGTGCTCCTCGAACAGGCTCGCCTCCCACAGCGCGGACTCCACCAGCGCCTCGGGGGTGGCCTTGCCGTACTTCTCCAGCAGCCGCTTGTCCAGCGAGCCGGCGTTGACGCCGATGCGGATGGGGGTGCGGGTCTCGGCGGCCGCCTTGGCGATCTCCTTGACCTTGTCGTCGAACTGCTTGATGTTGCCCGGGTTGACCCGGACCGCCGCGCAGCCCGCGTCGATGGCGGCGAACACGTACTTGGGCTGGAAGTGGATGTCGGCGATGACGGGGATCTGGGACTTCTTGGCGATCGTCGCCAGCGCGTCCGCGTCGTCCTGGGTCGGGCAGGCCACCCGCACAATCTGGCAGCCGGAGGCGGTCAGCTCCGCGATCTGCTGCAGGGTCGCTCCGACGTCGGAGGTGCGGGTGGTGGTCATCGACTGCACGGAGACGGGCGCATCCCCTCCGACGGCCACCGAACCGACCTGGATCTTCCGGCTGGCCCGCCGGTCGGCGAGCTTGGCCGGGACGGACGGCATACCGAGTGAAATCGCAGTCATCTGCTGTGCAACCCCAAGGTGTGGAACGAGGTCCCGTATCGGCGCGGGCTCCGGCTTCTGAGATTACGGCACGCCGCTGACGACGAGCACATCGCCGGGGCAAACACTCCCCCAAAGGGCGGCGGCCGGGCACAGGACGTGTCCGGCCGCCGTGGAGCGGGCCGCCTCAGCTGATCTTGACGGGGTTGACGATGTCGGCGACCAGCACGAGCAGCGTGAAGCAGATGAAGATCCCGGCGACGACGTAGGCGACCGGCATCAGCTTGGCCACGTCGAAGGGCCCCGGGTCGGGGCGTCGGAAGACCCTGGCGACCTGGCGGCGTACGGACTCCCAGAGCGCGCCCGCGATGTGCCCGCCGTCCAGCGGGAGCAGCGGGAGCATGTTGAACAGGAAGAGGGAGAGGTTGAAGCCGGCCAGCAGCATCAGGAAGGTGGCGACGATGTTCTGCGCCGGCACGTCGAGGTTGAGGACCTCGCCGCTGATCCGGGCGGCTCCGACGACGCCGACCGGGGAGTCGTCCTTGCGTTCGCCGTCGTTGAAGGCGGCGTTCCACAGGTCGGGGACCTTGGAGGGGATGGCGACGACGGCCTCGACGCCGTTCTCCATCATGTCGCCCATGCGGTCGAAGGATTCGGTGAAGGTCAGCGGCAGGATCTCGGTCTTCGCCGCGAAGCCGAGATAGCCGGCCTTGACGAACTCCCCGGAGACGACCTCGCCGTCGGCGTCCTTCTTGGCGACCAGGTTCTCCAGGAGGGTGGCCTCGAGGACCTGCTGCCGGCCGTCGCGCTCGACGGTGATGGAGGCGGGGCCGATGGTGTCGCGGATGCGGCTGGAAAGTGTGTCCCAGTCGTGGACGGGAGCGCCGTCGAAGGCGACGATCTTGTCGCCCTCCTTGAGCCCCGCGGCGTGGGCGGGCGAGACGGGGTCGTCGGCGGCGCAGGTGTCGCGTTCCTCGCTCTGGGCGATGACGCACTTCTGGACGCCGGCGACCTCGGTGGTCTGGGTGGCGAAGCCGAAGGTCATCGCTACGCCCATGAAGATCGCGACGGCGAGCACCAGATTCATGAAGGGGCCCGCGAACATCACGATCACGCGCTTCCACGGCTTGCGCGTGTAGAACAGCCGCCTCTCGTCGCCCGGCTGGAGCTCTTCGTAGGCCGCCGTGCGGGCGTCCTCGATCATGCCGCGCCAGGGCGAGGTGGAGCGGGCCTCCAGCTTTCCGTCGTCGCCGGGCGGGAACATCCCGATCATGCGGATGTAGCCGCCCATGGGGATGGCCTTGATGCCGTACTCCGTCTCGCCCTTGCGGCGCGAGAACAGGGTGGGGCCAAAGCCGACCATGTACTGCGGCACGCGGATGCCGAAGAGCTTGGCGGTGGAGAGATGGCCCAGTTCGTGCCAGGCGATCGAGAAGAGCAGCCCTACGGCGAAGAGCGCTATTCCGATGACCGTCAACAGAATCGTCATGCGCGAGCCTCCGCCGGCTGTGCTGCGTCGTCGCCTGCTGCGCCGCCGCTGTACTTGGCTGCCGTCTCCCGGGCCCGGGCGCGCGCCCAGGCGTCCGCTTCGAGGACGTCGGCCACGGTGAGCGAGGTTCCCTGCGCGTCGGAGCCGTGCGCGGCGACGACCTCGGTGACCGTGTCCATGATGGCGTTGAACGGCAGCCGTCCGGACAGGAAGGCCTCCACGCACACCTCGTTCGCGGCGTTGAACACCGCGGGGGCCGTGCCGCCCAGCTCGCCGACGTGCCGGGCGAGGCCCACGGAGGGGAAGGCCTCGTCGTCGAGGGGGAAGAACTCCCAGGTCGAGGCGGTGGACCAGTCGAACGCGGGGGCCGCGTCGGGGATGCGGCCGGGCCAGCCGAGGCCGATGGCGATGGGTCCGCGCATATCGGGCGGGGTGGCCTGGGCGAGTGTGGAGCCGTCGGTGAACTCCACCATGGAGTGAACGTACGACTGCGGGTGGACGACGACCTCGATGCGGTCGAAGGGGATGTCGTAGAGCAGATGGGCCTCGATGACCTCAAGCCCCTTGTTGACGAGCGTGGCGCTGTTGACCGTGATGACCGGGCCCATCGCCCAGGTGGGGTGCGCGAGCGCGTCCTGGGGGGTGACCTGCTCCAGCTCCGCGCGGCTGCGGCCGCGGAAGGGCCCGCCGGAGGCGGTGACGACAAGCTTGCGGACATCGGCTCTGGTGCCCGCGGCGAGCGCCTGGAAGAGGGCGGCGTGCTCCGAGTCGACGGGGATGATCTGCCCGGGTTTGGCGACGGCCTTGACCAGCGGGCCGCCCACGATCAGCGACTCCTTGTTGGCCAGGGCGAGGGTGCGGCCCGCTTCGAGGGCGGCCAGCGTGGGGGCGAGACCGATGGAGCCGGTGATGCCGTTGAGCACCGTGTGGCACGGCGAGGCGGCCAGCTCGGCGGCGGCGCCGGGCCCCGCGAGGATCTCGGGCTGCGGCTCGGAGCCGTACTGCCCGGCCAGCGCCTCCCGCAGTGCGGGGAGCGCGCCCTCGTCGGCCACCGCGACCGCTTCGACGCGCAGCCGCCGCGCCTGCTCGGCGAGGAGCCCAACCCGGCCGCCCGCGGCGGACAGGGCGGTCACCCGGAAGCGGTCGGGGTTGCGCAGCGCCAGGTCGATGGCCTGCGTGCCGATGGACCCGGTAGAGCCGAGGACGACGACGGACCGGCGGCCTTCGGTCGTGTCGAAGACGGTATGCGGGTCTGCGAGAGGGTCTGGGCTGTCGCTCATGCCCCCCATTCTTGCCTCATCCGCCGTGCGTCCGGACACCACTCCCCGCGAAACGCCACTCCCCGGGGGGATGGAGTCCCGGATGTCCGGACGCCGTCCCGGCTGCGGCCGGATCAGCGGATCGGGCGGTGGACGTTCTCTCGCCGGGAGGGGCCCGGGGTGGCGTCGGCGATCCACGGGCCCTCGCCGCTGGGGTCAATCACGCCTTCCTCGAGCCAGGTGTGCTCTCCGGACAGCACGCTTCTGACGACCTTGCGGTCCAGCTCGTCGGTGTTGGTCCACAGCCGGTCGAAGAGTTCCTCGACGCGGATGCGGGCCTGCCGGCAGAAGACGTCGGCCAGTTGGCGCGCCGCGCGGCCGTGGTCGCCCTGGGTGCGCAGCAGCTCCGCGCGTACGCAGGCCGCGCTCATCGCGAACAGCTCCGCGCCGATGTCCACGACCCGGCCGAGGAAGCCCTGTTTGGTTTCCATGCGGCCCTGCCAGCGGGACATGCCGAGGAAGGTGGCGCGGGCCAGCCGGCGCGCGCTGCGTTCGACATAGCGCAGATGGGGTGCGAGCGTGCCGAACTCGGCGTAGGAGGCGGGGAGCTGGCCCCGGCCTGCGACCAGCTTGGGGAGCCAGCGGGCGTAGAAGACGGCGGCGTTCGCGCCCGCCTTGGCCTTGGCCGACATCGGCTTGTCCGGGTCGATGATGTCTCCGGCGACCGCCAGGTGGGCGTCGACGGCCTCACGGGCGATCAGCAGATGCATGATCTCCGTCGAGCCCTCGAAGATCCGGTTGATGCGCAGGTCGCGCAGCATCTGCTCGGCGGGTACGGCCTTCTCGCCGCGCGCCGCGAGCGACTCGGCGGTCTCGAAGCCCCGTCCGCCGCGGATCTGGACCAGTTCGTCCGCCATCAGCCAGGCCATCTCGGAGCCGTACAGCTTCGCCAGCGCCGCCTCGATGCGGATGTCGTTGCGGTCCTCGTCGGCCATCTGGGAGGAGAGTTCGACTACCGCCTCAAGTGCGAAGGTGGTGGCCGCGATGAAGGAGATCTTGGAGCCGACGGCCTCGTGCTTGGCGACGGGCCTGCCCCACTGTTCGCGGGCCGCCGACCACTCACGGGCGATCTTCAGACACCACTTGCCCGAGCCGACGCACATCGCCGGCAGAGAGAGCCGGCCGGTGTTGAGGGTGGTCAGGGCGATCTTGAGGCCGGCGCCCTCGGGGCCGATGCGGTTGGCGGCGGGGACGCGCACCCGGTGGAAGCGGGTGACGCCGTTCTCGATGCCGCGCAGGCCCATGAAGGCGTTGCGGTTCTCGACGGTGACGCCCTCGCTCCCGGCCTCCACCACGAAGGCGGTGATGCCGCCCTTGTGGCCCTCTGACTTCGGCACCCGAGCCATGACGACGAGCAGATCTGCGACGACGCCGTTGGTGGTCCAGAGCTTGACGCCGTCGAGGACATACTCGTCTCCGTCGGGCACGGCCGTGGCGGCCATCCGCGCCGGGTCGGAGCCGACGTCGGGTTCGGTGAGGAGGAAGGCGGAGATGTCGGTGCGGGCGCACCGCGGCAGGAAGGTGTCCTTCTGCTCCTGGGTGCCGAACAGTTTCAGCGGCTGCGGTACGCCGATCGACTGATGTGCGGACAGCAGTGCGCCGACGGCGGGGTTCGCGGAGCCGACGAGCGCGAGCGCCTTGTTGTAGTACACCTGGGTGAGGCCGAGCCCGCCGTACTTGGTGTCGATCTTCATGCCGAGCGCGCCGAGCTCCTTGAGCCCGTCGATCACAGCGTCGGGGATGCGGGCCTCGCGTTCGATCAGCGCACCGTCGATCTTCGTCTCGCAGAAGTCGCGGAGCTTGGCGAGGAACTCCTCGCCGCGCTGGACGTCCTCGTCCGCGGGCAGCGGGTGGGGGTGGATCAGGTCCAGCCGGAAGCGGCCCAGGAACAGCTCCTTGGCGAAGCTGGGTTTGCGCCAGCCCTGCTCACGCGCGGCCTCGGCGACCTGGCGCGCTTCGCGTTCGCTGACCTTGGGAGCCGCGTCGGGCTCCGGCTTGTCGGGCCTGTCGGGCCTTTCGAGCCTGTCGAGTGGTGCGGACATGAGGTTCACCTCGCCGCGAGTTGGAGTGGACTTACCAGCCGGTGCTACTCGTTCGTAGTACCCGAATTCCGGCGGGTCCACCAGTGCGCGTACGCCGCTTGCCGCATGCGGCCCCGATGGGGCGCACGGGTGTGCGAGAGGGTGTGCGAGCACGGCCGGAGCCCCCGCACAGTGGGCTCCGGCCGTGGGTTCACGGGACCGGCGGGCGCTACAGCGCCAGGCCGGTCAGCACGAGCACCCGCTCGTAGGTGTAGTCGTCCATCGCGAAGCGCACGCCCTCACGGCCGACGCCGGACTGCTTGGCGCCGCCGTACGGCATCTGGTCCGCGCGGTACGAGGGAACGTCGCCGACGATGACGCCGCCGACCTCCAGGGCGCGGTGGGCGCGGAAGGCGGTCTGCACATCGTGGGTGAACACGCCGGCCTGCAGGCCGTACTTGGAGTCGTTGACCGCGGCGAACGCGGCCTCCTCGCCGTCGGCCCGCTGGACGGTGAGCACCGGGCCGAAGACCTCCTCGCAGGCGAGGGTGACGCCGGACGGCACGTCGGCCAGCACGGTCGGGGCGTAGGACGCGCCGTCGCGTTTGCCGCCGGCGAGCAGCCTGGCGCCGGCCTGCACCGCCTCCTCGACCCAGGCCTCGACGCGCTTGGCGGCGTCCTCGCTGACCAGCGGGCCGACATCGGTGGACGGGTCGGACGGGTCGCCGGTGACCTGCTTCTCCACGGCCGCGACGATCTTCGGCACGAGCCGCTCGTACAGCGAGGCGTCGGCGATGACGCGCTGGACGGAGATGCAGGACTGGCCGCCCTGGTAGTTGGAGAAGGTGGCGATGCGGCTCGCCGCCCAGTCCAGGTCCTCGTCGCGTCCGAAGTCGGCGAGGACGACGGCGGCGCCGTTGCCGCCGAGCTCCAGGGTGCAGTGCTTGCGCGGCACCGAGTCCATGATCGCGTAGCCGACCTTGTCGGAGCCGGTGAAGGAGATGACCGGGAGGCGCTCGTCCTGGACGAGGGCGGGCATGCGGTCGTTCTCCACCGGCAGGACCGACCAGGAGCCGGCGGGGAGCTCGGTCTCGGCGAGCAGCTCGCCGAGGAGCAGCCCGGACAACGGGGTCGCCGGGGCGGGCTTGAGGATGATCGGCGCGCCGACGGCGATCGCTGGGGCGATCTTGTGGGCGCACAGGTTCAGCGGGAAGTTGAACGGCGCGATGCCGAGGACGACGCCCTTGGGGAAGCGGCGGGTGAGGGCGAGACGGCCCTGGCCGCCCGGGTCGGTGTCCAGGCGCTGGGCCTCTCCGCCGTTGAAGCGGCGGGCCTCCTCGGCCGCGAAGCGGAAGACGGAGACGGCACGGCCGACCTCGCCACGGGCCCACTTGACGGGCTTGCCGTTCTCGGCGGAGATCAGCTGGGCGATCTCCTCGGTGCGTTCGACGAGACGGCGCGAGACATGGTCGAGGGCGGCGGCGCGTACATGGGCGGGGGTGGCGGCGAACTCGTCCCGTACGGCGTGGGCGGCGGCCACCGCCTCCTCGACCTGGGCGTCGGTGGGCGCGGAGACCCTGCCGACGATCCGGCCGTCCCAGGGGGAGGTGACGTCGAAGGCGGTCTCGCCGGTGGCCTGGCGGCCGGCGAGCCAGAAGGCATGGGTGGAAGTCATTGTGCGGTCCCGGCCCTTCCGGAGGTAGCGGGGGATGTCTGTGCCCCACCGTAGGACCGGGGCGGACGTTGTGGGTTTATCCGGGGTGGAGTGGTCAAGGGGGCCGATCCGCCGGTTCGGCAGGTACGGCGTGCTCTGCCGCGCGTCAGCCGCGCCGCTCGGTGCTGACGATGAGGCAGACGCCCGCCACGACGATGCCGCCTCCGAGCAGGATGGGCCAGGTCAGCGCCTCGTTCAGGACGAGTGCGCCGAGGAGGACCGCGACGACCGGATTGACATAGGCGTAGGTGGCGACCAGCGAGAGCGGGGCGGTCTGCAGAAGCCAGGCGTACGCCGTGAACGCGAGCAGTGAGCCGAAGAGGACCAGATAGCCGAGGGCCGTCCAGGAGCGGGCGGAGAAGGCGGTGACGTCCAGGCCCAGATGCTCGCCGCGGACCAGCCCGGCGATCAGGCAGGCGAGGCCGCCGAAGACCATCTCGTACGCGCTGGCGGTGAACGCGTCGGAGGGCATCGGGATCCGTGAGGAGGAGAACGAGCCCGCCGACCACATGACGGTCGCGGCGATCACGGTGAGGACGCCGCCGATGCGGACCTCCCCGCTGAGGCCGGGGAGGGTGAGGACCGCCAGCCCGCCGAGGCCGAGCAGGACACCCAGGTATGCGCCGGCGCCTACCCGCTCGCCGAACGCGGTGCGCAGCAGCACGACCCAGGCCGGCACCACGGCGATGAGCAGCGCGGCGAGGCCGGAGGGCACGGAGGTCTCCGCGAGGACCACAAGACCGTTGCCGCCGAGGAGCAGCAGCACTCCGACGACGGCGGTGGAGCCGATCTGGGCACGGGTCGCCTTCAGGACGGCGGGCCCGCGCCGCCAGGCGAGCAGCGCGCCGAGGACGAGCCCGGCGACGGTGAACCGGAACCCGGCGGACAGGAAGGGCGGCATGGTCTCCACGACCACCCGGATGCCGAGGTAGGTGGACCCCCAGACCGTGTACACGATCGCGAGGGCGGCCCAGACCGCGGCCGGGCTCGTACGGCCGGAGGGGCTGCGGGATATGGACGAGAACGCCGTTTCGACGGCAGGACGTGTCATGCGCCGGAGAATATGGATCACAAGCGCCGAACAACAAGAATCCTGCCCGAGTTCGGGCAGGATCAGGGAAGTTGAGGTGCGGTCAGCGAGATGGAGCGCCGTCGCCCGTGGCCTTGAGCGCCAGCCAGAGCTCCATGCGTACGTCCGGGTCGTCCAGCGAACGGCCGAGGATCTCCTCCACCCGGCGCATCCGGTAGCGCAGCGTGTGGCGGTGGACGCCCAGATCGGCGGCGGCCGCGTCCCACTGGCCGTGGCGGGAGAGCCAGGCGCGCAGGGAGGCGACGAGATCGCCGCGGCCGGTGGCGTCGTGCTCGTAGAGCGCACGGAGCATGCCGTCGGCGAACGCGCGGACCGCGTCGTCCGCGAGCAGCGGCAGGATCGAGCCCGCGGACAGCTCGTCGTGTTCGACGAGGGCCCGGCCGCGGCGGCGGGCGACCGAGAGCGCCTGCTCGGCCTGCTTGTACGCGCCGGCGGCGGCAATCGGCCCGGTCGGCGCGGAGAGGCCGACGACCGCCTGCGCCTCCTCAGCTCCCTGCGCCGCGCAGGCGGCGGCCACGGCCGTGACGACCGCGCCGCCGTCCACCGCGAGGACGACCAGGCGGTCCTCGCGCTCCGGCACGGCCAGCACGGTCTCGCCCGCCCGGGCGGCCGCCGACTCCACGGACTCCGCGAAGGCGCGCAGCGGGTGGCCATCGGCGGGGGCGCCGGGGTCTCGTTCGGCGACGGACGCGGCGGCCGGCTCGGCGATCAGCAGCCGGAAGGGGGCGTCGAGGAGCGCCCCGTACAGATCTCCGGCGACCGCGCGGGCGTGATCCTGCTGGCCGGCCAGCAGCATGCGCAGCACGGCGGCGCCGAGCCGCTGTTCGGCCGCCTGGAGCGAGCGGGACCGCTCCGTGGTCAGAGTGAGCAGGGCGACGGCGGAGTGGACGGCATACCGCTCCGCGGTGCCCAGGGGCGCGCCGGTGCCGACGGCGAGGGCGCCGCGGACCCGCCGCCCGGTACCGAGCGACTGAAGCTCCACGCGGTCGTCCGCGCCTCCGACGACCGCGCTGACCGGCGCGGGACGGTCGCGCAGCCGCTCCACGTCCGCGGTGAGCCGGGCCGCCCTGCGCTGCGCCCACTCCGGGGCCACGGCCAGTACGGCGCCCGAGGCGTCGTACACCGCGGCCCATCCGTCGACATGCGCGGCCAGCCGGGCGACGACCGCGGCGGGGCCCTCCGAGAGCGCGGCGCGGGTCAGCTCGCGCTGGGCCTCGAAGCCGGCGGTGACGGCGCGGTACTGGTCGGCGGCGATGGCCGCGGAGACGGCCTTGCTGATGGCGAGGAAGGGGGTGCGGCGGGGAACGGCGAGCAGCGGGAAGTCCTCTTCCTCCGCCGCCTCGACGAGCGCGTCCGGGATGTCGTCGTAGTACACGCCGACGGCGAACCCGAGCCCGACGACGCCCGCGGCGGCGAGCCGGCGTACGTAGCGGCGCATGGCGTCGCGGTCCTCGGCGTCCAGCTTCATCGCGGTGACGAGCAGCAGCTCGCCGCCCTCCATATACGGCACCGGGTCGGCCAGCTCGCTCGCATGCGCCCACCGGACCGGCCTCTCCAGCCGCCCCTGCCCGGCGCGGACGGTGAGCTTGAGCGCGGAGTGCTGCACAAGCGAGGCGAGGGTGGGGGGCATGGAGGTGCCCTTCCGGGGGAGACGGCGGCTTTTTCGCCGTCCCGTATGAACGGCCTACCCCGATTCTGCCACCTCGTAGGACTTGCGGGGGCGGGGTGGGCGGTTGCCTTCGGCGGTGCGTTCCCCCACCCCCGCCCCCTTCCCGAAACCGGGGCTTCCGCCCCAGGCCCCCGGCACTTCGGCCCGCGTCCTCAAACGCCGGACGGGCTTGATCAGGCTGCGCCCGATTCCAGCCCCGCCGGCGATACCCAGCCCCGCCGAAGGCGCGGGGGTTCGGGGGCGGAGCCCCGCCGGCCATAGAGGCACGAGAACCAGAAACCCAGCCCCGCCGGCGCTTGAGGCGCGGGGGTTCGGGGGCGGAGCCCCCGGAAACGGGGGTCGGGGGCGGAGCCCCGGGGTCGGGGGGCGGGCACCTCACACCCGCAGGTTCACCAGCAGCGGCGGCGTATGCTCCCCGTGCACCGTCGTCAGCGAGAGCACCGCATGCCCCGCGGGCAGACCGTGGGACAGGTCGGAGGCGGACCAGCGCGGGCGTTCGACCTCGCGGACCGTGATCGCCTGGGCCGTGGCGGGCTTGCCGGTGGCCAGGCGGCGCATCAGGTGGAGGGCCTTGGTGAAGGGCTCGTCGGAGACGATCTGGCGGTCGGTGACGTCTCGGGTCTGCACCCACTCCGTGCCCCAGGTCTCCGCGAACCGCCCGCCGTCCCACGGCGCGACCCCCGCGAACGCCATCCGGCAGCCCACCGCGCCCAGCAGGGGATCCCGCAGCGGCTCGGGCACGTCCTCCAGGGTGCGCAGGGCGAGCAGTACGCCCGCGTTGGCCGAGCGGAGCCGCTGGATCGCGCGGACGGAGTCGGCGGTGACGGTGCGGGTCGCGTCGTCGAGGACCAGGCAGGCGAACAGGGAGCGGTCCTTCCGGGTCAGCGCGGCCTCGGTGAACTGGGCGAGCACCAGGCGGGCGACGATCCTGGAGGCCTCCGCGTGCCCCCGCTCGGGCAGGTCGATCCGCACCCGCAGGGGATGCTCGACGGCCCGCAGGGAGAAGGCACGGCCGTCTGAGTCCGTACGGAAGAAGTCGGCGAACACGGGCCGGTCGAGGAAGGCGACCCGCTCGGCGAGGAGCAGGCCGACATCGTCGCCCCGTGCCGACTGCCGCTCGCGGGCGTCGAGTTCCCTGAGCTGGGCGGCGGCGCCCGGCGCGCCGGACTTCTCCAGTGCGCTCCGCAGCGCCCCCACGGCCGCGGGGGCGCCGGCGAGGAGGTCCCGCAGCTCCGGCACGGCGGGGAAGGCCCCGTGGACGCACTGGTACGGGCCGATCAGCTGGGCGAGCGCGGTCGCGGCCCGGCGGCTGTCGGCGGCGAGATCGCCCACCAGGGCCTCGGCGAGGGTGCGGGCCGCCTCGTCGGGGTCCTCGGCGCCCCCGTACAGGTCCAGGTCGTGGGTGGACTCCGGCCGGCCGACGCCGATGACGAGGTCGAACGCGTCGTCGGGGGCGAGCCCGGAGCCGTACTCGGTGACGGCGACGACCGCGGCGCGGTTGGCCAGCGCGAGCAGGCACAGGGATTCGACGACAGGCCGCACCAGGCGCACGCTCTTGCCGGAGCCGGACGGCCCCACCGCCAGCAGGGAGGTGCCCAGCAGCGCGGGCTCCAGGGCGAGCCCGGTGGTGCGCCGGGCATAGGGGTTGCGGGGGTCGTCCGCGACCGTGCCGATCCGCACCTGCGCTGTGGCCAGATCGTGTGTGGCGGCGCGCACGGGCAGATCCCGCACTCCCGAGGGGTGGGCGCAGGCGGCCGGCCCCTGGGTGCGCACCGCGTCCGTGAACGCGGCCAGCC
This sequence comes from Streptomyces sp. MUM 178J, assembly GCF_022414575.1. Classification (GTDB taxonomy): domain Bacteria; phylum Actinomycetota; class Actinomycetes; order Streptomycetales; family Streptomycetaceae; genus Streptomyces; species Streptomyces chengmaiensis. The sequence continues at coordinate 101,071 of NZ_JADWYQ010000016.1, read as the reverse complement.
GCTCGGGTCTGGCGTGGACGCCCTGCCAGGCCCGGCGGATGCGCGCGTAGTCGACGTCGCCGAGCGTCCCGGCACGCGTCGCGTCGGCGAGCCGGCCGGCGGCCTCGGCCAGCCCGGCGGCGCGCAGTTCCGGCCAGGCCGCCGGGTCGGCGCCCCCCTTGGGCGGCGGCGGGGCGGCCGGCCGCTGCGCTGAGCGCCGTGCGTAGCGCCGCCAGATCTCCGGGACATGGCCGATCCGGGCGAAGAAGACGAGGAGCCCGCCGCCGACGAGGGCGTAGTACGTGTAGCTGGCGAACGCCCAGAGGGACGGATCGGAGCGCCAGGAGTCGGGGGTGAGGACGAGGAGCGGCCAGATCCAGTAGCGGCCCAGATAGCCGTTCCACAGCAGCGACCACAGCAGCCAGCCGCTGAGCAGGGCGATCAGCGCTCCGGCGAAGAGCCGCCGGGCCGGTACGGGTTCCGGCTCCTCCTCGGGGCGTGGACGGTGACCGAAGCGCCAGACGCCCGGTTCGGCCTCCGGGCGCGGCGTCCGCAGCCACTCGGCGACGCCCGGCCGGGTCACGGGAGCATGGGCGGGTGGCGCCGGCGGCGAGGGGGGCCCAGGCGACGCGGGGGACGCCGGCAGGCCGGGCGCGGACGCCGGCGGGGCGGCGGGGCGCGGCGGCACCGGCGGGGCGGGCCGCGGGAGCTGTGAGTCCCGAATGCCGCGTGTGTCGGATGTGCCGTCGGAATTCATGAACCGCTGCCCCCTGACCAGCCAGGCCCGCCGTGTGCACCCGTCAATCTAGTGCCCCGTCAGAGGGAGTTCACCGATCCCCGCCGCGGGCCCGGCCCTGCGGCGGCCCGGGCGTTCGGGTGACACTCCGCCGCGGACAAGGGCACGCGCCCAACACTCCCGAACGGAGCATGCCCGGCCGATGCGCCCGCGCCTAGCCTGCGAGACAGAAGCAATGCGTCCGGAAGATCCCAGGAGCCCCTCATGACCGCAATCCCGCAGGAGCGCCGCGTCGTCACCGCCATCCCCGGCCCGAAGTCCCAGGAGCTTCAGGCCCGCCGTACCGCCGCGGTCGCCGGTGGTGTGGGGTCCGTGCTGCCCGTCTTCACCGCCCGCGTCGGCGGCGGCGTCGTCGAGGACGTGGACGGCAACCGCCTGATCGACTTCGGCTCCGGCATCGCCGTGACCAGCGTCGGCGCCTCCGCCGAAGCCGTGGTACGCCGTGCGTCCGCACAGCTCGCCGATTTCACCCACACCTGTTTCATGGTCACGCCGTACGAGGGCTATGTGGAGGTCTGCGAGAAGCTGGCCGAGCTGACCCCCGGCGACCACGCGAAGAAGTCCGCGCTGTTCAACTCGGGCGCGGAGGCCGTGGAGAACGCGGTCAAGATCGCACGCTCGTACACCAAGCGGCAGGCCGTGGTGGTGTTTGACCACGGCTACCACGGACGCACCAATCTGACGATGGCGCTGACCTCGAAGAACATGCCGTACAAGCATGGCTTTGGCCCGTTCGCGCCCGAGGTGTACCGGGTGCCGGTGGCCTACGGCTACCGCTGGCCGACCGGACCGGAGAACTGCGGCCCGGAGGCCGCCGCCCAGGCGATCGACCAGATCCACAAGCAGGTCGGCGCGGAGAATGTGGCCGCCATCGTGATCGAGCCGGTCCTCGGCGAGGGCGGCTTCATCGAGCCGGCGAAGGGCTTTCTGCCCGCCCTGGCGCGGTTCGCCGGGGACAACGGCATCGTGTTCGTCGCCGATGAGATCCAGTCCGGCTTCTGCCGCACCGGCCAGTGGTTCGCCTGCGAGGACGAGGGCGTCGTGCCCGACCTGATCACCACTGCCAAGGGCATCGCCGGCGGTCTGCCGCTGGCCGCCGTGACCGGCCGCGCCGAGATCATGGACGCCGCCCACCCCGGCGGCCTCGGCGGCACCTACGGCGGCAACCCGGTGGCCTGCGCCGGCGCCCTGGGCGCGATCGAGACCATGGAGGAGCTCGACCTCAACGGCAAGGCCAAGCGGATCGAGGAGGTCATGAAGGGCCGCCTCGCCGCCATGGCCGAGAAGTTCGACGTGATCGGCGACATCCGCGGGCGCGGCGCGATGATCGCGATCGAGCTGGTGAAGGACCGCGGCACCAAGGAGCCCGCCCCCGAGGTGGCCGCCGCGCTCGCCAAGGCGTGCCACGCGGAGGGCGTGCTGGTGCTCACCTGCGGCACCTACGGCAATGTGCTGCGCTTCCTGCCGCCGCTGGTGATCGGCGAGGACCTGCTGAACGAGGGCCTGGACGTCATCGAGCAGGCCCTCGCCGGGATCTGAGACTCCGACTGTTCCGGTCGGTTACGGACGGGAACGGTCGGATACGGCACCGCTCACCGGTGATTGGTGAAGAAGCTGTGGGGGGCCGATGGCGGGATGGCGATCCGGCTGTCGGTCCCCCGGCCGCTGACGTACGGTCTCCGCAGATGAGAGAAACACCCCGTCCGCAGGGGACTGCGGACGATGCCAGGGCGGAGCCTCCCCAGCCCCGGCCTGGCGGTGCCTTTGCGCACACCGTCGGAGCCTCGTGTTCCGGAACTCCTCACCGATCGGACGGCCGCCCGCCCCAAACCCCCCGGGGCGCGCGGTGCACCGGTCGGGCCGGCTCCCCCGGAACCACCCCCCCTGTTCCGGGGAAGCCGGTGCTTCTCGCTCTTCTCCCCCTTCTCGGGTGTGCGGCCCTCTTCGCACTGGTCACCTGGCAGGTGGCCGCCCATGGGCCACTGCGCTCGGCCGACGAGCGCCTCGGCAGGTCCCTCTTCGGGGACGGCCCGGCCTCCGTCACGGAACTCCTCGCCGATCTGGGCAGTACGACGGTCGCCGTTCCCGTCCTCACCGCGGCGGCGGTGTACGTCGTATGGCGCGGCCGCGACTGGCTGCGGGCGCTCGCCGCCGCCCTCGCCATGGCCGCCGTGCCCGCCCTCGTCCTTCCACTCAAGCTGTGGATCGCCCGCCCCGGGCCCCTGGAGCCCGGCACGGGCTTGTACCCGTCGGGGCATACGGCCACCGCGGCGGTGGCGTACGGTGCGGCGGCCCTGCTGCTTGCCCCTTACTCGCGCCTCCGGCTGCGGCCGTGGGTGATGCCCATCGCCGGAATGCTGACACTGGCGACGGGCGTCGGTCTGGTGCTGCGCGGCTATCACTGGCCGCTGGACGTGGTCGGCAGCCTGTGCCTGTGCGGAGTGCTGCTGCTGGTGTTGCGGTCGGTGTTGCGGTGGCCATGCGTACTGCACAGGGAGAGGGCGGGCCCGGACTATGACGCGGGTTCAGCTGCCGACGGGCGGTGAACCGGGTCACATGGGAACGGACTGTCGCCGTCTGTCAGCTGTCGAAGCCCAGACCGAGGCGGTCCATGGCCTTGAGCCACAGGTTCCGCCGGCCGCCGTGCGCGTCCGCCCGCGCCAGCGACCACTTGGTCAGCCCGATGCCCGCCCACGCGATCGGCTCGGGTGGGAACGGCAGCGGCTTGGTGCGCACCATCTCCAGCTCGGTGCGTTCGGTGCGCTCCCCCGACAGCAGGTCGAGCATCACGTCCGCGCCGAACCGGGTCGCGCCCACCCCGAGCCCCGTGAAGCCGGCGGCGTAGGCGACCTTGCCGCCGTGTGCGGTGCCGAAGAAGGCGGAGAAGCGGGAGCAGGTGTCGATGGCACCGCCCCAGGCGTGGCTGAAGCGGATGCCCTCCAGCTGCGGGAAGCAGTCGAAGAACTGCCCGGCGAGCTTCAGATAGGTCTCGGGCCTGTGGTCCATCTCGGCGGTGACGCGGCCGCCGTAGGGGTAGACGGCGTCGTACCCGCCCCACAGGATGCGGTGGTCGGCGGTGATGCGGAAATAGTGGAACTGGTTGGCGGTGTCGCTGAGGCCCTGGCGGTTCTTCCAGCCGACCGAGGCGAGCTGCTCCTCGGTCAGCGGCTCGGTTGTCAGCGCGTAGTCGTAGACCGGGACGGTGTACGACCGGACCCGCCTGACCAGCGAGGGGAAGACGTTGGTGCCGAGCGCCACCCGGCGGGCGAAGACCCTGCCGTACGGGGTGCGCACGTCCACCCGGCCGGCGCTCGACGACAGCTTGAGTCCGGGGGTGTTCTCGTAGATCCGCACGCCCAGTTCCGCGCAGGCGCGCTTGAGTCCCCAGGCCAGCCTGGCCGGGTGGAGCATGGCGACCCCGCGCCGGTCCCACAGCCCGCCGAGGAAGGTCGGGGAGCCGACCTCGGCGCGCACCCGGTCCCGGTCCAGCAGCTCGTAGCCGGTGAGGCCGAGGCGGGTCGCCTCCTCGTATGTCTCGCGCAGTTCGTCGAGCTGGTACGGCTCGGTGGCCACGTCGATCTCGCCGGTGCGTTCGAAGTCGCAGTCGATGGAGTACGCGGCGACCGCCGCCTCGATGGCATCGAGGTTGCGGGCGCCGAGCTCCTCCAGGGCAGCCAGCTCGTCCGGCCAGCGGGCCAGGCCGTTGGCGAAGCCGTGGGTGAGGGAGGCGGCGCAGAAGCCGCCGTTGCGGCCCGAGGCGGCCCAGCCCGCCTCATGAGCCTCGATCAGGACGACGTCCCTTTCCGGGGCGCGTTCCTTGGCGAGCAGCGCGGTCCACAGACCGCTGTAGCCGCCGCCGACGACCAGTAGGTCGCAGTGTTCGTCCCCGGCGAGGGCAGGCAGGGCGCCGGGCTTCGCGGGGTCGTCCAGCCAGAAGGGGACGGGCTGGGCGTCGGAGAGTGACTGTGCAGCGAGACGCATGGCAGCTGGGGCCATGGTTTCCAGCTCCTTCGGAGTGTGCTCAGGGTTGTTGCGCCGCGGCGCGCTGTCGCCGGCCGCTGATCAGCTGGCCGGCGACCACGACCAGGACGGCCACGGCGAACATCGCCGTGCCGATGACGTTGATCTCCACGGGCGTGCCCCTCTGCGCCGATCCCCAGACGAACATCGGGAAGGTCACGGTGGAGCCCGCGTTGAAGTTGGTGATGATGAAGTCGTCGAAGGAGAGCGCGAAGGCGAGCATCGCGCCCGCCGCGATGCCGGGCGCGGCGATCGGCAGGGTGACGCGCAGGAAGGTCTGCACCGGGCCCGCGTACAGATCCCGGGCGGCCTCCTCGAGGCGCGGGTCCATGGACATCACCCGCGCCTTGACGGCGACGACGACGAAGCTGAGGCAGAACATGATGTGGGCTATGAGGACGGTGTAGAAGCCGAGCTGCGCGCCCATGTTGAGGAAGAGAGTGAGCAGCGAGGCGGCCATCACGACCTCGGGCATCGCCATCGGCAGGAAGATCAGCGAGTTGATCGCGCCGCGCGCCCGGAAGCGGTAGCGGACCAGGGCGAAGGCGATGAGGGTGCCCAGCACGGTGGCGACGAGCGTGGCCCAGCCGGCGATCTGGAGGGAGAGGGCGAGCGAGCCGCACATGTCGGCGACGCCGCACGGGTCCTTCCAGGCGTCGAGGGAGAACTCCTGCCAGGCGTAGTTGAACCGGCCGCGCGGCTTGTTGAAGGAGAACACCAGCACGACGATGTTCGGCATGATCAGATAGGCGAGGGTGAGCAAGCCCGCGACGACGACGAGATTGCGCCTGAGCCACTTCAGCGGTGCGGCCATCAGAGCAGGTCCTCCGTTCCCGACCGGCGGATGTAGACGGTGACCATGAGCAGCACGATCGCCATGAGGATGAAGGAGAGTGCGGCGGCTGTCGGATAGTCGAGGACTCTGAGGAACTGCGACTGGATGACGTTGCCGACCATCTTGGTGTCGGTGGAGCCGAGGAGTTCGGCGTTGACGTAGTCGCCGCTGGCCGGGATGAAGGTGAGCAGCGTGCCGGAGACGACGCCCGGCATGGACAGCGGGAACGTCACCTTCCGGAAGGTGGTGGCCGGGGAGGCGTACAGGTCCTTCGCGGCCTCGTGCAGTTTGCCGTCGATGCGCTCCAGCGAGGTGTAGAGCGGCAGGATCATAAAGGGCAGGAAGTTGTACGTCAGACCGGTGACGACGGCCATGGGGGTGGCGAGGACCCGGTTGCCCTCGGTCCAGCCGAGCCAGTTGGTGACGTCCAGGACGTGCAGGGCGTCGAGCGCGCCGACGACCGCGCCGCCGTCGGCGAGGATCGTCTTCCAGGCCAGGGTGCGGATGAGGAAGCTGGTGAAGAAGGGCGCGATGACGAGCACGAGCAGCAGATTGCGCCAGCGTCCGGCTTTGAAGGCGATCAGATACGCCAGCGGGTAGCCGAGCAGCAGACACAGGACGGTGGCGGTGCCCGCGTACAGCAGGGAGCGGATGAACTGCGGGTAGTACTCCTGCAGCGCCTCCCAGTACGTCTGGAAGTGCCAGGTGACCTCGAAGCCTTCTTCGAGGGAGCCGGTCTGGACGGATGTGGAGGCCTGGTAGACCAGCGGCAGCGCGAAGAAGACCACCAGCCACAGGATGCCGGGGAGCAACAGCAGATACGGGACGAGCCTGCGGCGCGTGGGGACCGTGCGCCGGACGGGCTGCTCGGGGCTCTGCGGCTGGGGTACGGGCGGCGGTGCTTCGGTGAGGGTGGAGGTGCTCATGTGGCGTCCTCCACCTTTTCGGTGCCCGCGGTGCGGTCCTGGGCCGCGTCCAGGCCGAAGGTGTGGTCGGGGTTCCAGTGCAGGACGACGTCGGCGCCGGGGGCCAGTCCGTCGCGGTGCTCGGTGTTCTGGACGTACACCTCGAGGCCCTGGCCGACCGGGGAGTCGACGACGTACTGGGTGGAGACGCCGATGAAGGACGAGGCGGCGATCCGGCCGGTGACGGTGTTGCGGCCGTCGGGGACGGACCCGGCTTCCTCGGCGAGCGCAAGGGAGATCTTCTCCGGGCGGACGCCGACGAGGAGCTTGCTGCCGACGCTGCCGCCCCCGGCCGAGGAGCGTCCGGCGGGCAGCCGCAGCTTGCCGCCGCCCGCGGTGACGGCGATCTCCGCGCCGGGGCCCGTGCCGCCGGACTCGACGACCTCCGCCTCGATGAGGTTGGAGGTGCCGAGGAAGTTGGCGACGAAGGTGGAGCGGGGGTGCTCGTAGAGCTCGGCGGGCGCGCCGAGCTGTTCCACCCGGCCGGCGTTCATCACCGCGACCGTGTCGGCCATGGTCATGGCCTCTTCCTGGTCGTGGGTGACATGGATGAAGGTGATGCCGACCTCGGTCTGGATGCGCTTGAGTTCCAGCTGCATCTGTCGGCGCAGCTTGAGGTCGAGGGCGCCGAGCGGCTCGTCGAGGAGCAGCACCTGCGGGTGGTTGATCAGGGCGCGGGCGACGGCGACGCGCTGCTGCTGGCCGCCGGAGAGCTGGTGCGGCTTGCGGCGTGCGAAGTCACCGAGCTGCACCAGGTCGAGCATCTCGCCGACCTGCTTCTTCACGGATTTTATGCCGCGTCTGCGCAGCCCGAAGGCGACGTTCTCGTAGATGTCGAGGTGCGGGAAGAGCGCGTACGACTGGAAGACGGTGTTGACGGGGCGCTTGTACGGGGGGAGCTCGGTGACATCGCGGTCGCCGAGGAACACCGTTCCCGTCGTGGGGTCCTCCAGTCCGGCGATCATGCGCAGGGTAGTGGTCTTGCCGCAGCCGGATGCGCCGAGCAGGGCGAAGAAGGAGCCCTGGGGCACGGTCAGATCGAGGGGGTGGACGGCGGTGAAGGAGCCGTAGGTCTTGCTGATCCCGGAGAGGCGGACGTCGCCGCCTGTGGACTTCTGTGTCATGGGTCGCGGTCCCAGTGGTGTCGGGGGGCGGGGGCGGGCGGGCCGGTCAGGCGCCGATGAGAGCGGCGAACTTCTCCTCGTACGCCGTCTCTTCCTCGGTGGCGAGGGAGCGGAAGGCGTTCGACTTCGCCGCCATGGCCTCGTCCGGGAGGATCAGGGTGTTGGACGCCAGCGAGTCGTCGATCTTCGCCAGTTCCTCGCGCACGCCTGCGACGGGGCAGACGTAGTTGATGTATGCGGCGAGCTGGGCGGCGATCGGCGGCTCGTAGTAGTAGTCGATCAGCTTCTCGGCGTTGGCCTTGTGCCGCGCCTGCGCCGGGACCAGGAGGTTGTCGGTGGAGGTCATATAGCCGGCGTCCGGGATGGCGAACCGGATGTCCGGGTTGTCGACCTGGAGCTGGATCAAATCGCCCGCCCAGGCCAGACAGGCGGCGATGTCGCCCTTGTTGAGGTCCGAGGTGTAGTCGTTGCCGGTGAAGCGGCGGATCTGCCGACGGTCGACGGCCTTCTGGAGGCGGGCGACGGCCGCGCCGAAGTCGTCGTCCGTGACCGTGGCCGGGTCCTTGCCCATGTCGAGGAGGGTCATGCCGACGGTGTCGCGCATCTCGGACAGGAAGGCGACGCGGCCCTTGAGCGCCGGGTCGTCCAGCAGCTGGGACACCGAGGTGATCTCGCGGCCGCCGGTGGCCTTGGCGTTGTAGGCGATGACGGTGGAGATGCCGGTCCAGGGGTAGGTGTAGGCGCGGCCGGGGTCCCAGTCGGGCGCGCGGAACTGCGGGCTGAGGTTGGCGTAGGCGTGCGGGAGGTTCGCCGGGTCGAGCTTCTGCGCCCAGCCGAGGCGGATCATCCGGGCTGCGAGCCAGTCGGTGACGCAGATCAGATCGCGGCCGGTGTCCTGGCCGGCGGCGAGCTGGGGCTGGATCTTGCCGAAGAACTCGACGTTGTCGTTGATGTCCTCGGTGTACTTGACCTTGATCCCGCTGCGCTTGGTGAACGCCTCCAGCGAGGGACGGTGCTTCTCGTCGTCACTGATGTCGATGTACTGGGTCCAGTTGGAGAAGTTGAGCCGCTTCTCCTCTGCCGAGTGGTCGTCGGCGGCGCCCGCGTCGCCCGAGCGTTTGGCGGGCGGGATGCCGCAGGCGCTCAGGGCGGCGAAGCCGCCGACGGTGAGCGCGCCGACGCCGGAGGCGCGCAGCATCGAGCGGCGGGTGAGGCCGCGTCCTTGGCTGCGGGCCAGGCTGCGTCGTGTCGCGGCCAGCTGGGCCCGGGACAGGGGGCCGTAGGGCTCCGGCTCGTACTGTTCCATGCGCTGTGCCCTTTCGGGATGTGCCGTGGTGGGAGGGTGGCCGTGGTCGGCGGCCGGCGTTCGTCGGTCCTACCTGTCCCCGAATACCGTGCGGTGCCACTCCTTCGCGGCGACCGCGGTGTTGTCGAACATCACATGTTTGACCTGCGTGTACTCTTCGAAGGAGTAGGTCGACATGTCCTTGCCGAAGCCCGATGCGCGGTATCCGCCGTGCGGCATCTCGCTGATGATCGGGATGTGGTCGTTGATCCAGACGCAACCCGCCTTGATCTCGCGGGTGGCGCGGTTGGCGCGGAAGACGTCCCGGCTCCAGGCGGAGGCGGCCAGGCCGTACGGGGTGTCGTTGGCGAGTGCGATGCCCTCGTCGTCGGTGTCGAAGGGCAGGACGACGAGGACGGGGCCGAAGATCTCCGACTGGACGGCCTCGCTGGTCTGCGCGGCTCCGGTGATCAGGGTGGGCCGGTAGTACGCGCCGCTCTTCAGCTCGCCCTGAGGCGCTTCCCCGCCGGTGACGACGGTCGCATAACCGCGGGCGCGTTCGACGAAGCCGGCCACCCGGTCGCGCTGGGCGTGGGAGACCAGCGGGCCGAGGTCGGTGACGGGGTCGAAGGGGTCGCCCAGGCGCACGGTCGCCATCAGGTCGGCGACCCCGGAGACGAACGCGTCGTACAGCGGCCGCTGGACGTAGGCGCGGGTGGCGGCGGTGCAGTCCTGACCGGTGTTGATCAGCGCCCCTGCGACGGCGCCGTGCACGGCGGCTTCCAGGTCCGCGTCGTCGAAGACGACGAAGGGGGCCTTGCCGCCGAGTTCCAGGTGGAGGCGTTTGACGGTGGCGACGGCGAGTTCCGCGACGCGCTTGCCGACGGCGGTGGAGCCGGTGAAGGACGTCATGGCCACGTCCGGGTGGCCCGCCAGACGTTCGCCCGCGTCCCGGCCCGCGCCGCTCACGACGTTCACGACGCCGTCGGGGATGCCGGCCTCGGCAGCGGCGGCGGCGAACATCAGGGAGGTGAACGGGGTGATCTCGGCGGGCTTGAGGACGATCGTGTTGCCTGCGGCGATGGCCGGGAGGACCTTCCAGGCGGCCATCTGGAGCGGATAGTTCCAGGGGGCGATGGAGCCGACCACGCCGATCGGCTCCCGGCGTACGTACGAGGTGTGGTCGCCGCTGTACTCGCCCGCCGACTGGCCCTGGAGCAGACGGGCCGCGCCCGCGAAGAAGGCCGTGTTGTCGACGGTGCCGGGCACGTCGAACTCCGTCGTCAGCTTGATGGGCTTGCCGCACTGCAGGGACTCGGCGCGCGCCAGTTCGTCCGCCTGCCCGGCGAGCACGGAGGCGAAGCGGTGCATCGCGTCGGAGCGCTCACCGGGAGTGGCCCCGGCCCAGCCCGGCAACGCCTCGCGTGCGGCGGCGACCGCCGCGTCGACGTCCCCGGGTCCTGCGAGTTCGTAGGTGTGGACGGTCTGCCCGGTGGCCGGATCGACCACGTCCTGGGTACGCCCCGAGGTCCCGGGGCTGAGCCGGCCGGCGATGTACTGCGCGCCGTCCGCGAAGCGGTCCTGTGCCTGGAAGCGGTTGCCCATCACGCTCTCCGTAGTTCCAGCTCGAATTGAGTGCCGATCCTGACAGAGCAACCGCCGTCTAACAAGCGATTCCGTAGTTGCCTTTTGGTTACGCGACGGAATCGGTCGACCATGTGTCGGGTCGGCGGACCTATTCGCATACGGACTGTCAGCAGCGACTGCCAGACTCGCCCACATGGGAACACCGACGGGGACCGAAGCGACCGAAGCGCTGATCAGCCGTCTGAACAGCGGAGAGAGAGTCAAGTACCTGCACTTCTGGGGCCATGCTCCAAGGAAGGACGGCCGGATCGGCGCGAGCTGTCTGAGCCAGTGGTGGCCGTCACCCTTCGCGGTCGACGGCGTGCGGTACGCCACGGCGGAGCACTGGATGATGGCGGAGAAGGCGAGGCTTTTCGCCGACGCGGACGCGGAGCGCATGGCGCTGGCGGCGACGAGCCCGGGTGCGGCGAAGACCGCGGGGCGGTTGGTGCGCGGCTTCGACGAGCGGATATGGGAGCGCGAACGCTTCGCGATCGTGCGCACCGGCAGCCTGCACAAGTTCGGCCGGCATGCGGACCTGCGGGACTTTCTGCTGGCGACGGGCGACCGCGTGCTGGTCGAGGCGAGCCCCCGGGACCGTGTCTGGGGCATCGGGCTCACGGCGACGGACGAACGTGCCCACGACCCCGCGCGGTGGCGGGGACTGAACCTGCTGGGCTTTGCACTGATGGAGGCACGGGACGCACTGCGAGCGCAGACCCTCTGACGCAGCCGGGGCTCCGCCCCGGGCCCCGCACCTCACGGCGGGTCCACGGCCTCCTCCCCGACGGGAACCCGCCCCCGGCGCGCAGCCTCGGCAAGCGGACCCCCGCCCGCGCGGAAAAGCCCCGCAGCACAACCGCTGAGGCAACTCCCCCTCAGACAGGGGTTCCACAGCGCGCAGCCGCCGCGTTCAGGTGACGGAGACCTCGCGAGGCGGCGCCGCCCGCGTCCCGGGGAACGGGGAACCTCGCTGCGCAAAGCCACCGCGTTCGGGGAGCGAGGGAACCGTAGAACGGGGAGCCTCCGGTGCAGCCGCCCGCGTTCAGAGGCGGGAACCCGCAGGGCATGGCTGCCGCGCCGGCGTGAACCCCCAAGGCCTGGGATCGGTCCCCGGCGCCGAACCATGGCGTTCTGGGGGACGGGCTCCCGCGCGAAAGATCTCGCGTCCGGGGAAAACGGGCACCTCGCATCGCGAAGCTGCCGCGCTCCGGGGGGCGGGGCGGGGGAAAGACCCCCGCCCAAGCGCTCCCCCGGGAAGCGCCGCGGCCGGCCGGCGGGGACGTTGCGGACGTATCACGGCCGGTCGCGCCCACGCGGCGGAGCCGCATATCGAGACGGCCCCGCGCCCGTCGGGGCGCAGCCGGACCGCGCCGGACGTCGCCGGGCCCGCCTAGCGGCCCGCCCGCTCGTCGACGACCAGGACGTTCGAGTAGCTGTCATAGTCGTACTCGTACTCGACCCTGTCCCGCTCCTCGTTGATCGCCGTCGTGATCCCCCACGCCAGCAGCCCGATCACCACCGCCCCCAGCAGCATGCCGATGGAGCCGAGGATGATGCCCGCCAGGGCCATGCCGCCGTTGGTGGCCTCACCGCGCTGTGCCTTCTTCCGGCCGAGGATGCCGAAGATCAGGGCGAGCAGGCCGAGGATCAGGCCGACGACCCCGTACAGGCAGAACAGGCAGACGGAGAGGATGCCGAGCACCATCGCGGTGATGCCCATGCCGTTGGAGGGCGAGGGCTGCCACCCGGGCTGCCCGTAGCTCTGGTAGCCGGTCGCCGGGTACGCGGGGTAGGCGCCCGAGCCGTACGGGGTGTTCGCGGTCCCGGCCGTGGGGTAGCCGTAGCCGCCGGCCGCAGGGCCGCCGGGGGCGGTGGGCGGCGGGGGCACCGCACCGGCATCGGGCGTCGGCGACGCCGCCGGCATCGCGGCGACCGTCGGCTGGTCGTGCACCGGCGCGGGCTGCGGCGCGTCCCAGGACTTGCCCAGCGGCACTCCGCCCTGCGCGCCGCCCGGCACGGCCGCACCGGGCGCTCCGTGCTCCGGCGCGGCCCAGGGATCGCGGTCCCGCGACTCCGACCCGCCCGTCCCGCGGCCGTCCTGATTGTCAGACATTGCTCTCCCCCATCGGTGGTCCGGCCATGCTACGGCGTGTGCTTCCCGCCGAACCGGGCGGCCTACGATGATCCGTGACAGCCGGCCGGACCCGCCGCGATCCCACTGCTCCCGGAGGACCTCGATGACCGATCTTCGCCCCTTTATCGCGGGGCTGCCCAAGGCCGAGCTGCATGTGCACCACATCGGCTCGGCCTCGCCGCGCATCGTCGCGGAACTGGCCGCCCGGCACCCGGACTCCAAGGTCCCCGTCGACCCCTCGGCGCTCGCCTCCTACTTCACCTTCACCGACTTCGCGCACTTCATCGAGGTCTATCTCTCCGTCGTGGATCTGATCCGCACCCCCGAGGACGTGCGACTGCTCACCTTCGAGGTCGCCCGCGACATGGCGCGGCAGAACATCCGCTACGCCGAACTGACCGTCACCCCCTTCAGCTCGACCCGCCGCGGCATCGACGAGAAGGCGTTCATGGCGGCGATAGAGGACGCCCGCAAGGCCGCAGAGGACGAGCTCGGGGTGGTCCTGCGCTGGTGCTTCGACATCCCCGGCGAGGCCGGTCTCGAGGCGGCGGAGGAGACGGCCCGGCTGGCGGTCGACCTGCGCCCCGAGGGTCTGGTCTCCTTCGGGCTGGGAGGCCCGGAGATCGGTGTGCCGCGGCCGCAGTTCAAGCCGTACTTCGACCGCGCCATCGACGCCGGTCTGCACTCCGTGCCGCACGCCGGAGAGACCACCGGGCCGCAGACGGTGTGGGACGCCCTCACCGAGCTGCGTGCCGAACGCATCGGCCATGGCACCAGCTCCGTCCGGGACCCGGAGCTGCTCGCCCATCTCGCCGAGCACCGGATCCCCCTGGAGGTCTGCCCCACCTCCAACATCGCCACGCGCGCCGTCACGGATCTGGACCTGCACCCGATCCGGGAGATGGTCGCGGCCGGTGTGCTGGTCACGGTCAACAGCGACGACCCGCCCATGTTCGGCACCGACCTCAACAACGAGTACGCGGTGGCCGCCCGGCTGCTGGAGCTGGACGAGCGGGGCGTGGCCGACCTGGCCAAGAACGCGGTGGAGGCGTCGTTCCTTGACCCGGCGGGCAAGGCGCGGATCGCCTCGGAGATCGACGCGTACACCGCCGCGTGGCAGGCCCGCTGAAACCGGCCGCCACTATGCAGCAGCCCGTCCTGATGCGCCCCGTCGCCGCCGTGGCCCATCGCGGAGATCCGTACCGCGTCCGGGAGAACACGCTCGGCTCGCTGCGGTCGGCGATCGAGCGGGGTGCGGACGCGGTGGAGATCGACGTCCGGCTGACCGGGGACGAGACGCCCGTGCTGCTGCACGACGCCTCGCTGAAGCGGCTGTGGGGCCACGACCGGCCCCTCGACCGGCTCACCCTGGCGCAGCTGAAGGAGCTCACCCTGGGCGGAGTGCCGACGCTGGCCGAGGCGCTGCTCGCCACGGGCAACCACCGGCTGATGGTCGACCTGCCGGGCGCGTCGGAGCGGTCGGTACGGGCGATCGTGGGCATGGTGCGCGAGTGCGGCGCGGCCGAGCGGGTGTACTACAGCGCCGGCCCCGCCGCCATGCTCGCGGTCCGCGCCGCCGACCCTTCCGCCGAAATCGCCCTGACCTGGACGACCCTGGCCCCGCCCCGCCCCGTGCTACTGGCCGCCGTCGGCCCCCGCTGGCTCAACTACCGCTTCGGGCTGGTCAGTCGGGACCTGGCCGACCGGGTCCACCGCGACGGCTGTCTGGTCTCGGCCTGGACCGCGGACACCCGGCGCACGATGCGGCGGCTGGTCGCCCACGGCGTCGACTCGATCACCACCAACCGGGTGGACGTCCTCCGCGCCGTGCTGTCCTCACACCGCTGACGGAACGGCTTCCGTTGTGCCGGGGCCCGCCGCGTCCCGGGGCGCCGGTGTGCGAGCGGACGGCGGCGTCTGCCGTCCGAGTACGCCCGGTGTGACGGGCATGTACGTCCGCGGCGTTACAGGCCCACGGTCGCGTTCCAGCGTCCGATCGGCGGCCTCAGGGCGCGGGCGGACCCTGCGTGCCTTCCGCCGTCGGGCCCGGCACCGTGCCCGGACCGGAGGCGCCCGGCCCGGCGGGCCCCGGCTCCGGACCGGCGTGCCCCGTGGCCATGTGCCCCGCGGTCTCCTCCCGGGACTTGAGGATCATCAGCACCCCTGCCGCGATCAGCCAGACCCCCAGCAGCAGCGGCGTCAGCCAGGCCGTGATCGGGCCGACCAGGCAGACGACGGCCACCGCGAACGCGGACCAGCCCAGCCACGGCGGCGCGGCCTGCGCCGCCGTCGCCACCCGCCAGACGGCGAAGAGCATCACGGCCGCGGCGACCATGGCCGCGACCATCCCCGCGTACTGCACCTCCAGCAGCAGTATCGCGATCAGCGCTGTCTGCGGGGCGACCGGGAAGACGTCGGAGTAGTCGACGGTGATGGCGTACACATTGCCGGCGATCACCGCGACGAGCAGCAGCACCGTGAACGCCACCCCGCCCAGCAGCACTTGGTGGGAGCGGTTCCCGGCCAGCCGGGCGAGCGCAACGAGGAAGAACAGGAAGAGCAGGCTCGCCAGCAGCGTCATCAGCGCCGTGGCCTCGGCGAGATCGCGGTTGCCGTCGTCGGCGTAGAAGAGGACGACGTCGCGGATCGCCCCGCGGTCGCCGGTGTCCGGGGTGCGATACCACAGCGCCTGGACGGCGATCAGCAGTCCGCCGGACACCACTCCCGCGATTCCGGGCCAGACGTCCTTGTGCGGGGTGACTTCCACGCTCTGCGACGCCGTCATCGTGGCCTCCCACGCGAGCATCCCCGAGCCGACCGTACGTCCCCGAGCCGTACTGTCAGCTTAGGCAGCCTGACGCGGATCCGCGCCCCGGACACCCGTCGGGCGTCCGGGGCGCGCTCCCGGTCAGGTGTGCTACTACCCGTCGAGCGAGGTCATCACATGCTTGATGCGGGTGTAGTCGTCGAAGCCGTACGCCGACAGGTCCTTGCCGTAGCCGGACTTCTTGAAGCCGCCGTGCGGCATCTCCGCCACCAGCGGGATGTGGGTGTTGATCCAGACGCAGCCAAAGTCCAGCGCCTTGGACAGCCGCATGGCACGCGCGTGGTCCTTGGTCCACACCGACGACGCCAGCGCGTACTCCACTCCGTTGGCCCACTCGACCGCCTGGGCCTCGTCACGGAAGGACTGCACGGTGATGACCGGGCCGAACACCTCCTGCTGGACGATCTCGTCGTCCTGCTTGAGGCCGGAGACGACGGTCGGGGCGTAGAAGTAGCCCTTGTCGCCGACCCGGTGGCCGCCCGCCTCGACCTTGGCGTGGGCCGGGAGCCGGTCGATGAAGCCGGTGACCTGCTCCAGCTGGTTGGCGTTGTTCAGCGGGCCGTACAGCACGTCGGCGTCGTCCGGCCCGCCTGTCTTGGTGTCTGCGGCGGCCTTGGCCAGGGCCTCGACGAACTCGTCGTGGATCGCCTCGTGCACCAGTACGCGTGTTGCGGCGGTGCAGTCCTGGCCCGCGTTGAAGTAGCCGGCGACGGAGATGTCCTCGACGGCCTTGGCGATGTCGGTGTCCTCGAACACGACGACCGGCGCCTTGCCGCCCAGCTCCAGGTGGACCCGCTTGACGTCCTTGGCCGCGGACGCGGCGACCTGCATGCCGGCCCGCACCGAGCCGGTGATGGAGGCCATGGCCGGCGTTGAGTGCTCGACCATCAGGCGGCCGGTCTCCCGGTCGCCGCAGATCACGTTGAAGACGCCCTTGGGGAGGATGGCGCCGATGATCTCCGCGATGAGCACGGTCGAGGCGGGCGTGGTGTCCGAGGGCTTGAGGACGACCGTGTTGCCCGCGGCCAGCGCCGGAGCGAACTTCCACACGGCCATCATCATCGGGTAGTTCCACGGCGCGACCTGGGCGCAGACGCCGACCGGCTCACGGCGCACCATGGAGGTGAAGCCCTCCATGTACTCACCGGACGCCCGGCCCTCCAGCATGCGCGCCGCGCCCGCGAAGAAGCGGATCTGGTCCACCATCATCGGGAACTCCTCGCTGCGGGTGAGTTCCACGGGCTTGCCCGTGTTCTCACACTCGGCGGCGAGCAGGTCCTCGGCGCGCTCCTCGAAGGCGTCCGCGATCTTCAGCAGGGCCTTCTGGCGCTCGGCGGGGGTGGCGTCGCGCCAGGCGGGGAAAGCGGCCGCGGCGGCCGCCATGGCGGCATCGACGTCGGCCTCCCTGGAGAGCGGCGATGTCGCGTAGGCGTCACCCGTCGCCGGGTTGATCACCTCGATGGTCCCCCCGTCGGCGGCGTCCTTGAACTCCCCGTTGATGTAGTTGCGCAGACGACGCAGCTCGGTGGTCACTGTTGCCACCCCTCCTGTCAGATGTCCTGTGGTGCGATGGTCCGATGGGTGAGATGCCCACATGCTGGACGACTGAGCCCCACACTAGCTCCTGGGGTGACGCTTTCGACAGGGCCGACGCTCGCCAACTTCGGATTCAGTGAGTTCAGAGCCGAAAAACTACGCATTCCATCGCTGAGGGGTTGCGCGACAGACGAGACGCGTGCACAGTGAAGTCGTGGCCAGCCGTAGTGCAGACTCCAGGAACTCCAGCGGCGGCGGATCAGGGTCGCCTCCGACCATCGACGCCGTCTCGCTCGCGATCATCGAACAGCTTCAGGAGGACGGGCGGCGCCCGTACGCCGCGATAGGCAAGGCCGTCGGCCTCTCCGAGGCGGCCGTGCGACAGCGCGTCCAGAAGCTGCTCGACCAGGGCGTGATGCAGATCGTCGCCGTCACCGACCCGCTCACCGTGGGTCTGCGACGCCAGGCGATGGTCGGCATCAACGTCGAGGGCGATGTCGACCCGGTGGCTGATGCGGTGACGGCCATGGCCGAGTGCGAGTACGTGGTGCTGACCGCGGGCTCGTTCGACCTGATGGTGGAGATCGTCTGCGAGGACGACGACCACCTGCTCGAAGTGATCAACAAGCGGATTCGTGCGCTCCCCGGCGTGCGCTCCACAGAGAGCTTCGTCTACCTCAAGCTCAAGAAGCAGACCTATATGTGGGGAACCCGATAGCCGTGAGCAAGGACCTCTCCCAGACCGCCTACGACCACTTGTGGATGCACTTCACCCGCATGTCGTCGTACGAGAACGCCCCCGTCCCCACAATCGTGCGCGGCGAGGGCGCCTACATCTACGACGACAAGGGCAAGCGCTACCTCGACGGGCTCGCCGGCCTGTTCGTCGTCAACGCCGGTCATGGCCGTGCCGAGCTCGCCGAGACCGCCTTCAAGCAGGCGCAGGAGCTCGCCTTCTTCCCGGTGTGGTCCTACGCCCACCCCAAGGCCGTCGAACTGGCCGAGCGGCTCGCCGACTACGCCCCGGGCGATCTCAACAAGGTCTTCTTCACCACCGGCGGCGGCGAGGCGGTGGAGACCGCCTGGAAGCTGGCCAAGCAGTACTTCAAGCTCAAGGGCAAGCCGACCAAGTACAAGGTCATCTCACGGGCCGTCGCCTACCACGGCACCCCGCAGGGCGCCCTGTCCATCACCGGCCTGCCGGGCCTGAAGGCACCCTTCGAGCCGCTGGTGCCCGGCGCGCACAAGGTGCCGAACACCAACATCTACCGCGCGCCGATCCACGGCGACGACCCGGAGGCCTTCGGCCGCTGGGCCGCCGACCAGATCGAGCAGCAGATCCTCTTCGAGGGCCCCGACACCGTCGCCGCGGTCTTCCTGGAGCCGGTGCAGAACGCCGGCGGCTGCTTCCCGCCGCCTCCCGGGTACTTCCAGCGGGTTCGCGAGATCTGCGACCAGTACGACGTGCTGCTCGTCTCCGACGAGGTCATCTGCGCCTTCGGCCGCCTCGGCACGATCTTCGCCTGTGACAAGTTCGGCTACGTCCCGGACATGATCACCTGTGCCAAGGGCATGACCTCGGGCTACTCCCCGATCGGCGCCTGCATCGTCTCCGACCGCCTCGCCGAGCCGTTCTACCAGGGCGACAACACCTTCCTGCACGGCTACACCTTCGGCGGCCACCCGGTCTCCGCCGCCGTCGGCCTCGCCAACCTCGACATCTTCGAGCGGGAGAACCTCAACCGGCACGTCCTCGACAACGAGAGCGCGTTCCTGAACACGCTGCAGAAGCTGCACGACCTGCCGATCGTCGGCGACGTCCGCGGAAACGGCTACTTCTACGGCATCGAACTGGTCAAGGACAAGGCCACCAAGGAGACCTTCACGGAGGAGGAGACGGAGCGCGTCCTGTACGGCTTCCTCTCCAAGGCGCTCTTCGACAACGGCCTGTACTGCAGGGCCGACGACCGCGGCGACCCGGTCATCCAGCTGGCCCCGCCGCTGATCGCGGACCAGTCGACTTTCGACGAGATCGAGCAGATCCTGCGCACCGTGCTCACGGAGGCGTGGACCAAGCTCTAGTGCCCCTGACACACCCGGCCCGGTTGCCGCCATTCGAGTGAGATGGGCGGCAACCGGGCCGCGTGCTTCGCGCACCCCCCGTTCCGACTCCCTAGCGTGCCGAGTGACCGATCGGCCCTGCGTTCGTTCCCCCGTGCGAGGGAGTACGCAGGAGGGAAACGTCAGATCAGAACCGAGGTGTACGCCATGGTGGCCCCGCCGGACAACGATGTGCTCTGGGCACGCTCACTGCACTGCTCCTACAGCGGCGCACCCGCGCTGGCGGGGGTGTCGCTGGGGGTGCGGGAAGGCGAGATCCTCGCCGTGTGCGGGGCCCGGGGCAGCGGCAAGACCACACTGCTGCGCACCCTGTCCGGCCAGCTCGTCGCCGAGCAGGGCGAAGTGTGGTTCAACAGCGCACCCGTGCACACCATGTCCGCGGCCGCGCGGGAACGGCTGCGGCGCGACCGCTTCGGCTGGATCTCCCCCGAACCGACGCTGGTGCCGGAGCTGACGGCCTGGGAGAACGCGGCCCTGCCGCTGCTGCTGCGCGGCATTTCGCACCGTGCCGCCAAAGCGACGGCGGTGGAGTGGCTGGAACGACTCGACATCGGCGCGCACGCCCGCACCCGGCCGTATGCACTGAGCCAGGCGCAACGGCAGCGGGTGGCGACCGCACGCGCCCTGGCCACCACCCCGTCCGTGCTGTTCGCCGACGAGCCGACGGCCACCCTGCACCAGACGGACCGGGCGCATGTGCTGCGTACGATCACGGCCGCGGCCCGCTCGCACCGGATCACCGTCATCCTCGCCACCCATGACGCGGAGGTGGCGGGCCTCGCCGACCGCTCGATCACCCTGGTAGACGGCCGGCGGGTGGCCGCGGCACCCGTGATCACCGAGGCGGAAGGCCGGGCCGCGTGCTCGCTCTCCGTCTAGCCCGCGGCTCCCACCCGCTCGTCCTGCTGCGCCGGCTGACCGTGGCGGCGGCCTCCGCGGGGGTCGGCTTCCTCCTGCTGTCCGCCATGGCGCACGCGCTGGCCCACCCCGGGGAGTCCTCCGCCTCGCTGCTGCGGCTGCTGTGGTGCGCCGTGCCGCTCGCCGCGACGGTACATCTCGCCGTGGCAGTCGCGCGTACGGACCCAGGTACGCGGCCGAGGCCCGGGCTGTCCGCGATCGGTCTCGGCCCGGCCCGGCTCACCGCGATCGCCGCGACCACCACGGCCCTGTCCACGGCGCTCGGCAGCATGGTGGCGCTGCTGGTGTTCCTGCATCTGCGCGGCGATCTCACCGGATTGCCGTTCGACGACGGGGCCGGCCGACTGCTGGCCGCCGGCGTGCCGCTGCCGGTGGGGGCGGCGCTGACGCTCCTCGCCGTCGTGCCCGTCGTGTCGTCCGCGGCGGCGGCGCTGACGCTGCGGCCGCGGCGGGTCAGACCGGGCGGAGAGACCGACCCCGACCGGCCGGCCGAGCCGGCGTCAGCGCCCACCGGACTGCCGTGGGGCGTTGCGCTCATCGCCGCGGGCCTGACGGCAGAGGTCTACACGACCCCGGAGGCCACGGCGGCCGGCGGGGCCGCCTCCGCTCCGCCGCTGATGCTGCCCGGCCACTTCGACGGCAGCCCGGCCGGAGTGCTGGCGGGCTGGACGCTCACCGCGCTGGGCCTGGCGCTGACGGGCCCCGGCCTCACATACCGGTGCGGGCGACTTCTGCAGGGGGTTCGCCCCGGGCCGACCCGGCTGCTGGCCGGGCGCATCCTGATGGAGGACGCCCGCCGCATCGGTCGCCCCCTCGGCGTGGTCTGCGCGGTGGCGGCGGGCGGGGTGGCGGCGTGGTCCCTGTACGCGGCGGGGCCGCGCCCCTTCGGACCGCTCACCGCGCTCGGGGCGGCGCTGGTCGTGATCTGCACGACGGCGACGCTGTTCACCGCCGCCCTCGAATCCCGGACTACCCGGGCCGGCACGGCAGAGTGCCTGCTGGAGCAGGGCGCGCCTGCCGGTCTGCTCCGCAGTGCCGCGGGGTTGCGGGCGGCCGTGCTGCTGACCGTCTTCGCGCCGCTGACCTGGACGGTCGCCATGCTTGCGGCGTTTCCGCTGCGCCACTGACGGTTCCCTGCGGGGCTTGTTCCCCCACCCCGCCCCTTCCCGAACCCGGGGCTCCGCCCCAGACCCCTTTCTCGGGGGCTCCGCCCCCGGACCCCCGCGCCTCAATCGCCGGCGGGGCTGGACAAGCTGCCTCCGCGCCTCAATCGCCGACAGGGCTCGATGGTCGCCTCCGTCGCCGGCGAGGCTTGAAGTCGCCCGCCGTGCGGGCGACTTCAAGCCCGTCCGGGAGGCGCCCCGGACGAAGTCCGGGGAAGAAGCCGCCTCCACAGGCTCTCGACGCCACCGCATCCGATCCCGCAAGATCGAACTCATGACCGATCACGCCACCGCCCACACCCGCGCCACCGTCCAGGAGTTCCTCGCCAGGACCGCGGCCGCCTCCCCCGACGACATCGCCGCGCTCTTCGCCGACGAAGTCGACTGGGAGATCGCCGACAACCCCTCCGTCCCCTGGATACGCCCCCGCTCCACCCGCGCCGACGTCGCGGCCCACTTCCGTGAGCTCGCCGAGGGCCAGCAGCCCGACCCCGGCGCCACCGCCGTCGACGTGATCGTCGTCGAGGGCTCGGAAGCCATGCTGAGCGGCCGGCTCGCCGGGACCGTGCGGGCCACCGGCAAGTACTTCACCTCGCCGTTCGCGATGCGGCTGACCGTGGAGGACGGCCTGATCACCCGTTACCGCGTCTACGAGGACAGCCTGGCGATCGCCGCCGCCTGCACGCCGGACGGGCCCGGTGTTCCAGTGAACTGACTGCCGCTCACTCCCCCTCCAGCACCACGGCCTCCTCGGCCGAGAAGACCACGCCGGTCTCCGCTCCCGTCGCGGGAGCGTCACGCAGCGGGCACTCCGCCTCCAGGGGAGGGCCGTCCGCGGCGGGCATGCGGGGCCGGAGCAGCACGGCCACATGCGTGCCGCGGAAGGTGCGGGCCTCGACCGTGCAGCGCAGGCCTTCGGCGGGTGGGACGAGCCGCACGCCGGCCGGCCGGACCAGCAGCTTTCGGGCCCCCTGCGGGGAGCCGTCGGGTACGGGGATCTTGCCCCAGGGGGTGTCGGCGGCCGCGCCGGAAACCGTGGCGTCGACGATGTTGTCAAAGCCGAGGAAGCGCGCCACGAACGCGGAGGCGGGCCGCTGCCAGACCTCCAGCGGGGTGCCCGTCTGCGCGATGCGGCCGTCCCGCATGACCACCACGCGGTCGGCGAGCGCGAACGCCTCCCCCTGGTCGTGGGTGACGGCGAGCACGGTCGTACCCAGGCGACCGAAGAGGTCCCGCAGTTCGACGACGAGCCGCTCCCGCAGCCCGCGGTCGAGCTGCCCGAGCGGCTCGTCCAGCATCAGCAGCCGCGGCTCGGGGGCGAGCGCCCGCGCCAGCGCGACCCGCTGCTGTTCGCCGCCGGACAGGGACGCGACGGCGCGCCGCTGCGCGCCGGGCAGTCCGACGAGGTCCAGCAGTTCGGCTACCCGGCGGTCGCGTTCCCGGCGGGCGACTTTGTGCATCCGCAGGCCGAACGCGACGTTCCCTGCGACATCGCGCTGCGGGAAGAGCTGATGGTCCTGGAACATCAGCCCGACGCCCCGCCGGTGCACCGGCACCCCCGCCTGGTCCGCGTCGCCGAGGAGCACCCGTCCCGCGTCCGCCGGCTGCAGTCCGGCGACGGCCCGCAGCAGCGTGGACTTGCCGCTGCCGCTGGGGCCGAGGAGGCAGACGACCTCGTGCCGGGCGACCTCCAGGTCCACCGCGTCGACCGCCGCGCGGCCCCCGAACCGCACGGTCACACCATCCAGCCGCAGCAACGGCATCAGAACTCCCCTGACGTCTTGGACGAGCCGCGGACTCGTTCGAGCAGCAGCAGCGCGGCGGCGCACACCGCCATCAGAATGGTGCTCAGCGCCATCGCCTGGCCGTAGTTGAGCTCGCCGGGCCGTCCCAGCAGCCGCGCCACCGCCACCGGCAGCGTCGGCCGGTCGGGCCGGGCGATGAAGACCGTCGCCCCGAACTCGCCCAGGGAGACGGCGAAGGCGAAACCCGCCGCGATCAGCAGGGCGCGCCGCACCAGGGGGAAGTCGACCTCGCGCCAGGCGCGCAGCGGCGACGCTCCGAGGACCGCGGCGGCCTCCCGCAGCCGCTCGTCCACCGCCCGCAGCACCGGCAGCATGATCCGTACGACGAACGGCACGCCGACCAGCGCCTGCGCCAGCGGCACCAGAATCCAGGAGGCCCGCAGGTCCAGCGGCGGCTCGTCGAGGGCGATCAGGAAGCCGAAGCCGACGGTGACGGCGGAGACGCCGAGCGGCAGCATCAGCAGTGCGTCGAGGCCGCGTACGAGCCTTCCCGCGCGCCGGGTGAGCGCGGCGGCCGCGAGCCCTCCGACGGCGACCGCGATGGCCGTCGCGGCCAGCGCGTACTCAAGGGAGTTCCACACGGCCTCGATGGGAGGCACGAGGAAGGCCCCGCCGCGTGCGTCGAGTGTGGTGAGGGCCCGGTAGTAGTGCAGGCCGTAGCCGCCGGGGCCGTCGAGGGAGCGTTCGACGAGCACGGCGAGGGGAGTCAGCAGCAGGGCGGCCACACTGGCGAGGACGCCTCCGAGCAGCGCCCACTGGCCGGCTCCGCGCGGCCTGCGCGCCGTGCGCGCCGGGTCGGTCAGCCGGAGCGCGCTCTCCCGGCGCCGCACGGTGCGGGCGTGCACGGCGAGGACGGCGCCGACGGCGAGGAACTGGAGCATGGTCAGCACGGCCGCGGTGGGCAGATCGAGCAGCTGGGCGGTCTGCCGATAGATCTCCACCTCCAGGGTGGCGAAGGCAGGCCCGCCGAGGATCTGCACGACGCCGAAGGAGGTGAACGTGAACAGGAAGACCATCAGCGCGGCGGCCGCGACGGCGGGGGTGAGGGCAGGCAGGGTGACGCGCCGCCAGGCGTCGAACCGCCCGGCACCGAGCACGCGCGCGGCCTCTTCCTGGCGCGGGTCGAGCTGGGCCCACAGTCCGCCGACGGTCCGCACGACGACGGCGTAGTTGAAGAAGACATGGGCCAGCAGGATCGCCCAGACGGTCGTGTCCAGGCGCAAGCCGAGGGCCTCGTCGAGCAGTCCGCCCCGTCCGAGAAGGGCGAGGAAGGCGGAGCCGACGACGACGGTGGGGAGCACGAACGGCACGGTGACCGCGGCCCGCAGCAGCTGCTTCCCGGGGAAGTCGAGCCGGGCGAAGACGTATGCGCCGGGCAGCGCGAGCAGCAGGGTCAGCGCGGTGGACGCGAGCGCCTGCCAGGTGGTGAACCACAGCACATGCTGGATGTCGGAGCGGGCCAGCACCTCGCCGAAGCGCCCGAACTGCCAGTTTCCGCCGGTCTTGAGGCCGCGGGCGACGATCGCGGCCACGGGGTAGGCGAAGAAGACGGCGAAGAACGCGACGGGCCCGGCCATGAGGGCGAGCCGCGCCGCGCTGCCGCGCCGCCGCGCACCGCGGGCGCGCGGCGGCCTGCCTACTTCAGGACGAGCGAGGACCACGACTGGATCCACTGCTCACGGTTCTTCGCGATGTCGTCCGCGGGCACGGTCGCGGGCTTCTCCACGACCTCGCCGTGCTTGGTGAACAGTTCGGGCAGCTTCGCGTCGTCGCGGACGGGGTTGACGAACATATTGAGCGGCATGTCCTCCTGGAAGGTCTTGGAGACCAGGAAGTCCAGCAGCGCCTTGCCGCCCGCCTCGTTCTTCGCGCCCTTGAGCAGCCCGGCGAACTCGATCTGGCGGAAGCAGGTGCCGGTGGCGACGCCGGTGGGAGCCTTGTCCGGCTGCGGCTCGGAGTAGAGGACCTCGACCGGCGGGCTGGAGGCGTACGAGACGACGAGCGGCCGGTCCGCTCCGGCCTTCTTGCCGCCCGCGGAGCCGGAGAACTCCTCGTTGTAGGCCTGCTCCCAGCCGTCGACGACCTTGACGCCGTTGGCGTCGAGCTTCTTCCAGTAGTCCTGCCAGCCGTCGGCACCGTAGGCGCCGATCGTGCCGAGGAGGAAGCCGAGGCCCGGCGAGGAGGTGGCGGCGTTCTCGACGACGAGGAGGTTCCTGTACTCGGGCTTGGCCAGGTCGTCGAAGGTCCGCGGCGGGGCGAGCTTCTTGTCGGCGAAGTACTTCTTGTCGTAGTTGACGCAGATGTCGCCGGTGTCGACGGGGGTGACGCGGTGCTGCTCCTTGTCGAGGCGGACCTCGTCGCGTACCTGCGCCAGGCCCTTGGCCTCGTACGGCGTGAACAGGCCGTGGTCGAGGGCGCGCGACAGCAGGGTGTTGTCGACGCCGAAGAAGACATCGCCTTGCGGGGAGCCCTTGGTGAGGATCTCCTTGTTGAGCGCCTCGCCCGCGTCCCCGCTCTTGAGCACCTTGACCGTGTAGCCGGTCTCCTTCGTGAACTGCTTCAGCACGTCCTCGGAGGCGGCGAACGACTCATGGCTGACGAGGGTCACGGTCTTTGAGCCGGAGCCTGTGGCGGCGGCGCCCTCGGCGCTCTTGGCGTCCTCGGACTCCCCGCCGCAG
This sequence comes from Streptomyces sp. MUM 178J, assembly GCF_022414575.1. GTDB lineage: Bacteria > Actinomycetota > Actinomycetes > Streptomycetales > Streptomycetaceae > Streptomyces > Streptomyces chengmaiensis. The sequence goes on along the minus strand of NZ_JADWYQ010000016.1, from coordinate 75,256 downwards.
GCGGCGAGCACACCGACGCCGAGCGCGGTGGCGGCCACGACGGCCGTGATCTTCTTGGTGCTCATCGGATTTCCTCCTGGAGATGACCAGGAAGAGACGCGGCCCCGCCCGGCCCCGAAGCGAGCGGATCGGGTGCCGGGCAGGGCGCAACAGCTGGTGAGTGATGACCGAACTTCCTACCCCGAATGACCGGGGCGAGGTTCAGAGGGTCTGCGACCTGACGGTGTCGCACTCTCAGCGCTGTGGCGCTCCCCTGTCGGAATGAATATGCAAATATTTTCCAGCCACATTACATGGGCCGTTCCGGGGGCCGGCAGCCCGGTTCAGTGCTCGGAGGCGGCGAGCTGGCCGCAGGCTCCGTCGATCTCCTGGCCGCGGGTGTCCCGCACGGTCACCGGCACGCCATGGGCGGCGATGGCCTCGATGAACGCCTTCTCGTCCTCGGGTCGGGAGGCCGTCCACTTGGAGCCGGGGGTGGGGTTGAGCGGGATCAGATTGACATGAACGCGCTTGCCCTTGAGGAGTCGGCCCAGCAGATCGCCCCGCCAGGCCTGGTCGTTGATGTCGCGGATCAGCGCGTACTCGATGGAGATGCGGCGGCCGGACTTCTCCGCGTACTCCCATGCGGCGTCGAGGACCTCGCGGACCTTCCAGCGGGTGTTGACGGGGACGAGGGTGTCGCGCAAATCGTCGTCGGGTGCGTGCAGCGAGACGGCCAGCCGGCACTTGAAACCCTCGTCGGCGAACCGCAACATCGCAGGGACCAGGCCGACGGTGGAGACGGTGATCCCGCGCTGGGAGAGGCCGAGGCCGTCCGGCTCGGGGTCGGTGAGCCGGCGGACGGCGCCGACGACCCGCTTGTAGTTGGCGAGCGGCTCCCCCATGCCCATGAAGACGATGTTCGACAGCCGGGCGGGTCCTCCGGGAACCTCGCCGTCGCGCAGGGCGCGCATGCCGTCGACGATCTGGTGGACGATCTCGGCGGTGGACAGATTGCGGTCCAGACCGGCCTGCCCCGTGGCGCAGAAGGGGCAGTTCATCCCGCAGCCGGCCTGCGAGGAGATGCACATGGTCACCCGGTCCGGGTAGCGCATCAGCACCGACTCGACGAGCGTGCCGTCGTGCAGCCGCCACAGGGTCTTGCGGGTGGTGTCGTCGTCGCAGGAGATGTGCCGTACGACGGACATCAGCTCGGGCAGCAGCTCCGAGGCGAGCCTCTCGCGCGCCGCGGCGGGGATGTCCGTCCACTGGGCGGGGTCGTGGGCGTACCGCGCGAAGTAGTGCTGGGAGAGCTGCTTGGCGCGGAACGGCTTCTCGCCGATGGCGGCGACGGCCTCCTTGCGCTCGGCGGGCGAGAGGTCGGCGAGATGCCGCGGGGGCTTCTTGGCTCCGCGCGGGGCGACGAATGTCAGTTCGCCGGGGACAGGGCGTGCCACGTCGAGCAACTCCTCAGGACGACGAGGTCCGGCCCCCGCTGTCGCGGGGACAACGGCAAGACCATGCCGAAGCCGGGAGACCTCACGGGACCGCCCCCGCGTCGGCGGGGACCGATGGAAAGGGCCCGCGGTACGGCGCCACGGGCTCTTCCAGCGTACCCGCTGAGGTCAGCTTGCCCCGACGAAGATCACCATCAGCAGCCAGACCACCGGCGCCGTGGGCAGCAGCGAGTCGAGACGGTCCATGATGCCGCCGTGGCCGGGGAGCAGGGTGCCCATGTCCTTGATGCCGAGATCGCGCTTGATCATGGACTCGCCGAGGTCGCCCAGCGTGGCGCTGACGGCGACCGCGAGGCCCAGCAGCAGCCCCTGCCACCAGGCGCCGCCGTCGATGAGGAACTGCATGCACAGCGCGCCCGCGGCCATGGCGAACGCCACGGCTCCGGCCAGACCTTCACGGGTCTTGCCGGGACTGATGCGGGGGGCCAGCTTGTGCTTGCCGAAGCGCCAGCCGACCGCGTACGCCCCGGTGTCGCTGACGACGGTGAGCAGCAGGAAGGTGAGCACCCGCTGCGGCCCGTCCTCGGCGGTGAGCATCATGGCCACGAACGTCGCCAGGAAGGGGACGTAGAACGCGGCGAACAGGCCCGCGGTGACGTCCCTGAGATAGCCGTCGGGCGGTTCGGTCATCCGCCACACCAGCACCGCGAGCGCGGTCAGCGCCATGGCGACCCAGGCGCCTTCGGCGCCGCGCACATAGCCGGCCACCACCATGGCCACGCCGCCCACGGCCAGCGGCACCAGCGGGGCCTTGATCTGCTTGCGCTCCTGCAGGCGGGAGGTGAGCTCCCACAGGCCCACGACGACGGCGACCGCTATCACGCCGACGAACACGGCCTTGACGATGAAGAGCGAGGCGACGATGACCGCGCCGAGCCCGATCCCGACTCCTATGGCGGCCCGCAGGTCACGGCCTGCCCGCTTCTTCGGCTGCGGGGTGGGCGCGGTCGGCGGCGCGGTGGGCATGGGCTCCTGCGGCATCTCGTCACGGAACAGGGGGCCGCTCAGCCGAGCGGCCCCCCGGTCGCGGTCTTCCTGATCACTGCGGCCGTCGGCGCGGCTGCCTCGGTTCTCACCGTCTCTACCTGCGTCGGGGAAGTCCGGCACGATGGGCATGGGCCGAGTCTGCGGCGCGGCTCGCTCATCGTATGCGGGACCCGCCGGGGCGCGCCCCTGGTCGGACGGCGGCCGCTGACCCGCGTATCCGGCGTGCTGCCGGTGGTGCGGGGCGGCCCCCCGGGAAGAGTCGTTCATCAGACCTCGAGCAGCTCGGCTTCCTTGTGCTTGAGCAGCTCATCCACCTGCGCCACATACTTCGAGGTGGTGTCGTCGAGCTCCTTCTCCGCGCGGCGTCCCTCGTCCTCGCCGACGCCGCCGTCCTTGATCAGCTTGTCGATGGCTTCCTTGGCCTTGCGACGGACCGAGCGGATCGAGATCTTGGCGTCCTCGCCCTTGCCCTTGGCGACCTTGATGTACTCGCGGCGGCGCTCCTCGGTCAGCTCCGGGAACACCACGCGGATGACGTTGCCGTCATTGGTGGGGTTGACGCCCAGGTCGGAGTCGCGGATGGCCTGCTCGATATTGCGCAGCGCGCTCTTGTCGAACGGAGTCACCACGGCCATGCGGGCCTCGGGGACCGCGAACGAGGCGAGCTGGTTGATCGGCGTCGCAGCGCCGTAGTAGTCCGCCACGATCTTGTTGAACATGGCGGGGTGGGCGCGTCCCGTGCGGATCGCGGCGAAGTCCTCCTTGGCGACCAGGACGGCCTTCTCCATCTTCTCCTCGGCCTCGAGGAGGGTCTCTTCGATCACCACTTGCTCCTGCGTGTCTAGAGTTGGCCCGGCGTCCAGCGGGGGCCGGCGGAAGAACCTGTGTCGCGTCTACCCCTGCACGGTGTCCGACCGGCGGGGTGTTGTCCATCCCTCGATCAGGCCCGGGTGCCCTGGTCGCTCACGAGTGTGCCGATCTTCTCACCCTTGACGGCCCGGGCGATGTTGCCCTCCGTCAGCAGCTCGAAGACCAGGATCGGGAGGTTGTTGTCGCGGCAGAGGGTGACGGCGGTGGCGTCGGCGACCTTGAGGTTGCGGGAGATCACCTCGCCGTACTCCAGCGCGTCGAACTTCACCGCATCGGGGTTGGTCTTGGGGTCGGAGTCGTAGACCCCGTCCACGCCGTTCTTGCCCATCAGCAGAGCCGCGGCGTCGATCTCCAAGGCACGCTGTGCGGCGGTGGTGTCGGTGGAGAAGTAGGGCATGCCCATGCCCGCGCCGAAGATGACGACCCGGCCCTTCTCCAGATGGCGCACCGCGCGCAGCGGGATGTACGGCTCCGCGACCTGCCCCATGGTGATGGCGGTCTGGACGCGGGAGTCGATGCCCTCCTTCTCCAGGAAGTCCTGGAGGGCGAGGCAGTTCATGACCGTGCCGAGCATGCCCATGTAGTCGGAGCGCGCCCGGTCCATGCCGCGCTGCTGGAGCTCTGCGCCGCGGAAGAAGTTGCCGCCGCCGATGACGACCGCGATCTGCGCGCCGTCCCGGACCACCGCGGCGATCTCGCGTGCGATGTTGTGTACGACGTCGGGGTCGACGCCCAGTCCCGTGCCGCCGGAGAACGCCTCTCCGGACAGCTTCAGCAGGAAGCGTCCGGCCTTCTTGCCGTCGCCGCCGTTGTGGTCGCCTTTGTCGCCGGCTGCCTGGGTGGCGTTCGCGCCCTTGTTCATGGAGATCTCCTCGTGCACATACGAAGAAGGCCACTGCCTTGGGGTGCTGGTGTCCCTGTCGGCAATGGCCTCCTCGTCAGATCTGCGGTCGTGCGGCGCATACCCGGCCGATGACTGCGTAGGAAACCCTAGCGGTCTCCTGTGTCGATCGCTTACGGGCTCAGGCGCCGACGCGGATGCGCGCGAAGCGCTTCAGCGAGACACCGGCCTCGTCCAGGACCTTCTGGACGGTCTTCTTGTTGTCCTTGGCGAACGGCTGGTCGAGGAGGGTGACCTCCTTGAAGAAGCCGTTGACGCGACCCTCGACGATCTTCGGGAGCGCGGCCTCGGGCTTGCCCTCGTTGCGCGAGGTCTCCTCGGCGACGCGGCGCTCGGCCTCGACGACCTCGGCCGGGACGTCCTCGCGACGGAGGTACTTCGGAGCGAAGGCGGCGATGTGCTGCGCGACGTCCTTGGCGACCGCAGCGACTGCCTCCTCCGAGGCGGACCCCTTGTCCAGCTCGACCAGCACGCCGACCTGCGGCGGGAGGTCGGGCATGGTGCGGTGCATGTACGCGGCGACGTACCCGTCGGCGAACTGCGCGAAGCGGTCCAGGACGATCTTCTCGCCGAGGTTGGCGTTGGCCTCGTCGACGTATGCCTGGACGGTCTTGCCGGCCTCGATCTCGGAGGCGAGCAGCGCGTCGATGTCGGCCGGGCCGGTGCCGGCGACGTGCTGGGCGAGCGCGTCGGCCACGGCGAGGAACTTGTCGCCCTTGGCGACGAAGTCCGTCTCGCACTTCAGCTCAAGCAGCACGCCGGAGGACTTGTCGTCGGCGATGAGGGAGACGACGGCGCCGTTCTCGGCGGAGCGGCCCTCACGCTTGGCGACGCCCTTCTGGCCCTTGACGCGGAGCAGCTCGACGGCCTTGTCGACGTTGCCCTCGGCCTCGTCCAGCGCCTTCTTGCAGTCCATCATGCCGGCGCCGGTGAGCTCGCGAAGCTTCTTGACGTCGGCGGCGGTGTAGTTCGCCATGTCCTTGAATCTCTCTCGAAGTCGAAAGTCGAAGATCTACGGGTGAGCGGCGGGGGCGGCGCTCATGCTGCGCCGTCCCCCGCCGTCAGGAACCGAACCGTTGAGGTCAGGCCTGCTCGGCGTCCGCGGCAGGCTTCTCCGCCTCGGCAGGCTTCTCCGCCTCGGCAGGCTTCTCCGCCTCGGCAGGCTTCTCGGCCTCGGCAGGCTTGGCCGCCTCGTCTGCCTTCTTCTCACCCTCGAGCAGGTCGCGCTCCCACTCGGCCAGCGGCTCGCCCGCGGCCTTCTCGCCGGGCTTCTGGTCGCCGGTCGCAGCGCCGGAACGGGCGATGAGGCCCTCGGCGACGGCGTCGGCGATCACGCGGGTGAGCAGGGTGACGGAGCGGATCGCGTCGTCGTTGCCCGGGATCTTGTAGTCGACCTCGTCGGGGTCGCAGTTGGTGTCGAGGATCGCGACGACCGGGATGTTCAGCTTGCGAGCCTCGCCGACGGCGATGTGCTCCTTCTTGGTGTCGACGATCCAGACGGCGCTGGGCACCTTCTGCATCTCGCGGATGCCGCCGAGGGTCTTCTCCAGCTTGGCCTTCTCACGGGAGAGGACCAGCAGCTCCTTCTTGGTGAGGCCGGACGCGGCCACATCCTCGAAGTCGATCTGCTCAAGCTCCTTCAGACGCTGAAGGCGCTTGTAGACGGTGGAGAAGTTGGTGAGCATGCCGCCCAGCCAGCGCTGGTTGACATACGGCATGCCGACGCGGGTCGCCTGCTCGGCGATGGCCTCCTGCGCCTGCTTCTTGGTGCCGACGAACATGATGGAGCCGCCGTGCGCGACGGTCTCCTTGACGAACTCGTAGGCGCGGTCGATGTACGACAGCGACTGGAGCAGGTCGATGATGTAGATGCCGTTGCGCTCGGTGAAGATGAAGCGCTTCATCTTCGGGTTCCAGCGACGGGTCTGGTGACCGAAGTGGACGCCGCTCTCCAGCAGCTCCCGCATCGTGACGACGGCCATGGCCGTATCTCCTTGGATTTCTCGGTTGTGTCCTGACGCCCCGACGCGCCGTGCCACAGAGGACCGAGAGGCGCGGCCACTGACCGATGAGGGTCCGGTGGCGGGGCGTGCGAAGTCGACCCGGTGACCCGGATCGCCAGAAGAAGTGTACGGGACGGGGGCGGTGGCGGGTGACGCGCCGCCGGGGTGACGGCGTTGTCCACAACCGGGGAGTAGTCCACAGGCCGGGCCCATGATCCGCGAGGCGCCCGGCAACCCGGGCAGGCTCCCGCCATGACGACCTTTCTCCTCACGCTCGCCCTGCTCCTGCCCGCCGCCCTCCCCCGTCAGGCCGTCTGGCCGCTCGGCCCGCCTCGCCCTGACGTCGTAAGGGGCTGGGAGCCACCGCCGTCGCCGTACGGCCCGGGGCACCGGGGCGTGGATCTGGCGGGCCGCGTCGGGGCGCAGGTCCGCGCGGCGGCGGCAGGCCGGGTGATGTTCGCCGGCAAGGTCGCGGGCCGGGGCGTGCTGGTGATCGCGCTCAGCGACACGGGTGCGCCACCGCTGCGGACGACGTACGAGCCCGTCCGCCCGTTGGTGCGCGCCGGCGACCCGGTCCGCCCCGGGCAGACCGTGGCCACCCTGGCCGCCGGGCCCTCGCATTGCACAGGCCCGTGTCTCCACTGGGGCCTGCTGCGCGCGGACTCCTATCTCAACCCGCTGCTGCTGCTCCCCCGCGCGCCGTCCCGGCTGCTGCCGCTGTCCGGCGCGCGCTCGCGGTAGCCCCATGCGGCCCCTCTCCCACGCCCCCCTCGTTGCGCCCGGGGACGGCCCCGCCTCTGTGCGAGGGGGCTTCGCTCTCGCCCCTGGAGCCCGGGTCCGCCGCCCCCGCGCCTTCGCCGGCGGCCGCGTCCGCTGTGCGGAGACATCAGCACCGCGCCGGGCGGGGCGGGCGCACACAGGATGTCCCCTCTCCACGGGGTGCAGGGCCGCGCAGCCCGACGCGAAGCCGCGGCATACGGGGGGCACGGGCGCGGGGCGACGCAGCCCTGCACCTTCCCCCGGAGAGGCAGGGGCGAGTTCCCCCGGAGAGGCAGGGGCGAGATCTGCGACTGTGGGAAGGGGAGGGGAGGGGCGAGAGGGGAAGGGCGAGAAGGGAAGGACACAGCCTCCGGCCGCTGGGGTGGCTAGTGCCGCGCGGTCACTCCGCTCAGAGCCATGGAGACCGCCGCGTCGGCGATCTTCGCGGGGTCCTCCGCCGCACCCAGTTCCGTACGGCGGACCGCCGCATCCACCACGCCCTGGAGGAGCACCGCCGCCAGGCGGGGCTGCTCGTGCCCCAGCTCCCCGAGCGCCTCGACGATCATCGCGACCAGGCCTCCGTGTGCCGCGCGGATCTTCTCCCGGGCCCCCGCGTCCAACTCGCTCGCCGAGATCGCGACCACGGCCCGGTGCCGCCGGTCCCCGACCAGTTCGAGCTGCTGCCGCACATACACCTCGACCTTGTCCTCAGGCGTCGCCGCCCGCTCCATCGCGGCTTCGACCTCCGCGGCCCACACGGGGAAGTCGACCGCGCACAGCTCCTCGACCACGGCGGCCCGCGAGCGGAAGTACTCGTACACGGAGGACCGGGCGAGCCCCGTGCGCTCGGCCAGGGCGGGGAATGTCAGCGCCTCCGTGCCGCCCTCCGACAGCAGGGAACGCGCGGCGTCCAGCAGGGCGTCGCGCTGCATCGTCCGGTGCTCGGCCACGGAGGCCGCTCGAATCCTGGGCACCCCACCACTGTACGGATCCGGCCGCCCCGTTCCAGCGAAAACGCATACTCAGCGTCCGACGTCGGCCAGCTTCGCCCGCAGCTGGAGCACCGACTTTGTGTGGATCTGACTGACCCTGCTCTCCGTGACCCCCAGCACGTTGCCGATCTCCGCGAGGGTGAGGCCCTCGTAGTAGTAGAGGGTGACGACGGTCTTCTCCCGTTCAGGCAGGGTGTTGACGGCCTTGGCCAGCAGTCGCCGGAGCTCCCGGTCCTCCGCGACCTCGACGGGGTTGTCCGCCGCGGTGTCCTCCAGGGTGTCCATCACGCTGAGCCCGTCGCCGCCCTCGCCGCCCCCGTGCAGCAGTTCTTCCAGGGCCACCACGTTGGCCAGGGACAACTGGCTGAAAACCGTGTGCAGTTCGTCGACGGCGATGCCCATCTCCGAGGCCACCTCGGCTTCGGTCGGAGTGCGCCTGAGCTGCGCCTCGAGCGTCGCGTACGCCCGCTCCACGGCCCTGGCCTTCTGCCGCACGGACCGCGGGATCCAGTCCAGAGCGCGGAGTTCGTCGATCATGGCTCCGCGGATCCGGGTGATGGCGTAGGTCTCGAACTTGATCGACCGGTCGAGATCGAACTTCTCGATGGCGTCGATGAGTCCGAAGACCCCGGAGGAGACGAAGTCCGCCTGCTCGACATTGGACGGCAACCCCACGCTCACCCGGCCCGCGACATACTTCACCAGAGGCGAGTAGTGCAGGATCAGCTGCTCCCGCAGGCGCTCGTCGCCCGTGGCCTTGTACGACCGCCACAGCTCGCCGAGCGACGAGGGAGCGGAGGGCCGCACGGCGCCGCGGGCAGCGGGGGGCACTGCCGCGCGGTCAGACCCGGAGGTGTGCTGGGGCATGCGTTGCCTTGAGCCGTTCTGCTGTGATGCGGGATGGGACGGGCGTCGTCTGTGAGGGAATTCCGGTGAGCGTAGCGTGACTGACACGTCGCGGTGGGCGATCCTCGGGGGAGTGAACCTGTGCGGGTACAGCCCGTCGCCCACACCTTCGAACCAGGGCCGACGCCAGACGCGCCGGCCCCTCGGATGCTGACGACGGGGCTGCAGAGGTCATCGGCCTCACCCTGTCACCCGAATGCGTCAGGTCAAGCACCGCCTCGCCGCACGTTCGGTCCTTGACTCGCACACCGCGTCAACTGCCAGCGGTCACCCACCCTTTCGACGAACCCCAAAGAGTGCAGTTCATACAGTCTGCATCCGGTCTCGTCCGACGTCAGCCCCACAGCGCGCGCCAGGCCCCCGGGATCCGCCGTGCCGCGGGCCGGAAACGCCTCGAGCAGCCGCGCGCTGAGCGGGTCGAGCAGATCCCGGGGCAGCACGGGGCCTCTGCGTTCCGGGGCGAGGTCGCCCATCTCGCCGACGAGTTCGACGACTTCGGCGGCGTCGGTGACCAGCGTGGCCTCACCGCGCAGCAGTTCATGCACCCCGGCCGAGAGTCCACTGGTGACGGGCCCGGGGACGCCCATGGTGTGGCGGCCCAGCCGGTGCGCTGCCCGTGCGGTGACCAGTGAGCCGCTGCGGTACTCGGCTTCGACGACGACCGTGCCGCGGGTGAGCGCCGCGATCACACGGTTCCTGAGGATGAATCTGCTGGGTGTGGGGTGGTCGCCGGGCGGCAACTCCCCGACGACCAGACCCTGTTCCGCCACGCGGCGGATCAACTGCGCATGGCCCCGCGGATAGACCACGTCGACTCCGCAGGCGAGCACGGCGACGGTGGCCCCGTCGGCGGCGAGCGCGCCCCTGTGCACTGCGCCGTCGATGCCGAAGGCCGCCCCGGAGACCACGACCCAGCCGCGCTCGGCCAGTCCCGAGCCGAGCGCGGCGGCCAGGTGCGCCCCGTAGGGCGTGCAGGCCCGCGCGCCAACGACGGCGACCGAGCGAAGCGCCCATTTCCGCAGGTCCGGCCTGCCACACGCCCACAGCCCGATGGGTCTGGCGTCGCCGAGGTCGTCGAGCTGCGTGGGCCACTCGGGATCACCGGGGACGATGAACCTGCCGCCGACGGCGGCGACGGCCGCGAGGTCGCGCTCGGGGTCGGCCGAGGCTGCCCGTATGCGGTAGCCGGCCAGCCCCCTGGGAGTGGCCCCGGGCAGCGCGTCGGGCTCGTCCGGCGGTCCGGTGAGCCGCTCCAGCAGCCCTTGCGCCCCGAACTCCCGCAACCAGCGCCCCACGCGATCGTCGCCCGGTTCGATGACCCTGGTGAGCGCCGCCCGTGCCGTCCGCTCGTCCTCGACGGCCGCCCGCGGGCCCCGGCGTCCGCGTCCCAAGCCCCGGGAGCCGGCTGCGGCCGTGCCCCTGCGCCCCGCGTCCGCGTCCGCGTCCGCGTCCGTGTCCGTGGCCGCGTCCGTGTCCGTGTTCGTGTTCGTGTTCGTAGCCGAATCAGGTTCCGATGGGGGCGCCGCGCCGCCGCTCATACGACTCATACGACACCTCCCGCCGCGGCCATCGGCGCGCCTCGCGCGACACCGGTGCGCAGTTCCAGGGCGAGGGCGATGTCATGGGAGTGCGGGCGGTCCCGTCCGGCGAGGTCGGCGACGGTCCAGGCGACGCGTACGACCCGGTCCAATCCGCGGGCGGTGAGCAGGCCGCGCTCCATGTCCCGCTCCGCGGCCGCGAGGGCGCCGGGGGCAAGGGGCCACCGGGTGCGGAGCTCATGGCCCGGCACCTCGCTGTTGACGCTCCAGGGCGTGCCGCTCAGCCGTGCGACAGCCCGTTCACGAGCCTCCAGCACACGGGCCGCGACCTGCTGGGTGGACTCTCCGCGGCCGCCCTGGCCCAGGAGGTCGCCGCGGTCGACGGGCTCCACCTCGACGCGCAGGTCGACCCGGTCGAGCAGTGGCCCGGAGAGCCGTGACTGATAGCGGCGGATGACGGCGGGCGGGCACTCGCAGCCCGCGCCGTGGAGGGTGTGCCGGCCACAGGGGCAGGGGTTCGCGGCGAGAACCATCAGAAAGCGGGCGGGCAGCCGCACCACTCCCCCGCTGCGGGCTACCACCACATGGCCGGACTCCAGCGGCTGCCGCAGCGCATCGAGGGCTTTCATGGAAAATTCCGGGGTTTCGTCCAGGAAGAGCACTCCTCGGTGAGCCAGGGACACCGCGCCCGGCCTGGGCAGGCCGTTGCCGCCGCCGACAAGGGAGGGCATGGTCGCCGAATGGTGGGGGGCGCAGTAGGGCGGCGTGCGCACCAGGGGTTCGCCGGGCGGCAGGATGCCCGCGACGGAGTGGACGGCGGTGACCTCGAGCGACTCGCGCCGGGTCAGCGGTGGCAGCACCCCGGGCAACCGCTCGGCGAGCATGGTCTTGCCCGCCCCGGGCGGGCCGTGCAGCAGCAGATGGTGACGGCCCGCGGCGGCGACCTCCAGTGCGGTGCGGGCACCGCGCTGGCCTGCGACGTCCGCCAGGTCGGGGGCGTCACCGGATGGGGCGGAGATCCCCGCGCCCACTCCTGCGCCGGGCACCATGAGGCCGGCGAGCATGGCGTCGGGGCGGCCGGGCGGCCCCGGCTCCTCCCGGGGCACGGGCTCCTTGGTCAGGACGGCGATGAGCTGCCGCAGGCTGCGTACACCGAGGACGGACACACCGGGGACCAGCGATGCCTCGCCGGCGGTCTGCTCGGGGACGACGACCTGGCGGTACCCGGCTTCCGCGGCCGCGAGGACCGCGGGCAGCACCCCGCGCACGGGGCGGACGCGGCCGTCGAGGCCCAGTTCACCGATGAGCACCAGGTCGGCGACGTCCTCAGGAGAGATGTACTCGGCCGCCCCCAGCGTGGCCACCGCGACGGCGAGATCGAAACCGCTCCCGGACTTGGGCACGGAGGCGGGGCTGAGGCCCACGGTGAGTTTTTTCTGCGGCCACTCCGCTCCGGAGTTGACCACGGCCGCCCGCACTCGGTCCCGGCTCTCGACGAGGCTCTTGTCCGGCAGTCCCACCAGGGTGAAGGCGGCAACGCCCGGCTCGAGGTCGGCCTGCACCTCCACGACCACGCCCTCGACGCCGACCAGCGCCACGGAGCACGCACGCGCGAATCCCATCAGGCCACCCCTCGCGCGTGCTCCACCACGGGCCCGCCCTGCCGGGGCAGCAGCACACCGACGAGGTCGATGCGCACCCCGCCCGGCGGCGGGCCGTCGTGCCGCTGCAGCCAGCATTCGGCCAGTCGTCTGAGCCGGGCGGCCTTCCGCGGGGTGATCGCGGCCATCGGATGCTCGAAGGCGGCCGCCCTGCGCGTCTTGACCTCGCAGACGACCAGCGCGTCCCCGTCGCGCGCCACGATGTCGATCTCGCCGGACCGGCCGCATCGCCAGTTCCTCGCCAGCACGGCCATGCCGGAGCTCGCCAGCAGCCGTGCCGCCAGCTCCTCGCCGTACCGTCCCAGTGCCCCCGTCGCGTTCATATCGGCACCACCTCCGGCACCGACTGTGACGCGTCACACCCCTATGTGTGGATCTTGGTGGAAAACCCGTCCGCTGTGGACAACTCCGTCACCCGGTCCGGTGACGGGGGCCTTGGCCAGGTGCTCCCGGTCAGCCGCCCGGAAGCTCGAGGTCGCTCTTGTTCAGCTCCTCGATGTTCACATCCTTGAATGTCAGTACGCGTACCTGCTTGACGAACCTGGCCGGGCGGTACATGTCCCAGACCCAGGCGTCAGCCATCGAGACCTCGAAGAAGACCTCGCCCTGGACCGAGTGCACCTGCATCTCGTAGTCATTGGTGAGATAGAAGCGCCGTTCGGTCTCGATCACATATTTGAACAGTCCGACGACGTCGCGGTACTCCCGGTAGAGCTTCAGCTCCATCTCGGTCTCGTACTTTTCGAGGTCCTCGGCGCTCATGGCATGTTCCCCTTCAGCCGTGCGTCCCCCCATTGTGCGTCACCCATCCGCACCCCTAGACGATTTCCGGGGCCAGGACCACCGGCGTACGCGGGGGACCCTCGTCGAGCAGCGTGCGCAGCAGCCCGGCGAGCCTGGTCGGATACACCGTCTCATGGGCCGCGGACAGCTCGGCGGAGGTCCACCACCGCAGACCGTCCATGCTGCGTCGCTCCAGTTCGGTCAGCCCGCGCGGCGAGGCGGCGGTCTGGGCGGTCCGTGCCAGGTAGTACCACTCGTCCTGGTCCCAGCGGCGTCCGTCGAAGGGGAACGAGCAGATGCGCCGCCAGAGCACAGGGCCCAGCTCGACCTCTGTGATCCCGGTCTCCTCCGCCAGCTCCCGCAGCGCGGCCGCCTCGCGGGTCTCGTCGCCCTCCAGGCCCCCGCCCGGCGTGAACCACCATGAGTCGGCCGGGTCGCCGGGCTCATAGCCATGCAGCAGCAGAATGCGGTCCCGGGGGTCGAGCAGCACGACCCGCGCCACCTTCCGCAGGGGGCCGCCAGACGCCAGGGCGTCACGGGTCGGCTCGCCGGCAGGCGCGAGGGCGTCAGGGGGCGTCAGCGGGTCAGGGGGCATCGGAGGTCACCCCGCGACCGCCGCCCCGGGCGGCTCCGCCTCCGGCCGTCGCGCGGCCCGACGACCCGCGCCGCGACATGCGTGCTGCCCGTCGGCCCGCCACCGGCCCGTACGCCGCACCACCCAGGATCAGCACAACGCCCGCCGCGATCGCCCCGACGATCAGCCGCACCGGCCCCGGCTGGGAGATCCCGCCCGGCAGCGCGGCGAAGGAAGCGGGCCGCTCCACCAGGCCGCCGTCGAGGGGCCAGGCCACCGCGTCCAGCCGGGCGCTCACCGCCGACCGCGGCACGGAGCCTTCGCCGGGCTCCTGAAGGTGGACGCGAGAGTCGACCGACCCCATGCGCTCGTCGCCCAGCAGGAACAGCTGCCCCTCCGGCACCGAGGCGCCGAAGCCCTGCGGCGAGGCCGGTCCGCCGGCGCTCAGATACGGTTCGTCCACCGGCGTGCCGTTGACCGTCAGCCGCCCTTGCGCGTCACAGCAGGCGATCTCGTCGCCGCCGATCCCGACGACGCGCTTCACCATCGGCAGATCGCCCCATGTGGAGTCGGTGAAGACGACGATGTCCCCGCGTCTGACCTCGTCGCCGGATATCCGCTCGGCCAGCACCCGGTCGCCCGCCTGCACGGTCGGCGACATCGAACGGGTCGGCACGGTGTAGGGCTGGTAGACGACGGCTCCCCAGACGAAGCCGCCGAGGAAGAGCACACAGCCGACGGCCACGGCCAGCCCCGACAGAACACTGCCGAGGCGGCCGCGGCCGCCGCCCGAACGTCCCGTTCCGCCCATCCCAGCGCTCCCCGCCTCGGCGTTCTCACCGGCCCCCACGCGGCGGGCCGGAGCTCTGGGAGGGCACCCTACCTGCCGGTCCTACCCTTCGGTATGCCGCCAGGCGGCCTGCCCCGCCGTCGGTGCGGTCTTGCCGACGGCCTGCGCGGTCCGGTGTGCGCTCTCCCCGGTGGGGATGGTGGGGTCAAGCAGGGTCGGTGGGGCCGGTGGGGTCAAGCAGGGTCGGTGGGGCCGGTGGGGACGGTGCGGACATCGGGGGCGGTCAGCCTCCGCCTGCGCCACAGCACGACCGGCAGCGCGCCCGCGAGGCCCAGCGCCGCCGGGGCGGCCGCCGAGGCCGTACCGAGCGACTGCACCGCGAGCGAGTTGATCCCGGGCTGCTCGAAGGTGTCCGGCACCGGCAGCGTAGACCAGCGGTTCACCGGCCAGGCGATCACCACGGCACGCCCCACTACCTTCTCGACCGGGACGAAGCCGCCGTTCTTGTCCTCCATGTGGTAGCGGGAGTCCTGGGAGTTCTGACGGTGGTCGCCCATCACCCAGATCATGCCGTCCGGCACCTTGAACGGCCCGAAGGGCTGGTCGTCGCAGGGCGTGTTCCCGGGGTAGATGTAGGGCTCGTCCAGCGCCTTGCCGTTGACCTTGACCGGGCCGCCCTTCTTGCACTCCACCGTGTCGCCGCCGATGGCGATCGTCCGCTTGATCAGGTCCTTCTCGTCGACGGACGGCATCAGGCCGATGAGGCTGAGGAACCGCTGGATCACGTTGGGGTCGGCCGTGGGCTCGCCCGCCAGCCAGCCGGCCGGGTCCTCGAAGACCACGACCTCGCCGCGCTCGGGCTCGGAGCCGAACCACGGAGTGAGCTTGTCGACCAGCACCCGGTCACCGCGCTGCAGAGTGTTCTGCATCGAATCCGAGGGGATCGAGAAGGCCTGCAGCAGAAACGTCTTGATCAGCAGGGCGAGGATCAGCGCGATGCCGATCAGAAGAGGCAGTTCCTTCCAGAAGGACCGCTGCTTCTTCTGACCCGTACCGCCGCCGCCCTGGGACTCACCCGGTCCCTGGGAACCCTGTGGTTCCTGTGGTTCCTGTGGTTCCTGTGGTTCCTGTGGTTCCTGAGGTTCCTGTGGTTCCTGCGGCTCGTTCGACTGATCCGTCACAGCTGGGGGCTGCCTGTCCTCGGACCCATCGTGGCCGGATCGTGCACCGACTGCCACATCCCCCACATCCACTCCTCATCTCCGTGCGAACCGCCTGCGCCAAATGAGGCGCAAGCCCACCACTCCCATAACGAGCGGGAGTTCCGCAGGGCTCGGGAGCAGGACCATTCCCTTGAGATCCTGAGGTGACACCCTATGCGACACGGGCAGGGCGGCGGTCGACCCGGACGGCGCGTTGGGCACCGAGGCGTAGGTCTCCCGCTCCTCCAGTGTGCGCCAGTGGCTCAGCGGCCAGGCGATCACCACGGCGCGGCCGACGACCGAGTCCTCCGACACGGTGCCGCCCTGTTCGTCGAGGTGGAAACGGGAGTCGCCGGAGTTGGAGCGGTGGTCGCCGAGGACGAAGAACCGCCCCTGGGGCACCTGGACGTCGAACGCGATCTCGGAGGGGGCGTCCCCGGGGTTGAGGTACGGCTCGTTCAAGGGCGTCCCGTTGACGGTCACGCGGCCGTCCGCGTTGCAGCAGACCACCCGGTCGCCGCCCACCGCGATCACGCGCTTGATCAGATCCTGCTCGTCCTCGGAAGGCAGCAGCCCGATGAAGCTCAGTGCCTGCTTGATCTGCTTGATCCCGACCGGATCCTCGCCCGTCTGCTGGTTCTGCTCCTGCTGCAGCCAGCCGCCCGGGTCCTCGAAGACGACGACGTCGCCGCGCTGCGGCTTGGAGCCGAACCACGGGGTGAGCTTGTCGACCAGCACCCGGTCCTGGATCCGTATGGTCTGCTCCATCGAGCCCGACGGAATGACAAACGCCTGCACCAGGAACGTCTTGAGCACCAGGGCGATCAGCAGTGCCACCGTGATCAGGAGGGGTATCTCCTTCGCGGCGGAACGGCGACGCCGGCGCTTGACCTTCTGGGCCAGCCTGCGCCGCTCCGCACGCCCCGGGAGGGCGCGTCCGCCGTCCGTGGGGCGTGTCCCGGTCGGCAGCCGGGTGTCCGCTCGGTGACTCGCCTGCCGCCCCCGGTTACCCATCGCCGCCGCCCGTGCCTCGCGCGGTGTCCGGGACCTCGTCGAAGGCGTCGGTCCCGGACACGGACGACCAGCGGCCCGCCGGCCAGGCGATCCAGTCCGCCCGCCCGATGACCCTGTCCACCGGCACCATCCCCCCGCCGGGCTGTCCCAGGTGGTCGCGGGAGTCCTGCGATCTGCTGCGATGGTCGCCCATCACCCAGAGCCTGCCCTGCGGCACGACGATGTCGAAGGGCGCCCGGGAGGGGGCGTCGCCGGGGTGCAGATACGTCTCGTCGACCGGTACGCCGTTCACCTCGACCCTGCCCCCCTCGTCGCAGCAGACCACATGGTCCCCGCCCACGCCCACCACGCGCTTCACAAAGTCGGTCTCCGCGGGCTCGGCGAGCCCCACCATGGCCAGCGCGCCGCGGGTGAAGGCGCTGACCGGGTTCTCCTCGGCGCCCTCGCGCACAAAGGACCCCCGCCCGTCGAACACGACGACGTCCCCGCGTTCGGGCCGGTCACCGAAACGGTACGCCAGCTTGTTCACCAGCACCCGGTCCCCGACCTGGAGCGTGGGCTCCATCGAGCCGCTGGGGATCTGGAAGGGCTGGATGACGAAGTGGCTCAGCAGCAGCACGAACACCGCGCATGCGACGCCGAGCAGGCCGGCACGGCGCCGGTGCAGCCGGTGCAGCCGGTGCAGCCGGTGCAGCACCGTACGGCCCGCAGCACGCGCTCTCCCGCGCTCGGAACGCACGGAACGCGACCCCTCTCCCTCCTCCCCGGTCTCAGGGGCGGAAGAGCGGTCGCGCTCCGTGTGCAGTGCTTCGGTGTCCATCGGGGGCAGATGCTATCCGGCCCCGCTGTGAACACGGTGTGAGCCGGCGGCCGACTCCGTCGGCAGCAGGGCTCAGTTCTCGCGCTTCTCCTTGATCTTCGCAGCCTTGCCGCGCAGCTCACGCAGGTAGTACAGCTTGGCACGGCGGACATCACCGCGGGTGACGAGCTCGATCTTCTCGAAGATCGGGCTGTGCACCGGGAAGGTGCGCTCGACGCCGACGGAGAAGGAGACCTTGCGGACCGTGAAGGTCTCGCTCACGCCCGCGCCCTGGCGGCGGATGACGACGCCCTTGAACTGCTGGATGCGGGAGCGGTTGCCCTCGATGACGCGCACGTGGACGTTCACGGTGTCGCCGGGGCGGAAGGCGGGGACGTCGGTGCGCAGCGAAGCGGCGTTGACGTCGTCGAGCAGGTGGGCCATGGTGGTCTGCTTCCTCGCCGATGCCACAGGTCATCAGCGGAATGATCGTGATGAGAATCAGGGTGCCGTACACATCGGGCGGGCGTCGGTCCCCCTGTGGCAGGGGCGCCGGCCGGACGCACAGCAGCGGCTCATTCTTCCACGTCCGCCCGTCTGCGCCAAAATCGGCCGTCGGGCTCCGGTTCCCAGCCCAAGATGGAGAGGATCTCCCGGTCCTTCTTGTCAAAGGCGGCGGCGTCACAGCGCTCGATCAGGTCGGGCCGGTTGCGGGCGGTGCGGCGGAAGGCCTCGTCCCGGCGCCAGCGGGCGATCTTCCCGTGGTGGCCGCTGAGCAGGACCTCGGGGATGGCGCGTCCGCGCCACTCGGGGGGCTTGGTGTAGACGGGCCCTTCCAGGAGGTCGGCCATCGCGCCCGGGGCGAAGGAGTCGTCGCGGTGGGACTCGGCGTTGCCGAGGACTCCGGGCAGCAGCCGGGCCACGGCCTCCGTGATGACCAGGACGGCGGCCTCGCCGCCCGCCAGCACATAGTCCCCGATGGACACCTCGTACACCGGCATCCGGGTGGCGTACTCGTCGGCGACCCGGCGGTCGATGCCCTCGTACCTGGCGGGGGTGAAGATCAGCCACGGTTTCCGGGAGAGCTCGAGGGCGACCTCCTGGGTGAAGCGGCGGCCGCTCGGCGTGGGGACGACGATGACGGGTTCACGGGCGCCCGACTCATAGCCGTCGGCGAGGATCTGGTCCAGCGCCTCGCCCCAGGGCTCGGTCTTCATCACCATGCCGGGGCCGCCGCCGTAGGGGGTGTCGTCGACGGTGCTGTGCCGGTCGTAGGTCCAGTCCCGCAGATCGTGGACATGGACTCCGAGCTGCCCGCGGGCGCGGGCCTTGCCGACGAGCGAGACGTTCAGCGGCTCCAGATACTCTGGGAAGATCGTGACGACGTCGAGCCGCATCAGTCGCCGCCCTCGTCCGCCGACGCTCCGTCCGCCGCCGCGCCGTCCACCGTCCCGGGGGATGCGATCTCCGCCTGACCGTCGTCGATGAGGCCGGGCGGCGGGGTGACGACGGCCCGCTGCTCTTCGAGGTCGATCTCGGTGACGATCTCCTCGACGAACGGGATCATGACCTCGCTGCCGTCGGGTCGCTCCACGATGAACAGATCCTGCGACGGCAGATGCGAGATCTCGGTGATCCGCCCGACGGCGGTCCCGTCGGCGAGGACGACGTCCAGATCCATGAGCTGGTGGTCGTAGTACTCGTCGGGGTCTTCGGGGAGCTCGTCCGGGTCGACCTCCGCGATGAGGAGGGTGTTGCGCAGCGCCTCCGCGGCGTTGCGGTCGCGTACGCCCTCGAAGCGCAGCAGCAGCCTGCCGCTGTGCACCCGGCCGGACTCGATGGCCAGCGGACCGACGGAGGCCGGCTCGGTGGCCAGTACGGCGCCGGGGCCGAGTCTCAGCTCCGGCTCGTCGGTCCGTACCTCGACGGTGACCTCGCCCTTGATGCCGTGGGCACGGCCGATCCGCGCGACTACCAACTGCACGCTCATTGCTCCTGTCATACGACGACGGGCCGGGGCGGGCCCGTAAGCCCTCCCCGGCCCGCGCCGGCGCTCTGAAGGTAAAACAGCCAACTGATCAGCGGACCTGGTCCACGTCGACGAGGTCGACGCGGATGCCACGGCCGCCGATGGCGCCTACGACGGTGCGCAGCGCGCGTGCGGTGCGGCCGTTGCGGCCGATCACCTTGCCGAGATCGTCGGGGTGGACCCGGACCTCGAGCACGCGTCCGCGGCGCAGGTTGCGCGAGGCCACATGCACATCGTCCGGGTAGTCGACGATGCCCTTCACGAGGTGCTCGAGAGCCTCCTCGAGCATGCTCAGGCCTCGGTCGACTCGGTGGACTCGGCCGCCTCAGCAGCCTCGTCCGCCTTCTTGTCGGCCTTCTTGGCCTTGGGGGTGATGGCCTCACCCTTGGCCTCGTCGCCCTCGAGGGCCTTGGTGAAGGCCTCGAACGCGGCGCGCTTGTCCTTCGGCTCGGCGACCTTCAGCGGCGCGGGAGCCGGCAGGCCCTTGTGCTTCTGCCAGTCGCCGGTGAGCTTCAGGATCGCGAGGACCGGCTCGGTCGGCTGGGCGCCGACGGACAGCCAGTACTGGGCACGCTCCGAGTCGACCTCGATGCGGGAGGGGTTCTGCACCGGGTGGTACAGGCCGATCTCCTCGATGGCCCGGCCGTCACGGCGGGTGCGGGAGTCGGCGACGACGATGCGGTAGTGAGGCGAACGGATCTTGCCCAGACGCTTCAGCTTGATCTTGACTGCCACGGGAGTGGTGTCTCCTGGTGTTGACGTGGTGGGGCACAACGAGATGCCACGTGGGGTTGCGGTACTCGGGGTGCCCGATGGACGCGCCAGCCGGAGGCGAGAGGGGTCCTGTGCGGCTGTCGAGTACAGCTAGCCATTGTGCCACACCGCCGCGAGGTGCAGCGGCGTACCCCCACGGCCCGCACGCAACCGGGCGGCGCGGCTGTGCGGCCGACCTCTGCGTCCGGAGCAGGCCGGGCCGCGGGCGAGCGCCGGGCGCGGACCCGGTCAGGCACGGACCGGTGTCGGGAGCCGGGCACGGACCCGGCCAAATCCCAGCAGCGCTCGGACCGGGGCCAGGCGCGGACCGCGGATCAGCTCGCCGCGCCCAGGGCCTCCGGGATGCGGAAGGGTTTGCCGCAGCCGCCGCAGACGATCGGCGCCTGGGCGAGCACCGAGGGGACGACCCTGACATTGCGCCCGCAGTCGCACACGGCCTTCACCCGCACCCCGCCGCCCGACGACCCGTGCCGGGCGGCCGGCCCGCGGAAGGAGCGTTTGGTGTCGGCGGCCGTGGCGGCCGTGTGCGCCCGCAGGGCGCGCTGCAGTCTCTCGATCGTGGGCCGATAGCGCCGTTTCGCCTCGGGGTTGAGCGTCACCAGTGAGAAGCCGCTGCTGGGATGTGGCTCCTCCGGGTGGTCCAGGCCCATCTCCTCGGCGATCGCCAGGAATCGGCGGTTGTGGTAGCGGCCGGCACGCGAGGTGTCGCGGACGCCGCGCGCGGCGGCGATGCCGTGGACTGCCTCATGGAGCAGCCGCTCGAAGGAGAGCTCCGCGCCGCAAGCGGACGAGGATTCTCCGATCAGGGACTCTGGCGCGGCGAGATCCGGCAGCTCGGGGTGGTGCCGTTGAATGTCGGCCCACGCCTGTGCCAGCTCCGCTGCGAGAACAGGTGGTGTCGTGCTCACGTCGTGATAACGAGCCGCAGCGCTCACGGGTTCCATTCCGGGGCATCTCAAATAATTTGCACGTACCCGTCAGTTTCCATTGAGCCAACACAGCTCCCACCAAGGTGGTACGTACCTGACAGCGCCGAGGGCGGCCGCCGGAGCCCGCCGCGTTCAGTAGGCGCGCCCCACGACGGCGACCGCGCCAGGCTCGTCGTCCGACTCCGGCACGGAACCGTCCTCCGCGATCAGGCAGCGTACCGACACGGCCTGCTCCGCGAGGACGGCCTCACCCTCCTGGCCCAAAGTCGCCCACGGGATCCGGGCCCAGCCGCCGGCGTTCGCCGCCTCCGCGGCCTCCGCGACCGTGGAGACGTCGCTGGTCCGGGCCTCGCGACGGTCCCGGGACTGCTTCAGCAGCAGCGCCTGGTCCTCTTCGAGGACCTTCGGGAGCAGTTCGGCAAGCGACTCGATGCGCACCGGTTCCTTCCCGCCGGCGATCCGGCGCGCCAGCATCGCGGTCCCCGCCTCCAGATCGCGCGGGCCGACCTCGATCCGCACCGGGACGCCCTTGAGCTCCCAGTCCACGGCCCGGCGGCCGAACGGCGTGTCCGTGCGGTCGTCGACCTGCACCCGCACGCCCGCGGCCGTCAGCCGTTCGCCGATCTCGCGGACCTTGGCGAGCACCGCGTCGTCGCCCTTGACGGCCAGCACCACCGCCTGGACCGGGGCCAGATGCGGCGGGACCCGCAGTCCTGCGTCATCGCCGTGGGACATGATCAGCCCGCCGACCATCCGAGTGGAGGAGCCCCAGGAGGTCTGCCAGGCGAGCTCCTGCCTGCCCTCCTTGGACAGATACGTGGTGTTGAACGCCTTGGAGAAGTTGGTCCCCAGCTCATGGCTGGTACCCATCTGCAGGGCCTTGCCGTCGCCCATCATCCCTTCCAGGGTGAGGGTGTTGACGGCTCCCGCGAAGCGCTCGCGCGGCGTCTTGCGGCCCAGCACCACGTCGATCGCCAGGACGTTCTCCATGAAGTCCGCGTAGACGTTCCGGTGGATGTGTGCCGCATAGTCACGGGCGTCCTCATATGTGGCGTGGGCGGTGTGCCCCTCCTGCCACAGGAACTCCGTCGTGCGCAGGAAGACGCGCGGGCGCATCTCCCAACGGACCACGTTCGCCCAC
Source organism: Streptomyces sp. MUM 178J (assembly GCF_022414575.1). Taxonomy (GTDB): domain Bacteria; phylum Actinomycetota; class Actinomycetes; order Streptomycetales; family Streptomycetaceae; genus Streptomyces; species Streptomyces chengmaiensis. The sequence continues at coordinate 53,108 of NZ_JADWYQ010000016.1, read as the reverse complement.
TGGTTGATCAGCAGCGGCAGGTCCCGGTAGCTCTGCACCCACTTCGAGAAGTAGTCGTTGATGATCGTCTCGGAGGTGGGCCGTACGACGACGGGCTCCTCCAGCTCCTTGCCGCCGCCGTGGGTGACCACGGCCAGCTCCGGCGCGAATCCCTCGACGTGCTCAGCTTCCCTCGTCAGGTAAGACTGGGGGATGAAGAGCGGGAAGTAGGCGTTCGAGGCGCCCGCCGCCTTGATGCGGGCGTCCATCTCCTGCTGCATCCGCTCCCACAGACCGTATCCGTACGGCCGGATGACCATGGTGCCGCGCACCGGGCCGTTGTCCGCCAGCTCGGCCTTGTTGATCAGGTCCTGGTACCAGCGTGGGAAGTCTTCCGCCTGGGGCGTGAGAACGGGTGCCTTTGCCATGGCGCGCATGGTACGGCGAGACGCATTGGAAAAGGGAATTCAGCAAGAGAATCAAGCGGCTCAACTGGGGCGCACGCCCGGGGCACGAAGCAATCGCACACACCCTCTGGACGCGGAGAGGCATGCGGAGTTCTCTGGCATACAGGGGGAGGGCACCGGGGGGAGCGCAACGCACGCACACGGGGGCGATCTCACGTCGGCTCGTCGGATTGGGGCGCTTTCGATGACTCCTACGCTCGTCCAGCACCGTCAGGACCGCCAGGATCACCAGCACCGCCGGCACGGCCGGTACGACACGACGGCGCATAGCGCGGCGCACACGTCCGCTGCCGCCGCCTCCGCCCGCGACTGGGCCGAGATCCAGGAACGGATGCTGGCGCCGCTGTACGAGGCGGTGTACGAGCGCCTGGAGGTCGGTCCCGGTACCAGAGTCCTGGGCCTGGGCTGCGGCTCCGGGCTGGCACTGCTGCTCGCAGCGGCCCGCGGGGCGGAAGTGACCGGTGTGGACACGGACCTCGAGCGGCTGGCGCTGGCGCGACAGCGGCTGGATTCCGCCGATGACGCGGGCGGCGGGGACGGCGGGCGGGCCCGCGCCGTGCTCGTGGACGGTGCGGCGGCGGACGCGGCGTCGGCCGGCCCCTTCGACGTCATCATCGCGTTTCACCCGATCGGCTGTACGGCGGACGACTGCGAGGCACTCGTCGCGGAACTCGAAGCGGCCGTGCGGCTGGCCCCGCGCGGGGCCGCCGTCGTGCTCACCGGCTGGGGGCCGCCGGAGCGCTGCGCCACCTCCGGAGTCCTGCGGGTCGCCGACCGGCTGACGGAACGTCTCCGCACCGAGGACGGCCGCCCGGGCGACGCCTGGCGTCCGGCCCTGCGGGACGACCTGGAGGACGTCGCCGCCAAAGCCGGCCTGGCGCCCGACGGCTCGGGACGCGTGGCCTGCCCGTTCGGCTACGCCGACGCCGACAGCGCCGTGCGGGGGCTGCTGTCGACGGGGCTGTACTCGGAGGCGGTGCGGGCGACGGACCAGGCACAGGTGCGGAAGGAGATCGACGAGGCGCTGGAGCCGTATCGGCGGGGGGACGGGACGGTGTGGATGCCGAACGTCTTCCGGTACCTGATCACCCGGACGGCGTAGCGCCTTCTCCCTTCCGCCGTCCCGTCCCGAACTTCCGCCGTCCCGTCCCGAACTTCCGCCGTCCCGTCCCGAGACCGGGGGCCTGGCCTCAGCCCCCTGGAGGGGACCGGGCCTTGCGCGACGCGGACGCGCCGCCCTGGCGGGGGCGGGCGAGTATCAGGTCTCCTGGTCCTTCGTCAGACGGGGGATGCCCGCGGCGGCATAGGCGGCGTCCTCTTCGAGGGTCTCGTTCTGCAGGAGCGCCCCCGCCAGAGCGTCCAGGCGGTCCCGGTTGTCGCGCAGCTGACGGCACGCGCTCTCATAGCACTCGTCGACGATCCGCCGCATCTCCGTGTCCACCGCATCCAGCGTTCCCGGCGCGGCCGACAGCCCGTACGCCTGCTGCGCATCGCTCGGGATCGCCGTCAGCCGCCCCACCCGCTCGCTCATCCCCCAGCGCCCGACCATCCCCCGCGCCAGCACGGTCACCTGCTCCAGGTCGCTCTCCGACCCGGTGGTCACCACACCGAACACCACCTCCTCCGCGGCCATCCCGCCCAGCGCCCCCACGATGCGGCCGCGCAGATACTCCTCCGTGTACGCGTACCGGTCCGCCTCCGGCGTGGAGAGCGTCACTCCCAGCGCCCGGCCCCGCGGCACGATGGTCACCTTGCGGACGGGGTCGGCGCCCGGCTGGAGCATGCCGAGCAGGGCGTGGCCGCTCTCGTGGTAGGCGGTGCGGCGGCGTTCCTCGGGCGGCATCACCAAGGGTCGTTCCGCGCCGAGTTGGACCTTCTCCAACGCCTCGGACAGATCCGACTGGGTCACCTCGCGCCGCCCCCGCTTCACCGCGAGCAGCGCCGCCTCGTTCGCCAGATTGGCCAGATCCGCGCCCGTCATCCCAGGGGTGGTGCGCGCCACCTGCGCCAGGTCGACCCGCGCGTCGAGCGGAATGTACCGGGTGTGGATGCGCAGGATCGCCTCACGCCCGCCGCGGTCCGGGGGGCTGACGCTCACCGTGCGGTCGAAGCGCCCCGGCCGGGTCAGCGCCGGGTCCAGCACGTCGGCGCGGTTGGTCGCCGCGACCACGACCACCCCCTCCGACCCGGTGAAGCCGTCCATCTCCGTGAGGATCTGGTTCAGCGTCTGCTCGCGCTCGTCGTGGCCGCCCATCGCCGCGCCGCCGCCCCGCGCCCGCCCGATCGTGTCGATCTCGTCGATGAAGATGATCGCGGGGGCCACCTTGCGTGCCTCGGCGAAGAGCTCCCGGACCCGCGACGCCCCCACGCCCACGATCATCTCGATGAACTCCGACGCCGACGCCGAGAAGAACGGCACCCCCGCCTCACCGGCCACCGCCCGCGCCAGCAGCGTCTTCCCGGTCCCGGGCGGCCCCGACAGCAGCACGCCGCCGGGCATCCGCGCGCCCATCCGCCGGTAGGCGTCGGGGTTCTTGAGGAAGTCGACGACGTCGTTCAGCTCGCCCTGCACCTCGTCGATGCCCGCCACGTCGGCGAACGTGGTGCGCCTGCCGGTCTCCAGCTCGACGGGTCTGGGCGGCGCCTTGCGGCCCAGCATCCCCCCGGCGCTGCCCAGCCGGGACGCCATCCGCCGTGTGATGAACACCCACAGCGCGACCAGCAGCAGGATCGGCGCGAGCGAGATCAGCACATTGGTCAGCAGGTTCGGTTCCTCGTACACCGGCTCCGCCGTGACTACGACGTTCTGCCGGGTCAGCTCCGCCCACAGATCGTCGTCGGCGAAAGCGGGCCGCTGGGTGGCGAACCGGTCGTAGGTGCCGCTGTCGCCGTTGGGCACCGGCGCGCTCTGCTTCAGATCGCCCTGGATCTGGTCGCCCTTGGCGTAGATCCTCTCCACATTGCCGTCTTCGACCTGCTTGCTGAACTCCGTGTACGAGACCGTCGTCGGCTCGTCGTCCCCCGTCAGCGACAGCACCAGATTGGTCAGCAGGAAGACGGCCACCACCGCGACCAGCAGCCAGCCCCAGCCGCCCGGAATCCGCCGCTTCGGCGGGGACGGCGGCGGCGCGCCCTCGGAGCGCCACGGCTGGTCGGTGCGGTCGCGCGGAGGTACGGAGTTGGCCACGCTGGCTGCCCTCCTCTGCGCCGGCACCTGTGCCCATCTCCCCACAGGTGCGGGTCCGCCGCCAGTCAGCGGCGTCCAACGGCGTCCCGGGCGCGGCTGCCCGGCAGACATGCCGAGGGCCCGCGGCCGTCCATCCCGGCCACGGGCCCGTGAAGCCGAGGATCAGCCCATGAACTTCTTGAACTCGTCCGGCAGCTCGAAGTCCTTGCCCGGCTGCCCGGCCGGGAGGCCGAACGCCCCGCCCTGCTGGGCGGCCTGCCTGCGCTCCGCGGCGGCCTGCTCCTCGGCCTTGCGCTTCATCGGGTTGCCGCTCTTGCGCTTGCCCTTGGCCTGCTTCTGCTGCTTCTTCTGACGGCCGGGGCCGCCTCCCATGCCCGGCATGCCCGGCATTCCGGGCATGCCTCCGCCCTGTGCCATGCGCGACATCATCTTGCGCGCCTCGAAGAACCGCTCCACCAGGTTCTTCACCGCGCTGACGTCCACACCCGAACCGCGGGCGATACGGGCCCGGCGCGAGCCGTTGATGACCGTCGGGTCGTTGCGCTCGCCCGGAGTCATCGACTTGATGATCGCGGCGGTGCGGTCGACGTCCCGCTCGTCGATGTTGTTGATCTGGTCCTTCATCTGGGCCATGCCGGGCAGCATGCCGAGGAGCTTGCTGATGGAGCCCATCTTGCGGACCTGCTCCATCTGGGCCAGGAAGTCGTCCAGCGTGAAGTCCTTGCCCTTGCTGGACGCCAGCTTGGAGGCCATCTTGGCGGCCTCTTCCTGGCTGAAGGTCTGCTCGGCCTTCTCGATCAGGCTGAGCATGTCGCCCATGCCGAGGATGCGGGACGCCATGCGGTCCGGGTGGAACGCGTCGAAGTCGTCCAGCTTCTCGCCGTTGGAGGCGAACATGATCTGGCGCCCGGTGACATGCGCGATCGACAGGGCGGCGCCGCCGCGGGCGTCGCCGTCGAGCTTGGAGAGCACCACGCCGTCGAAGCCGACGCCGTCGCGGAAGGCCTCCGCGGTGTTGACCGCGTCCTGACCGATCATCGCGTCGACGACGAAAAGGATCTCGTCCGGCTGGACCGCGTCTCGGATGTCCGCGGCCTGCTGCATCATCTCCTGGTCGATGCCCAGCCGGCCGGCGGTGTCCACGATCACGATGTCGTGGACCTTCGACTTGGCGTACTCGATGGAGTCCTTGGCGACCTGCACCGGGTCGCCCACGCCGTTGCCGGGCTCCGGCGCGTAGATCCCGACGCCGGCCCGCTCCGCGACGACGGAGAGCTGGTTGACGGCGTTGGGCCGCTGGAGGTCGCAGGCGACGAGCAGCGGGGAGTGCCCCTGGGTCTTGAGCCACTGGCCGAGCTTTCCGGCGAGGGTGGTCTTGCCCGCGCCCTGCAGACCGGCCAGCATGATCACGGTCGGCGGCTGCTTGGCGAAGCGGAGCCGGCGGGTCTCGCCGCCGAGGATGCCGATCAGCTCCTCGTTGACGATCTTGATGACCTGCTGGGCGGGGTTGAGGGCCTTCGAGACCTCGACGCCGAGCGCGCGTTCCTTGATCTGCTTGATGAAGGCCCGGACGACCGGGAGCGCCACATCCGCCTCGAGCAGGGCGATGCGGATCTCGCGTGCCGTGGCGTCGATGTCCGCCTCGCTGAGGCGGCCCTTGCCCCTCAGGTTCTTGAAGGTATTCGCCAAGCGGTCGGAGAGGGTATCGAACACGGTGGTCGCGGATCCTCAGGTCTCGGGGGAAGGCGGACAGTGCCCTCCAGGGTATCCGGCCGCCCATGGTGCGGTCTGCCCTGTGGGCGGTCTCACCTCACACCCGCAAGGCCGCCTCCAGTTCCCCGGCCACCCGTGCCGCCTCCTCGGCCGGCAGCGGCGCGCCCTCCGGGCCCGTCACATAGAAGGCGTCCACCGCGTTCGCCCCCAGCGTGGAGGCATGCGCGCTGCGCACCCGTACCCGCGCGTCCTCCAGCGCACGCCCGATGCGGTGCAGCAGTCCGGGGGCGTCCTGGGCGCGGATCTCGATGACCGTGGCACGGGAGGAACCCGTCGGGGCGACCGTCACACGGGGCGGCGGGGCCGCCACTCCGCGGCGGCGCGGGTAGGCGGCCTCGCGTTCGGCGAGGCGGGAGGCGATGTCGAGGGAGCCGTCGAGGGCGCGTACGAGATCGGCGCGCAGCCGGGCCGCCTGCGGCAGGGAGCCGTACTCGGCGGCGACCCGCCAGCTCAGCAGCAGCACATCCGAGCGGCGGCCCAGCTCGCCGGGCAGTTCGATGGCGCGCAGGTCGGCGGCGCGGACGGTGAGGCGGTGCAGGGCCAGCACGCCGGCCGCGGCGGGCAGGACGCCGGGCTGGTCGGGGAGCGCGATCAGCAACTCGACGCCGACGGGCTCGGGGGCATGGGACTCGCCGTGGGACTCGGCCTGGGCCGGCGGCTCGCTCTGCGTGTGCAGGGCGAGCGCCGGTTCGCCGGTGCGGACGGCCTCGACGGCGAGGCGCTCCTGTTCCGCGCTGGGCTCGCCGGGGTCCGGTTCGGCGGGGGTGTCGCCCGCGAGGACCGCGCCGACGCGTTCGACCAGGTCGGCCACCAGCGAGGCGCGCCAGGAGGACCAGGCGGCGGGCCCGGTGGCCAGGGCGTCGGCCTCGGTCAGGGCGTGCAGCAGCTCCAGCGTGCCGGCGGAGCCGACGGCCTGGGCGACGGAGGCGACGGTCGCGGGGTCGTCCAGGTCGCGCCGGGTGGCGGTGTCGATCAGCAGCAGATGGTTGCGTACGAGGGTGGCGACGACGGCCACGTCCGCGGTGTCGAAGCCGATCCGGGCGGCGACGTCGCGGGCGATGACCTCGCCCGCGACGGAGTGGTCCCCGGGCCAGCCCTTGCCGATGTCATGCAGGAGGGCGGCGACCAGCAGCAGGTCGGGGCGGCCGACCCGCCGGGTCAGCGAGGCGGCGCGGACGGCGGTCTCGACGAGGTGGCGGTCGACGGTGAAGGTGTGCACTGGGTTGCGCTGTGGCCGGCACCGTACGCGCTCCCAGTCGGGCAGCAGCCGGGTGATCAGCCCTTCGGCCTCCAACGCCTCCCATACGGGCACGGTCGCCTCACCGGCGCCGAGGAGCGTGACGAGCTCCTCGCGGGCCTCGGCGGGCCAGGGCACGGGCAGCGGCCGAGCGGCTGCCGAGAGGCGGCGGGCGGTGTGCAGGGAGAGGGGCAGTCCGGACTGGGCGGCGGCCGCGGCGGCGCGCAGCGGCAGCACCGGGTCGCGCTCGGGCCGGGCGGCGCGGGCCAGGACCGCTTCGCCTTCCTGTTCGACGACGCCCTCCGCGAGCGGGCTGCGATCGGGTTGCGGGGTGCGCCCGCCGCCGAGCAGCGCGCGGAGCCGGGGGCGTGCCGAGCGGGCCTTGAGGACCCGGCCGACTTCGCGCCAGGTGACGTCGGAGGCGTACGAGACGGTGCGGGCGGCCTCGTACACCTGGCGGAGCAGGGCGTCGGCGTCGAGCAGGCCGAGGGCCTCGGCGACCTGGTCCTGTTCCTGGAGGGCGAGGCGGTCGGTGGCCCGTCCGGTGGTCAGATGCAGTGCGTCGCGGGCGTCGAGGAGCTGCCTGCGCGCGTCGGCGAGCCCTTCGCGGGGCGCGTCGGCGAGCCAGGAGGCGGCGACGGCGCGCAGTGCGGTGGCGTCCCGCAGCCCGCCGCGGGCCTCCTTGAGGTCGGGCTCCAGCAGGAACTGGAGTTCACCCTGGCGTTCTGCGCGTTCACAGCAGAGTTCACGCAGTTCGGGGAGGCGTTTGGGGGCCTGGTTGCGCCAGTCGGCGAGGACGGCGGTGCGCAGCCCTGCGACCATGCCGAGGTCTCCTGCGACAAGGCGCGCGTCGAGCAGCCCCAGCTGGACCTTGAGGTCCTCCCCCGCGGTCTTGCGGGCCTCGGCCGGGGTGCGTACGGAGTGGTCGAGGGCGAGGCCGAGGTCCCAGACCGGGTACCAGAGGCGGTCGGCGAGGGCGGCGAGCGCGCCGGGGTCGGCCGAGCCGTCGGCAAGCAGCAGCAGGTCGAGGTCGCTGCGCGGGGACAGCTCTCCCCTGCCGTAGCCGCCGACGGCGACCAGCGCGGCGCCCCGGACGCCGGTGTCCTGGGCGGCGGCGGTGAAGAGCGCGGCCAGCCAGGAGTCGGTGAGCTCGGCGAGCGCGGCACGGCGCGGCGGCCCGGGCTGCGCCTTCTCGGTGAGAAGGCGCAGCCGGGCCGCCGCGTAGCCGCTGGGTCCCGAGTCTTCGGCTTCGGCAGTCAGATCGAGGCTCGTCACCCAGCAGCTCCTTTTTCCGTGTCCGGCGTGGTCGGTCCGGTGCGGCTTACAGCGCGTCCGGGCCGCGTTCGCCGGTGCGGACGCGTACGGCCATGTCGACGGGCAGGGCCCATACCTTGCCGTCGCCGATCTTCCCGGTGCGGGCGGCCTTGACGATCACATTGACCAGTTCCTCGGCGTCGTCGTCCTCGACGAGCACCTCGATGCGGATCTTGGGCACCAGGTCGACCTGGTACTCCGCGCCGCGGTAGACCTCGGTGTGGCCGCGCTGCCGGCCGTAGCCGCTGGCCTCGGTGACCGTGAGGCCCTGGACGCCGAAGGCCTGGAGGGCCTCCTTGATCTCGTCCAGCTTGTGCGGCTTCACGACTGCGGTGATGAGCTTCATGCGTCCACCTTCTTGTTCTGCGACTGCTGCTGCGCGGCAGCGGAGGTCCCGTCCTGGTCGGCGGTCGGCGCGGCGACGGCACGGCCCGCGGGCGAGCCTCCCACAGCGCTGAAGTCATAGGCGGACTCGGCGTGGAAGGCCATGTCGACACCGCTGACCTCGTCGTCCTCGGAGGCCCGGAAGCCGATGGTCACATCGACGAACTTGGCGAGGATCCAGGAGACGACGAAGGAGTAGCCCATGACCGCGAAGGCGCCGACAGCCTGCTTGCCGAGCTGGGACAAGCCGCCCACGCCGTCGACGGCGAGGACGCCGACGAGCAGGGTGCCGACGACGCCGCCGACGAGGTGGACGCCGACCACGTCGAGGGAGTCGTCGTAGCCCAGCTTGAACTTGAGGCTGACGGCCCAGGAGCAGACGGCGCCGGCGACGACGCCGATGAGGAGGGCGCCGAAGGGGTTGACGTGGGCGCCCGACGGGGTGATGGCGACCAGACCGGCGATGGCGCCGGAGGCGGCGCCCAGCGTGGTGAGCGCGCCGTGGCGGATGCGCTCGTAGATCAGCCAGCCGATCATGGCGGCGCCGGTGGCGATCTGGGTGTTGAAGGCCATGGTGGCCGCGGTGCCGTCGGCGGCGAGGGCGGAGCCGGCGTTGAAGCCGAACCAGCCGAACCACAGCAGTGCAGCGCCCAGGACGACGAGCGGCAGGCTGTGCGGCCGCATGGCGTCCTTCTTGAAGCCGATGCGCTTGCCGACGACGAGGACGGCGGCGAGCGCGCCGATGCCCGCGTTGATGTGGACGGCGGTGCCGCCGGCGAAGTCGATCACCTCGAGCTTGTAGAGCCATCCGTCGGCCTGCCACACCCAGTGGGCGACCGGGAAGTAGACCACGGTCACCCACAGGGCGATGAACAGCGACCAGGCGGTGAACTTCACGCGGTCGGCGAGGGCGCCGCTCATCAGGGCGGGGGTCAGGACGGCGAACATCAGCTGGAAGAGCGCGAACGCGAAGACGGGGATGCCGCCCTCGCCGGTCAGCGTCTCCGCGTTGATGCCCTGGAACCCGATGTGGTCGAAGTTGCCGAGCAGGCCCGCGCCGATGTCGTCACCGAAAGTGAGCGAGTACCCGTAGAGCACCCACAGCACGCTGACGATGCCGAGCGAGATGAAGGACATCATGAGCATGTTGAGGGCGCTCTTCACGCGGACCATGCCGCCGTAGAAGAAGGCCAAGCCGGGCGTCATCAGCATGACGAGCGCGGCACTGATCAATACGAATGCTGTATCTGCGCCATTCAAGGCCAGCGTCTCCTCAGTGGGTCGGAACGGCCCGTGCGGATGCCGTGGGGGTGGGCCGACTGTGCTGAGGAGCGTGGCGCAGCGCCGTTTCGGTCAGAGCAGCTCGATGTTTCACGCCAGTGACGAAGAAGTCCGGCGTGTTACAGGCCCATGAACCGGCGGGTGGGGGCGGGGGGCCGCAGATACCATCTGCGGCACGTCGCACGGCCGGCCGCGACGGCCACCTGTCTGACCTGGCGTGGGGGAGCCGAGTCGGCCTGTAGGGGGTGGGCGTCGCGGCCGGGGTTCCGGTGGGTGCTCCGGTCCTAGACGGCTTCGGCCGTCTCAGGGAGCTGAGTGGTGAGGTAGTCGGTGAACTGGACGACTTCCGGTACGTCCCCGAAGTCGCGTGCGGCCGTGTCCACGGTCTTGCGCAGCCGGGTGTTGACCCGCTCCGAGCGGACCGACTTCGCAGTGCCGAGCGCCTTGCCGGCCAGCGTCGTGGCCTGCTCGGGCTCCCGCTTCAGCAGATGGACGGTGGCCATGCCGATCAGATTGAGTGCGTACGACCGCTGGTGCACCTTGTCCTCGCCGAAGAGCTGGACGGCGCGCTCCATCAGCGGTTCGGCGAGCGACGCGTAGGTGGGGCTGCGGCCCGCGACATAGGCGAGGTCGCGGTAGGAGTGAGCGTTTTCCGCGTTGAGTTCCGCTTCGGAGAAGAAGCGGATCCAGTCGGGCTCCGGCTCGCCGTCCAGGCCGACGTCGGAGAAGGTGTCCTCCGCCATGCGGACGGCTCGCTTGGTCTTGCTGGGCTGGCCCATGTTCGCGTAGGCGCGGGCCTCCATCGCATACAGCATGGCCTGGGTGCGCGCGGTGGCGCAGTCACGGCTGCCGTACTGCGCGAGGTGGATGAGTTCCAGGGCGTCGTCGGGCCGTCCGAGGTGGATCATCTGGCGGCTCATGGAGGAGAGGATGTAGGAGCCGAGTGACTTCTCCCCCGCTTCCTTGGCGGCGTGCAGCCCGAGGACGAAGTACTTCTGGGCGGTGGGCTGGAGGCCGACGTCATAGCTCATCCAGCCGGCCAGCTCGGCCAGCTCCGCGGCGCATTTGAACAGCCGCTTGGCGGTGGCGGGCGGCTGGGGCTCCTGCAACAGGTCGGTGACCTCGTGCAGCTGTCCGACGACGGCCTTGCGGCGGAGCCCGCCGCCGCACTGGGCGTCCCAGGTGCGGAACATGGCGGTGGTGGATTCCAGCAGGTCCAGCTCGGGCTGGGAGAGCCGGGCCGGCCGGCCCCCCGGGGCGGGGGCGGGGCTCTCACCCGGCGGGGTGGGCACCAGCCAGCGCTGCATGGGCTCGATGAGCGCGGGTCCCGCGGCCAGCGCCAGCGAGGTGCCGAGGAAGCCCCGGCGGGCCAGCATCAGGTCGCTGCGCGAGAACTCGCTCAACAGGGAGACGGTCTGCGGGCCCGCCCAGGGAAGGTCCACTCCGGACACGGAGGGTGACTGATGGCCTGCCCGCAGACCGAGGTCCTCCACGGCGACGACGCTCCCGAAGCGTTCGGAGAACAGTTCGGAGAGGATCCGCGGGATCGGCTCGCGCGGCTGCTCGCCGTCGAGCCAGCGGCGCACCCGAGAGGTGTCCGTGCTGATGTGGTGTGCGCCCATCTGGCGCGCCCGGCGGTTCACTTGACGCGCGAGCTCGCCCTTGGACCAGCCGCTGCGCACGAACCACGAGCCCAACTGCTCGTTCGGGCGCTTGCCGGCGGATGTACCGTCTGCGCCGCTGCCGCCCACTGATGTGCCCCCTGTTCGCCTTCGCCGAAGTAGTGACGTCGGCCTCGTCGTCCTTGTCGCCGCCCTCCGCTCGGTCGAGCGGCCGGGTCGCCGAATCTGTCGTTTGTCGGTTCCGCTCGGTTCCACCCCGCCCGGAACCGGTTGCCCGCTTCTCCCGATCCGGCTGCCGCTGGCTCGCTTCCCGCCGGATCTCTCGAAAGCCCCATCAGAATGCCGCCTGTCGCGGTGGCCCGTGACGGACGCGGAGCTCCTTCGAACCACACGCACACGGTGGCGAGTTGCCTGCGGCATACCCGCTGGTGCGCTGAACTCCAGAGCTCGCGCACCCAAAGTAGTCCTACGATCACGGGTCCAGCGAGGGGGATTGAGTAAACGCCACCATTCGCCACCCCTGCGAATGAACTCGACTGCCGCAAGTCGCGATTCACTGAACCCATGACGATCGGGAGGCAGTGGACTGTTGCCCGCGGGGGCGCTCGCAGCTGTCCGCACCACCCCTTATGCCACTGTGCGCCGCCGAATCCCTACCGCCGGCGACGCTCGGTCACAGGGAGACTTCAGTTCGTAACCACCGGCGACATCCACCCGTTGGAGGGGGCATGGGCTTCACGATCGGCGGCAGCCGGGGGATCAGCGGGATCGGTCAGCTCCGGCCCGGCTCATGGCGGCGCGGCCGGACGAACGACTGCACGGCGGTGGCCGAGTACACAGGACTGTGGGGCTGGTCCGTAGTCCCGGGCGCCCGGGCCGCGGACGGCGTGTGCTCGTGCGGCGATCCGTGCTGCGCGTCCCCGGGGGCGCACCCGCTCGACTTCGCTCTTGAGGTCCCGTCCGGCGCGACGCTCGACGACGCGACGAAAGCCTGGTCGGAGGTTCCGGGGGCGGCGCTGCTGCTGCCGGCCGGCCGCGACTTCGACGTCCTGGACGTCGCGGCGCCCGCCGGGCGGCGCGCGCTGCTCCGGCTGGAGCGCATGGGGCTGCCGCTCGGGCCGGTGTCGGCTACGCCGGACGGGCGCTGCCAGTTCTTCGTCGCCCCGGGGGCCGCGGCCGATCTGCCTGAGCTGCTCTACCGCATGGGATGGGACGACGCGGATCTGGATCTGCGCTGCCTGGGCCCGGGGGCGTACATCACCGCGCCGCCGTCGGACCACGCCGGCCTGGGGCCCGCCCGCTGGCTGCGACCGCCGTCGCTGGACACCGCCGGCGCTCCGCCGCAGGCCAGGCTGCTATTGGGCACCTTGGCGTATATCTGCCATCGGTCGCCTGTGCCCCGGTGACCGACGCCCACGCCGGTATATACATGGGAGCGCCCCACTGCATCTGCACCATGCGGTGGGGCGCTCGCCCGTGGCGGTCCTCTGGCACGGACCCCGTCTGACCGGCCGACGCGCAGGGGCCTGCGCCGGACGAGGCCGTAGAGGGCTTCCGCTCAGTCGCCGATCAGGGCGTCGATGAAGGCCTCCGGCTCGAAGGGCGCCAGATCGTCCGGGCCCTCGCCCAGCCCCACCAGCTTCACCGGCACACCCAGCTCACGCTGGACGGAGACGACGATGCCGCCCTTCGCCGTGCCGTCCAGCTTGGTCAGCACGATGCCGGTGATGTCCACGACCTCCGCGAAGACCCTCGCCTGCACCAGGCCGTTCTGGCCGGTCGTGGCGTCCAGGACCAGCAGGACCTCGTCCAGCGGGCCGTGCTTCTCCACGACGCGCTTGACCTTCCCCAGCTCGTCCATCAGACCGGTCTTGGTGTGCAGCCGGCCCGCCGTGTCGATCAGGACGACATCGGCGCTCTCCGCGATGCCCTCCTTGACCGCGTCGAAGGCGATGGAGGCCGGGTCGCCGCCCTCGGGGCCGCGCACGGTGCGCGCGCCGACCCGCTCACCCCATGTCTGGAGCTGGTCGGCGGCCGCCGCGCGGAAGGTGTCGGCCGCGCCCAGCACGACCGAGCGCCCGTCGGCGACCAGAACCCGCGCCAGCTTGCCGGTGGTGGTGGTCTTTCCGGTGCCGTTGACGCCGACGACCATGACGACGCCCGGGGTCTCAAGTCCGCTCTCCGTCTTGACCTCGCGGTCGAGGTCGGAGCCGACCAAGGTGAGCAGCTCCTCGCGGAGCAGGGTGCGCAGCTGCTCCGGGGTGCGGGTGCCGAGGACCTTCACCCGCTCGCGCAGCCGCTCGACCAGCTCCTGGGTGGGGGCGACGCCCACATCGGCGGTGAGGAGGGTGTCCTCGATCTCCTCCCAGGTGTCCTCGTCGAGGTGCTCGCGGGACAGCAGGGTGAGCAGCCCCTTGCCGAGCGAGTTCTGCGAGCGGGCGAGGCGGGCACGCAGCCGGACGAGGCGGCCGGCCGTGGGCTCGGGGATCTCGATCTCGGGGGCGGCGGGCTCGGCGATGACCGGGCCCTCCACCGCCACCGGCGTCTCGACCGCCTGCTCGGCTTCGGGGAGGCCGACTTCTTCGATGGTGCGGCGCGGCTCGTCGCGCGGTGTCTCCGCCTCGTCGCCGACGTGCGGCTCGGCGGGCGGAGCGGTGATGGTCGGCGCGCTGGGCGGCGGCGGGGAGGGCAGCTGCTTCTTCTTGCGACTGCCGACCACCAGCCCGCTGATCGCGCCGATCGCGACCAGGGCGATGACTACAGCAAGGATGACGATGTCCATAACGCCACCCAGTATCGGCCACCGCGGGTCGCGGTCGACGGTCCGGGAGGGTCACACAACGACTTCCGGCCCCGTTTGGACCTTTTGGTCGATCCATACGATCTTGCAGGCTCCCTCCTTGCCGCCTGCGCCTGCGGGCCTGCCGCCTGCCCGCCGCCGCCGCCCTGCCGCCCGGCCGCCAGCCGCCCTGCCGCCACAGCCGCCTGCCGTCCTGCCGCCACGGCCGCCCAGCCGCCACGGCGCCGGCCCGTCATACGGAGCGCCCGCATGCCCCGTGGCCTGCGCGATCGAAGGCGCGACGGAGAGCGGCGCCCTTCGGGCCCGTGCCCGCCGGGGAGCGCACCGGTCGGGCGCGGCGGCGGTCGGCGCGGAGCCGGCCGCCGATGGGAGGCGCACGCCCGCACCCTGTCCAACTGATGCCGTGTCAGCTAGCGTCGCACTTCGCCAGGTTCACTCGGCTTCAGGGGGCTCCCCATGGCGTTCACCGTGGTCCGGTTCAACCTCGTCGACCCCGCAGGAACGCCCGAGGCGCTGGCGGAGCGCTACCGGGCGGCGCTGGAGATGGCCGCGTACGCCGATGACCGCGGAATCGACACCGTGCAGACGGAGGAGCACCACGGCGCGCAGGACAACTGGCTGCCCTCCCCCTTCGTCTTCGCGGGGGCGGTGCTCGGAGCCACGCGCCGTATCTCGGTCACCGTCTCGGCGATCATCGGCCCGCTGTACGACCCGCTGCGGCTGGCCGAGGACATCGCCGTGCTGGATCTGATCGGCAAGGGGCGGCTGATCACGGTGGCCGGGATCGGCTACCGGCCCGCGGAGTACGAGCAGCTGGGCGTGGAGTGGGGCAGGCGCGGTCTGCTCCAGGACGAGCTGGTCGAGACCCTGCTCACGGCCTGGCGGGGTGAGCCGTTCTCGTTCCGGGGCCGCACGGTGACGGTCACCCCGCGCCCGTACACCCGGCCGCATCCGACGCTGCTGGTCGGCGGCTCCTCACGGGCGGCGGCCCGGCGTGCGGCCCGCTTCGGGCTGCCGTTCTTCCCCAGCGCGCATCTGCCGGAGCTGCGGGCGTACTACGAGGAAGTGCGCGCCCAGTACGGGACGGACGGCTTCTGCATGATGCCCGCGGAGCGCACGCCTCTGGTGCATCTGGCAGAGGACCCGGACCGCGTCTGGGCTCAGCACGGGGAGTGCTTTCTGCACGAGGCCCGTATGTATGCCTCCTGGCAGTCGAAGGACGTCAGATCCGCGGTGCGGTCGGCGGCGACGACGGTCGAGGAGCTGCGGCGCGAGGGCGTCTACCGGGTGCTGACGCCAGCCCAGTGCCTTCATCAGGGCGCGCCGAGTGTGGTGCTGCATCCGCTGTGCGGCGGGCTGCCGGTGGACGAGGGCTGGCGCAGCATGCATCTGTTCTGCGAAAACGTGCTGCCCCGGCTCAAGGGGCGAGCCGGGGCGGCAGTGGGTTGAGGAGAGGGTCAGCGATCAGCGAAGACGCTGACTGATCACCTTGGAGACGCCGTCCCCCTGCATGGAGACGCCGTAGAGGGCGTCCGCGACCTCCATCGTGCGCTTCTGGTGAGTGATCACGATCAGCTGGGAGCTCTCCTGGAGCTCCTGCATGATCCGGATGAGCCGCTGGAGATTGGTGTCGTCCAGCGCCGCCTCGACCTCGTCCATCACATAGAACGGGCTCGGCCGCGCCTTGAAGATCGACACCAGCAGGGCCACCGCGGTCAGTGAACGCTCCCCGCCGGAGAGCAGCGACAGCCGCTTGACCTTCTTGCCCGGCGGACGGGCTTCGACGTCCACGCCCGTGGTGAGCATGTTGTCCGGGTCGGTCAGCACCAGTCGGCCCTCGCCGCCCGGGAAGAGCCGGGAGAAAACGCCCTCGAACTCCCGGGCCGTGTCCCGGTACGCCTCCGTGAAGACCTGCTCGACCCGCTCGTCGACCTCCTTGACCACCTGGAGCAGATCGGCCCTGGTCCTCTTCAGATCCTCGAGCTGCTCGGACAGGAACTTATGGCGCTCCTCAAGCGCCGCGAACTCCTCCAGCGCCAGCGGGTTGACCTTGCCCAGCTGCTGATACGCCCGCTCGGCCGACCTGAGCCGCTTCTCCTGCTCCGCGCGGACGAACGGCCTCGGCTGATTGCGCGGGTGCTCCGGATCCTCCGGCAGCTCCTCGCCCTCGGCGGGCGGCGACGGGGGCACCGGCTGATCGGGGCCGTACTCGGCGACCAGCCCGGCCGGCTCCACCCCCAGCTCCTCCAGCGCCCTGGTCTCCAACTGCTCGATCCGCAGCCGCTTCTCGGCCCCGAGCACCTCGCCCCGGTGCACCGAGTCGGTGAGCTTGTCGAGTTCGGCCTTCAGCTCGCGGCCGGCGTTGCGGGCGGCGGCCAGCTCCCGCTCCCGCTCGGCCTTGGCCGTCTCCGCGGCGGCGCGCTCCTGCTCGGCGCGGACGAGCGAGACCTCCACATGCGCAAGCAGCTGCCGTACGCCCGCCGCGACGGCGGAGGCGACGGCGGCCTCGTGGCGCAGCCGGGCACGCCGCTGTTCGGCCCGCGACCGCGCCTCCCGCTCGGCGCGCGCGGCCCGGTCGAGCGCGTCCGCGCGGCCCGCGAGCGCCTTGACGCGCTCCTCGTGCGTACGGGCCTGGAGCCGGGCCTCCATCTCGGTCTGACGTGCGTTCGCGCCGTCGGCGGCGAGCCTGTCGCGTACGGAGGCATCCGGCTCGTCGTCGACCGGCAGCTCCTCGGCGACGAGCAGCCGCTCGGCCAGTTCCTCGGCGTCCTCACGGGCCCGCTCCAGCGCCTCCTGCGCCTTGGCGGCGGCCGCGCCCGCCCGTTCGGCCTCACCGGCCGCGGCGCGCGCCTGGCCGGCGAGCCTCCCCAGCTGTCCGGACACGGCGGACTTCTCCCGGTCGGCGGCCCTACGCCGTTCTCCCAGCTCCTCGACCAGCGCGGCGCGGTCGGCACGGCCTGCGGCGGCCCGGTCCTTGCACGCGGCCAGCTCGGCGCAGCGCCGCTCCAGCTCCTGAAGCTCCGCCTCCGCCTCGTCCACGGACGCCTGGACCTCCAGCAGGCTGGGCGCGCCCGCGGAGCCGCCCTGCGCGAAGTGCGCACCGAGCACATCGCCCTCCGCGGTCACGGCGGTCAGCCCGGGGTGCGCAGCCACCAGCTCCTCGGCGTCCTCCAGCGTCCCGACGACCACCATGTCGTGCACCAGCCGCCGCACGGCCGAGAGGAGCCCCTCGGGCCCCTGCACCAGGCCCTCGACGGGGACGGCCGCGGCGAGGACCCCGGTGCGGGCCGCCGCCCGGTCCGCCGGGGCCGGGTCACCGGCCGACTCCAGCCCCGCGCCCGAAACAGCGCCGACGCCGTCGGGCTCGGGGGCCGCTCCGCCGTCTCGGCGGCCTTCGGCGGCCGTGGCCGTTCCCGGAGCACCGGGCTGCACGGCACGCGGGCCTTCGGAGACGGGGGCGTCCGCCTGTTCGGGCACGCCCCACTCCGCGCCGTGCGGGACGGCGGGCAGTCCACCCTGCCGACCGCCGCCGTCGCCGGCCGTCGCCGAGACGGAACCTTCCTCCTCCTGGCGGCAGGCGGGCACGGGCGCGCCGCCGGCCGCGTGAGGGCCGAAGGGCGCGTGAGGGCCGACAGGCGGCGCGCCTTGACTGCCGCTGGTCCGGGCGGAGCTCTCCGCCGCCCGGCCACCGGCCGCTGCCGGGCTGCCGCCCGGCGGACCGCCCTCGGAGTCGGCGGCGCTCCGCGTCGCACGGCCGCCGGGCAGAACCCGGTCGGCCTCGGCTGCCTCCGCCGGGGGACCGCCCTCGGGCTGCACGGAGGCAGGAGCCCCCGGCCGACCGACCCGACCACCGGCCGACAAGCCACAGGCCTCGGCTGCCTCCGCCGACGCACCGCCCTCAGGCTGCACGGAGGCAGGAGCCCCCGGCCGACCGACCCGACCACCGGCCGAAAACCCACGGGCGTCGCCGGACGGGGCCGGGCCGCCGGCCGGCGCATCCGCAGAGCCGTCCGGCCGGGCGGAACGCTCCGCCCCCCGGCCACCGGCCGGGACCGCGCCGCCGGCGCCCGGTGTGTCGCCCGCCGAACTGACGCGGCCGTCGGGCGCTTGTCGGCCCGGCGGAACCGTGGTCGCGGAGGCGGAACCTTCCGGCAGGCAGGTCGCCGTGCGGGGCCGGTCCGGCCCCGGCAGTCCGGCGAGCAGCAGCGTGGCGCGGCCCGCGTCCTGTTTGCGCAGGAGGCGGATCGCTTCTGCGGCCGTGGCCGGGTCGTCGGCGGCGAGGGCGTCCGCGGCCGCGCCGAGGGCCGCGGCGACCGGGGCCTCGTACCCAGGCGCCACGGTCAGCAGCTCCGCCGCAGGCCCGAGCAGCCCGCCCAGCCGGTCGCGGGCGGCCAGCAGCGCACCAGTGCCGTCCTTGCGGCGCAGGCCGAGCGCAAGGGCCTCACGGCGGGCGGCGACCGCTGCACGGCCACGCTCGGCCGCGGCGAGTTCGTCGCGGGTCTCGCTGAGCGCCTCCTCCGCCGCGGCCAGCTCGTGTTTGGCCGCCTCGTACCGCTCCGCGAGCTCCGTGTCGCCCGCTTCGAGGCCGTCGACCTCGGCCTTGAGCTGCTCGTACTCCTCCTGCGCGGCGACGGCCCGCTGCTGCGCCTCGTCGCGGGCGGCGGCGAGCCGGTCGATCTCGGCCTGGGCGGAGGCGGCCCGCGAACGGGCCGCGCTGACCTTGCCGCCCAGCCGCGCCAGCTCCTCGCGCCGGTCCGCGATGACCCGCGCGGCGTCCTTGAGCCGCCGCTCCTCGAGCGCGAGCTGCCGCTCCAACTCGGCGCGGTGGGCGACGGTGTCCTCCAACGCCCGTTCGGCGGCCTCCAACGCGGCCTCCAGCTCCGCCTCCTGCTCCCGGATGCGGGCGGCTTCGCGCTCCAGGTCCTCGGGATCGCGGCCGCGCCGGTCCTCCGGCGGCTGGGCGGTCGCGCTGGTGACCCGGGCGTCGGCGAGCGAGATCGTGCCGCGTACCCGCTCGGCCAGCTGGGAGAGTTCGTACCAGCTCTGCTGCGCCCGCGTCAGCCGCGGGGCCAGCCGCCGGACGTCCTCCTCAAGGGCCGCCTCGCGCGCGAGCGCCGCCTTGAGCTCCGCCTCGGCGGCCTCCTTGCGCTCCTTGAGCGCCGCCTCGTCGGCGATCTCGGCGCGCAGCGCCTCCTGGAGGCCTACGAGGTCGTCGGCGAGCAGCCGCAGCCGGGCGTCGCGCAGATCGGCCTGGATGACGGCGGCGCGCCGGGCCACCGCGGCCTGCCGGCCCAGCGGCTTGAGCTGGCGGCGCAGCTCGTCGGTGAGATCCTGTACCCGGGCGAGATTGGCCTGCATCGCGTCCAGCTTCCGCAGCGCCTTCTCCTTGCGCTTGCGGTGTTTGAGGACGCCGGCCGCCTCCTCGATGAAGGCGCGCCGTCCCATGGGGTCGGCGTGGAGCACCGAGTCGAGCTGGCCCTGCCCGACGATGACGTGCATCTCGCGGCCGATGCCGCTGTCGGAGAGCAGTTCCTGGATATCGAGCAGCCGGCAGGTGTCGCCGTTGAGCTGGTATTCGCTGCCGCCGTTGCGGAACATGATCCGCGTAATGGTGACTTCGGCGTAGTCGATGGGCAGTGCGCCGTCGGAATTGTCGATGGTGAGGGAGACCTCGGCGCGGCCCAGCGGAGGCCGCCCGGTCGTCCCCGCGAAGATGACGTCCTCCATCTTCCCGCCGCGCAGCGACTTGGCGCCCTGCTCGCCCATGACCCAGGAGAGCGCGTCCACCACGTTGGACTTCCCCGAGCCGTTCGGGCCCACGACACAGGTGATACCGGGTTCAAAGCGCAGCGTGGTGGCGGAGGCGAAGGACTTGAAGCCTCGCAGGGTCATGGCCTTGAGGTGCACGCCGCCGGACTCTACCTTTCACCGCCGGTTTCACCTATGAAGGTGCAGGGCACATCAGACGGTAAGGCTTACGGGTTCGGGGGGGACCGGGGAAAGCAAGAAGGGACGCCGAAGCGTCCCTTGCATATCGTGCGCGATGAATCTCCAGCGGAGACATGCTCAGGTGAGCACGGGCTCCGCCTTGGAAACGTCGATGTCGATGCCGTCGAGCAGCGACTCTCCAGGGTGCTGAGCGACGGCAGCGTTCAGCGCGTCGTTCTCGGACTGGATCCGTACAAGCTCGGATTCGAGGTCCTGGACGCGCTGCTGAAGCCGTCGCATCTCGGCGAGGAGTCGCGGGTCGGAACCGCCGACGTAACCGAGAAGCGCCTTTGCCATGATGGATGGTCCTCCACACTGAGTGACCGACCGAAGCGGTGGTGGGTCGTGAGGGATTCGCACCCGCGGTGCTCGGCAGCGGGGGGATAGTGCTTGATATTGCTGCGGTTCTTACTGCCAAACAGCTAAGGTGCGCGGGGCTTCCAGCGTCTCACCAAAAAGTTTGACGGTCAACACGATCACGCCCCGTATCAAGGGGCGACCCGGGGGCATACGGCCGCGGAGCGCGCGGCGGAGCCTGACCTGCGGGGCCCTGGGGGCGTGGAGATCATCCTTCCTGGCGCAGCCTCGCATGACAAGCCGTTCTTGGCAACCACCAGGCGTTTTCCCTTCCGGGCGCACGACCCGGGGCGCATATATCGCCGTCGCGCGTGCCGAGCGCCCCCACACACTCAGCGGATCGCGAAGCCTTCGTAGCCGCCGCGGGGCGTGGCCCAGATCTCAGTGACTCCGGAAACGTGCCCGGGAGTGTCGTCCGAGCGAAGCCACTCCAGCAAACGGTGGCAATTCTCACGTGGGCCCTCTGCCACGATCTGCACCCTGCCGTCGTCGAGATTGAGGGCGAATCCGGTCAGGCCGCCGATCTCCAGAGCGTTTGCCCTGGTGAACCAGCGGAAGCCCACTCCCTGTACTCGACCGCGTACCCAGGCCGTGAACCGTGCGACGTCATGCATGCGTGCACGGTAGCCGCCCGATTCCTCAGAGAGCACTTCACCCCCATGCGTCATGGCGTACAGTCCCGTCGCAATAAGCGTCACCCGAATGGGTGACGCAATCTGACTTGACGTCCGACGTCCGGGACGACGTCGCGCATCAGGAAGGCACAGCAGATGGGACGCCATCGACGGAAGCGCGGGCGCAGGCCCGTCCGCACCGGGTTGCTCGGCGCCTCCGCTGCCATGGCGGTCGGCGCGGTGGCCGTGACCTCCGGGCTGCTGCCGGGCGGTGACACGTTCACCTTCGGCGGCGACTCCAGCACGAAGGTCCGCACGGAGGGTTCAGCAAAGCTCGACGCTCAGGGCGGGGCGAGCGCGTCCCCGACGGACACCCCCGCGGCCTCGCCGAGCCTGAACACCGGGCCGGACGCCGACACCACGCCGTCGAAGTCTCCGGCGTCCCCGTCGAAGAGCGCCTCGCCCACTCCCGCGAAGCCGTCGGCGACGCCTTCACAGAAGACGAAGGCCCCGGCCCCGGAACCGGAGAAGACCAAGGCCGAGACGGCGACGACCGCTCCGCCGCGTACTCAGCCCCCGTCCGCCAGCCGGTCGGCCGAGCGGACGACCCCGACCGCCGAGGCCGGCTCCAAGGCGGAGGCCGAAGCGGCGGCGGTGCTGAGCATCGTCAACGCCGAGCGGGCGAAGGCCGGCTGCAGCGCGGTGCGCGCCGACGGAGCGCTCGCGAATCTGGCCGAGGGCCACAGCCAGGACATGAAGGACCGCGGCTTCTTCGACCACACCAACCCGGACGGCGAGTCCCCCTGGGACCGTGCCGCCGAGGCGGGCGTGTCGAACCTGGGCGGCGAGAACATAGCCCGCGGCCAGGCCGACGCCGAGGCGGTCATGAACGCCTGGATGAACAGCGACGGCCATCGCGCCAACATCCTGAACTGCGAGTACAAGACGCTGGGCATAGGGGTCGTGCTGGGGACCGGCGGTCCCTGGTGGACGCAGAACTTCGGCTTCTGACGGCTCAGGCCCGCGGGCGCCGACCGGGCGGCTGCGGCCGGGGGCGCGGGGTGCGCTGGCAGCGCGGGCAGAAGTAGCTGGGCCGGTTCATCCAGGCGCGGCGGCGCATGGGGGCGCCGCAGCGGCGGCAGGGTTCGCCCTCGCGGCCGTAGGCGTCGAGGGAGCGTTCGAAGTAACCGAACTACGACAGTATCTGACGTTCATCCCGGGCATTACTGACCGTGCGCCGACGCTAGCCCACTGACCGGCGACGATGGGTCGACTGGTGCACAGTAGTGGGCTCGAGCACGCCAGCCGCCGGATCCGGGTCCCGGGCGCTACCGCGCACCGGTGCAGACCTGCCGACGTGAACTGCTGGACCGCACGCTGATCTGGAACCAGCGCCACCTCCTCCACGCCCTGCGAGAGTTCGAGCGGTTCTACAACGCCACAGGCCGCATCAGGGCATCGCGAACACCCGGCCACTGCACCCCTTGCCCGGGCCGATCACTGATCCGGAGCAGATCACCCGCCTCGACATACGACGACGCGACCGTCTCGGCGGAATCCTCCACGCATACGAACACGCCACATGACCTGCACGGATGAGTTTTCCGGCAAGGGCAGCGTCACACCCCGCACTCTTGAGACTCCTCTCAAAATCGCGATTCATTACACACTCGAGGGTTGCTGGATGCGCAGAATGTGCGTGCAGACGATCGGTGCCCATTCCGCGGTCGCAGTGGTCGCCGTCGCGGCCATCAGGTGTGGACCGTGCCGCGCGCATGGGCAGTCCCGTCGGCGCGCCTCACGGGGCGGATGTAAGGAGATACATGCCCGGTCCACGTCTTCCTTCGCGTCGACGCGGCCGGGGCGCAAGGTCGGCGCCCTCAGGCGTCGCCCGGGCCGCGCACGGACCGCGCACGGGCCTGGCACTGATCTCCGCGTCCCTGGGCATCTTCGTCCCCCAGCTCGACTTCCTCGCCCTCAACCTGGCGCTGCCCCGGATGGCTTCGGAGCTCGACACGACCGTGACAGACATGCAGTGGGCGGTCAGTGGCTACATGCTGGCGCTTGCGGCGTTCCTGATCCCGGGCGGACGGCTCGGGGACATCCTGGGCCGCAAGCAGATGCTGATGGCGGGTCTGGCCGTGTTCGGTCTCTGCTCGCTCGGCGCCGGTCTCGCCTCCAGCGCGAGCGCCGTCATCCTGTTGCGTGTCGCCCAGGGTGCGGCGGCGGGCCTGTTGTTCCCGCTCTCCGTCGCGGTGATCACCGATGCCTTTCCCCAAGACCAGACTATGCGGGCGATCGGCAATGCCTACGGGATCGGCGCCGTCGGCCTGGCGCTCGGCCCGGTAGTCGGCGGCGGGCTGACCCAGCTGATCAGCTGGCGGCTGGTGTTCCTGATCAACGTCCCGCTAACCGCAGCGGCCATCCTCGCCGTGTGGGTGGGGGTGCGCGAGTCTCGCGACACCACGGTGCCGCGCTCGATCGACCTGCCCGGCCTGGTCGCGGTGGCACTGGGTATCTCCTCCGTCACTTTCGCCGTCGACCACGTGGCTGACTGGCCCGCAGGCGCGACGGGCGGCATCTTCGCGGCCGGGGTCCTGCTGCTGGTGGCATTCGTTCTCTGGGAACGGGTCGCACGCTGGCCACTGGTTGCGCTCGACTTGTTCCGCAATGTGCCCTATGTGATCGTCACCGTCATGGCGACCGTCGCCAACATCAGCGTCACCTCCTCCGTGTACTGCATCACGATCTACCTTCAGGAGGTGGAGAAGCACACGCCGCTCGGGGCCGGTCTGATCTTTCTGCCAGTCTCCCTGGGTGCGGCTGTCGGCGGTCCCCTGGCGGGCCGACTCGGCGAACGCTTCGACATTCCACGCGCCATCGCGGCCGCGACCCTCATCGGCGGCGTGGGCACCTTTCTCGTCTCCCTCGCCGGAGGCTTCGGCTCCTTTCTGCCCGGCCTCGCCCTGAACGGTCTCGGGTACGGCACCGGGTGGGCCATGGCCAGTGTCGGCACCCAGACAGTCGTCCCACCCCAAAGGACCGGCCAGGCATCGGGGGTCACGCTCAGCATCGTGATCGGGGTCGCGGGCCTGTTCGTCGCCGTCACCGCCCTGGTCATCGAGGTCGGCGGCCGGGGAGCAAACCTGGGCGAAGCCATCGAGACCGTGCTGCGCTGGATCGCGTTCGGCAGCGCCGCGGCCACGGTCCTCCTCGTGATGCTCGCCGCACGGCTGATGCCACGGCGAGTCGGCACCTCCGCCGGCTGAACCCGTTCCGTGGGGTGTCAATTCTTATTTTTTTGGCTCTGGCCTGTAGTCGGCGGTGACGCCAAATAGTGGTCAGGGCAGAAGGATGCGGTGGCGGAGGAGGTCGAATCCGGCGCGTCCGTGTATCTGCCTCGTGATCCTCTTGGTGCGGGCGCCTTTCTGTTACGAGTTCGAAGTCCCGCCAGATCCGCCGGGCTGGGCTAATCCGCACCCACTCGCACGCATCCCCTTTCAGTATGCCGTCACCGTTCTCAATCAGTGTGTCGGGCGACACCGTCATGGTCGCACTTGTTACCTTACGGTCCCAGGGATTGCCTACAAGGAATTGAACACGCCGGCCGGCGGACAAGAGTTTTCTTGGCCGAGTACTGGCGCAGTCTGATCGAGAGGATGCTCATCATGCATGAATTTTCTCGTCGCGGAGCACTCAAGGCAACGGCGGGCATTGGTGCCGGAGCAGTCGTTCTCCCGGGTATTTCGGCCGCAGAAGCGCCGGCTGTGAGTGCCGCGGGCAAAGGGCCCGGAGACGTGAAATGCAAGCCGGCGAAGCTGACCGGTCGCATTGTCCGTCCCAACGACGCCGGGTACGCAGACGCGAGCCTCGGCTGGGACGAGCTCTTCGTTCACTATCCGCTGGTCATCGTCTACGCACAGAACACCCAGGACGTGGTCAACGCCCTCACGTGGGCTCGGCAGAATAACGTCGCGCTGCGGGTGCGCAGCGGCCGTCACAGCCTTGAGGGCTGGTCGAACGTGGACAACGGCATCGTCATCGACGTCAGCGAGTTGAAGTCGGCTCGCATCGACACTCACTCTAATGTCGCGACGGTCGGCGCCGGGCTCACCCAGCTGGAGGCCGTGACCATGCTCGCGAAGAAGGACCTCGCGGTGACGACCGGATCGGAGGGCACCGTGGGCCTGTCCGGCGCGACGCTCGGCGGCGGCTTCGGCTTCCTCAACCGCTGGCTCGGCATGGCCTGCGACAGCCTGATCGGGGCCGAGGTCGTCCTCGCGTCGGGCGCCGAGTGCGCCAAGGTCGTCAAGGCGGACCTGCATCACAACTCAGATCTTCTCTGGGCGCTTCGCGGGGCAGGAAACGGCAACTTCGGGATCGTTACATCACTTACCTACAAGGTGGCTCCACTCAAGAGCGTCGCTTACGTGCAAGCGACGTGGAACGGCCTCGGGGACCTGCACGCGGTCTTCGACACATGGCAGCGTACAGCGCCGATCGCCGACAACCGTCTCGGAAGCCAGCTCGAAGTCCACAGAAACAAGATTCTGCTGTTCGCAGTTCTCGCGGAAGGGGCGGAGACGGAGGCGAAGAAGCTGCTCGCCCCGATCCTGTCGGTCGGCAGCCCCGTTGTCTCGACGCAGGTCGGTAACTGGGGTGACGTATATGCGGGATTCCAGATCCCGACCCAGGCCGATCCCGCGAACTGGAAGTTCTTCTCACAGTTCACCAGCAAGCCGTTCCCGGAGCAGGCGATCAGCCTGATCGGCTCATTCATGCAGGACGCCCCATCCGAAGCCAGCAACTTCTTCACCCAGTCCTTCGGCGGGGCGGTCAGGAGAAGCCCCCGCGGCGGTACGGCGTTCCCTCACCGCGACGCGATCTTCTACTCCGAACCCGGCGCCGGCTGGGGGACTCGCGGACAAGCGGGCAGCGGCGACGCGATCACCCCGCAGGCCCAAGCCTGGATCGCCGAGTTCAGCCAGGCACTACGGCCCTACGTGAACGGCGCCTACGTCAACGTGCCGAACATCGGAATGCAGGAGTGGGAGACCGCCTACTGGGGATCCAACTTCGACCGACTGCGCGAGATCAAAGCGAAGTACGACCCCTACAACGTCTTCCAGTACGAGCAGAGCATCCCGCCCGCGACGTTGCACGGGCACCCGTGACCTGCACCCGGCGTTCTCCGACATTGACCGCCAAGCTCCGCCGCACGATCATCGCGGCCCGATCTATGCCTATCGACGCCGGTCAGCCCACAGATACCGAAATCCGCGCCGTACAAGAGGCATGGGCCGCAGCCAGCGCACACCTGGCGTGACGATCAGCCAGAACGACGAAAGTCCAGAAGCCAGATAGGTGTGCGCAATTACTCCGATTGGAATCGGGGACGAGTACGCGGAACCCGAAATGCGCGGGACAGGCAGCAAACGAGCTTATTCTGCCGCTGGCCAGATCGGCCGCCGCGGCGACGATCCGGACGATTCCGGCTACCCGCATGTTCTGATCAGCGAAAGGGCCGAATATGACAAGACAGTACTGGGCTGCGGCCAAGAAAATCATTGCGATGGGTCTCGGGCTGCTCGTGCCCGTGGTGCTGTGCAGCGACGCGAGCGCGACTCAAACGGCTGCACGCTCTTCCACGCATGCGGCGCCAGACGCCGTCGCCCCCTTCATCCAGGCGAAGGGGAATTCCTTCCACTCCAGAAAAGAGAGCGAGCTGGGCTTTCACCTCGATGGCCGCACGGCCGGCTCCAAGAGCCTCGGGCGGATGAATCCCGGCGGTGAACCGGTCATTCTGTCCACCGATATGGCGATGGGATTGACTACGGGTAATCGCAACGGTATTGCCTCCTCGGTTCCTGACATCGACGACGCCTACGCCTTCGCCCTTGCCGTCGCGCACCATCTCAACGTTCGGGGCGTCGTCGTGACGATGGGGAACTCGATGGTCAAACCCTCGATGATCACCACACGAGCCACCAGGAACGCACTCGGTTCCCGGGTGCCCGTGGTCCAGGGAGCAAACGCCTGGCTACCGGTCCAGCCCCAGGAAACCACCGGCGGGACGGACCTCACCGACACCTGCGTCAACGACGGCGTCCGGTTCATGGCCAACCAGCTGCGCCGAACCCGGGGGCTGACGATCCTCGCCATCGGACCCCTGACGGACGTGGCCTGCCTCGCCATGAACTACCCGGCGGAAGCTGCGCACATCAAACGGGTCGTCGCGCTGGTCGGCAGCAAGCCGACGACCCCCCTGGAACTGTTCGGCCATCCGGCGGTGGACTTCAACTACATCATGGATCCACGCGCGGAAGCGGTCGTACTGGAACAAACCTCAATCCCGTTCACCGCCATCAACTTCGAGCTGTCGTCCCTCGCGCCGATCCCGCTCGCCCGGTTGCGGGAGCTCGCCACCAGCCCGGACCCGCTCGCCCGTTTCTTCGGGCGGTCTTCACAACCTCTTGTGGCCGAGTTGGCGGCGAACGGCTTCCCCGCCAAGCCCGTTTTCGACGCGGCCGTCGTATGGCACCTGGTCCATCCCGAGGACCACGTCTGCCAACGGGTCGGCTTCCGCCTGAAAACCGGATCACCAGCGATCACTCAGGCTAGCGATGACGACGTCACCGACTGGTTCTCCCCCGAATTCACCGACACCCGGCAGGTCACCGCATGCACGGGCTTCACGAGTCCACGGGCCGCAGCAGACTTCCAGCAAGCCGTCCTGGCAGCCGTTCACGGAACGGCACGTTGAAAAGACACCTCGCCAGACTCTTCCCTCATTGGAGTTGAACTCCGACGACGTCAACCCTACGCCGCCAACGAAGTAGAACCGCTTCTCACCTGGGAAAACGACCTCTGCTGCTCTTCGGAATGGGCTGACACTTCGGGCAGAAGTAGGAGGAGCGGTTCATGAACGGGGCTCTTCTGATCCTCGTTCCACACCGGTTACACGCCTGGTCAGAGCGCCCATACACGTTCAATTCTCTGCTGAAATAACCGGATTCGCCGTTGACGTTGACGTACAGGCTGTCGAAGCTGGTGCCGCCGACGGCGAGGGCGGCCGACATCACCTGGCGCACATGGCCGAGGAGTTCGGCGCTACGCGGGCGGGTGAAACCGGCGGTGGGCCGTTCGTAGTGGAGCTTGGCACGCCAGAGGGCCTCGTCGGCGTAGATGTTGCCGACGCCGCTGATCAGGGACTGGTCGAGCAGGGCGCGCTTGATCGTGGTGCGGCGCAGGCGCAGCGCGGCGTGGAAGGCGGCGTCGTCGAACGCCGGATCGAGCGGATCGCGGGCGATGTGGGCGATGGCGTCGGGCAGGCCGTCGGGCATGTTGTCATGGACGGAGAGGCCGCCGAAGGTCCGCTGGTCGACGAAGCGGAGCTCGGTGCCGGCGGAGTCGTCGAAGCGGAGACGGATCCTGAGGTGCTTCTCGTCGGGCGCGGTCTCGGGCTGGACGAGGAGCTGGCCGCTCATGCCGAGGTGGCCGAGGATCGAGGCGTCGGCGTCGGCGAGGGGGAGCCAGAGGTACTTGCCGCGGCGGCGGGCGACGCCGATGCGGTGGCCCTTGAGGCGGGCGGCGAAGTCCTCGCCGCCGGCCGGATGGCGGCGTACGGCGCGCGGGTGCAGGACCTGGACCTCGGCGACGGTCCGCCCGCTGACCCAGCGCTCCAGCCCCCGCCGTACCACCTCGACCTCGGGCAACTCGGGCACGGCGCGCTCTCCTTCTCCGGCGGGGGACGCCTGAAGCCTAACGCGGGCGCGTGGTGGCCTTGAGCGGGGTTGTCTCCCCTGTCCCGCCCTTTTCCGAAACCAGGGGCTCCGTCTCCTCAGCCCCCTCCGGGGGAAGGTCGACGGCGGCTCCGCCCCCGACAAGCCGCCGGGCCCGAAGCCGGGCCCGCTTCCGGAAGGCCTGCTCGCCCGCCGGGTGAGCAGTTCCTGACGGGCGGCGGTGCGGTGCACGGCTGCCGCGCAGGGCCGGGGGCCCGGAAAGGGCCGAGGGTGGGGAACAGAAGTCCCGCCGCCCTCAGGGGCGGCGGGACGCGAGGAAACGGCGACGGCGTCAGGCCGAGGCGCGGTCCGCAGGGGGCTGGGACGAAGGGGTGTCGGCGGCCCCTTCTCCCGCGGAGGCCTCCTCCGCGGCACGCGCGTCCGCAGCCGCGCGGATCTCCCGCCACGCGGACTCCGCGGCCTGCTGCTCCGCTTCCTTCTTGCTGCGGCCGGTGCCGGTGCCGTACGAGACACCACCGACGCGGGCGGCAGCAGTGAAGGTCTTCTCGTGGTCCGGGCCGGTCTCGGTGACCAGATACTCCGGCACCCCGAGGCCCTCGGCCGCAGTCAGTTCCTGGAGGCTGGTCTTCCAGTCCAGGCCCGCGCCGAGGTTCGAGGACTTCTCGATCAGCGGGTCGAACAGCCGGTGCACCAGCTCCGACGCCGCTTCGAGGCCCTTGTCGAGATAGACCGCGCCGATCACCGCTTCCAGGGTGTCGGCGAGAATGGACGCCTTGTCCCGCCCTCCGGTGCCTTCCTCGCCCCGGCCCAGCCGGATGAAGGAGCCCAGCTCGAGGCCGCGGCCGACCTCGGCTAGGGCCCGCGAGTTGACCACCGCGGCCCGCAGCTTGGCCAGCTGGCCCTCGGGCAGGTCGGGGTGGGTGCGGTACAGCGTGTCGGTGACCACCAGGCCGAGCACCGAGTCCCCGAGGAACTCCAGCCGCTCGTTGGTGGGCAGACCGCCGTTCTCGTAGGCGTACGACCGGTGGGTCAGGGCACGCACCAGAAGGGCGGACTCGACCTGATAGCCGATCCGCCCTTCCAGAAGCGTGTGGGACGAGGCTGCGTTGACACTGTTGTCAGACATCGGGCCTCTCACCAGCCGCTCAGACCTCGAGAACCTGGCGCTTGTTGTAGGTGCCGCAGCTCGGGCACGCGATGTGCTGCTGCTTCGGCTCCTGGCACCGCTCACACGAAACCAGGGTGGGGACCGCAGCCTTCCACTGCGACCGGCGGTGGCGCGTGTTGCTGCGCGACATCTTCCGCTTCGGAACAGCCACGGCTACTTCTCCTGCTTCTCGTCGACGCGTGCTGATCCAGGCGCGTCGCCGCTCATGTCGTCCTTCTCGCCGTCCCTGGTGGATTCGGCGAGTCCCTGCAGTGCCGCCCAACGGATGTCGACGGCGTCATGGTGGTGGTCCGGGTCCTCTTCCAGCCTGGCCCCGCAGTCGGGGCACAGACCGGGGCAGTCCTCCCGGCACACCGGCTGCATCGGCAGTGCGAGCACCACCGCATCACGCAGCACGGGTTCGAGGTCGAACAGGTCGTCCTCGACGAAGAGCCGCTCCTCGTCCTCGGCGTCGTCGCCCGGCTCCGCGGTGCGGCCCCGGTCGTCGGCGTCAGGGTAGGAGAACAGCTCCTGGAAGTCCGCTTCGACGTCAAGGCGCAGCGGCTCCAGACACCTTACGCACTCCCCCTCGGCCGTGGCACGGGAGGTGCCTGTGACAAGCACACCTTCCATGACGGACTCCAGGCGGAGATCCAGCTCCACGGGCTCGCCTTCCGGCACCCCGATGACCCCCTCGACGCCGAAGGCCGCGGGCGCGCCGGGCGCCGAGACCGTGCGGGTCAGCCGCTGGAGCGCACCGGGCCGCCGGCCCAGCTCGTGCGTGTCGAACACGAGGGGGTTGCGGTGGTCGAGGCGGGCGTTCAGGGCTCTTCCTGCTTTCGGATCGTGGGGCCAGGCCGACCGTGTTCTGGTGTCGGAAACGGGCAGCCGGAATCGCGGAGGTACGTGCGACCGAAGAGCCAGGATACTGGACGCTTCGCCCAGGGCCCAATCCGCTCCCGGTCGTCCGGCCGGATCACGGGCGCACAAAGGCCCTCCCCGGACAGCCGGCGTCAGCGCCCCTCTTCATAGCGGCGCAGCTGTTCGAGGTCGATCATGCTGGTGTCGAAGAAGCTGGTCTCGTCCAGCGCGGGCTGGGTCTGCGGCTGCTGGTAGCCGTAGGAGGACTGCTGGGGCGCGTATCCCTGGTCGTAGCCCGCCTGGTCGTAGCCCGCCTGCTCGTAGCCCGCCTGGCCGGTGTGGGCCGGCTGCTGCTGGTAGGCGGCGTACGGGTCCTGCTGGTACGCGTACGCGTCCTGCGGCTGGTAGGTGTACGGGTCCGGCTGCTGGGGGATGCCCGGTTGCAGCGGGCCGCCGGGCGTCTGAGGTGTCTGCTGTGCCTGCGGAGCCTGCTGCGCCTGCTGCTCCGGGTCGGCGAGCTCCGCCAGGCCGGCCAGGTAGTCCGCGTCGCTGGAGTGCCGGGGCGCGTCCCCCGCGGCGTCCTGAGCGGCGATGTGCGCACCCAGCTCATCGGTGGCGATCCGGCCGTGCAGCTTCTGCCGGCCGCGGCCGACGGCCTGGAGCGTCTTGGCGAGCACGGCTTCGAAGGCGCCGAGCTTGGCGTCCACGTAGTCGTCGGCGCGCTGGATCAGGGTGGCGGGGTCGGAGCTGTACTCGGGGGCGTCGGCGTCGGCCTCGTCTTCGTACGCCCCGGGCAGGGTGTTCCCGCGGCCCAGCAGCTTCTCGCGGCCGCGGTCGACGGAGCCGATGGTCTTGGTGAGGACCACCTCGAAGTTGGCGAGCTTGGAGTCGACGTAGTCGTCGGCCTCGGCACGGACCTCCTCGGCCTCCCGGCGGGCGTCGGCCAGGATGCGGTCGGCCTGGTCCTGGGACTGGCGCGCCACCTGGGTGTCGGAGATCAGGGAGCCGCGCTCGGCGTGGGCCGACTGAATGATCCGCTCGGCCTCCCGGCGGGCCTCTTCGACGAGCTGCTCCCGGCCGCCGATCAGCTCCCTGGCCTGGGCGAGCGAGTCGGGCAGCGCGTGGCGCAGCTCTTCGAGCATGGCGAGCAGCTCGGCGCGGTTGACCACGCAGGAGGCCGACATGGGCATGGAGCGGGCGCTGCTGACCGACTCGACGATCTCATCGAGCTTCTTCTGCACATCCACGGCGTGCTCGCCACTCTCTACAGCGGGTTGGAGACGGACGGCACGACTTTAAGGGCATTCGGCGCTTCGTGGCTCACTTCTCGGCAAGCCGCTCGACCAGGGCCCGGTGGACGGCAGGCGGCAGGAGGTGGGATACGTCGCCGCCCCAGGCCGCGACCTCCTTGACCAGGCTGGAGGAGAGGAAGCTGTAGGTGGGGTTGGTCGGGACGAAGAGGGTCTCGACGCCCGAGAGCCCGTTGTTCATCTGGGCCATCTGCAGTTCGTAGTCAAAGTCGCTGACGGCGCGCAGGCCCTTCACGATGGCCGGGATGTCGCGCTCTTTGCAGAAGTCGACCAGCAGGCCGTGGTGCGACTCCACCACCACATTGCTGTACTCGCTGGTCACCTCGCGGATCAGCGCCATGCGCTCCTCGACGGTGAACAGCCCTTTCTTGGACTGGTTGATCATCACCGCGACGTGTACGACGTCATACAGCTTGGAGGCGCGAGCGATGATGTCCAGATGTCCGTTGGTGATGGGGTCGAACGACCCAGGACAGACTGCGCGGCGCAACTGAAGTCCCTCGCTCTCCGGTCCGGTCATGGTGCCTCTTCGCACGTAGAGGCGGCGCGACCGTACCAAAGCGTGCCTTCGCCGTAACGGCGGGCCCGCAGCGGCTCAAATCCCTTGGGCCAGACGAATTCCCCGCCTCTGGTGCTGCGCTCCACGGTGGCGACGGCATCGCCCGCGAGCCACCCCTGAAGGCGGAGTGTGAGCAGGATCTCCCGAAGATCGTCATCGGTGACGGCGTACGGAGGGTCGAGGAAGACCAGGTCGTACGGTTCCGCCGGGGCCGGTCCTGTGACGATCTGCTCCGCTTTGCCCGTGCGCAGCTCCGCGCCGGGCAGCCCGAGGGCGCGGACGTTCTCCCGGACGGTTCGGGCGGCGCGGGGGTCCGCCTCGACGAGGAGGGCGTGGGCGGCGCCGCGGGAGAGCGCTTCGAGGCCGACGGCCCCCGAGCCGGCGTACAGATCGGCGATCCGGACCCCGTGGAAGCCGCCGAGCAGCGACTCCCAGCTGGAGAACAGGCCCTCACGGGCCCGGTCGGAGGTGGGCCGGGTGCCGTTGCCCGGCGGGACGGCCAGGCGGCGTCCGCCGGCTGCGCCGGCGATCACGCGGGTCATGGTGTGTCGATCCTCGTCGGGGCGATGGTGCGGAGGTGCTGTCGATGCGGTGCTGTCGAAGCCGTGCTGTCGGTGTTGTCCCCGTTGTCGGGGCGCTGCCCCCACGATATGCCGCGCCGTGCCGCTCGGGCGCTGCGCAGGGGTGCTCAGCCCTTGTCCAGATACCGCTCCCGCTCCTGGTCGAGCAGGGCGTCCAGGGCTGTGCGCAGCTCCGGGAAGCCCTCCAGGTCCGGGTCCGCCGTGACGATCTTCGTGGCCTCCTCGCGGGCCGCGGCGATGACCTCCTCGTCGTCGACGACCGTGAGCATGCGCAGCGAGGAGCGGACGCCGGACTGGGCCTGACCGAGGACATCGCCCTCACGGCGCTGTTCGAGGTCGATGCGGGAGAGTTCGAAGCCGTCGAGCGTGGCGGCGACCGCGCCGAGCCGGGCGCGGGCAGGGCTCGCCTCGGGCATCTCGGTGACCAGCAGGCACAGGCCGGGGGCGGCTCCACGGCCGACCCGGCCGCGGAGCTGGTGGAGCTGGGAGACGCCGAAGCGGTCCGCGTCCATGATCACCATGACGGTGGCGTTGGGCACGTTCACCCCGACCTCGATGACGGTGGTGGCGACCAGCACGTCCACCTCGCCGGCGGCGAAGCGGCGCATCACGTCGTCCTTCTCGTCCGGCGGCATCCGCCCGTGGAGCATGGCGAGGCGCAGCCCGGCGAGCGGCCCCCCGGCGAGCTGGTCCAGCACGTCGACGACCGCGAGCGGCGGACGCTTCTCCGCCTCGTCCTCGGGGGACTTCCCGCGCGCGGCGGCGCTCTCGTCGAGGTCGTCGCCGATGCGGGGGCACACCACGTATGCCTGGTGGCCCTTGGAGACCTCTTCCCGCACCCGCTCCCAGGCGCGGGTCAGATAGTGCGGCTTGTCCTGGGCGGGGACCACATGGCTGGCGATCGGCGAACGGCCGGCGGGCAGCTGGTCGAGGACGGAGGTCTCCAGATCGCCGAATACGGTCATGGCCACGGTGCGCGGGATGGGAGTGGCCGTCATGACCAGCAGATGCGGGGTGCGCCTTTCCGTCTGGGATTCCCCCTTGGACCGAAGCGCGTCGCGCTGCTCGACGCCGAAGCGGTGCTGCTCGTCGACGACGACCAGGCCGAGGTCGTGGAACCGGACCCTGTCCTCGATCAGCGCGTGCGTGCCGATGACGATGCCTGCCTCGCCGGTCGCCAGGTCGAGCAGGGCCCGGCGGCGGGCGGCCGCGCCCATGGAGCCGGTGAGCAGCACCACCTTGGTGGCGTGCTCGGCGCCGCCGAGCATCCCGCCCTCGGCGAGCTCGCCCATCATCTCCACGACGGAGCGCCAGTGCTGCTGGGCGAGCACCTCGGTGGGGGCGAGCATGGCTGCCTGACCCCCGGCGTCGACGACGGCGAGCATGGCCCGCAGCGCCACCATCGTCTTGCCCGAGCCCACTTCGCCCTGCAGGAGGCGGTGCATGGGGTGCTCCGTCGCCAGATCGTCGAAGATCTCCCGGGAGACCTTCTGCTGTCCTTCGGTGAGGGTGAAGGGCAGTTCGGCGTCGAAGGCGGCGAGCAGCCCGTCGGGGCCGGGGGTGCGGGCCACCGCCGGGAGCTGGGTGTCGGCGAGCCGGCGACGGGCGAGGGCGACCTGGAGGACGAAAGCCTCGTCCCACTTGAGCCGGTCGCGGGCGGCGGCGACGTCCGCCTTGGTGCGCGGGCGGTGGACCTTGCGGAGGGCGTCGGGCAGGGAGGTCAGCCCACGGCCTTCCCGCAGGGCGGGCGGCAGCGGGTCGGCGGCCTCCGCGGCGCCGGGGAGCACCGCGTCGACCGCCTTGGAGATCTTCCACGACTCCAGCTTGGCGGTGGCCGGGTAGATCGGGATCAGCGCGTTCGCCCAGGCGTCGGCCGCGGAGTTGTCGTCGCGGCCCTCGCGCAGCAGCTCGTACGCGGGGTGGGCGAGCTGGAGCTTGCGGTTGAAGACGGACACCTTGCCCGCGAACATGGCTCGGGTGCCGGGCAGCAGGTCCTTGTGCGGCTTGTGGACGCCGCGGCCGAAGAACACCAGCTGCAGCCGGCCGCTGCCGTCGGTGATGGTGACCTCCAGGCGCTGGCCGCGGCCGCCGTTGAACTTCACGACGCGGGCGGTGGCGACCTGGGCGACGACCGTGATGTGCTCGTCGAGGGGCAGCTCGGCGAGGCGGGTGAGCTCGCCGCGCTCGGCGTAGCGGCGGGGGTAGTGGTGCAGCAGATCGCCGACGGTGTGCAGGTCGAGGTGCTCGGCCATGACCTTGGCGGTGGCCGGGCCGAGGGTGGTCTTGAGCGGTTCATCCAGCGCGTGCACGGGTCCATTGCACACCACGGGACCGACAACCGGGGGCTCTGCCCCGGACCCGGTTTCCGGAGGCTCCGCCCCCGGACCCCCGCGCCTCAAACGCCGAGCTACTCCACCCCTATCCGCAGCGGCGCCGCATCCGCTCCCCCGGCATACGCCACCGTGTCCACCGCGAGGTGCGTCTCGCGGACGTGGGATTCCAGGCGGGCCGTCAGCCCGGCGGGCGCGGAGTCGGAGGCGATGAGGGTGACCAGTTCGCCGCCTGCGGAGAGCATGCGGTCGAGGACCGTTTCGGCAGTGGCGGCGAGGTCGCGGCCGATGACGGCGACGTCGCCGTCGATGAGGCCGAGGACGTCGCCGGCCTGGCAGACGCCGGCGGTGGTCCAGGACTGGCGTTCCGCGACGGCCAGTTCCGCATAGCGGGTGGCGCCCGCGGCCGCCGTCATGGCGACCACGTCCTCGTCGAAGCGGCGGCCCGGCTCATGGACGGCGAGGGCTGCGATGCCCTGGACGGCGGCGCGGGTGGGGATGAGGGCGACGCGCACGCCTTCCGTGCGGGCCTGTTCCGCGGCGGCGGCCGCGGTGTGGCGCAGGTCTGCGTCGTTCGGCAGAAGGACGACCTCGCGGGCGTGGGCCCGCCGGATGGCGTCGACGAGTTCGCCGCTCGCGGGCGGCTCCCCGGGCCGGGCCAGCACGGTCGTCGCACCGGCCTCGGCGCACAGGGCGGCCAGTCCCTCAGCGGGGACGACCGCCACCACCGCCCGCTGCACCGGCTCGCGGCGGGGCGGGGCGGCGGCTCCGGCGCCGGCGGCGGCCGCGAAGTGGGTGATGCGGATGCGGTACGGGCGGCCCGCTTCGACGCCCGCCTCCACGGCCGCGCCCGCGTCGTCGACATGGACGTGCACGTTCCACAGGCCGTCGCCGCCGACGACGACCAGCGAGTCCCCGAGGCCGTCGAGCCGGGTCCGCAGCCGCTCCACCGCCGCGTCGTCCGCCTCCAGCAAATAGATCACCTCGAAGGCGGGGCCGCCCTCGGCGCCGCACTGCTCCGGCGGCGGCGCGGGATGGGCGGGCCTTTCGCGCCTCGCCGGGACGGCGGCGCCGGAGACCGACTCCACCAGCGCGCCCAGGACCGTGAGCAGCCCGCGTCCGCCCGCGTCCACGACGCCCGCGCGGGCGAGCACCTCCAGCTGCCCGGGAGTCGCGTCGAGTGCCGTGCTCGCGCCTTCGTACGCTGCCTTGGCGACCGCACCGGCGTCCCCCGGGTCGGTGCATGCGCCCGCCGCGTCTGCGGCCGCGCCGGCAACGCTGAGGATGGTGCCCTCCACCGGGTGTGCCACCGCTTCCCGAGCGAGCTGCGCGGCGCGGCGCAGGGCGCCGGGGAGCTCGTCTCCGTCGGCGAGCCGCTCGGCCATGCCGCGCAGCAGCTGCGCCAGGATCGTGCCCGAGTTGCCGCGGGCCCCGATCAGCGCGCCGTGCGCCATCGCGCGGACGACTTCGCCTGCGGCCGGGCTGGAGGAGCCGACCTCGTGCGCCGCGAAGACCGCCTCGACCGCCTGGGCCGCCGATTCCACGGTCAGATACAGATTGGTGCCGGTGTCGGCGTCCGCGACCGGGTAGACGTTGATCGCATCGATCTCCTCGCGCTCCCGGCCCAGCGCGTCCAGCGCCCGTGCGCACCAGCTGCGTACCGCGACGGCGTCGAGGGTCTGCGGCACCGGGCAATCCTCCTTGATCGGACTGGGCTGCACCGCAGGGTAGACCCGGTTCCGGCCGGTGGGCAGGGTGGGGGCGGGGGGAACCATGGTAGTTTCGTATCCCGGACGCAGCCGTTGTATGCTGCTCCGGTTGCCCGATGCGAGTCGGGCCGTTTCCCGGCAAAGCCACCATCAGACCACTGATTCCGGCACGCCGGAATTCACCGTAAGTGCATCTGAAGTCTTTGGAGTGACCCGTGGCTGCCAACTGCGACGTCTGCGGCAAGGGGCCGGGCTTCGGCAACAACATCTCGCACTCGCACCGCCGTACGTCCCGTCGCTGGAACCCGAACATCCAGCGCGTGCGTACCGTGGTCGGCGGGACGCCGAAGCGCGTCAATGCCTGCACCTCGTGCATCAAGGCCGGCAAGGTCTCGCGCTAACGCCGACGCTTCGTCGTAGCGCAGCCTTCCGGTTGCCTCAAAAGCCGGTCCATCAGCCGATGGACCGGCTTTTCGCCTTTCCCGCGGGCGGGTCGGCCGGCTCCGGGGTTTCCCGCGGACGGATCGGCCGGCTCCGGGATTCCCCCTCGGGCCAAGGGCGCTCCGCCGCCGACTCGGGCGAGCGCCTCGGCCGGCCCTCGGCGGCGGCCCCGCCGTCAGCGTCGGCGCTGCCGCCAGGCGTGGTCGACGGGGCCGATCCCCGCGCCCAGTGCGAACCCGGCCGCGATCGCGCCCGTCACATACTCCTTGGCCTGCCGCACCGCCTCCGGCACGTCCAGCCCCTTCGCCAGGCCGACCGCGATCGCCGAGGCCAGCGTGCAGCCCGTGCCGTGGGTATGACGGTTCTCATGGCGGGGAGCACGCAGCCAGTGCTCCTCGGAGCCGTCCGTCAGCAGGTCGACGGCGTCTCCCGCAAGGTGTCCGCCCTTGATGAGCGCCCATCGCGGGCCGTATCCCAGCAGGGCCTGAGCCGCCCGCGGCAGATCCGCCTCGCTCTCCACTCGTACACCGGTGAGCTGCGCCGTCTCGTCCAGATTCGGGGTGGCCACGGTCGCCGTCGGCAGCAGCCGGGTGCGTACGGAGCCGAGTGCCGAATCGGCGAGCAGCGCGTCCCCGTGCTTGGAGACCCCGACGGGGTCCACGACCACTGGGGCGTCCGTCTCCGCCAGCAGCTCCGCGACGGTCTCCACGAGCTCCGCGGACGCCAGCATCCCGGTCTTCACGGCCTGGACGCCGATGTCGTCGACGACGCTGCGGTACTGGGCTCGCACCGCCTCGACGGGCAGTTCCCACGCGCCCTGTACGCCCTGCGAGTTCTGCGCGGTGACGGCGGTGACGACGCTCATGCCGTGTACGCCGAGCGCCAGCATGGTCTTGAGGTCGGCCTGGACGCCGGCTCCGCCGCCGGAGTCGGACCCGGCGACGGTCAGCACTCTGGGCGGCGCGGACGGGGGCCGGGCGGACGCGCCCGCCGGGCCCGTCCCGTCCGGCGCGTGCGCCCCGTCCGGCATCCCCGTCACTCGCTCTCCCCGAAGTGGTCCCAGCCGCTCTTGCTGGTCCAGGGTGCGCCGTCCACGGTGACCTGCGGCAGCGCCGACGGGTTGAGCACCTCGCCGATCACCTTCCAGCGGGCGGGCAGCTTCACATCCGGCGGGAAGGTGGCGACGATGGCGTGGTCCTCGCCCCCGGTCAGCACCCACTGGATCGGGTCGACGCCGACGGCCTGCCCGATGTCGTTCATCTGGCTCGGGATGTCGATGCTGCCGGACCGCAGATCGATGCGGACCTTGCTTGCCTCCGCGATGTGCCCGAGGTCGGCGACCAGCCCGTCGCTGATGTCGCACATGGCGGTGGCGCCCAGACCGGCGGCCGCGGGGCCCGCGTGGTACGGCGGCTCGGGCCTGCGGTGGGCCTCGACGAAGGCTCGCGGGGAGCGGAAGCCGCGGGAGAGGACCGCGTGCCCGGCCGCCGACCAGCCGAGCCATCCGGTGTAGGCCACGACGTCGCCGGGCTGGGCGCCTGCCCGGGTGACCGGCTCGTGGTTGCGCAGATCGCCGAGCGCGGTGATCGCGAGCGTGATGACGTCGCCGCGTACGACATCGCCCCCGACCACGGCCGCCCCCGCGACCTGGCACTCGTCACGGATGCCGTCCATCAGCTCGGTCGCCCAGGTGACCGGGAGTTCGGCCGGCACGACGAGGCCGAGCAGCAGCGCGGTGGGCACGGCGCCCATGGCCGCGATGTCCGCGAGGTTCTGCGCGGCGGCCTTGCGGCCCACGTCGTACGCGGTCGACCAGTCGCGGCGGAAGTGCCGTCCCTCCAGGAGGAGGTCCGTGCTGGCCACGACCCTGCGGTCGGGGGCGGCCACGACAGCGGCGTCGTCGCCGGGGCCGAGCCGCACCGCAGGAGTGGAGGTGAGCCGGGAGGTGAGCTCTCTGATCAGCCCGAACTCCCCCAGCTCGCCCACAGTGCCCTTCACCGAGTCCCACCTCTCCGTGGCCCGGCCGGACCGTCCGGCCGGGCTGTCCGCTCGCTCCGCCCGCGGTCGCGGGCGGTTGTCGTCCTGGGTACCGTCAAGAGACCCGGGTACCGTCAAGAGACACCTCGACTTCTCTTATCCCCTGTGCCGCCTTGTGCGCCAGCCTGCACGGCGTCCGGCACGCATGGCGTCCGGCACGCATGGCGTCGGGCGCCCGCGTAGCGTCGGCCGCCCACCCGGCGTCCGGCTCGTGCGCGCCGCGCTTCGCGCGTCCACGAGGCCCGGGTCTCCCCCTGGCCCGCGGCGACGCGATACCGTGGCGTCCCTTTCCCCCGAACACGAATCCTCGTGGCCGACCTGGAGGTTCCGTGGTACAGGCGTACATCCTCATCCAGACCGAGGTGGGCAAAGCGTCGGTCGTCGCCGAGGTCATCAGCAAGATCCCGGGAGTGATCCAGGCCGAGGACGTGACCGGGCCCTATGACGTGATCGTCCGCGCCCAGGCGGACACGGTTGACGGCCTCGGCCGCATGGTGGTCGCCAAGGTCCAGCAGGTGGAAGGCATCACCCGTACTCTGACCTGCCCGGTCGTGCATCTGTAGCCCCCGTCTACGCTTGGCCGGTGACAATTTCCCGCCGCCGGCCCCTCTGTCTGTCCGCCGCTGCCGCCACCGTGCTTGTGTCGGCCGCCGTGGGCTGCTCTCCCACGGACGCGACGGTGCGGGCGGCGGTTCCCAGCCCGCCGCCCGCGGAGGCCGCTCTGTGCCGTGCGCTGGACGAGGAGCTTCCGGAGTCCGTCGCGGGCCAGAGCCGCCGCGATCCGCAGCCGGCCTCCGAGTACACCGCCGCCTGGGGCGATGGCGCGATCGTACTGCGCTGCGGGGTGCCGCGGCCCCAGGCCATGGACGATCCCCAGTCCCAGGGGCTGGAAGCGAACGGGGTCGGCTGGCTGGTGGAGGAGCGCACGGGCGAGGAGGGCGCCGGTCCCCGGTTCACCACGACGTACCGCACCACCTATGTCGAGGTCGCGCTGGACGAGCGGTACGCACATGACGCCGGGCCGCTGGCCGGGCTGGCGGAGGCCGTCGAGAAGACGATCCCCGCCAGCCTGTAGGCCGCGGCGGGCTGCCGGCGGGGCAGCCGGGGGACCTTCTTCAGCGCAGCCCGGTCGAGCGGTTGAGCGCGGCCTGGATCAGCCGGTCCACCAGCTCCGGGTAACCCACACCGCTCTCCTCCCACATGCGCGGGTACATCGAGATCGGCGTGAAGCCGGGCATCGTGTTGATCTCGTTGATCACAAACCGGCCCTCCTCGGTGAGGAAGAAGTCGGCGCGGACCAGGCCCTCGCAGGAGGCGGCGTCGAAGGCCTCGATCGCGAGACGGCGCACCTCGGCGGTCTGCTCGTCGGTCAGCGGCGCGGGCACGACACCAGAGGCCGAGTCGATGTACTTGGCCTCGAAGTCGTAGAAGTCGTGCGAGCTGACCGGCGGGATCTCGGCCGGCACACTGGCCCGCGGCCCGTCCTCGAACTCCAGCACCCCGCACTCGATCTCGCGGCCGCGGACCAGCGCCTCCACGATGATCTTGGGGTCGTGGCGCTGGGCCTCCTCTATCGCGGCCTCGAGGCCGGAGAGGTCGTCGACCTTGGTGATGCCGATGGACGAACCGGCGCGCGCGGGCTTGACGAAGAGCGGCCAGCCGTGGTCCGCGGCAAAGTCGATGATCTTCTTCCGGGCCGCTGAAGCGTCCTGCTCCCACTCCCGGGGGCGGAGCACGGTGTACGGGCCGACGGGGAGCCCGAAGGAGATGAAGATCCGCTTCATGTACTCCTTGTCCTGCCCGACGGCGGAGGCGAGGACGCCGGAGCCGACGTACGGGACGCCCGCGAGCTCCAGCATGCCCTGGAGGGTGCCGTCCTCCCCGTACGGGCCGTGCAGCACGGGGAAGACCACGTCGACCTCGCCGAGCGCCTTGGGCACGGCGCCGGGCTCCGTGTAGACGACTTCGCGGCTGCCCGGGTCGACGGAGAGGACGACGCCGCCCTCTTCCGACTCGGCGAGCCGGGCGACGTCCGGCACCGTGCGGTCGGCGATCGCCATCCGGTCCGGATCGTCACCGGTGAGCGCCCAGCGGCCGTCGGCGGTGATGCCGATGGGCAGCACGTCGTACTTGGTCCGGTCGATGGCGCGCAGGACGGCGCCGGCCGTGACGACCGAGATGCCGTGCTCGGAACTGCGCCCGCCGAACACGACGGCCACGCGCGGCTTGCGGAGCGACTCCCCTCCGGAGTGGGGAGGGAGGGGGCTCTGGGAGTGGTTCTCGGTGCTCATATCGCGATGAGACTACCTTGCGGGGTGAGGGGCGTGGAGCCCTGTGGACGGTGCGTCGGGGTGCGCCTGTGGGGCCTCTTGCCCACCCCGCCCCCTTCCCGAAACCGGGGGCTCAGCCCCCGGCCCCGGTACGGCCTGAAGGCCGTCTCCTCGAACTCCCCCGGACTTCGTCCGGGAGGCGCCCCCGACGGGCTGGAGTTGCCCGCAAGGCGGGCGGCTTCAAGCCTCGCCGGCGTTTGAGGCGGCGAGGGCAGCACAATCAAGCCTCGCCCGGGGGTGCCTCCGGGGCCCGGACGGGCTCCGAGGCGAGGCAGCCGGGGAGTTCGAGGCGCACATCCGGGCCCGCCTGGAGGCACCTCCGGGGTGTACCCCTGGGGGCGCCGCCGGACGGCGTCCGGGGGTCTGGGTGAGATCGAGGCGCGGAGCCCCCGGGGTGGGCGATCAGCGGCGCTCCGCCTTCGCGCTGCGCGACATCAGTTCCTTCAGCGCAACCGCCGGCGGCTTGCCCTCGTGGACGATGCCGACGACCATCTCGGTGATCGGCATGTCGACGCCGTGGCGGCGCGCCAGATCCAGCACCGACTCGCAGGACTTGACACCCTCGGCGGTCTGCTTGGTGACCGCGATGGTCTCCTGGAGGGTCATTCCGCGCCCGAGGTTGGTGCCGAAGGTGTGGTTGCGGGAGAGCGGGGAGGAGCAGGTGGCGACCAGGTCGCCCAGGCCCGCGAGGCCGGAGAAGGTCAGCGGGTCGGCGCCCATGGCCAGGCCGAGGCGCGTGGTCTCGGCGAGGCCGCGGGTGATCAGCGAGCCCTTGGCGTTGTCGCCGAGGCCCATGCCGTCCGCGATGCCGACGGCGAGCCCGATGACGTTCTTGACCGCGCCGCCCAGTTCGCAGCCGACGACGTCGGTGTTGGTGTACGGGCGGAAGTACGGGGTGTGACAGGCGGCCTGCAGACGCTGGGCGACGGATTCGTCCACGCAGGCGACGACCGCTGCGGCCGGGCGGCGTTCGGCGATCTCCTTGGCGAGGTTGGGGCCGGTGACGACGGCGACCCGCTCCGGCGGGACGCCCGCCACCTCCTCGATGACCTCGCTCATCCGCTTGGCGGTGCCGAGTTCGACGCCCTTCATCAGGGAGACGAGGATCGTCTCGGCGGGCAGCAGCGGGGCCCACCGTGCGAGGTTGGCGCGCAGGGTCTGGGAGGGGATGGCGAGCACCGCGAAGTCCGCGCCGCGCAGCGCTTCCGCCGGGTCGGTCGTGGCCGTGATCCGGGCG
The DNA here is from genome assembly GCF_022414575.1 of Streptomyces sp. MUM 178J. Taxonomy (GTDB): domain Bacteria; phylum Actinomycetota; class Actinomycetes; order Streptomycetales; family Streptomycetaceae; genus Streptomyces; species Streptomyces chengmaiensis. The sequence continues at coordinate 9,821 of NZ_JADWYQ010000016.1, read as the reverse complement.
GGGAGTTCGATGCCGGGAAAGTAGTCGGGATTGGTGCGGGTGGCGTTGACGGTTTCGGCGAGCTCCGCGCGCCGGCCCCACAGGGTCACCTCGCAGCCGGCGTCGGCGAGGACCATGGCGAACGCCGTTCCCCACGAGCCGGTTCCGAACACGGCCGCCTTGGCGGGGTCTGTCACTTGCTTCCCTCCCCGGCGGCCTTGCGCCGCTGTTCTGCACGTGCGTTGCGGTGATCGTAGGGCTGGTCCGGGGCCTTCTCGCCGCGCACCTCCTCCAGCAGCAAGGTGATCGCCGCCATGATGGCCTCGGTCGCCTCGCGGAGCACCTCCGGGGTGGGCTCGACGCCGTCGAAGCGGCTCAGATCGACCGGCGGTCCCGCCTTGACCCGGAGGGTCTTGCGCGGGAAGAGCCGGATCTTGTTCTCCTTGGCGTACGGCGGCATCGCCAGATTCGCGCCCCACTGGGCGACGGGGATGACGGGGGCCTTGGTGAGCAGAGCGACGCGCGCGACCCCGGTCTTGCCCGCCATGGGCCACATCCCGGGGTCGCGGGTGAGCGTGCCCTCGGGGTAGAAGGCAACGCACTCGCCCCGCTCGATGGCGTCCACGGCGGCTCGGAAGGCGTCCACGGCGTTGGTGGTCTCCCGGTACACCGGGATCTGCCGGGTGCCGCGCAGCATCATGCCGACGAACGCGCCCTTGAACAGCCCGTCCTTCGCCAGGAAGCGCGGCACTCGTCCGGTGTTGTACTGGAAGTGGGCGTAGGAGAGGGGATCGAGATATGAGTTGTGGTTGACCGCGGTGATGAATCCGCCCTGGGCCGGAATGTGTTCCATTCCCCGCCAGTCCCGTTTGAACAGAATCAACAGCGGCGGTTTCGCGATGACCGCCGCCAGGCGGTACCAGAAGCCGATTCTACGGCGGGACACTCGGACACCTTCCTCTTTGACCGGGCTACTGCCTGGCTGCTGGGGGTCAAGTGTCGCCCCAGGCCCCTGGTCTGTCGAGGACACCGTACGCCTCGTCCGTCGGCCCGGCGCTGTGGACCTTCCCGCGCACGGGCCACAATGGGCCCGATGCGCACGGACGGAGAGCTTGCCACGGACGCCATTCGGGCCACGGACGCCACAGCCGCCACGACCGCCGCGTGGAGCGATCCGCCGGTCCGCTGGTCGCTGATCGTCCCGCTGAAGCCGCTGGCACTGGCCAAGAGCAGGCTCTCGGCCGCGGCCGACGCGCTGCTGCGGCCACGGCTCGCGCTCGCCTTCGCGCTGGACACGGTGGCCGCGGCGCTGGCCAGCCCCGCTGTCGCCGATGTGTCGGTCGTCACGGACGACCCCGCGGCCGCGGCCGGACTGGCCGCGCTGGGGGCGTGCATCGTGCCGGACTCCCCGGGCGCGGGGCTCAACGCCGCGCTGGCGCACGGGGCGCGCACGGTGCGATCCCTGCGGCCGGGCGCGCCGCTCGCCGCGCTCAACGCCGACCTTCCCGCATTGCGGCCCGGGGAATTGGCACGGGTACTCACGCGTGCTTCGGCATTTCCACGGGCATTTCTGACGGATGCCGCAGGAATCGGCACCACATTGCTGACGGCCGCGTCCGGGAGCGAATTGCAACCGGCTTTCGGCGGCCCTTCACGGTGTCGTCATTTGGCGTCGGGGGCCGTGGAAATCGTGCTGGACGGGGTCGATTCGGTACGGCAGGACGTGGATACGGGGGCAGATCTGGCGGCCGCGTTCACCCTGGGGGTGGGGCCTCGGACGGCTGAGCGGTGGGCGGCGGGGGCGCGTGCGGTCTAGGCCGTGCCCGGCGGAGCCTCCCGCAGCTGGGGCTCCGCCCCAGACCCCGTTCACGGGGGCCCGCCCCCGGATCCCCGCGCCTCAAACGCCGGCGAGGCTGGATTACCGGCCCTGCGCCTCAAACCCGGCGGGGGAGGATGTGCCACCCCCGGCCCCCAAACACCAGCAGGGCTGGATTTCCAGCCCGCGCCGCAAGCCGCGCCGAGGCCGGATTACCGCCCCCCGCACCGCAGGCCCCGCCGAGGCCGGATTACCGCCCCCCGCACCGCAAACTCCGGCGAGGTTCGATACACCGCCCCGGCCCGCAAACTCCGGCGAGGCCGGATATGCCGCCCCCGGCCCTCAAACGCCGGCAGGGCCCGCGATGCGCCACCCCTGCGCCGCAAGCCCCCGACGAGGTCGGATTAGCGGCCCCTGCGCCGCAAACTCCGGCGAGGGGATACGCCCCCGGCCCTCAAACGCCAGCAAGGCTGGATTTCCAGCTCGCGCCGCGAGGCCCGGCGGGGCTGGATCTTCCAGCCTGTTGGGGGCGCCTCCGCGGGGGTGCCCCCGGACGGAGTCTGGGGGAGGTAGCCGGGGGAGTTCGAGGACCGGGGGTCCGGGGGCGGAGCCCCCGGCTATGGGAGAGCGGCGGCGGATAGGCTGGCGGCATGCAGGCGACTTCGTACACATACGACCCCGACACCCGCTGTGGGAGCGTGCTCCTCGACGACGGCACCCCGGTGGAGTTCGACGCGGCGGCGTTCGACGCGGGCGGTCTGCGGCTGCTGCGGCCCGGGCAGCGGGTGCGCATCGAGACCGAGGGCGCAGCCGAATCGCTGAGGATCACGCTGGTGACGCTGCAGACGCTGTGACCGGCGAGGGCTGAGCACCACCGGACGGCACACAGACGCGCCGCGGGCCGGGTCCCCATGGGGACCCGGCCCGGCGCGTGAGTGGGCGTGGCGTGGCGTGGCGTCGAGTGTCGTGGGCCGCTTCCGCGGCGGTTACCTCTTGCGCGCCGTCGTCTTCTTGGCGGCGGCCTTGCGTGTGGTGGCCTTCTTGGCCGGCGCCTTCTTCGCGGTGGCCTTCTTCGCGGGCGCCTTCTTCGCCGCGGCCTTCTTGGCGGTGGTCTTCTTGGCAGCCGCCTTCTTGGCGGTGGTCTTCTTGGCAGCCGCCTTCTTGGCGGTGGTCTTCTTCGCCGCCGCCTTCTTCGCCACCGTCTTCTTGGCCGTGGTCTTCTTGGCAGCCGCCTTCTTGGCGGCGGCCTTCTTCGCCGCGGCCTTCTTGATGGCTGCGCCACCGGTCAGGCTGCCCTTGGGAGCCTTCTTGACGGAGATCTCCCCGCCCTTCGGGAGCTTCTTCGAGCCGCTGACCAGATCCTTGAAGCCCTGGCCCGCGCGGAAGCGCGGAACAGAGGTCTTCTTGACCCGCACGCGCTCACCCGTCTGTGGGTTGCGGGCGTAACGGGCCGGACGCTCGACCTTCTCGAACGAGCCGAAGCCGGTGACCGAAACCCGGTCTCCGCCGACCACCGCGCGGACGATCGCGTCAAGCACCGCGTCGACGGCGTCCGCCGCCTGCTGGCGGCCGCCGACCTTGTCGGCAATCGCTTCTACGAGCTGCGCCTTGTTCACGTCTTCCCCTTCGGAGACATTGACCGGAACGAATGCGTTCGGCCTTTTTCGCACGTTAGGCAGATATATACCGCAAATCAAACACGAAACGGGCTAATCACCCTAGTGCCGCAACGAAGTCGACCGTCGCAGCCACGCGGCGAAGCCGTATATCGGCACAGCACCGGGTGTCAGTCGCCTTCAGGGAATCGGCCCTCGTCGAGGTCCTTCATCAAGCGGTCCAGACGCCTTGCCGCGTCCGGGAGATCGTGCTTCGCCGCTGCCGTCACGACCAGCAGCTTCCGGGACAGCGCCATCCTTACGCCCTCCGGGACTTGCAGTTGGCGCACTCTTGTGTGCGCTTCTTTCAGCCGGGCGGCGACGGCCTCGTAGAGCTCGAGTTGGCTGTCGCGTTCCATGCACAGATTGTGCCATCTGGGGCGAGTTGTCGCCCGACGGGGTCTCAACAAGCGACTGCGCCCCCCGCCGGGCGGCGGGGGGCGCAGTAAGGGAAAACCGCTGCTCAGGCCTTCAGCGTACGCGGTTTGAAGGCGGGCCGGGAGCCCTCGTACGCGGCGATGTCCGCTTCGTTCTGAAGGGTGAGGGAGATGTCGTCCAGGCCGTTGAGCAGCCTCCAGCGGGCGTTCTCGTCAAGCTCGAAATCGGCCATGACTCCTTCGGCGGTCACCTTGCGCTCGACCAGGTCGACGGTGATCTCCGCCGCGGGGTCGGCCTCCGTCAGCTCCCACAGCCGGTCCACGACCGACTGCTCCAGAACCACTGTGAGCAGACCGTTCTTGAGCGAGTTGCCTCGGAAGATGTCGGCGAAGCGGGAGGAGATCACGGCCTTGAAGCCGTAGTTCTGCAGCGCCCAGACCGCGTGCTCGCGCGAGGAGCCCGTGCCGAAGTCGGGTCCGGCGACCAGCACGGTGGCGCCCTGCCGCTCGGGGCGGTTGAGGACAAACTCCGCGTCCTTGCGCCAGGCCTCGAACAGTCCGTCCTCGAAGCCGTCGCGGGTGACCTTCTTCAGCCAGTGGGCGGGGATGATCTGGTCGGTGTCGACATTGCTGCGGCGCAGCGGCACGGCCCGGCCGGTGTGTGTGGTGAAGGCTTCCATGATCCTCAGACTCCAGCGGGCGTGCGGGTGGCAGAGTTGTCGGTCAGATCGGCGGGCGAGGCCAGATGGCCCAGCACGGCGGTGGCGGCGGCGACCTGGGGGGAGACCAGATGGGTGCGTCCGCCCTTGCCCTGCCGGCCTTCGAAGTTGCGGTTGGAGGTGGAGGCGGAGCGCTCGCCGGGGGCCAGTTGGTCGGGGTTCATGCCCAGACACATCGAACAGCCCGCGTGCCGCCATTCGGCCCCGGCCCCGGTGAAGACCTTGTCCAAGCCCTCCTCGACCGCCTGCAGAGCGACCCGTACGGAGCCGGGCACGATCAGCATCCGTACCCCGTCGGCGACTTTGCGGCCTTCGAGCAGCGACGCGGCCGCCCGCAGGTCCTCGATGCGGCCGTTGGTGCACGAGCCTACGAAGACGGTGTCGACCTTGATGTCGCGCAGCGGCTGCCCTGCGGTCAACCCCATGTACTCCAGGGCCTTTTCGGCTGCGAGCCGCTCCGAAGCGTCCTCGTACGAAGCGGGGTCGGGGACGGAGGCGGAGAGCGGCGCGCCCTGCCCGGGGTTGGTGCCCCAGGTGACGAACGGGGCCAGTTCGGCGGCGTCGATGAACACCTCGGCGTCAAAGACGGCGTCGTCGTCCGTGCGCAGCGTCCTCCAGTAGGCGACGGCCGCGTCCCAGTCCGCGCCCTGGGGCGCGTGGTCGCGGCCGTGGAGGTAGTCGAACGTGGTCTGGTCCGGGGCGATCATCCCCGCCCGCGCGCCGGCCTCGATCGACATGTTGCAGATGGTCATCCGGGCCTCCATCGAGAGCTTCTCGATGGCCGAGCCGCGGTACTCGATGACGTAACCCTGACCGCCGCCGGTGCCGATCCGCGCGATGATCGCCAGAATCAGGTCCTTGGCGGTGACGCCCTCGGGCAGCTCGCCCTCGACGGTGATGGCCATGGTCTTGGGGCGGGCCATCGGCAGCGTCTGGGTGGCCAGCACATGCTCCACCTGCGAGGTGCCGATGCCGAAGGCCAGGGCGCCGAACGCGCCGTGCGTGGAGGTGTGCGAGTCGCCGCAGACCACGGTGGTGCCGGGCTGGGTCAGGCCCAGCTGCGGCCCCACAACGTGGACGACGCCCTGCTCGACGTCGCCGAGCGGGTGCAGCCGCACCCCGAACTCCGCGCAGTTCTTGCGCAGCGTCTCCAGCTGGGCGCGCGAGACCGGGTCGGCGATGGGCTTGTCGATGTCGAGGGTGGGGGTGTTGTGGTCCTCGGTAGCGATGGTCAGATCGAGCCGCCGCACCTGCCGGCCGCTCTTGCGCAGGCCGTCGAAAGCCTGGGGGCTGGTCACCTCGTGCAGCAGGTGCAGATCGATGAAGAGCAGGTCGGGCTCGCCCTCGGCGCGCCGGACGACGTGGTCGTCCCAGACCTTCTCCGCGAGTGTCCTACCCATCGCTTTCCCTCCGGCCGGCGTTGTTCGCCCGGCGCTCCTAGAGATGTGTGCGCCGATGGCCGCGCCCCACGCGGACACCGGCCGCCGTCCCGTCGGTGCGCGGGCGGCTGGTGCAACCCAGGTTCGCAAGTTCCCGGGAATATTGAACTTGCGTTTCACAGAGTGAGACGCGAGTATCGTTGCATGGACAACTCTAGCGGCGTCGGCGTTCTCGACAAGGCGGCACTGGTCTTGAGCGCCCTGGAGTCCGGTCCGGCCACCCTCGCGGGTCTGGTCGGGGCGACCGGACTGGCACGACCCACGGCACACCGCCTGGCCGTGGCTCTGGAGCACCATCGGATGGTGGCGCGTGACATGCAGGGCCGGTTCATCCTCGGCCCGCGGCTTTCGGAGCTCGCCGCAGCGGCGGGCGAGGACCGGCTGCTAGCCACGGCCGGCCCCGTGCTGACCCATCTGCGCGACATCACCGGCGAGAGCGCGCAGCTCTACCGCCGGCAGGGAGACATGCGCATCTGCGTGGCCGCGGCCGAGCGGCTGTCCGGACTGCGGGACACCGTCCCGGTCGGCTCCACGCTGACCATGAAGGCGGGCTCGTCCGCGCAGATCCTGATGGCCTGGGAGGAGCCCGAGCGGCTGCACCGCGGGCTGCAGGGCGCGCGCTTCACGGCGACAGCGCTCTCGGGCGTACGACGCCGTGGCTGGGCCCAGTCGATCGGCGAGCGCGAGCCGGGCGTGGCGTCGGTGTCCGCGCCGGTGCGCGGACCCTCGAACCGCGTCGTGGCCGCGGTGTCGGTTTCCGGGCCGATCGAGCGGCTGACGCGGCATCCGGGCCGGATGCACGCGCAGGCGGTCATCGACGCCGCGGCGCGGCTCTCGGAGGCGCTGCGCCGCGCGAGCTGACGCCTGGGGCGCGGGGAGCGCATGGGCGCGTGGGCCGCACCCCGGGCTGCGCATGGTCCCGACTGGCGGGCGTCAACGCCGCCGCCTGCCGGAAGGGCCCGGCCGCGGAGCCGGCCCCGCACCTCCGCCCACGCGGACGGTACCGGGCCCGCCCGAACCCGGAGCCGCTTCGACGGGTTCCCCGACCTGCGCCAGACCAGCGTGCGGACGCACCACGGCGAGCCGGCCGGCGTGGATCCGGCGGATCTTGCCCCTGCCCCGCCCCTTCCCGAAACCGGGGGCGGGCCCCCGGACCCCCGTCCCCCGGTACGGCCTGAAGGCCGTGTCCACAGCCCCCAGACTTCGTCCGGGAGGCACCCAGACGAAGCTCGGATGTGCCCCGCCGACGACCAGGCCGGGGACCCGGGGCAGAGCCCCAAGAACCAGCCCCACCGGCGATTGAGCCGCAAGGGCCCCGGGCCGCAGCCCCAGACCCCGCCGGCACTTGAGACGCAGGGCCCCAGGGCAGAGCCCCAAAACCCGGCCTCCCGACACCTGAACCACAGGAACCCGAGGGCCGGAGCCCCAGAAGACCACCCCGCCAGCGCTTGAGCCCCAGGGCCGAGGGCCGAAGCCCCACAAACCAGCCCCACCAGCGATTGAGACGCAGGGCCCCGGGCCAGAACCCCAAAACCCGGCCTCCCGACACCTGAACCACAGGAACCCGAGGGCCGAAGCCCCACAAACCAGCCCCACCGGCGATTGAGACGCAGGGCCCCGGGGCAGAGCCCCGGTTTCGGGAAGGGGGCGGGCAGGGGCAAGATCCGCCCGAGCAGACCTCGGGCTCACGAGCCGACGCCGGAAGGTCAGCCCGCGGGCTTCGCCGTGAGGCGGTCCGCGGCGCGGTCGCCCCGGCGGGCGACCGGGATCACCCCGGTGGCCTTGCCCAGGCCGAATTCCGGCATGTTCAGGTAGATCGACTCGTAGGAGCCGGCCGGCACGACATAGGTCTCGTGCCAGAAGCCCACGTTGCCTCGCCCCTCACGCATCCGGCGGTTGAACGCCGCCCACGCGGGCCTGTGCTCTCCGTCGCGGTCCGAGGCGTAGGCGAGCAGCTTCTCCTCGGACTCCCAGTACTGGACGACGTACAGCAGCCGGGGGCCGCCCAGCAGGGGCTGGAGGCCCAGCAGGCCGCGGCCCTTCTCCCTCGTCAGCTCCCTGATCATCTTCGGCATGGCGGTGAACACCGGCCACCAGCTGCGCACCGCCCGGAAGTTGTTGATCCGCATGCCGATCAGGAAGACGGTCACTCCGCCCTCGGATGCGGCGGTCATCCGGCCTTCGATCGGCTTGTTCCGCTTGACGTCGCTCATCGCTCGGTCCCCCTTCGTGACGAGTGCTGGGCTATTGGATAGCGTCGCTATCCATGCTTAGATAGTGCCACTATCTAAGAGGGGGCGCAAGGGCATGATGAAACTCGCGGAGCTCAGCGAACGCAGCGGGGTCTCCCCGGCGACGATCAAGTACTACCTGCGCGAGGGCCTCCTCCCGCCGGGCCGGCGGATCACCGCGACCCAGGCGGCGTATACCGAAGAGCATCTGCGCAGGCTGCGACTGGTGCGGGCGCTGATCCAGGTGGGGCGGATGCCGGTGGCCACGGCCCGCGAGGTGCTCGCCGCCCTCGGCGACGACGCGCTCGACCACCACATGCGCCTGGGCGCCGCGGTCTGGGCGCTGCCGCACGGGCCGGAGCCCGACGAGGACGACCCCGCCGCCGTCACCGCCCGCGGCGCCGTCGACGAGTTGCTGGAGCGCGCCGGCTGGGACTTCGGCCGCGAGGTGGGCGACGAGTCACCGGCGTACCGGATGCTGGTGGCCGCCGTCGCGGCGCTGCACCGGCTCGGCTACCCCTGCGACACCGCCCACCTGCTGCCGTACGCCCGCAGCGCCGGCCAACTCGCGGTCGCGGACCTTGATTTGGTCGAGGAGTACGAGCGCGAGGAGGAGCAGGTCGAGGCGGCGGTGGCGCTCACCGTGCTGTACGAGCCGGTGCTGCTCGGCCTGCGCCGGATGGCGGAGGCGGAGGAGTCGCACCGCCGCTTCGGCTGAGCATGGAGCCGGGGAAGACCAAGGGAAGACCAAGGGAAGACAGAAGAGGCCCTCCCCTGACGGGGAGGGCCTCTTCGTCACGTACCCCCGACCGGATTCGAACCGGCGCTACCGCCTTGAGAGGGCGGCGTGCTAGGCCGCTACACAACGGGGGCAAGATCTCGAAAGATCTGCTGGCCTACCTGGACTCGAACCAAGACTAACTGAACCAGAATCAGTCGTGCTGCCAATTACACCATAGGCCACTGGTGGTTTAGACCAGCTGGTACCCCCGACCGGATTCGAACCGGCGCTACCGCCTTGAGAGGGCGGCGTGCTAGGCCGCTACACAACGGGGGCCCTGGCGATCCTGCGTCGAGCGATGCATCGGGAGCGACCCAGATGATCACACGGGAAGGATCTGTACCCCCGACCGGATTCGAACCGGCGCTACTGCCTTGAGAGGGCAGCGTGCTAGGCCGCTACACAACGGGGGCTTTGCAGATGAGCTCTGCGAGCTGGCCTACCTGGACTCGAACCAAGACTAACTGAACCAGAATCAGTCGTGCTGCCAATTACACCATAGGCCACTGGTGGTTTAGACCAGCTGGTACCCCCGACCGGATTCGAACCGGCGCTACCGCCTTGAGAGGGCGGCGTGCTAGGCCGCTACACAACGGGGGCCCTGGCGATCCTGCGTCGAGCGATGCATCGGGAGCGACCCAGATGATCACACGGGAAGGATCTGTACCCCCGACCGGATTCGAACCGGCGCTACTGCCTTGAGAGGGCAGCGTGCTAGGCCGCTACACAACGGGGGCTTTGCAGATGAGCTCTGCGAGCTGGCCTACCTGGACTCGAACCAAGACTAACTGAACCAGAATCAGTCGTGCTGCCAATTACACCAT
>NZ_JADWYQ010000015.1 GCF_022414575.1 Streptomyces sp. MUM 178J | reverse complement strand
GACCGCAGACGAGATCCTCGAAACCCTCGCCGCATACTGCACACGAACTAACGACTCAGGACACTAGTGCTCGGGTCTTCCTCGGCGCTCGGTCGACGAGGAAGACGCGGTAGTAGAACCTCACCCATGACCGTAGCTGCAGCGTCCGACGATTTGGCAGGTTCGGCGGGCATCGCACCAGCCGCCACAAAGTCGCAGGCCCAAGGTTGTCACCAGTCCTTTTGCCGGATCCGCTCGTCGGACACGATCCCGTAGACGTAGCGCCCAGAACGTTCGGGGCATCGTGGAATCTCCGACGGCCCCGCGATCGGCCATGCCTCCAGCGCTGACCTGATCTCGTGCCACTGCACGTTGCGCCGGCTCTCGACGATCACCAGGGTGTAGTGGTTAGTCCGGTAGGTGAAGGGCTTGCCGGTCTTCGTGTAGAAGACCTCGCCTTGGTGCTCCTCGATCCGAGGCCTCGCCGTCTCCATGTTGGGACCGACCGGCACCGGCTCGGGCGGAGGTGGCGGCGCCACTGGATGCCCTGCCCACCGGAGCCGTTCCTCCGGCGTTGGCTCCCGGCTACTTCGATGCCAGGATGCGCTCCCCGGCACGGTGGTCGAGGTGACTGCCAGCTCTGTTCCGTCCGGCAGCACCCCACGGCCAGGCTCTCGGTAGGGCTCCGCGATCTTGATGTCACGCCGCTCATAGCCGAGCCTGGTGGCAACTGACTCCAGGGTGCCCATTTGAGTGTTCCCGACGTACGACAACTGGTCCTCGCTCGCATCGTCCGAGAACTCCACGACGCCGACCAGGTAGACCCCGTTCTCGTTCGGGTCGCCGAAGAGCTGCCGCAACAGGTCCGGTCCAATGTCGCCCGTCATCTATCCGTCCACCCCTGCATCCTCGCTGTCAGATTCTCCGTCGATTAATGCGATCACAGTCTCCCTTGCGGCTGAGTCGCGTGCTGTGCCATCCGGGACCCGATCACAGCCACCCTGCTGAGCACCTCGGTGGCTTCCTTGAGTGTGGTTGAGGGAGGCAGCACGAAGCGCGCGCCGAACTCGACTTCACCGCTGAGCTTGGCCTGCTTCTCGCCGTAGCCAGCGCCGAGGAACGCTGGAGCGCCGAGCGCCTTGAGTCGAGCCACGCCATCCTTCTCCCACTGCAAGGTCTTGCGCGGTGGATGGGGTCTCCACGGAATCCAGTCTTCTTGGGCGAGGTACTTCTGCCAGAGCAGCGCCAGGTGATCCCAGTCGTAGGCCTTGGAGGAGGTGACTTGTTGCTGTACGAGGAAGAAGCGGACGTCGACCCCGCGAAGCCCGTTGCTGTCGACGAGCTTGCCAACGTCCTGAGTCGGCAAGCTCTCGGTGGCTTCCCAGCGGACGGTGTAGCCGCTACCCGGAATCGGGGCGTCCACGATCGCGACGTACAGGCCACCGGAGCCGATCTCCTGGATGGACTTCGATGAGCCGCCGGGCAAGGCGACGTTGTCGTACAGGTAGGCAGCACGAAGCCGGAGGGCGAGGTACAGGTCGATATCGTCGATCTGATTCCAGATTGTGTGGCCATCCACCTCCGGCACCTGGGACTCGATGTGGCTTGTCCAGGCTGTGGCGGTCGTCGCGGCCCACGGTACCGGGGACGAGGCGAAGGGAGCGATGAGTTCCTCCCAGGTGAGGTTCTGCCAGTCCTGGGCATGGGTGGTGTCGAGACGGATGCGCTGAAGCGAGACCGCCACGAACCGGCAGTCGTCTCGGTCCTCCTCGGCGACGTATCTGTAGTACCGCTCCAACTGTTCAATTCCGAGGCCGGCAAGCAGCTTCACTTCGACGACAGCGACAACCTGACCGTTCGCCTCCACCACCAGGTCGGGGCGATCCGATGCCTTCCGGCCCCGCGACTTCGAGACCTCCCGACGGATCCGGAGCGGGCCATCAGCGTTGATGCCGAGGACGGAGCGGGTGATCGCCTGGTCGGCATTCATGAGGGTGGCGAGCAGATCGCTCCACGCGTTCTCGCTGTTGATCGAGAGCAGGAAGCGAAGGTCTGGAAGACTGCTCACTCGCTGCCCTCTCCCAGCTCCGCGTCGATGTTGAGCACGCGGATCCCGGACTGCGACTGCGCGAGGAGCACCGCAGCGTTCTCGGCAAGGCGACGGGCGGACTTGAGCCGCAGGTCCAGTTCGACATCGTCACCCCAGCGGACTGACGTTGCGATGGCGAATGCGATTGAACCACCGGACTCCAAGTGGCCGACGATCTCCTTGTGGATGCGGCGGCTGGTGCGCTGTCTAGAGCGATCCGTCTTGGCGTTGCGGTAGTTGCTGGCTCGCCTGGCCAGCTCCACGGACTCCCCGATGTAGAGTACGCGGATGCCGTTGTCGTGCACACCGAAATCGTATCGGTAGAGCCCTGGCGCTCGCGGGAGTGCGGGAAACCTCGGCAGGCCGACTTCGTCCAGCGTGATCGGGCCGGCGCTCAGCCACGAGAACGCAACGCGGACGTCGAGCGCCTCCAGTTCCTTGAGCTGGGACTCTTCGAAAGGCTCACGATGAGTCGCGCCGGTCAGCTGCGGGATTGAGCCGCTCTCGGTGGCCAAGGATCCGACACCGATCAAGAACCCGAGGTTCTGCAGCCACCGCCGCGAGGCTTGCGACTGAAATCGGCTGCGCTTGGCACCTGTCGCAAGGGAGATGACCTGCTTGACCGGCCAATGCACACCATCTACTTCGACCCAGTACTCACGGATCTCCTCGGGCACGTGACCAGCGAGACGCCTACGAACAAGCGTGGGCGTCAGCTCGAAGGATTCGCCATCGAGGGTGAACTGCATGGAACGGAGGTTAGCCTCAATCGTGCATGAGTACTCATCAGTTCGCTGATGGGGACGCTGTGCGTGTGGGGTGCGGCTCTTCCGGGGGTGAGGTCGCTCCTCCCGGACGACCAGCCTCATCCCCCTGGGCCAGGTGCCCAGGTCGGGCATGTCGGTGATTTCCGCGGCCCAGGCGCCGGGCCGTTCAGTGCCGCCGGCGTATTAGGGCCGGCGTCCACGCCTGCTTAGGGATCTTCAGTTCGGCTTGGCGGATGGCGTCGGTGATGGTCATTCCGACGGAATACGACAGCCGCTGCCCATCAAGCGTGGATGCTGCTGCCGGAGTCGGTGCGGATCCAGGGCTGATGCGTTCTCAAGCTTCGAGATCGAGTAGTTGGAGCGCGTGGTCGGTCCGTGACCGGTAGTGGTCGGTGGCGGCAGCGATGTTCGTCCAGCCGGCCTGGCGGATGAGACCGATGGCGAGGTTGCGCATGGTCGCCATCGCTCTGGGGGCGGTGCCGGTGCGGACGCGGGAGGCGTCCTCGGCGAAGGTCACGTCTCGCACGTGGTGCAGGGCCTCGACCTGCCAGTGTCCGCGGATCAGTTCGGCGAGGCGGTCTGGGGTGGCCCGTTCGGGGGTGAGGCTGGTGACCGCGTAGATCGTCTTGATGGTGGTCTTGCCGGTCTTGCGGTTCGTGCGGCGGCGCTTGACCTCGATGGCCTGCACGGCGTGGGGGAAGGGGAGTCCGGGCTGGACGGTGCAGACCTTGAGACGGCGGATCTCCTGGCGTCCGTGCTGTTTGTCGCGGGGGCGGTGCTGGAGCGGGATCTCGCGCCAGGGCAGGCGTCGCAGCTGGCGACGGAGCTTCTTCTGGTTGCCCTTGACGACCAGGATGTAGTGGGCACCCTGGGCGGTGATCTGCTCGGCGTGGCCGGTCTGGGTGTGCATCGCGTCGGCGGTGATCACGTGGTCGCGCAGGTCCATCCGGTCCAGCAGCGGGGTGAAGGCGGGGATTTCGTTGCTCCTCGTGGCGATCTGCCGCTGAGAGATGACAGCTTGTCCCTCGTGAAGGACAGCGGCCAGGAGATGGATGGCGCTCTGGTCGCCGTGACGGCTGCCGCGCACGGCCTTGCCGTCGACGGCAAGGCCCGCCAGCGCGGGCCGGTCCTCCAAGACCGGGTCGGGCCGCATGTCGGGCGAGCCAGGCACCCACGGCATCATCGAGGGCGTCGCCGTCGAGACGGGACAGCAGCCGGCCTAGGGTGGTGGCTCGTGGAAGACGGCGGAGCCCGATCCGTGTCCGTAGTTCGGGGGTGGCGTCGATGGCGAACCGGGTGATGCCCGCCAGCGTGGTGGCTCCGCCGAGGACCGCGAGCAGGCACAAGGCGAGCAGGGAGCCCAGCCGGTAGCGGCGGCCTTGCGCCCGCCGAGGGTCGGGGAGCCGGTCCAGCACCTGCGACAACGAGGCCAGTCCCGGCAGTTGTGCGGGCGGGCAGGGTAGGTCGGTGTCCTCGCGGTGGCGCCGGAGGACACCGATCAGGGAGGATGACACGCGAACGCGACCCCTGTTCGTGATCAAAGGCTTCGACAACCTTGATCATCAGGGGTCGCGTTCGTCGTCTCCAGTCCGGACAACCCGGCCATCACGGCACGTACACATGCGATCGACTCATCTCGCCGAGCGAGAACGCATCAGCCCTGGGTGCGGATCAGTGTCTGCCGCCCCAGCCGCAGAGTCTTGGAGAGTTGTGCCAGGGCGAGTCGGGCGGTTTCGATTTGGTCCGCGGCGGTGTTGGAGCCTGCGTTGCCGGGCCGCAGCAGGGCGGCCACCGGCTCCCCGGACCCGGCCTGGCCGTGGTCGGCGAACGCGACGAGGGGGCGGCGGCCGAAGGTCTTCTTCCGGGGCGCGGTGGTGTCCTGTTTCTCGGAGTGCGCGAGGGGTAGCACTCCGCCGATGTCCACGATCACCTGGCCGTCGGTGGCCGGACTGTTCGCACGGGCCAGCGCGGGCAGAGCCGGATGTTCGGCCCGGTGGCCTCCGATCCCACAGTCTCCCGTGTCATCGGCAGACTCACCGCATCCGGCCCGAAAGCCCACGCGGCGATCCGGGACGCACGTTCCCGAGCGCGGGGCGGGTCTGGGAAAGCATGCCGATGTCGGCCAGACAGCCCCCGCCGAGTGCGACGGACAAGGCCACATCCAGCAGGATCTTCCCCGGATCGTGCACGGCCCGCAGCTTGCGCCACGGCGTGAGTGCCACCGATATCGCGGTGTTCAGAACGGATTTGCGGACCATCTCGGCCAGCAGCAGCGCCCCGGCCTGCGAGTGGAGTGTTTCGCCGCTGTTGAGGGCGAGCTCGGTGGTGGCCGACAAAGTAGAGAAGCCGTATCTTGCTGTTCAGAAGCATGTCTCGCCTACGTGACCACCCGTCGGACAACTCGCTTCATGAGAGCGCGAGGTTAGCGGTCAAACTGTGGGTCGGCGCATAACTGACCAGGAACGGAGACGCCGTGACGGACCTCCCCACAGACGGCCAGCCCATCGAGGCTGTGCCGACGGAGTACAGCGGCACCACCTTCCGTTCCCGGCTCGAAGCCGACTGGGCCCGCACCCTCGATACCCAACGCATCCTCTGGCAGTACGAGCCCGAGCGAGTCATCCTGCCGTCAGGGGCGCATTATCTGCCGGACTTCTGGCTGCCCGAGATCGGGACATGGCTTGAGGTCAAGGGACCAGCCACGCCCCGTAGGGAAAAGGCCGTCGAGCTGGGCAAGACGCGCGCCTGCCGCTGCGACGGCCCCTGCGCCTGTGCGTGGCCCGGTGGCGAGATGGTCCTCCTTGGCTGGGTCGCGGAACGCACCCACGGCGACATCAACGTGGCACGCAGCCGGTCGGGCTATGCCAGTTGGGCCGCCGCTCACGGGCCCAGCGCGTACTTCGTGTTGTGCCCATGGTGCGGGCTCAGACAGTGGATCACTCTGCGGCGTCCGTGGAAGTGCCGCGCCTGTTGCCGCGGTCTGGAAAGCGAGGAGCTGTTCCAGCCCCACGACCGTGTGCTGCCTTTCGGGAGCGGCTCGGTATGGTCGCCTGCGGACACGGCGGCCATCCGCAGGGAGATCGCCGAACAGATTGCTGAGGCAGAGGCCGCCGATTCGGAGCACTCTCGCGCGGAGGCCCCGTACGAAGCGTGAGGGCGTAATGCTCGCCCACTCGCGGGTGAAGGTCCACTCTCGCCCGGCACCGACTGGGCGCCGTGCTGCCGCCACGAGGCGGCGACACTTCGACGGCTCCCCAGGGACGGTCGGCTGGGGGCGCTGAACCCAGCAGGCCTGGAACAGATTCGCGCGCCCGGCGTTTTCAAATCATGGCGGCTCGAACACTACGGGCCGCCTCCGCCCCTCTCGCTGAGCTGCGTCGGGCATCTGGGTAGGGTCGCGGTACCCGAGCTGGAGAGGTAGCCGCATGGACCCCGAGATCGTGATCGCGCAGACGACGAGTGACGACGAGGAGCAGGCGAAGACCCTCGCCAGAGGCGCTGTTGAGAGCAAACTGGCGGCGGGCGTCCACATCGATGCGCCCATCACCGCCTTCTACTGGTGGCAGGGGAAGGTCGAGGCGGCTCAGGAGTGGCGGATCTCCTACATGACGTCGTCGGATCGCCTCCCCGCGCTAGAGGCATGGCTGCACGAGAGGCACCCGTACGACGTCCCCCAGTGGGTCACGCTGCCTGTGACCGGAGGGTCGGAGGCGTACCTGTCCTGGGTCGTCGACGAGACGCGCCCGGGGTAGAGGTCTCCACTACAGCGCCTTGCTCTCGCTGAGCCTGTGCGCTTCGACGCTTCACAGCGTCGCGAACGTCAGCAGGTGGCTGGCCAGGTCATGCTCAGTGTCGGGGAGCCCGGCAGCGATGGCCTGAGCCCGCTGCCGGCCCATGGTGTTGGGCTTCGACTCCGCCGCTGCGGCGAACTGGTGCGCTACGTAGACTCCGCGATCTATGTCGCCGCCGCGCAGAAGGGCGGACGCCAGGTCACCCAGGACGACCACGCCGGACTCGGGTAGTTCGCCGCCGAGGCGCTCGACTGCGGAGTCGGCCGTGGCGGTCAGCTCCTGACGCGCGAGTTCGCCATAGACCGAGAGGGTTAACGAGTCCATGCGGTATGGCGTCACGAAGCGGACCCACGCCTGCTCGCTCGTATGGTCGGCGAAGTCATAAGCGAACTTGGCCTGATCGAGAGCACGAAGGGCGCCAGCGTCATCGCCTGACTGGGCGGCTTCCTCCGCGTACCGGCCCAGAGCCCACGCTGCGGCGGTTGCGTTGCCACGTCCGCGTACGTCCTGAGCTGCCTGCGAAAGCATCTCCAGCGCCTTCGCCGGGCTGGGGGCACCGTAGCTCGCGTAGCCCAGAGCGAGAGCGCGCAGCGGAGGGTGTCCGGCCCTTTTCGCGCACTCCGAGGTCACTCCGTAATAGGAAGTGGCCTTGTCCTGCTGGCCGAGGTCCCAGGCGACCCACCCAGCAAGAGCGGCAGTCTCCCCGGCCGCGATGGTCAGGGCTCGCTCGTGGGCTCCGGCGCGGGGAAGGGCTGCGGTGATCGCGTCCAAGTGCGCCTCGACGCGGGACTGCAGGCTGAGCGCACTCTCGTTCAGCTCGTCCACGTGCAACGTGGCGGCCTGATCAATAAGCACCGCCGCGGACTCAGGGTCGATCTTGGAACCCTTGCTGAGTGCGTAGGCCAGTCGGCCCCAGGGCTCGGCAGCCGCAGCCGCACCGACGACTGCGCCTCCCAGCAGCGTTCGGCGTTTCACGTCGTCCAGGTCCTCCGCCTCGGCCTTGTTCTTCTCTCGCCGCCTGGCGCGGGCGGCTTTCGCCTCGCGCAGTAGCGGCTCCAGCGGGACGCCACAGGCCAAAGCGATGTTCCCCAGGGTGTGGTCCGTCGGAACGTTCGCACCGTTCTCGTACCGGTTCACCTCCCGGCGGGTCACCGTTGCCCGGCCGGAGGCGGCGTTGATCGCACCGGCCTGCTCGTCCTGCGTCCGATTCGCGTTACGCCGCAGGTGACGGAGCAACTCGGCAAATGGATCCACCGCCATGAGTCTGACCCCTATCCGTGGGAGAAAGCCAATACTCCCCTCAACTCCCCCCTGGTTTTCCCCCCTTGACAAAGATTTCCCCCCTCCGGTTTCCCCTGTCCCGGATCGCGCAGCCACGGTGCGATGTGCTCATGACCACGCACCGGACAGCAACGCCGCCCCGACCTCGGGGCGACGACGGTGGCGCCCACGCCGTCGGCGCCTCGACCGCTCGGCGTCCGCTGGCCTCTCACGTCTTCGAGATGGCCATGGAGCCGGTAGATGTGCAGGTCGCTCAGGCGCGACGAACGACGGCCACCGTGCTGAAGCACTGGTCGTTGCCGGAGACGCCGGCAGAGGACGCCCGGCTCGTCGTCTCGGAGTTGGTGTCCAACGCGATCATTCACGGTTCCGGGGACGTCCGACTGCGACTGCGACACGACGAGCACGAGCTTCGAATCCGAGTCACCGACGACAGCACGGCACCGGCGAGGCGGCGACGTGCGAGTGCCGCCGGCCTCGGCGGTCGAGGGCTGCACCTCGTCGCCTGCTTGTCGCTTCGGTGGGGCGTCGCGGACGGCGGCCGGACGACGTACGCGGTCATCCCCACTCTCACGGAGGCACCCCCATGTCGCCGCACAACGCAGTCAAGCACGGAGCCGACGTGTTGAGCCTCGTCGCCTTTGATCGGGGGCGAGAGAAGCACACGGGCGGGGGGGCGCCGACCGCTGGCCGTGACTACCCGAGCTGGCCTCGCACCTCTGCCCAGGTGAAGCGCCGGTCCCGAGCTGGCCAACTCCGAGACTTGCGCCAGCACTTCTACCGTCAGACCGTCGGCGCGCAGGCCGATCAGCCGCTGCGCGTGCTGGCGTACAGCCTGGTACCGAGTCCGAGGGCCCGTCCTGACGAGGACTGGGGGACGCTACAGGCTGAGGCCGACCAGCTCGGTTACGCGATCACCGCCCGGCTCCACGATGTGGCGGTCCCGGTGACCACGACGTACCTCCCGGCATCCAGTGCGAGCCAGGGCGTCTACACGCCGCCTTGGGATCGACCTGGTTGGCGGGAAGCCGAGCGACAGCTCCGAGAGGGCTTGGCCGACGGCGTGCTCGTCCTCGACCGGCACAACATCAGCTCCGATGACGACGAGTACCACGCCGTGATCAAACACCTGGGCGAGCACTGCCGGGCGTTTCTCTACCTCGTGATCTCCGAGGAGCCCGTCGCGCCGACTTGAAGGCGTCCGCTGCGCTGGATGGACAGGAAGGGCTGGGGCTGGCGGCAGATCAGCGCCCAGATCGCCCTGATCGTCGCCGTGAGCGTCGTGCTCGTCTTCACCTTCAAATACACCTGACCGAGGGCTGACCATGACTTTCGAGGGACACATCGATCGTGCGCCGCGCCTCCTGCCGCACCGCGAGCAGGGCGAAGCGCTCCTCGCCATCAGGGAGGCCGCCCCTTCGGCACCCAGCGAAGAGGGGATCGACCTCTTCGCCGTGCCCGCTGGTGAGGTTCAGGGGCGTGGCTTCGACCTCTCGCGCTTTCACCGGCTCGCGCGCCTGCCGGCCGTGCCGGACGGATTGACCTCGCCGTCGGCTGAGGGCCCGCCGGACGCGGCCTGACTCTCCTCAAGCGAGCACGACGGCGACCACCACTGCCCCGGATGCCGCCGCCGGTTGCCGCACCGCCCCATCCATCCCCGAGTAAAGGTCGCAGATGAACCGTCCCGTTCTCGCTCTGGCCACCACCATCGCCCTCGCGTCCGCGGTGCACATCGCCCAGCGTCGCCAGCAGCACCGCCAGTCCCTGGAGTTGGCAGTGCACCAGGCCCACGGCCGCATGCTCGAAGTCGCCACCACACACCCGGACTTGGACCCGATCTGGGTGCGCAACCACCCCGACCACGTCAAGGACGACGAATCGGGTCCGCTCCTGATGTGCCAGTGGTGGCTTGAGTTCTGGCGCACCGGCCTCAATCTCAGGGTGTTCACCCCCGCCATCCTGCGGCAGAACGCGCGGAACTTCATGCAGGACCCGATGGCCCTCAAGGCGTGGGCCTTGACCCGCCACGGGCGTGCTCTGCAGTCCCGAGGGCGATGGGACCGCTTGCATGTTGCGCTGCTCGACGCGGCGTTCGAGGAGGCCGGCGGTCCGTCCCAGTACCCCGAGTTGGAACTTGCCCCGGCTTCGGCCCTCTGAGGCACGACGACACCCTGACGAGAGGACGATCATGACCGTTCCGGCTTGCGGATCGCCACCCGCCCCGGCCGCGCCGAGCGACCACGGGTCGCGCGCACTTCTCCTCGACCTCGACGGGGTCCTCCTCGACACGCGTCCCGTGATGCGGAGAGCGTGGCAAAGGGTCCAGGAGGTCCATGGCGTCGCGCTCCCGTTCCGTGACTACGAGCGCCACCTGGGTCGCGAGTTCGGGGACATCATGGAGCGCCTGGGCGTGACCGATGCCGAGGCGGTCCGGAGGACCTACGAGGCGGAGTCCGTGGCCACCGCGCACCTCGCGGAGGAGTTCGCCGGCATCGTCGAGACGCTCCACGCCTTCGTGGCCGCCGACTGGCGGCTGGGCGTCGTGACGTCCAAGCACGTCGACCGGGCGGCCCCGCTCCTCGCGCGCCTCGGGTGTCCCTTCGCGACCATCCGCACGCCCGCCGGCGCGGGCCGGACGAAGCCGGCCCCGGACCCGCTCCTCCTGGCGCTGGTCGACCTGGGAGTCGACCCCGCCTCCGCCGTCTACGTGGGTGACATGGCGGTCGACCAGGAGTCGGCCGCACGCGCCGGCGTCCCTTATGTGCACGCTGGGTGGGGCTACGGGCAGCCGACGGCTCCCGCCCCGGAGACGGTCTCGTCCCCCAGGGAACTGCTGAGCCTCCTCCCCGCCAAGCAGCTCGTCGAGGGGAGCACGGTGTGAGCCCCCGCACCACTGGTGGCCTCGGCCTGGTCCGCTCCTCCAACGTCGGGAAGCCGACGTGGGTTCTCGTCGGAACCGGCGTTCTGGCGCACGCGCGAACCGACCACATCCACACGACGGACCTTGATGCGACGACCGTCGACAAGCAGTTACTGCGCTCTGGCGTCGAAGACGTCGTGGAGGCCGTCGACCGCTACAGCGCCAAGTGGGCCGCCACCCCGGGCGGAGCCGACTGGCTCCACGTTCAGCACGTCCCCGTGCGACGCTTCGTCGCCGAGATCGTGCGCAAGCTCCTGACCCTGAACTCCTGGGCACCGTTCGCCTCCGCCCCAGGGCCCCTGACCCTGGCCCCCTACGAAGGACTCGTGGGACTGCGTTCGAGTAGCTCGCGTGAGTACCTCGCCTACACCGTGACATGGTCCGGCGTCGCGTACGTGCTCGGTGCTGCGGCACCGCACAACCCGACCCGCTCCGCCCAGCTCCGGAACCGCGCCCGGACGAGTACGGCGAACACGGAGCCGAGTCCGCTCCCCTCGGATCTCGGACGGCAGGACGTTCTGGCGCTTTCGTGGACCTCCCGCCATGCCGCCACGCTGACCCCCGTTATCGCCGAGCTGGCGCGAGGCGGGCAGAGGAGCCTCCTGCTCGATCTGGCCACTGATGCCGCCGAGCGATGCAGCGCGGGACCGGCAATAGGTTTCGAGCTGCGCGCGGCTCCGAGCGACCTCTTCACCGTCTCCGGCACCGCCGAGGGCCTCCACCGCCCCGACGACGAGCACGTCGTCCAAGTGGAAGGCCACGGCATCCAACTTGCCCGGCTCGTAAGGCTCTTGTCCGTTCTCTTGGAGACCAGCGGGGGCTGCACCCAACCGTCGTGGCGAACGGTGGTGCGGGCGGAGAGCTGGCTCGACGACATCCTGTCGACCACCCGGCCGCACACCGTCCTGCTGAGCAACGACACCAGCCCACTGGGCGTGCTGGCCGCGCACGCCGCCGAACGGCACGGAGCGAACTCGGTGCACGTCCAGCACGGGGCGTGGACGCCGGAATCGGTCGCCTGGCCGGCCCTGCACAGCCGCGACATCATCGTCATGGGCGAGCGGGACCTTGCCCTGGGCCGAGGGTGGGCGCGCCACCCCGAGGCCGAGGTGCACGTCCTCGGGCAGCCCCGCTTCGACGTCCTCACCAGCCTGAGCCGCCAGACACAACGGCGGTACCTGGAGAACCTGCTCGCTCCGGTGGGCCGACGCGCGCCGACCCGGATCGCGGTGTGGGCCTGCCAGCCCTTCAACCCCGATCACCTCAAGTCCCACGCGGACCTCCTCCTGGACGGGCTCGCCGAGGCGGGCGGCGACTGGGGGCTCGTCATCGCTCCACACCCGGCGCAGGGAGCCGACGCCTTCACCGCTCTGGTGAAGCGGGACGCCGGGCCGCCCATCGCGGTGGCCGATCCCCGAGTCGGAGCCCGAGGCTGCCTCGCCGGCGCGGACGTCCTGGCGAGCGCGTACTCGACGTGCGGGATCGAAGCCGCGCTGCTCGGCATCCCGGTCCTCGAAATCGGCCCGCCGGGCGAACGCACCCTGGGCCTGACCAGTCACGGACTGGCGACCCGGTGCGAAGCCGCCGGTGAGGTCGCCGAAGCACTCTCCGGCTTGCGCGCGGGCCCTGCGCCGATCCCGCGGGCGGCCCTGGACGCGGTCTGCCGGTGGCGCGGCGACAGCGCCACTCGGATCGCCCGGCTCATCACCGAACGCGCCACCTCCGGCCCGAGGGCCGACGACTCCACCCACCACCACCCGGGCGCCGCTGCGTCGCCCAAGGACGAAGGAGCATCCGTCCGATGACATCTCTCACGGCCGACAGCATCGCCGAGCTGTTCTCCGGCGCCGTCACGCTGGCCAAGTCCGGCGAGAAGATCAGCCCCCGGGGCATGGCCACCCACGAAGTCCGCGATGTGCACCTGCTGCTCACCCAGCCGCGTGCCCGCCTGCTCTACGCCCCGCCCGCCCGCATCGTGAATCCGGCCTTCGCCGTCGCCGAGACGGTCTGGCACCTGTCCGGCTCCGACGCCCCGTGGATCTTCGACTATAACAACCGGCTGCGGCAGTTCGCCGACGAAGGCGTCCTCCTGGGGGCGTACGGCCCCAGGATGCGGAACTGGGCCGGCAAGGTCGACCAGCTCGCCCGCGTCGTCGAGATCCTCCAAGCCGACCCCGACTCCCGGCGAGCCCTGATCCAGCTCTACGACCCGGCCCAGGACGCCGCAGGACACAAGGACGTGCCCTGCACCCTCGGGTTCCGGTTCCACCTGCGCGCCGACCGACTGCACATGGCGACCATGATGCGCGGCCAGGACGTGTGGATCGGCATGCCATACGACGTGTTCTTCTACACCGTGCTGCACGAGCTGGTCGCCGGATGGCTCGACGTGGAACTCGGCGAGTTCCACCTGCACATCGGCTCGCTGCACATCTACCACGAGCACATCGAGCAGGCCGACGCGCTGACCTCGCTGTCGGCGAGCGAGATCATGCCCGACCTTCGAACGTCCTGGACGGGATTCTCCGGCCTGCTCGACCGGGTCGAGGCCCGCGACGTGACCGGCCATCCCGGCTGGGACGCGATGGCCGAGACGCTGCGCAGCTATCGGCTGTGGAAGGACGGCAAGCGCGAGCAGGCGTGGCGGGCGGCCGACGCGATCGACGGGCCGCTCGGCCAAGCCCTCACCGCCTGGTACGGAGAGCTGGAGCGTCGCTCGGCCAAGCGCGCCGTGACGGCCGGGGCAAGGTGACCACCGCCATGAAGCGCAACCCCTCCGTGATCCTCGGCCTGTGCTCGTACACCCACGATTCCTCGGCCGCCCTTCTCGTGGACGGCGAACTCGTCGGCTTCGTCGAGGAGGAACGCCTCTCCGAGCAGAAGCACACCAAGCTCTACCCGGCCCGCGCCGTGGGATGGCTCCTCGACCAGGCCAAGCTGAGTGCCACCGACGTGGACGCCGTCGCCTACAACTTCCAGCCCGGCCGCTACCTCGCCGAGTCGCCCGCTGCCCTGCGCATGGCGCTCTCGCCGATGACACGCGACCGGAGCCTGGCCCGCGCCCACGGGTTCGCCAAGGTCGCCCTGCGGACCCGGCGGCGGCTGCGCGTCCTCGGCAGCCAGTTCCCCTCGGCCCGCGTCACACCGGTCCTGCACCACCGCGCCCACCAGCTGACGGCCTTCGCCGCCTCCGGCTGGGAGGAAGCTGCCGTTCTCGTGGTCGACAGCCTCGGCGAGCGGCAGACCACCACCATCGCCCACGGTCACGGCGTTCAGCGCCCCCGCGTGCAGACCCTGGAAGCGATCAACGACCCGGCCTCCCTCGGCTACGTGTACGGCGCCGTCACCGAGCACCTGGGCTGGCGCCGGGGCGACGAGGAGGGCACCGTCATGGCGCTGGCCGCCCTCGGTGACCCCGTCCGCTTTCGCCACCTGTTCACCACGGCCGTCCGCACGACGGCCACGGGCTTCCGCATCCACCCCGGCTACTTCCCGACGCGCACCCTCACCTCGGGATACCCGAGGACATCCCGGCGGTTCGTCGCCGAGACCTGCCCCGAGCGGCACCCGAGCGAACCGCTCACCGACGTCCACCGAGACCTGGCGGCTGCCCTTCAGGAGCGGACCGAGCAGGTGATGGTTCACCTTGCCCGCCGCGCCCGTGTGCTCACCGGCTCCCGGCGCCTGTGTGTGGGCGGCGGCGTCGCCACGAACTGCGTCAGTATCGGGAAGATCATCGAGGCTGACATCTTCGACGAGGTGTTCGTCCCGCCGGCGCCCGGAGACGCCGGAACCGCCATCGGGGCCGCCCTCGCCGTGCATGTCGATGGGCGCAGCCCTCGCCCGGTCGCCGGCATCGCCCGCCACTGTTACCTCGGCCCCTCCTACGAGGACCAGCCCCTCGACCTGGCACCCTGGCCCGGCCTCCGCCAGAAGACCCTCGGTATCGAGACCGCCGAGTTCCTCGCCGACCAGCTCGCCCACGGCGTGATCGCCGGACTGTTCCAGGGAGGGGTTGAGGCCGGGCCGCGTGCCCTGGGCAACCGCTCGATCCTCGCCTCCCCGCTGGAGCCCGGCGTCGTCGAGCGGCTCAACGCCACCGTGAAGTTCCGCGAAGCGTTCCGGCCCTTCGCCCCTATGGTCCCGGCCGAGCGAGCCGCCGAGTTCTTCACCCTCGGCCAGCCGGCCCCGTACATGTCCATGGCCTCCGGGGTGACGGACCTGACGCGCGAGCGGGTGCCGGCCATCGTGCACGCCAACGGCACCTGCCGCCTGCAGACCGTCACCCGGTCGCAGAACCCGTTCATGCACGCGGTGCTGACCGCCTTCGGCCGCCGAACCGGCATCCCCGTGCTGATCAACACCTCCCTCAACGTCAAGGGCAAGCCGATCTGCGGGACGCCCGAGATGGCCCTGGACTGCCTGGCCAACTCCGGCCTCGACGCCCTGCTCCTCGAAGGGCGGTGGATCACCAAATGAAGATCGGGTACAGCTTCTGGGGCTTCCTCGGCAACGGCGTCACCGACACCCCTGACGGAGGCCGCAGCCACCGCCGCCCCTTCATCGACGCCCTCCTTGCCCGCGGTCACGAGATCGTCTTCCTCCAGCCCGACCGTGACCGCCTCGAAGCCGATGACGACCTCGGCGGCGCGTACACCTTCGACGACGGCCTGCCCGGCATCGACGCTCTGTTCCTGGAGTGGCGCTGGGCGATCCCCGGCCGCAACACCACCGTGTGCGGCAGCGAGGGGCACACCTGCGACCTCCACCGGCAGGCCCAGCTCATCAACCACTACACGGCCCGGCACCGGACGCCCACCGTCATCTGGGACAAGGACCGCACCCTGCGCGCCGAGAGCGTGTGGCGCCGTACAGCCCACACCCGCGTCTGCGAGGCCGCGCTCGCGCCAACCCCCGGAGCGCACTCGCTGCTCTTCCCCGTCGCCGAGGACCTCCTCGCCCAGGCCGATGCCCTCACCCTGGCGGCGCAGCCCCGGGATCTCGCGCTCGGCTACGTGGGCAATCAGTACGACCGCGACGAGTCCTTCGACCGCTTCTTCGCCCCGGCAGCCGCCCGCGTCGAGCACCTGGTCGCCGGGAAGTGGACCAAGACCGGCCGCTGGCCGCACGTCCGGTTCGCGGGCCGGATCCCGTTCGAGGACGCCGCCGGCGTCTACGGCCGGTCCCTGGCCACGGTGCTCATGCTGCCCGAGCGGTACGCCGCCGTCGGGCAAATGACCCAGCGCATCTTCGAGGCCGTGCTCGCCGGCTGCCTGCCGCTGGCCCCGGCGGACATCCGCTTCGCCGACCGGTTCGTCCCCAAGGAACTGGTCGTGCGCTCCGGCGACGACGTCCTCGAACGCCTCTCCTACCTGAGCGAAATCGCCGGCACCGAGCAGCACGGCGCCCTGATCGCCGCATGTGTGGACCGCCTGCGCCTGTTCGGCCTGTGCAAGCAGGTCAACACCCTGGAGTCCGTCCTGCACGGCCTCCTCCAGACCACGGTGACCGAGCGGGGAGCTGCCTGATGCAGACCGCTCGATCGACCACGGCGCGCGGATCCTCCGGGCGCGTCCCGGAGGATGGGTCCGCCGGACACCCGAACCTCTCTACGCTGGAGCACCATGAAAAAGGTCGCCATCGTCGGCTGCGGAGGCAGCGGCAAATCCCACGTGGCCCGCGAACTGGGCAGGATCCTCGACGCCCCGGTGACGCACCTGGACGCCGCGTTCTACGACGACGAGTGGAACGCGTTGCCCATGGACAAGTTCACCGACGTCCAGCGCGAGCTCGTCGCGCAACCGCGGTGGGTGATCGACGGCAACTACAACTCGACGCTGCAGGTACGGCTCGAAGCCTGCGACACGGTGGTCCTGATGGACGTGTCGACCGTGGCGGCGCTGTACGGGATCTTCTCCCGGCAGATCCGGCACGGGGCCGGGCACAAGGGCAACGGGGTGCACAACCGCATCCACTGGGGCGTGATCAAGTACGTCGCCACGTACCGGCGCAAGATGCGGCCCCGCGTGATGGCGAAGATCGAGGAGTTCGGCTCCGGCACCGACGTGGTGCTGCTGGCCAACCGGCGTCAGACGCGCCGCTGGCTGCGGAAGGTCGCCGCCGAGCAGTCCTGACCGGTCTGCGCCCCCGGTCAGGGGGTGCAGCATGAACGCGCCCAACCCGTTCCTGGACCCCGCCCGACAGTCGGAGCTGTACGGACAGGCCTCTCGGCTGGCCGGGCGCACCAGCGCCCTGATGCGCGCCAAGACCGCCGGCCACCCGGTGCCCGAGACGATCGTCAGCCTGGTGCAGACCCACCACGCCCGGCCCGACCGGCTCGGCGTGGTGCTCGACATCGGCTGCGGTCGCGGCACGAGCAGCCTCGTCATCGCCGAGCAGCTCCGGCCCGAGCGCCTCGTGGGTCTGGACGCCGCCCCCTCCCTGCTCGCCCAGGCCCGCGAGCGCACCAAGGACCTGCCCGACAGCACGGTGGACTTCGTCGAAGGCGACTTCCACGACCTCCCTCTGCCCGACGGGTCGAGCGACATCGTCGCCGCGGCGTTCTGCCTCTACCACTCGCCGCGCCCCCAGGACGTCGTCGGACAGATCGCCAGGGTCCTCGCCCCCGATGGTGTGGCCGTGCTCGTCACGAAAGGCCTCGACAGCTACCGGGAGATGGACCAGCTGGTCGCCGCCGCCGGCCTCGATCCGCATGCCGCCCAGCATGAGAGCCTCTACACCGCAGCCCACAGCGGCAACCTCGCAGACGTGGCCGCCTCCTCGCTCGACGTGATCGCCGTCCTGGACGAGGAGCACGTCTTCACCTTCGACGGCCACGACCACACGGCGCAGTACCTGGCCACCAACCCCAAGTACGACCTGGCGCCCGGCCTGTACGGCAACCCCGGTGCCCTGGCGGCGACCCTGCACGAGTTCCTTCCCGACCAGCCGCTGACCACCCGGTCCCGGATCACCTTCGTCGTCGCCCAGCCGAAGGAGGGAGGAGAGCCGGCATGAGCCCCGCCTCGTTCACCAAGCACTACGCGGAACCGGAGCGCGCGGCGGGGGCGGTGCGCCACTACCGATGGCTCACCGCGCACGCCAAGCCGCTGCGGCAGCCAGCCCTCCACACTGCCGGACCGCGGTTCCTGACGTTCGAACGGATCGAGGGCCGCCCCGTACGTCCCGAGGACCTCCCGCGCGTGGCGGAACTGCTCGGCCACGCCCACGGCGCCGCCTGGGCCAGCGACCTGCACTCCGCGTCGCTGGACACCCCGCACCACTTCGAGGACGGCACGCAGTTTGACGACTACCTCGGTCCCCGGAAGGTCGCTCTACGGCGACGCCACGAGCAGGGCTACCTGCTCAACAAGACGGCCCTACACGCGATGCTCGGCCTGCTGCAGGCGACCGCCGAGGGCCCGTGCGCCTTCTACAAGGACAGCAACCCGCGGAACTTCATCATCACCGCACAAGACATCGTCGCCGTCGACACCGACGACCTGTCCCTCGCCCCGCTGGGCTACGACCTCGCCAAGCTCGTCGCGACGCTCCACCTGACCTACGGGCCGCTCACGGACCAAGCCGTCACTACCGCCCTGCTCGCGTACAACTCGGCAGCCCGACGCTACGACGCCCGGCTGGGCACGACGGACCGGGGCCAGCTCGACAGCTTCCTGAGCCTGCACGCCGTGCTCACCGCCCCGTACGTCGGCCGCAACGGCTACCACTACAGCCTGCCCCTCCGTTTCACGCACCGAGGAGCCTCATGATCACCACCGAACTCGTCTTCGTCCGGCACGGCCAGGCCCAGTGCAACGCCGACGGCCTGGTCGGGGGCCCGCGCACCTGCTCCGGCCTGACCAACCTCGGGTACGCCCAAGCCGAACAGGCCGCACGCCGCCTGGCCACCGAGCACCTGAAGAAGCCCTTCGACGTCATCTACACCGGCCCGCGGATTCGCCTCGTCCAGACCGGCGAGATCATCGCCCAGACGCTCCAGATCCCTGTGCTCCACGATGAGCGACTCGACGGCCCGGTCCACGGCGACGCCGACGGCCAGTCCTGGGACGCGGTGAAGACGGCCGCCGACGGCGGGCCGCACGCCCACCCCGACACGCCCTGGGCCAACGGCTCCGACACCTGGAACGGGTTCCTGAAGCGCGCCAGCAGGAACCTGAGCCAGCTCATCGAGGAGAACCACGGCAAGCGCGTCGTCTTCGCCGCCCACGGGGAGACGGTGATCACCGCGCACACCCTGCTGCTCGGCATCCCGATCGGCTCGCCCGCCGGATTCACCCACAACCATGCCTCGATCACCCGCTGGCAGCACCACCGCAACCGCCTGGGCCAGACCCGCTGGATGCTCGACCGGCACAACGACACCGAGCACCTCAGCCTCCTCACGCCGGAGCCGACCCCGTGATCGCGACCTCGCGCGACCCCCGGGTACAACTGGCGCACCTCCTCCTCGGCACAGTCGACATCGCTGCGGACCCCGCGCTCCCGCCCCGCGTCGTACGCCTGGTGGCCGGTGACGGGCGTCAGTACATCGCGAAGCAGCACGCGGAGCGAGACCGGTACGCCGGAGAACTCCACGCCTACGGGGCGTGGGTCACCCATCTGACCGGCCATGCACCGGTGTTGGTCGGCCGGGATGATGCCACCCGCACCCTGCTGCTCACCGCACTCGCAGGTGAACCGGCGGACGCCTTCGCTCCGGGCTCGCCGGAGGAGGAGCTGGCCCACCACGAGGCCGGGCACGTGCTGGGCAAGCTGCACCGAGCCACGGCCATGCCCCAGGGCGGTGCCGTCGGCGCCTCACTCGCCGAGCGGTTCCAGGGGTGGATCGACCGGGCCGTCCACGCCGATCTGCTCGACGCGGCCGAGGAGAACCTGCTGAAGCACCACGCGGTCATCCTGGGCACCAGCCACATGGACAGCGCGATCTGCCACCTCGACTACCAGCCGCGCAACTGGCTGCTCGGCGACACCTTCAGCATCTACGACTTCGAGCACATGCGACGCGATGCCAGGGTCCGCGACTTCGCCCGGCTCGAATTCCGACGCTGGCAGGCCGCCCCCCACCTCCGCACCGCCTTCTTCGACGGCTACGGACGCTCACCCAACGACCTCGAACGACGCCTCCTGGAGTCCTTCGGCGCCATCGAGGCGGCCACAGCCCTGGTCAAGGGCCACCAAGAGAACGACGCCGCGCTCAGCGCGCACGGCAGAACCGTCCTGTCCCGGCTCACCTGACCAGCCCCTTAGACGACACCACTCTGGAGATCTCCGTGCCACAGCACGAGCAGCCCCCGACCAACGCTTCCCCCCGACGGGCCGTGGTGACCGGCTCCGCCGGATTCATCGGCTCCCACCTCGCCCACGCCCTCGTCCAGGCCGGCACCACCGTGATTGGCGTGGACCGCCGAGACCCGTCTACCGACCCGACGGCCGCCGCCAACCTCGCCGCGCTGCGGGGGCGCCCGGGATATCACCACGTCACGGCCGACCTCCTCCACTGCGCGATCGACCCGCTCCTGATCGACGCCGACACCGTCTTCCACCTCGCCGGCATCCCCGGCGTACGGCCCTCGTGGGGACCGCAGTTCGGCGACTACCTCGCGTCCAACGTGCTGGCCACCCACCGCGTCCTCGAAGCCTCCACCCGGATCGGCGTATCCCGGCTCGTCGTAGCCTCCTCCTCCAGCGTCTACGGCCCGACCGACGGCGACGCGAGTCGCGAGACCGACCGCCCCAACCCTGCTTCCCCGTACGCCGTGACCAAGCTGGCCGAGGAGCAGCTCTGTCTCGCCTACGCCGAGCGCCCCGTCGGCCCCAGCGTGGTCGCCCTGCGGTACTTCACCGTCTACGGCCCCCGGCAGCGTGCCGACATGTTCACCCACCGCGCCCTGTACGCCGCCCTGACCGGACAACCTCTGCGCCTTTACGGAGACGGTCACCAGCGCCGCGACTTCACCTACATCGACGACGTGGTCGCCGCCACGATCGCCGCCGGCACCATCCCGAACGCGCACGGCACCATCAACGTCGGCGGTGGCTCGAACGCGTCCCTGCTGGACGTGATCAACATCGCCAACAGCCTCACCGGCCGCGAGATCCAGCTCCATCAGGACCACGTGCGCAACGGGGACGTCCTCCTCACGCGTGCCGACCCCGGCCGTGCGGGAGAGGTCCTCGGCTGGCAGCCGCGCGTCGACCTCCACAGCGGATTGCGCGCTCACATGCAGGCGCTGGCCTCCCCGGTGTCGGACTACAGCCGTGCCGCCTAGGCGCACCCGTCGGATCACGAGAGGAGTGCTCATGGAGACCCCCGAGCGAGCGCGGCTGGACGCCTTCTTCCGAAGGATCACCGCGCAGTTCCCCGCTGGCCAGGCGATCACGACGTTGGTCATCACGCACCTGCTCCAGGAACGACCTGCGTTCTTGCGCGCCATGACCGCGGTGTCCACGATCGGCGCTGTTCTCCCCAAGCCCCGGTCGATTCACCAGCCGACCCTCGACACCGTCCGCCGCACCCTGCCGGTCCACGACCTGAGCCGCGAGCGATTCACCGACGAGACCCAGGCCCTGCACTACCTGGAGGACACGGCCGGCGGCCAGGACGTCGTCCTGGTCGACATCGGCGGTTATTTCGCAGCCAGCCTCGACACCCTCGTGGACAAGTTCTCCGGCCGCATCCTCGGCGTCGTCGAAGACACCGAGAACGGACACCAGCGGTATGCGGCCCTCGGCTCGCTCCCGTGCCCGGTCGTGTCCGTGGCCCGCTCACCGCTCAAGGACTGCGAGGACCACCTCGTCGGCCGGTCCATCGTGTTCTCTACCGACGCCCTCGTCCGCGCCCGCGGGGACATCCTCACGAGCCGCAGCGCCTGCGTCATCGGCTTCGGCAAGATCGGTCGCTCGATTGCGCAGACCCTGCGTGCCCAGGACCTGCGCGTCACCGTGTACGACAACGACGCGGTCAAGCGGGTACAGGCGCACGCCCTCGGCTTCCACACCAGCGCGTCCACCACCGAGGCCGTTCACGACGCGGATCTCGTCCTGTGTGCCACCGGCAATCTCGCCCTCCGGCACGAGGATTTCGCCGCCCTGCGCAACGGCGCGTACCTCGGATCGGTGACTTCCTCCGAGGACGAACTCGAACTGGGCAGCCTCGGCGACCTCTACGAACGTCAGCCCGTCGGACCCCAGTTGACCCGGTACGAGGTCACCGGCCACTACTTTTACGTTCTCGCCGACGGCGGTGCCGTCAACTTCGTGCACGGCGCCGCCGTCGGCACCTACATCCACCTCGTCCAGGCCGAGATACTCGCCGCCACCGCCGCACTCAGCCACGCGCGGCTCCAGCCCGGACTGCACGAGATGCCGGCGGCCGACCGCGACACCATCGCCAGGACCTGGCTCCGCCACTTCGAAAGGTGACCTCGTTGCCACCCTCCACCGGACACGTCCGCACCGTCACCGAGGCGTACCTCGCCCGCCACCCGGACGAGCGCGCCTCCCTGACGATGCTCTTCGACGTACTCGCGGGCACGGACGATCCCACCAGCCGCAAGACCTTCCCCGCCCACGTGACCTGCAGCGCCATCGTCATCAACGGTGAACGGCACGTGCTCCACATCCTGCACAAGGCGTACGGGAAACTTCTGGCGCCCGGCGGGCACAACGAACCGTCCGACCAGCGCCTGCGCGACGCCGCCCTGCGCGAACTGCACGAGGAGGCCGGCATCCCGCCGAGCGCCGTGGTCCCCCTCGTCGGCAACGAGGACATCCCCCTCGACATCGACGTGCACGCGATCGACGCGAACCCGTCGAAGAACGAGCCGGCCCACCACCACGTGGACTTCCGCTGGGCCTTCCAACTCGCGACCGATCACGCGGTGGTGCTGCAGGAGGAGGAGGTCGACGGCTACCAGTGGCGGCCGTTCGCGACCACTTCCTCACCCACCGTCCGCGCCAAGCTCGCCCAGCTCACCTGAAGCCTGCCCGAAGCCGACCACCGGGAGGACGCCGTGGCCGCCACCACAGCCCGACAGACCGACGCCCAACGCCGCCGGCACATCGCCGTCATACCGTGCCGCTGGGGTGCCTCCCGCTTCCCCGGCAAACCACTGGCCCTCCTCGGCGGCAAGCCGCTGCTCTGGCACGTCCACCAGCGCTGCCTGGAGGCCAAACTCCTCGACGGAGCCATCGTCGCGACGGACGACGAACGCATCGAAGCGGAGTGCCGCAAACTCGGCATCGACAGCATCCGTACCGGGGAGCACCTCACCGGCACCGACCGCGTCGCGGAGGTAGCCGCACGCCTGCCAGCCGACGGATACATCAACGTCCAGGGCGACGAGCCGTTCATCTCGCCGACCGCCATCAACGACGTCTCCGAAGCCCTGGAATTCACTCCGCCCAGCACCCTCGCCGTGAACGCCTACACCGAGCTGGTCGATGTCGGCGCCGTCCTGGACCACAACGTCGTCAAGGTCGTCGTCACGGCTCGCAGCGAGGCCCTCATGTTCTCGCGCCAGCCCATCCCGTACCCCAGGGGCGACCGGCCGAAGTACCTGCGCCAACTGGGCCTCTACGGCTTCACCGGCGAGGCTCTCCAGCACTTCCGGCGGCTCCAGCAGGGGCCCTTGGAGCGTGCCGAGGGAGTGGAGATGCTGCGCTTCGTCGAACACGGCCACGCCGTACGGATGGTGCCCGTCCTGGACGACGGAGTGGCAGTAGACACTCCCGAGGATCTGGCGCGAGCCGAACGTCTCCTTGATCAGCACCACTGAGACATCCGCGCGAACGCAACCCTTCCTGTTGGACGCCTCGTTGCATTATCGGCCGTCAACTAGGTTATTTAGGCGACGGGTTAGCGAAGGTCCTCGGGCTTTCTGGGCAACGGTGCTTGGTGAGAAATAGAGTGCCTCCCGAGAGCGGACTCCAAAGGCATTTCAAGATCAATGGGAGAGGTCACCGGCCGCTTTTGATCTTGCCTTGCCCTAGTGATCCGTCACGCCCGGGTGACCTTTGTAACACGTTCTTCTCTCATGGTCACTTAATCCCCCTTGTACGCTTAGGCGCGGACAGTGCGTGCCGGTCCAGCACCGTGCGCATCGAATACGGCTCCAGCCTGCCAGCGCCTCGCGTACGCGCGTTGAGGTATGGGGTCTGCAGTGAGAATGGAGCGACTATGCGTTGGCGTAGGGATCCTTCACGTCGCGCCCTTGTGAGGGAATGCGAGAGGAAGCTCGCTGATCTCCCTATACCAACCCCCTTCAGCGTCGAGACGCTGGTGAGCAATATGGAAAGCGCGCTGAGGCGTCAGATCCAGTTGGTCCCACTGGACGACCCCGACGGGGGCCTAGGGACAGCGTGCGGCCTTCGGGTGAAAACTCCCGAGGCGACCATCATTCTCTATCGTCGCCGCTCAAGCAGAAATCAAACAGAACACGTAATCCTCCATGAGATCGCGCATGAGTGGATGGATCACGGCACCTCTCTGACGGCCGTGGAAATCGAGCGCTACGTCCCTGAGCGTATCCGGCAAGAAGTGCTTCGGCGCTACCCATCAGCCCTCATTCAAGCGCGCGTAGATTTCGACAGCCACGAGGAGAAGCAGGCCGAGCTTTCAGCGTCATTGATCAAGCGCCTGGCACGTCGCCAGTCTGCTACCGGAGACGATGTGATCAGCCTGTTGGAGTATTCGTTGGCGCATCCGGTTGCCCCGCCGCGGCGTCGGCGGTAGCTCCACACGATCCGCAATCTCGCACTGACCAAGTCTGCACTCTGCAGGGCCCGTGAGCGGCGACAGGTGTGGCATCTATAGATCGACTGATTCCGTGTTCGACTCCTTCAAATACTTCACTGCTGCAGTCATGACGCTGATCTCCATCTGGCGTTTCCCGGCTGTCAGGTATGGCGATGCGCATCGTAGGGCGCTCTGGGGCGGCTACGCCGGGTTTGCAGTGGCCCTGTGTCTATACACCCCAGCAGCAATGGACGCGGTCGATCGCATTCCGGTGGTCGATCTCAGTGCCCTGCTCCGGCACTTTGCCAGCACGGCGGCGATCATGGCGGCCCTGACCTATGTCGCCACCAGCTACGGCAAGACCGCTGAGGCGGTCGTGCCCAGGCACGTGGAGTTCTCACGGTGGATCGCCCGAGCGTCGTACAAGGCCGGAGCCGTCGGTGTGGTGCTGCTCGCGATCCTCTTCTTTACCGTTGTCCAACGAGATCGGCCGAGCGAGGACTTTCTCGTTGACCATGCGGGAGAATGGGGCGTCGCGGTCTACATGACCGTGTTCTATTTCTTTCCGCTAGTCACCACCGCCGTATGCGGCTATCAGTGGACGAGGGCGGCACGCCGAGCTGAGAGCACGAGCATGCGCGTCGGGCTCGGTTTGATGGGTTTCGCGATGTGGATGGGGCTCGTTCACACGATAGCCAGAATTGCCATCTTGTGGAGTGCCGTAGTATTCCCGCTCAGTCAATCGACGGTGCGATTCCTGGTTGATGCCACTGCGATCTGGATGAATCTCCTTTTCGTTATCGTCGCAGTAGGGGCAAGCATCCCGACGACCCGCGCGGCTGCTGCGCGATGGAAGACGTTCCGAACCCTGAAATTGATCTATCCGCTCTGGTTCGATCTAGTCGAGGCTTTTCCCGGAACAAGCCTGTACCCGCCCAGTCGACGGATCACGGAACTCTTGCAGTTCCGCGTCCCCATTGATGTTCGCTTGGACCGATGGACGCAGGATATCTCCGACGCCTGCGAGAAACTGCGCTACTACGTGCCACGCGACTTGATGTTTGCTGCGGAGGACAAGACGTCCCCACACTCCGATCCCGAGCCTGCTGCGGAGGCATACTGGATAAAGGCTGGCCTTCTTGCCGCTAACGCGGAATCCGTCAGGCCGTCTTCGGCCACCCTGATGAGAGACAAGCCGTTCGTGGACACCGAAAGTGAAGCTGCGTGGTACGTGCGAGTCAGCACGGTCTACACGCAGATCACCGGTGACCAAGCGCGAGAAGTTCTTCTTGACTCCGAGAAGCTGGAATCGGAATCTCGGCGGTAGTTCTGGAGCACGGGGTGCGTCGGGTTGCCGTATCCGTGTTTTCGGCGTGTGTGCCCTGTCACTCAGAGATGCGATCTTGTAAGGCTTGCGTGAGATTCGGCACCACCGGGCATGTGGTCGCGACTGGTACCGTGGGCAAGGCGGAAAAGAGGTTTTTCTCCGCCCTGTAAGTGCACTTCCTGGCCTGCGATGCGCAGCTTCTGCGACCGCCATGTACGCCGGGTCCGCGACGCTGTCCGGTCTGGATAGGCGTCCGAAATCTCAGCAATGGAGTTCCCCGCATGTCCAACCGCCGTACCGGCCTCATTCTTGATTTCGGAGGCGTTCTCACCACCCCCCTGCTGCCCGCTGTGTTGGCGTTCGAGCAGCGTGAAGGGCTTCCCCAGGGGGCCTGCCTCACTGCCCTGTACAAGGACCCGGAGGGCGTCCGGATCACCAGTGATCTGGAACGCGGAGTGGTGTCCCAGCGCGAGTGGAACGAGTTCGCCGGCAGGATGCTGAATGTGCCGGCGGACGGGCTGATGGGGAGGATCTTCGGCGACCTCCGCCCTGAGCCGCTGCTGATCGACGCTGCCGCCGCAGCACGCCGGGCCGGGATCAAGGTCGGCATCCTGTCGAATTCCGTGGGCCTGGAGCCGTGGGACCTGTATGCGGGCTACGAGCTGGAGAAGCTGTACGACGTCGTCGTCATCAGCGAGCACCACATGATGCGCAAGCCCGACGCCCAGCTCTTCGAGACCACGCTGAAGCTGATGGGCCTGCCTGCCGAAGAGTGCGTCTTCGTCGATGACACCGAGGCGTACGTCCAGGCAGCGGAGCAGCTCGGCCTCGCGGGAGTGCACAACCAGGACCCGAAGCAGACGGTCGCAGCCCTGTCCGAGCTGTTGGACGTCGACCTGGCCGCTTCATAGATCGGCGTCGATTCTGTCCGTAGGAAGGGACTACGGCTCGGCCTCCCCGGAGGCCGAGCCGTAGTCCCTTCGTGCATCCGGTCCGAGAAGTGTGCTGGTCCGGCCAGAGTCGAGGAGCGATGGCGGTCAGGGGTCTTCGGACGCGCCCGCAAGGCGGCGGTACCGCAACTGATCTCCACCCGCCCGCTACTAGTCTAGCGGGGCTGCTCTTTGTCCTGAACCTCGGACAGTGCGTGCCGCAGCTCTCCTACGAGCCTGTTGATGTCGGCCATCGATCTCCGGGAGAGTATCTCGCTGCCGCGTGCGGCCAGGCCGAGGATGTGTCCCTGGTGAATCGAGTCGATGAAGCGAACAGCCTCCAGGAACTCCTGGACCATGGGGCTTAGTTCGGCGTCATCGCCGAACAGCCAGGCGGGGACCTGGAAGGCGTGCGCCAGGCCGGCGCGCACTTCATCCGATGTCGCGGTTTCGGTTCCGTCGCGCAGCTCGCCGATGTCCTCGGCGGTGACGGCTGCGGTCGGCGCATGCTCGTTGACGAGTCGCGCGATCTCCGCGTCGGAGAGCGCCTCCTCGCCGGTGGAACCGTACTGCAGGAGAAAGTTGATCTTTTCTCCGATCGTGCGAGGCGCGACCTCTTGATCGCCATGTGGGGCGGTGGTGCGAATGCCGAACGAGCGATCCTGCGCCGCGAGCAGCTCCTCCTCGGTCACCCCGTACGCCGCCGCCAGCGGCTTCACATAGCTGGCGTTGAGCCTGCGCCGCCCGGACTCGGCGTTGCTCACCGGCCCCCGGCTTGCGCCGATGATTTCGGTGGCCTCCGCCACGCTGAGACCGGCGTCGCAGCGTAGGAGCTGTAGGTCCGGCGGCCCGTCGTGGGGGAACAGTTCGTCGAGTGGTTCGTTGAGCGCCGTGGCGATCGCCGGCAGCTTCTCGCCCTTGGGAAAATCCTTCCCGGATTCCCATCGTGCGACGGTGGCACCGCTGACGCCCACCAGTTCGCCCAGCTGCCTCTGGTGCATGTCCCTGCGTCGGCGGACAGCACGCACGCGGCTGCCGTCGAACTGGCGAGGGGGCACTGGGACTCCTGGTGCGAGGTGGCGATGGGCTCGGTGTCGGGGTCAACTGTAAGCCAGGGTTGATGCATTTTCGAAACTGACGTACGTTTCCGTATCGCACCTGTTGATCAGGCCCGATTCTACGGTGCCGAGCCCTGGGGGACCTCTGTGCATATTCGTATGCCATAACCGCTCACGCGGCAAGCGCTTGCGGCGCTTGCTGGTCGGCGTGGATCCACGTCTGCATCGCCCTCCTGAGAGCGGCCGACACGGAGTAAGACGACCGCAAACGATCTTCCGGACAACGGGATGGACTTGTCCGCGGGGTCTACGTATGTTCGTCGTCCCACGCCGGGCAGCGCCCCGGAAAGGGGCCGATGACCAGCGAAAAGGAGGCGGGACAGATACCGGCATACGACCCGTGATCTGACCCCGAAACTGAAACCGGCGCCGAGGAGCTACCAACTCCCAAGCGCCGGGCTGGCACCCCGAGGGGCGCCAATTACACATCACGCGGGCGGCAGGGCTTCTTGCACGAGACCGCCGCACCGCGCTCCTTCGAACAACGGAGTATCGCATGCTCGCCACGCCGAGCGGAAGCCCGGCCTGCGCGGACGACGGCCGTCCGCGCCGCCTCGCCGCACAGCTCGCCGACATGATCCCGGGGGCGGCCACGATCCGGGTCAGCCTCACCGACCCGACACGGACGTGGCCTCATCTGCACGCCGTCGTCAAGGACCAGGCCGGAAGGACCCTGGAGCTGGGCCGCCCGACCGCCAGGGTCGTGGCACGCTGGATCCTGCGGGTCTGGCCGGAGGTGGATTGGATGCGCCCCTACACCTTCTGCCTTGCCGACGCCACCCTGACCCGCAGCGACCTGGTCGCCGCTGAGCGGGGCCGCTGAGATGGCCCGGATCCGAACCGTCAAGCCGGAGGCGTTCACGTCCGAGTCGCTCGCCGAAGTGACCGTGGCGGCCGAGCGGACCTTCTTCGGCCTGCTCACCCAGGCCGACGACCATGGTCGCCACCGGGACAACGCCGCGATCATCGCGGGGCTCCTCTGGCCCCTGCGCGCCGAGCACACCTCGGTCCACGTCGAAGACGACCTCCACCAGCTCGCGAACGCCGGACTGATCTGCCGATACACCGGATGCGACGGTCGCCTCTACCTCCACATCGTGACCTGGTCCGAGCACCAGAAGATCGACAAGCCGAGCCAGTCGCGCCTGCCCTCGTGCCCGCAGCACCAGGCTGCCGACCGATGCGCCCCCTGCAAGGGCTCCTGCTCCCAGAGGGGGAAGGACTCGCCCACCACTCCCCGAGGACTCGCTGAGACCTCGGCGAGGGCACCCCGGGCTCTCGATCTTCCTGCCGCACCCTCCTCGACGGTGTCGGAACAGGCAGACGGGCCAGCCGCCGACCGGCAGGAGGCCGCCGATGCAGCCAGCAGCGCACCCGGGCGGACCGGAGTTAAAAGTGCAGCTCAGAGGGTTGTCTCCGGCGGCTCCCCGAACCTTCCCCGAAGCCTCCCCGAAGGCTCGGCGCCTGGATCTAGGATCTTGGATCCTGGATCTCTTGTCCCTACGGGGCGCACAGCGCCCGCAGCCGGCATCTCCGCCAAGGACCTCGTCGGGGAGTACGTCGCCGGGTGTGACCAGCGCCCCCCGAGCGACGTGATCGGGCACCTCGGCCGGATCATCAAGAAGCTCCTGGACGAGGGCATCGCACCGGCGCACATCCGAGCCGGGCTGGCGAACTTCACGGCCAACCCCAAGCACCCGAGCGTGCTGACCAGCATGGTCAACGAGGCGATGAACGCTCGCCCCGGCGGTTTGGCGCGGCCGGGAATCCGGCCTAACGTGCCCGCCCACCAGGCGTGGACCAACCCGGCCAACGCTTCTGCCGCCTACGCCGAGGAGCTGTGATGCACACCCGTCACCGCGAACCTCAGCTCCTCGGCAACGAAGCCACGCTGGAGCGCATGGCCCGGATCCTGGCCGCCCGCAACATCGACCCGGCCGACGCCGCGCTGCCGGACGACGCCGAGCCCTTCTCGCCGCTGGACGCTCTGCTCGCCGGGATGCCCCCGCGCTATCAAACGGCTGTCGCCGACCACCCCACGGTCCTGGAGTGGGTCCGGAGGGTCACCGACGCGGCCGTCGCCCCCAGCCGAGGAGCCCGACGACAGGTCACCACCGGCCCTAGCTTGCTGATGGCCGGGGTCGTCGGCGCGGGCAAGACACACCAGGCATACGGCGCAGTCCGAGCGCTGGTGCAGAGCGGGGTCGGCGCGCGCTGGCGGGCGACCACCGCCGCCGACCTCTACGCCGATCTCCGTCCCCGACCCGGGGTGGACAGTGAGCGGGAGCTGGCGGCCGTCAGCCGGTGCCCGCTGCTGATCATCGACGACCTCGGCGCGGCCAAGGCGAGCGAGTGGGTCGAGGAGATCACGTACCGGCTGATCAACCGGCGGTACAACTACGAACTCCCCACGCTGATCACGACCAACCTGGCGATCAAGGACCTGCGTTCCTACCTCGGGGACCGAGTCGCCAGCAGGCTCGCGCAGATGACCACCCGAGTCGAGTTCGAGGCCGTCGACCGCAGACGCCACAGCGCCGCCGCCTGACCCTCCACAGGCCACCCCGCCGGACCGCGCCCTCGCAGCGCCGTCCCCCGGGTACCTACCGCCAGCGCACCTCTCCGCCGACGCCCCTGCGCGCGGAGAGCGATCGGAGCACCCCGCATGACCAACACGATGAACGGCCCCGCCCACCACCGTCAGCTCGGCGACCAGACCTGGCAGGCCGACGCCGTCTGCCAGAACACCGAGTACAACCCGGTGGACCCCGAAGTCTTCTTCCCCGAACCCGACGAGACCGCCAAGATCGCCACGGCCAAGGCCCTGTGCGGCCAGTGCCCGGTCCGGCGCACCTGCCTGGACGCCGCTCTCGAAGGGGGTGACACCGACGGGATCCGTGGCGGCCTGACGGAAGAGGAGCGCGGGCCGCTGCACGGCAAGCTCGCCAGCCGCCTCGACTACAGCCGCGTCAATGCCACCATCGCCGGACGCGACGTGCACCTCACCCATACGGAGCGCCGCGCGGTCGAGTACGCGGCCTACCGCCACGGGGTGAGCGAGCAGCGCCTGGCCTGGCTTCTGAAGGTCACCGAGGAGCACGCCAAGAAGCGGTACCGCGAGATCCGCCGGGCCGAGCGCAACCGAACCCTGAACCAGCCCACCACGAACACCACGCCTTTCGAGACCAGCGGCGAGCGCCTGATCCGCGACGACTTCGGGACGGCGGCATGAACATCGCAAGCGCGTCGAAGACGGCGCACATATCCGGGTGGGACCGCGCGGCTGTCGTGGCGCTCGGGGGCGCGGGGTGCGCGCTGTCGTACGACGCCCTGCAGCAGATGGCCGTGGCCATCCACATCCGAGGCTTCCTTACCTACCTGTTCCCCCTGGTGATCGATGGGTTCATCGCCTACGGCATCCGAGCCCTCCTGGTCCTGCGCAACGCACCACTGCGCGCCCGGCTCTACGTCTGGACGCTCTTCGGCACGGCCACCGCCGCCAGCATCTGG
Source organism: Streptomyces sp. MUM 178J (assembly GCF_022414575.1). Lineage (GTDB taxonomy): Bacteria > Actinomycetota > Actinomycetes > Streptomycetales > Streptomycetaceae > Streptomyces > Streptomyces chengmaiensis. The sequence continues at coordinate 95,401 of NZ_JADWYQ010000015.1, read as the reverse complement.
GCCAACGCACTCCACGCGGTGCGCATCAATCAGGACACGGTCGCCGGCACCGGCCTCCAGCTCGGTGACGCGGTGGTCGCGGTGCTCTCCACCATTGCCCCGCTCGCACTGGCCGGAGCGGTCCACCTCTACATCCTCATTGCCCGGGGCCCGGTCGAGGACTCTGGCCGGCAGAACCTCGGTCAGCCCGGTCACCTCGGTGAGACCGACCGGGGCGACGCTATCGAGGTCACCCGGACCGACCGAGCCGGTCAGCAGTGGTCAGCGGCCGGTCAGGTCAAGTCCGGTCAGTCGGTCACCGCTCTGACCGACCGGCTGCCGCTGTCCCCGACCGACAAGGACACCGCCGCCCGGTCAGTGACCGGAGACTCGACCCCGGCGACCAGCGGCCAGTCGGTCACCGACCACCACAACCGCAGCCACGGTGCCCCTGACCTGACGGGACAGGCGGACAAGGGTCGGACGGTCACTGACCGCCCCGGCAGTGCGGCCCCGGTCGGTGATGACCAGGGCAGCCCGGCGGCGGTCAGTGCCCCGCCGGTCACCTCGCCGCCGGTCACTGACCGGGCCGCTCGGCCGACTGGTGACCGGCGTCCTGACCCGGACACCGAGGAGCTGCTGGCGATCGCCCGGTCGGCGGTCAGGGCCGAGGACAAACTGACCCGCAAGGTGGTCGCCCAGGCGATCCGAGGTCAGCAGATCCCGCTGTCCAGCGACACCCTGACCGCGCTGATGGCTCAGCTGCGTGAGCAGCACCGCCAGCCGGTCACTTCCTCCCGGCCCTGACCGAACCTCCACGGAGTGGGTGACCGAACCGGTCACCCCGGCCGGTCACCCACTCCGCATGTCACCGACACACCCCGCCACAGTAGAAGCGGAGAGCACCCGATGCGCACTCACCCGGCCACGCCAGCCGAAGTCGACTCCTGGCTGACCGTCCTGCACCAGCACGGACACCTCCACCGCGCCCAGTCCGGCCCCGACACCACCTGGATCGTGCAACGCGAGCAGCACGACCGGCCCTGGACCCTGCACCACCCCGTCCTGGCCATGGACTGGATCGAGGAACTCGTCCGCGAAATCCAGCAGCAGGACCCGGAGACGAGCCGGTGAACAGCAACGACCCGGTGGCCACCTCCGCTGGACAGCAGCGTGACCCCACCACGGCTCCTGGCGGAGCAAGCTATCGCGTACGACGGTCCTACGGCCCGACGTACGCACTTGCCCCCGCCCAGGAGGGCGGGGGAAGCCCGGCTGGTCCCCGAGTGAGGGCGCACGGGCACCAGCCGGGCAACCGGCACCAGGGGGCGCCGGTCACCGGGGGAGAAGCCGACCGTGACGACCACCGCGAGCAGCCGAGCCCGAGCACGCCCGCCTACCCCGACCGCAAACCGCGCCGCCGCACCCGCAACCCCAGCGAGCGCACCCGCAAGACGACCACCCGCCTCTCCGACACCGAGAAGACCGAGATCGCCGAGGCCGCCACCAAGCGCGGCGTCACCGTCGCCCGCTTCCTCGCCGTCTCCGGCCTGAGCGCCGCCCGCGGATGCGCCGCCGTGAACAGCAACGACCAGCTCGACACCGCCATCGACGAACTCGCCGCTCTGCGCACCGCGCTGGCCCGGATCGGCAACAACATCAACCAGATCGCCTTCGTCCTCAACAGCGGTGGCCAGCCGCGCGCCGGTGAACTCGAACGCGCGCTGGGCGCGCTGACCGGAGTTCTCGCCCGCGTCGATGACGCGGCGAACGACCTGGTGACCCGGCGGCTGTGATGGTTCCCGACATCGGACGCGGCTCCCGCACCCACGGACTCCTCGTCTACCTGTACGGCCCCGGACGGCGCGAGGAGCACAACGACGCACACCTCGTCGGCTCCTGGGACGGCTTCGCCCCCGACCCCGGCATCGACCCCGACCCGAAGGTCACCCTCGCCCGGCTCACCGCCGCCCTGGACCTGCGGGTCAAGCAGGCCGGCGACCGCGCACCCGCCAAGCACGTCTGGCACTGCTCGGTCCGCACCGCCCCCGGGGACCGGCGGCTGGACGACGAGGAGTGGAACGCCGTCGCCCAGCGCATCGTCCACGCCACCGGCATCGCCCCGGCTGGAGACTCCGACGGCTGCCGGTGGATCGCCGTCCGCCACGCGGAAGACCACATCCACATCGTGGCCACCCTCGTACGCGGCGACCTGCGCAACCCGCGCCTGAACTACGACTTCAACAAGGCCCAGGCCGAATGCCGCCGCATCGAGAAGGAGATGGGCCTGCGGCGCCTGAACGCGGGCGACGGAACCGCAGCGAAGAATCCCAGCAGCGCCGAGAAGTTCAAGGCCGAGCGCACCGGCCGCCCGGAGACCTCGCGCGAGACGCTCCGCGAGGCCGTTCGCCGAGCCGTGGCGGGAGCGGATTCGGAAGAGGAGTTCTTCACGCGGCTCCGAGAGGCGGGGGTGCGGGTGAAGCTGCGGCACGCACCGTCCGGTGACGCGCTCGGCTACAGCGTGGCCCTGCCCGGCGACCGCAACCGCGACGGAGACCCGGTCTGGTACCCCGGCTCCAAACTGGCCCCCGACCTCTCCCTTCCGAAGATCCGCCTACGCCTCGCTGACGGGGCCGCCGAGCCGAGCGCGCCCGCGGTCGGCGCTGCCCGGACGAACTGGTCACCGCCCGCCCGTCAACGACGGAACGCAGTCGTCATCGCCGAGCGCTCGGTCACGCTCCTGGAACGCGACGAGGACGGCGAGGCCGCTCCCCAGCTCGTCGGCGTCGGAGAACTCCTCGACGCAGTGGCCCAGACCTCACCGGCCACCACCCGCACCGAGCTGGCCGCCGCAGCTCGCGCCTTCGAACGGGCGACCCGCAGTCATGTCCGCGCCGAACGCGCCGACACCCGGGCCCTCCGCTCAGCCGCCCGAGGCATTGTCCAGGCCGGCGGAGCGCTCGGCCGAGGCGAGGACGGCGGCACCACCGCCATGCTCGTCTCCACCCTCGTCCTCGTCACCCTCGCCGCCGCCCGCTGGCACTCCGCCCGCGGACACGCCCAGCAGGCCCACGCCTCCCGACAAGCCGCCGCGCACCTGCGCACCGCCTACCGCCAGGCCGCCGCCACCCCGATGCGCATGCTGCACGACCAAGGCCGCGCCCTTCCTGACGCCCAGCGCCTCATGCACGAGGCCACCCTTCGCGCCGTCCTGCCCGAGAAGGTCGTACGGGCAGGAGGCACGAAAGCGAGGACCGACGCCTTGGTCGCCACCCTCGCCCAGGCAGAGCGGGCAGGCCATGACTCCGAAGCCCTCCTGCGCCAGGCCATCGACATGCGCGAACTCGACAGCGCCGACGACGTGAACGACGTCCTGGTCTGGCGCCTGCGGCGCATCGCCCAGCTCCCGGCACACCCGGGTGACGGTGCCCGTCGTCCGCAGGCCGCCACCCGCCAGGCCACCACGCCGAGCAGTCGCACCAGTGAACGAAACGCGACGGCAGCCGCGCTGCTCGGGACTGTTCAAGACCCCAACCGCCGCTCGCCACGTCGCTGAACAGGTCGAACCGGTAGCCGGCCACCGACCGAGCGGACGCCGCGAAATGTATGGACAGCCGGTTCCACCGGCTGTTACGGATGAAGACAGGACCGACAACCGGGAGATGACGCTCGTGCTCAGAACCACCACCCGCACCACGGAGCCGGCACCCGCGCTGCCCGTCCTCCCCACTGGTACCGACCCCCTGCTGCAGCTCCAGGCCGAGACTCGGCCGGCCGACGGCCCCGGGGCGATTCGCTGCGTCGGCCACTCACGCGAACTCGCTCTCGGGGGCATCCCCGTGATGTGCTCCGCCTGCCGTGCCCGACGCGACTGGCTGCTTATCAACCACGGGCGCAACGTCTGGGTCCGCTGCCGGTGCGGCAACCAGTGGCTCGAGCCCGAGATCAGCCGCGCCGACTTTGACGCCCTGGTCGGCGGCCCGCACGGGACGACCCACCCGAGTGTCGAGGCGGGCTTGGCCGCGCTCGGCTTCGACGGTGCTTTCGCCGGAATTTACCTGGAGTAGGCAGGTAACGGGCTGGAGGCGCCGCCGGCGTGACAGTGGCGCCTAACCCACCGTGCCGTTTTGCCGACAGACTGGCGCTGCACCTTGAGCGTTGTCGCGTAACAGACCGTAACAGCAATGGAGTTAGTAGGTATCTGCTAAGTGCCAGCAAGGGCAGGCGAGCTAGCAGGCCCTGCACTATGGGGAGGCGGGTGTGGCCGAACGGCGGGGGTACCCTACGGATCTTTCCGATGTCGGATGGGCAGTGCTCGAACCGCTGGTGCCGCCCGCGATGCCGGGCGAGCGCCCGCGCAAGCATCCGCGGCGTGGGTTGATCGACGCACTGGCGTACTGGGTGCGGGCTGGCGGCTACTCTCTCGGCTGTGGCGCGCCCGGCTTCACGCACGCAATGGCCGAATCGAGTCGGCACGGGCAGACCGAGGATGCAGTCATCCGCCGCCCGCCCCGGGTCGGCGTCGGCCACGTCGGCGGCCGCAACGGATGCGTCTGTTTCTATTGTTGAGGATGAAGTGAGCACTATTGTGTGTGTTTGCTGCACACTCGGGAGCGTCCGTATGCGCAGTGCTGGTGCGGGTATCGCCTGAGACGAGATAGTCACAGGCCCTGGGGATGGGCAAGAGCAATATGTCTGCACAGCTGTGGTCGGACGAGCCGACCCGCCTGGATCTTCTGTCTTTTGACGCGGTGGCCAAAACTGTGGTCCAGGCAGTCCTCGACGACGCCCTTGACCCGGTGACCGTCGGAGTCTCGGGCGCCTGGGGGAGTGGCAAGACCACCGTGCTCCGCCTCATCGAGGACGAACTCGCCCCCAAGCCGCCCGCAACGGACACGACCATTCTCGTGATCAGCACAGACCCGTGGCGCTACGACCCCGGTGTGGGCGCCAAGGAAACCCTGATCGGCGAGGTGCTCAGCGCCGTCGCCGCCGAGCTCGCCAAGAAAGAACAGCCAGAGGGCCGCATCAGCCGCGCCCGGACGATGCTGACCAAGCTGCGCCAGCGAGTCGACTGGGCCAAGGCCCTGCAAGTGGCGGCCAAGACGTCCCTGACCCTGCAGTTGCCTTCCGTCGACGACCTCACCAGCCTGATCAACACCGAGCCCAGCAACGATGATGCCGACGCAGGCGACCCGCCCTCACGCGGACTCGGCGAATTCCGCAGTGAGTTCCGCACACTGATGGAGTCCGCCGAACTCAGCCACCTCAGGCGCGTGGTCGTGCTGGTCGACGATCTCGACCGCTGCCTGCCCGACACGGTCGTGGACACGCTGGAGACCATCCGGCTGTTCCTGGCCGTGCCGAAGATGGCCTTCGTCGTCGCCGCCGACGAGCACCGGGTTGCCGACGCCCTGCGAGCCCGCTTCCCCGACCCCGGCAGCGGACAACAGGCAGCGCAAGAGAGATACTTCGAGGAACCGGCCAGCCTCTACCTGCACAAGATCGTGCAGACCACGGTGCCGCTGCCCACCCTGAGCCGCTTCGACACCGAGGCATTCCTCGTCCTGCTGCAGCTCTCTCAGCGCCTGACCGTCGAGGAACTCACCCCCTATATCGAGGCCTGCGTACACCTGCGGCTGGAGAAGGGCCTGCTGGACGACCTGGCCGAGGCCGTGAACGGCAACGACATCTTCGCCGAAATGGCCTTTGCCTCACGGATGACACCCATCCTCTACGAGAAGCTCCAAGGCAGCCCCCGCCGCATCAAGCGCTTTCTCAACGACCTGCGGGTGCGCCAGTCCGTCGCCGACCATCGCGGCATCGAACTCGAGCCGGACATCGTGGCCAAGCTCATGGTTCTGGAGAAGCTGCTGCCCAACGCCTTCGCTACCGTCCTGGGATGGCTGGCCCGCGGCGAACTGCGCTCCCGCATGGCCAAACTGGAGACAACCGCCGGCCGGCCCGCCCCTGAACCCCCCATCGCCGCCGACCCCGATCCCGACGACGCTGCTTCCCCGGAACAGCAACCGACGCCGGACGAAGGCGAGAGCGAGCCGGTCGCCTTCGACGACGACCTGATCCGATGGGCCAAACTTCCCCCCGACCTCGGCCCCGTGGACCTGGCCCCCTACCTCTACCTGGCAGCCGCGTTCACCGGCGAGCAGCTCCTCGACGCCGGACTGCCCGGTCGGCTGCGCGACATCGCGGCCAACCTGCTGTCCAGCGTGCGCTTCGACCAGCGCCGGGTCACCGAAGCCGACATCACCGCGCTCGGCGAGGACGACGCTGCGAGCCTGGTCGAATACCTTGGCCGGGCCGGCCGAGACCGGCCTACCGAACAGACCGCAGCCGTGCGCAGCCTGGTTCGCATCACCACTGCCTACCCGGCCAGTGCCGAGCGGGCCACCCGCCTCCTTCAGTCCATTCCTGCCCGAGAATTGCAACCGGCCACCATCCTGGTTCTCCCGTCCGCCGTCCCCGTCTTCCGCGGCGTGCTGGAGCACTGGAAGAGCCATGTCCCGGCCGGCCAGGACCAGATCGGGCGCACCCTCGACCACGCGCTGGGCACAGGAAGCAGCCGCTGATGGGCACCAAAGGCTCCTACACCGGAAACGGCACACCGGCCAGCAAACAACTGCAGCACAACATCACCCAGTGGCTCGACGCTCTGGCCGGCTCCGGTCCCGGCGCGCCCCCACCCCAGCTCAACACCGATCAGCTGATCCCTGCCCTCGGCTTGTTCCGCCCCTCCGGCGGCCCCTCCGGCGGCCACGCCGACGGCCCCGGCGGCGGAGGCGGAGGGGCTGGAGGGGCCGGAGGAGGCCGTAGCGGGGGAGGGGCGCAGCGCAGCGTCGCCCGGTCCTCACGCACCGCAGGCCGTGCCGCGGCCGCGGCCTACGCCTACCGCACCGGCAACGCGCAGGCTCTGCACGAACTTGGCCTCGACTACGCACAACTGCAGGCCGCCGCCGCCGACCCGATCGACTGGACCCGCCGCATCGTGGACGCGGCCTGCGGGCCGCTCGCCGACGGCACCATCGAAGACCAGGAACGCCGCTTCGTCGCCAGCGAAGTAGCTCAATGGGTCCTGGAAGCCGGCACCGACAGCACACCCCCCAGCCCCGACGAAGTCGTCCGGGAAACCCTGGCCCTGATCATCTTCGAAGCGGTCATCAGCGAGACCGCGGCGAAGATGAACGACGGCTCCCGCCCCGCCTGGGCCACTGCCCACGGCGAACGCCAACTGCGCGAGACCGCACGCGCCCTGGCCGACCGCACCTCCCTCACGATCACCGGTCCCAGCACCACCGAGATCACCCAGGCCGTCGAAGAGGGCATCACCGCGATGCGGTCCATCTGGATGGAGCCCTGATGCCCGCCTACACCATGCGCCTGGACGCGGACACCACCCGCCCCGCGCCCGACGACACCACCGTGTTCTGGTGGCCCGCCGGGGCGGGCGGCTCCTTCGTCTCCACTCTCGGTCCGTCACTGGGAGCCCTGGGCCCCGTCCCCGAACCCAACATCGAACTGGTCCGCCTGGCCGCCCTGGTCTACGCCGCCGACCGCACCACTACCCGCCGCGCCGCCCACTCCAACTGGACCCAGCGCACCTTCGAACTGGACATCCCCGTCTACGACCCGGCCCGCTGGACCGCGGTGCGCGAACGCCTCGAAGCCCTCCTGGCGTTCCTGTCCGGAGACCGATGGTCGATCCGCTTCCACACCGCTGGCACCCCGCACGAAACCATCCACGACACACCGCACCCCGGGATCCGGCGAGTGGTCCTGCTCAGCGGCGGCGCCGACTCCGCCGTCGGCGCCCTGCACTCCCGCCACGACCTCGGCGCCGAGCAGCATCTGCTGCTCTCCCACGTCGGCGCCACCACCCTCGCCCCCATCCAGCGAACCGTCGCCGACACCATCGGATACCTCATCGACGGCCCCCCACAGCCGCACCAGGCCCTGCGCTTCTCCCGAAAAAGCCATCAGCCCACCGGCACGAAACTGCCCAACGAGTACTCCACCCGCACCCGCTCCCTGCTCTTCCTCGCCCTCGGCCTGGCCGCCGCAGCAGTGGAAAAGGTCCCACTGTGGATCCCGGAGAACGGCTTCGCCTCCCTCAACGTGCCGCTCACCGCCGACCAGCGCGGCGCCGTGTCTACCCGCACCACCCACCCCCTCTTCCTGCAGACCCTGGCTGCCATCGCCCACGACGCCGGAGCCCACGCACACATCCACAACCCCTTCGCCGCCCACACCAAAGGCGAAATGTTCACCCGGGCCGCCGAATTGGTCGGCCCCGCCGCAGCCACTCGGCTGCTCAGCAACACCCACTCCTGCGCCCACACCGGACACCGCACTCACCGCATCCCCGTACGCACCCACTGCGGCGTGTGCTTCGGCTGCCTGCTGCGCCGCGCCTCCTTCCGCGCCGCCCAGATCGAGGACACGACCGACTACCTTCACACCCGCCACGCCGAGAACCTCAGCGCCTACCTGACCGGCAAGTCGGTCGAACCCTCCCTGCGCACCTTCCTCGCTCGCGGGCTGCGCCCGGCCGACATCACCACCCTGAACCTGCCCTCCGACTACTCCACCCGTCAGGCCTACGACCTGTGCAGGCGGGGCGTCGCAGAACTGGAGTTGCTGTACCCATGAGGACGAGCGCACTGCCGCCGCTGGACCTGCACGCACACATCGACAGCAGCGTCCCGGCCGACGACCTCGCAGGCCTGGGCGCCGTCATCTTCGCCGCCACCCGTTCCCTGACCGAGGCCACTGAGGCCGTCCAGCGGCACGACGACCGGATCATCTGGGGAGTCGGCGCTCATCCCGGACTCGCCCGCAGCCACACCGCATTCGACCCCGACACCTTCACCCAGCTGATCGCCCACACCCCCCTGGTCAGCGAGATCGGACTCGACGGCAAGAGCCGCGTCCCGCTAGATCGCCAGCAGACAACTCTCCGCAGTGTCCTCGGCGTCCTGGAGCGCACCCCGCGCATCGCCAGCATCCACAGCTACGGCGCCTGCGAGCAGGTGCTCGACGAACTCGAACGTGCCCCGGCCCCTGGCATGGTCCTCCACTGGTGGCTTGGCGACCCGGAACAGACCGCCCGCGCCGTCCGCCTGGGCTGTTACTTCTCCGTCAACGTCTCCGCCGCACGCAAGACGGCTCTGCTGCAGACCATCCCGCTCGATCGTGTGCTGACCGAGACCGACCACCCCTTCGGCGACCGCAGCTCCGCTCAGCCACTGCCCGGTAACGTCGCCGACGTGGAGCAGACCCTGGCACGCCATCACCGGACAACGCCCAGGGATATTCGCCAGACCGTATGGCACAACCTGGCCGCACTCGTGAGAGACACGCGTTGTGCAGCACACTTCAGCCGACGCGTGCGGTCTCATCTTGCCTCGCTCCCGCCTCGTTGAGCCCTCAGCGGGTGGGTGCCTGAGCCGCCGGAGAGCACCGCCTCGTAGCGGGGAAGGTCCCTCCGGGATCCAGGCCTGGGGTTCCCTACAGCATGCGGTCTTGTCATTCCAGGAGCAGCCCTGCCCCTCAGCCGATAGCGTCGCCGGACATGTACAACGATCTCGATGCCACAGAGGCGTGGGAGCGGCTGAGAGCCAGTGGCAAGCTCATCAGCGTCGATCACAGTCAGCACGCCGTAGGGCATCGCTGACGAGCTCCAGCCGCGGTACAGGTCAGCGGCCTGCGCGTTCGGTGGCCTATCAGACTCCGGCGAGACTGTTCGAGAGATCGAGGGCGTCGGTGGCGAAAGCGATGGCGGCGCACAGGCCGGTGACCTCGTACAGGGTCGGACGGACCAGGCGCGGCCAGTCGTCCGGGGCGGCGGGCCAGGAACCGAGGAGCACCTCGGCAGTGGTCAGGCCCAGATGCGCCGTGACGTCCCAGCCGGTGCGCGATGCGGACTCCCAGCGCAGTCGGATGCGCCCAAGGGGAAGTCTGGGAGTTCCGGCAGCGAGCCAAGTGACATCGAGGGGGCCGTCGGAGCGGTTGGAGATGCGCTGGACAAGCGCGCTGTGCATGCCATGCGGCATGGGGCGCGCCGCGAGATCGTGCAGCGCGAGGCAAGGCGCGGGGCGCGACAGTGACGAGATGGAAACCTCCGTAGTGATGGGAATGAGATCAGGCCCAGGTGAGGGCGTGGCGCGTCCCCACCGGGAGGTAGTCCTCTTGGCCGTCATCGGCGATGTATGCCTTGCCGTCGCGGATGACGACCTCGGCCCCCACGAAGTGGGCAAACGGGAAGTCGGGGTTGACGGCGAGACGGACCGGCAGGTTGGGGTCGAGATCCTGGAGCTGGCGGAGCAGGTGGCCGACGGTCAGGTACTGGGGCAAGGGAGTCTCCGTGAACGGGTGAACATCTACGAGGCTGGTCGGCTCGATGACGGGGAGTCGTCGAGCCGTCAGTGAATGTATGAGCGGAGCCTGATCGGCAGTCAGCACGAGGAGTTGGTGACCAAGGCGGCGAGGAATCCGGCAACGGCCTCGGAGGGGGTGTGGAGACCGAACTCCTGGACCTATGTGTCGCCATCGGCGGACTGCACCCGGACGTGCCAGACGATGTTGCGCTGCCAGGCCGATGGGTCCTCGGGGAGCCAGCCGACGTAGGCACAACCGTCGGGGCTGGTCGCGTGGACGTTGGCCTCGGGGGTGTCAACGATCGCCCACCCGAGTGCGTCCAGGAGATCGAGCACCGGGCCCGCACCGTGGTCGGCGGAGAGCCAGTTGAGAGCATCCGCTGCGGGGCGGATAACGGCCGGAAGGAGGGTGGAAGAGGGGCTCACGGTTAGATGGATCCCTTCGTTGAGCTGCGGTTTTCCCGACACCCGTACGTTGGCATGCGACATGCCGAAGTGCGTAGTCGTTTCCCGGCAAGGACGTCTGCCGTGGGCGAACCCGGGGTCGTCGGCAGGTGACGGGAGACCGGGGAATGGACAGGCCACCGTGGTTGTCCTACATGGGTTGCGGTGACGGGCCGCAGGCGAGAGAAGGGGGACAGCGATGGCCGAGGCGAGCAGACACTGGGACGGTGCCGGGTTGGAGCGCAAGATCCGCGCCGCCGGACGGCCCTGGACCGTGGGCGACATCGCGATGGTCGCCGACGGCCAGTGGGGAGTCGGCGCACAGCCCGACCGGTGGCCGGACGAGGAGACGGTGGAGCGCCGGGTCGCCGAAGGCCGGCGCGTGGAGCTGACGGTGGAGGAGCTGGCCCGCGCGGTGGGCCCCCGGGCCGAAGAGGGCCCCCGCGACGAGAATCGGAGCTAAGCGTTCAACGTCGGGGCCCCGTTGTGGGCGCTGACGGCCCTACGCCCGCCGCCGGAGAGGACGGTTCGGGCACGGCCCCTGGGGCGTGTCGCGTCTGCCCGGAGCGGGCGATAGCGGCCTGAGCCAGCCGAACCGCCGGTGCCTCAACCTCGGGTGCGGCGGCCTCCCGAGCCTCCACCACGCGCCGGATCGCCTGGAGGTACGCACGGCTCTCCGCGTGGGCGACGCGGAGCTTGACCGCCGTTTCGGTGATCCGGTCGAGTTCGTAGAAGTCGGGCACGTACCCATGCCGGGACAGGGCGTGAAGACGGTCCTGGTGAACGGTTACCGCGCTGTCCGTGATGGCCAGGGCCGCGCGGGTGTGCATGACGCAGCGCAGGAGCGGGTCCTCGCTGGGGCGGCGGACCCCTAGGACCTCAAGAGCTTCGATGGGCTGGCCCCAGGCGTTCTCGATCATGGCCGTGGCCTGGTCAAGCATGGTGGTGGTGGGCATGGTGGAACTCCTGTTGGGCGGGGACGGTCGCGAGTGGAGTGCGGCCTGGGGTGGGAGTCAGCGTCCGCGCCGGGGCGTCGGCGAGCTGGCCGGCAGCCGGGCAGAGGTCGCGGGCGCGGGGTGTCCCGTCCGTTTCTGCGCCGCCCCCGTGGAGCGGCTCTGCGCGGCCATCACCCGGAGGTCGGCTGCTGTGCGTGGTGCCCGCGCGGCACGGTGTACGGCCTGGGTGACCGCGGTGCGGCGTACGTCCAGCGGAGTCGGAGCGCGCGAAACCTGAGCCTCGGCGATCGGCGTGGCCGAAGCGGCAGGGGTCATCGTGACAAGGTGTTGCATCCGCCGGTCGACTTGGTGGCGTTCACGGACCACCGGGGTCGACGTCGCCATCACAGCGGCGGTTGCGGCGATCAAGTGGGACGGGGTGCGGGCCGTGAACGTCGCTTCGGCACGAGTGCCCCAGCCCGGCGGGCCAGCCCACAGCTCGACGGTCGTGCGGTCGGAGCCGTAGCCGCGCCGATCGATGAGGATGCCCGCTTGGTCGTCAGGAGCGATGATCTCGACGGTGCCGAGTTCAGCAGCTCCGTCAAGGTTCCAGCCGGCATCGGTCAGCGGCCGGAAGGTGTCCCTCCAGGGGACGGTTGGTCCTGTCAAGAAGCGGCCGGGGGTGTCGGAGGCGATGGCTTCGTCGTAGTCCTGGACCAGTGCGGCGGTGAGGCCGGCGACCATCTCGGCCGGGGTGACGTGGTTGAACGTCGCCGTCCAGCGAGGCGCCGAGAAGGCGTCCTCGGCTGCGCTGATCTTCCACAGTTCGAAGTCGTCGCCGAACCAGCCGATCCGAATCCGTTGGTCGGGAGAGGTCACGAGGAGCTGGCAGGGGCCCTCATCGAGGTACTGATGGGGCCAGTGGGCGACGGGCGCGAAGCCAGCCTCGCCGGTCCCGTTGGAACCAGCCAGATACATGGGGCTGACCAGCACCTCTTGGTACTGGGTCGGGTCATCAGGGGCGTACATGGTCGAGTCTCCGGAAGCGAAGGAGGAGAACGGATCCGCGTATGCAGCGGCGGGAGCCGCCGGAGCGCACGCGGATGCCGTAGCGGCGGCGAGTGGCCTCTCGTTCTCACCCCCGTCACCGGCCCCGGCCCGGTGCCGACTGAGCGGTCACGGCCGCCGGCACCCGCGGTTCCGGCTGAGGCGCGTGGCTGAACATGACGTTCGACGCGGCGGCGCTCCGTCGTAGGGCCGCCGCGGTCCGGGCGCTTTCGGCTCCCGCCCCTAGCGGAACGCCGACGTGGGTCCGCGTGGCTGCCGCTGTCGGACGCGGTGCCGCTGTTCCACCTCGCAGTGAGAAGGGCTGGCTCCAGTGCTCGACACTCGCGTAGACGGCCCCCAACGCCTGGCCGGCATCGGTGAGCACGTACGGGTCTCCGTGGCGGGAGCCCGTCCGCGTGACCAGGCCATCGGTCTGAAGCCGGACAAGTCGCTGCCGTGCGAGGCCGTAGTCCAGACCGGCCGCCTCGGCGATGTGGACGAACCGCATCTGGCCGTCAGCCGAGTCGAGGGCCTGAATCACGGCAGTTGAGTGCCGAAGATGCAGGCGGCGCAGCGCGTCCTCGACACGCTCGGCTTCGGCCATCGGTTCCTGTGTCAGGTGGGTGCGGGACCAGTCCGAGACCGTGCGGAGGACGGGGGCCAGAGACGTGCCGAGCGCGCTGAGTTGGTACGGCGCGCCCCGCCGGTCGTAGCCGCGGACCACCAGCCCGTCAGCGTGCATCGTGGCCAGCCGTTTGCCGACGAACTGCTCACTGACGAAGGGGAGCTGCGCAGCGACGTCGCGGACGCGCACGGGGCCCCTCACCTGGGCCAGGGTCATCGCGGTCCAGGTGGTCCACTTGGGCCCGATCCGGGCGAGAGCCTCCTCGACGCGCTGGGCGTCGATGGAGGCGATGGAGAAGATGGGAGGCAGGCCGGGGGTAGCCATGGTGGGGTCCTTATCGGGATGAGGTCAGCGTGAGCGGGGGGTCGCGAGGGAGGTCCTGGCGATGGGCACGGCGGCCGCGTCGGAGGGCGTGCCTGACGTGGTCCGCGTGGTGGTGCGGCCGAGGGCGGCGGACACACGGGAGGTCGTCGCGCGACCATCACGCAGGGCGGCTTCCCCCTGCGCAGTGAGCGAGAGGAGCTGGCCGGGCCGGTACACGTTCTCGGAGATGTCCTGATGCAGTAGCCCGTCGGCGACCAGCCGCTGCACGGTCTGCGGGAAGACCGCCGGCTCCTGCCACTGGGCCTTCTCCCGCGAGATGTACGGGTCCTCGCCGATCGCGTTGCGGCGAAAGCGAACACCTCCGGCCGCAACCGCTTCGAGGGCTACCAGCCCGCGCTCCCCGGCGACGGCCCAGTCGTCGTCCCGGTGGGGCCTCGTCTTCTGGCCCTGCCCGTGGCTCTTGTTGCTCGCGTGTTGAGCAGGCTCGGGCGAGGGAAGAAGCCGGCGGTAGGCGGACAGGGACTCGACGAGCTGGCTGTATGCCCGGTCCTGCTGGGCCAGGCCGTCTCCGAGGTCCGGGAGAGCTGTGCGCAGCAGCGCGTACGAGACCTGGGCTCGACCGACTTCACCCCGACCAGCGCCTTCGAGCAGCCGCTGAGCGCGCTGGACCGCGTCGAGCACGCTCTCGTGTCGCTCGTCCAGCGCCGCTGCGGCTTCGATGACGCGTGTAGCGGCCTGGTGCAGCGGCTCCTCCGGACCATGTGCGAGGGCGTGCACGCTGACATCCCCGACACCGAGCACTTCGACGACGAGGTAAGGCCCAGGGTGTGTGTCTGCGTCGTACGGGTTCACTCCGTCGTCTCCATCCGGGCGAGCAGGGAGCGGACCAGAGCGGGCAGGCTCCCGGGATCGTTGTCGAGCCGAGGGCGGTCGCTCACTTCGCTGAGGAGATCGGCGTCATCGAGCAGGCCGCTGGAGATCTCCATGCAGGCGTCGGTGATCCGGGCGGCGGCGAGCAGCGACTGGGAGAGAACCTCGACGTAGTCGTCCGGCGCGAGACCGGCGGCCTCGGCCGCGCTGCGGACCGCCTCCAACTCAAGCGCGCTGAAGCCGAAGTCGAACTCGTCGTCCCGCTCCGTACCACCGGACGCGGCGACGACCGGGCTGCAAGGCTCCGTGGGTATGCCCACGCGGGTACAGATCTCATCGACCGAGGAGGTCAGCTCGGCGAACGACTCGGTGAGCCACCCCAGCGCGGAGGCGTAGGAGGCCAGAGCGAACAGGCCCGCCGAACCAGCAGGGCGGGGCTCGGTGGCCACGAAGTCCTCGAACCGGTCGTTCAGCTCGGTGATCACGCGGGGCCCAGCGGCCAGCGGACCCAAGACGGGATGCAGGTAGGAGCGGGCGGCGGCCGTCGGGTACTCGGCGGCAGGGATGCCGCCGACGTTCTGAGCGGCCTCGGTGAGGAGATCCGCCAGCTCTGAACGGGTAAGCGCAGTACGGTCGTTGGTCATCGCTGGGCGACCTTTCGAGAAGCAGTGGCCGAGGGCGGCGTTGGTGACGGGGCAGCCGCGCGGCCCGTTGTCGGCCGTTCGGTGGTGAGCGTCGAGCGAGACCGGGCGGCCTGCACGCGGGCCTCCGTGGCGGAGTCCGGGCCGACCCCTTGCTGGGGCTCGGTCCGTAGGTGGGCCGCGCGGTAGACCGCGTAGTCCTTCCGGCTGCCAGCCGCCACGAGGTAGATCTCGCGCTTGTGGGTCGAGGTCGGTGGCGCTTGGCGGAACTGGATGACCAGCCGGTAAGAGACCGCCGGGTCGACGTACACCTTGTGGAAGCCGGCGAGACGGCCCTTCAACGGCAAGCAGTCGTCGCTTCCGTGGACCAGGTTCTGCAGCTCCAGCAAGGCCAAATCACGCATCTCAGAAGGGAGTTCCCGCAGGTCGGCGATGGCGTCAGGGTGCGCGGCGAAGGCGAAGCGGGCGCGGCTCACAGCAGCCTCCCCTGGACCGCGCGCTGGACCGGTACCGCCGCCGACGCGCGGGGCGCGTCGAGCCCGGTCCGCGGTGTCGGAGAGGTTCCGGCGGGCCGGGAAAGGGCGATGCGGGCGATGCGAGCCCGGACGACAGCACCGTTGTGGTCGCTGTACTCCGGAGGCTCGGGCAGCGGTTCACTGCGCTCGTCCAGCCAGGTCTGGGCGACGCCGACGTCGGGGAAGGCGCCCTCGCGCATCGTGTACGTGCCGGCACCGTGGTTCCACTCCTCGTAGAAGAGGCGAACCGGTGCCTGGGTGGCCTGGGAGTCGTTGACGAGTGTCCACGCCTCGCTGGGGTTGTCGTCAGAGGTGTAGGTGTCGAGGACCTCGTAGCGGGTGCCCGACTTCTGGATCTGCTGTTCCACCTGGAGGGTGAGGTCGTCGGCGGGCTTGATGTAGTCGCCACCGTGCAGTGCGATCCGTTCGAGCGGGCAGCCGCGTTCTGCCAGCCAGTTCTGTGCGAAGGACGCCGTGGCGTGGTGACTCGTCTCGAACGTGAACGTGGACTGCCGCAGATCCCGAGCGACGGCGATCGCAACGAGCTGTGGCTCGCCGGGTATCCCCCAGGTGACCGATCGGTCGTGGGCGAGGACGAAGCTGTGCGAACCGTTGGGCGCGGTGTGGTGCTGGGACAGCACCGTCAGGTCGCCAGTCCAGAGAGCCTCCATCGCTTCCTCGGAGTCGTCGTCGACCGGCGAGAGATCGTCGAGGCCGAAGTCGAGAATGTCGCTCACGCCGCCACCCCCGCCTGCTCGGGCGCCGGGGTGACCAGCACCCGGTGATTGGGGCGAGTTGCGCTGGTCGTGCAGGCCGCGAACGGTCCGTCGGGCGCACGCAGGTGCGCCAGGGTCTGGTCCAGGTGGTCGCGGTGCCAGGTCGAGGGGCCGGACAGGCCGGCCTCCGTGTCGGTGAACTGCTGCCAGGCGAGCCAGAGTGCGTGGAGCCGGGCGACGGCCTCGGGGTGTTCGTGCCAGTGCGCGCACCAGGGACGGCTCGTGCTGATCTCCCGGCCGTACACCGGTAGGAAGAGGTAGTTCACCCAGTCGCTGAGAGCAGCGAGTTCGACGGCATACTCCTTGCCACCCAGGGCGAGGATGAACACCGAGGCGGGGCCGTCGGGCTTCTTCCCGTCAGCCGCCTCGGCTTCCGGAGCGCCGTCCGGCGGCTGGATGGCGCCGGGGTCGGGCTCGGAGCCGAGGCGGTCGAGGATGACGCCGTGCTGCCTGACCTCGGCCATGGTCCTGGCGAGGGTGCTGGCGAGGTCGTCGAGGTCTGCGTCGGGGACGCGGTACGGCTCGGGGCCGGGGGAGGTCGGGCTGGTGTCGGCCATGGGGGTGTGCTCCATCTGTGAGACGGCGACATGCCCGAGAGGATCCGGAGAATCAGCGGTTTGGTCCGGCCGGAAGAACGCGGTAGTGGAGCGCTATCGGTCGGCGCAGCGGGGACAGCGGGGGAAGGGTGGCGCCAGCAACTGCAAGGCGTGCGAAGCCTGTTGTGGGACGACACCGTTGCCGAGCGCGGTGAGCTGCGCCGGACGGCCGAGCCCCGGAGTCGCGGTGACCCAGCCGGCGTCGAGGCCCTGCATCCACTCCACGAAGTCCGGGCGGAGCCGACCGGCCGCGTCCGTGGGAGCCGGGGCCGGGCGGGTGAGGCTCTCCCATCGGGTGATGGCGGATCCGTACGCTCCCCATCGCCGGTCCGTGTCCCCGCCTCCGGCGACTCCTCCGCCCAGAGTGGCAGGACCACCGCCGACAAGGGAGGCCGCCATCCCTTCCCGGGGCGGCGGCCCGGGGTGCCCGTGTCGCTGGCCCTCGGCGTCGGCAACAACGACGCAGCCGCGCTGGGCAGGGTCATGTCGCCATTCCCGTGCCGCTGGTTCGGCGAGCCCTTGATTCCGTCCGACGCCTTCGGGGTCGGCAGCAGCAGCCACTCGACCTCGTCGGCCAGGTTCGGACCGTGGCCCCCGCTCTTCCGCTTCGATGGATGCTGGCTGCCGCCGTTCTTGCCGATGTTGCTGGTCGGCGTCTTCAGCAGGGTGCCCGGCGGGCCATGCGGCGAGGAAGGTCCGCTCGCGGCGGTGCGGGGCCCCGACGTCGGAGGCGCGAAGCACGAGCCACTTCGCGTCGTACCCGAGGTCGGCCAGGGATCCGAGTACGGCACCGAGTGCCCGCAGAGCAGGCTGACCTGCGGTGTCTCCCAGACACCACGGGCAGAGTTCCACGTCGCCAGGGGAACCGGCGGGGGAGGTGAGGAGGCCGCGCACATTCTCGATCACAACCAGGCAGGGTCGGAGGGCTGCGACCGCACGGGCGACGTGCAGCCAGAGCCCGGAGCGGGTCTGGGCGTTGAGTCCGGCCCGGCGGCCGGCGACCGAGACGTCTTTGACAGGGGAAGCCGGCCGTCAGGACGCACACCCGGGGGACGGTGGACCAGTTGACGGCGGTGATATCGCCCAGGTTCGGGACGCCGGGCCAGTGGCGGGCCAGGATGCGTGAGGCGTTCGGGTCGACCTCGGCGTGCCAGGCGAGCGTGCCGCCGAGCGCGGACTGCACACCCAGGTCGAGGCCGCCGTACCCCGAGCAGAGAGACCCGATCAACGGGGTGGCGAGGCTTGAGGCCGTGACGCGTAGGTCCGGCGCGGCTGCGGAGGTGGGGTAGATCAATGCGAGTTCCAGGGGCAGAAGAGGCTGATGGGGAGGGGGCCTCACGGGTGGCCGCGCGAGGGTGGTCGGGCTGCTGACAGCGTGGGGAGACGGCTGGCCGGGGCTGGGGGTGACGCGCCTGGGCGGGGTGTGCTGCGGGCGCGGGCGGCCTTCACTCGGTCGGGTGGCGGCTCGGCCGCCGACGGAGCGTATGCCGTGGTCTTGGGGGCCGGACTGCTGTTCGCGGTAGCCCAGCGGGCACGTACTTCGTCGAGCGGACCGAGTTCGTGCAGGGCGTGGTTGATCAGCCGGCCGGGCCCCAGGACCTCGTCCTGGGCCAGGGTCCGGATGGCTCGCGCGGAGGCGGCGGCGGTGCGGGTGACGGAGGAGCGCATCACCCGCTGCCCGAACCAGTCAGCGCTGCCGGGGACCATGCCTTCGCAGACAGCGGTCAGCTGCTCGCTCGACACAGTGCCGTCGGCCAGCAGACCGCGTCGCTGGGCCTCCCAGAGCAGGGTGATCCGGTCGATGGGCTCGCCTCGGTGGTGCAGCGCGCCCAGGCACCGGTAGAGCTGCCCGTGGGTCGGGTCTGCGAAGTCTCCCGGCCGCAGCCAGGCCACCACCTCGCCCATGGCACCCGGCTGTTCGGCGAGGACGGCCAGGAGGAACCGCTCGTCCTCGGCGACCTGGCCGCTTTGCGCCGGAGGCGGGATGTCCGTGGCGGCAGAGGGCCCAGCGGTGGACGGGACCGGTCGAGGGTCGGTTCCCCAGCGTCGTGCAAGGTCGGTGAGTACGCCGGTCAGGACGTCCGCCGTGCGCAAGGCTCCCTCGACCTCGCCCTGGACGGCGTCGGCCCGAGCCGCCTGGTGGAGACGGATCGCGTGCTGGGCGACGGTGCGGTGAATCGCCCCCTCCAGCACCATGCGGCCGTACACCGGGGCGTGCTCTGTTCGGGGACACGCCTGGATCAGGGTGTGGGCGTACGCCGCGGTCAGCCCGCGCACGTGCTGTCCGGCCTCCTCGACCGCGTCGGTCACCCACGTCAGCGGCAACGGACCAGCGGCCGAGAGCGCAGGATGCCCGTCGTTGCGCAGCTTGCGGAGCGCGGCGAACAGCGCCTGGTGGACGGGCCGATAGAAGTGGTCCGCAGCGAGCCACTCCAGGTGCGTGAGCTGCTCGGGGTCGAGGAGTGCGGCACCGAGGACCGCCTGCTCGGCACTCATCAGCGGGTTCACCACCGGCCTCCGGGATCAGCGCGGGACGCCTCGTCCTGCCGGATGAGGAGGTTGGCGACTGCCTGGTCGGCAGCGGCCATCGACAGCGCGAAGTCGTCCAGGACGGCGGTGAAGGCGGGATCGGAGGCGGGAACCGAGCCTGCCTCGCCGTCAAGCCACCACCGGCCACCGCGCAGGACGACCGGAGCGTGGGCCAACCGCCCCTGCTGTGGTGTTGGCGCGCTCATGCCGACAGTCCAAGATCGTCCTGGCCGATGCTCTTCGCGAGGGCACGCTCGGTGATGGCCTTCGTGGCGCGAGCGGAAGCCGGGCCGACCACCTTGGCGGAGGGCTCCTTGTACCAGGGCTTGAGGTTGAGCATGGCGACCCGGATGCCGGTGGCCAGCAGCAGAACCTTGCCCTTGGGCAGGGCGCGGATGGCGTCCGGCGGAAGGATCCGTTCCGTGCGCATGCTCACCGAGGTGGACTTGCCGCCCTCGCTAGTCGACACCGAGGTGGTCTGGACGTCATGGTCGCCGACCTGACGGCTGAGCCGGTCGGCGAAGTCCGCGTCGTCGATGCCAGATCCGATGATCTTGATGGTGGCGGCGGAGTACAGGGCATCCATACCGGCCTCGCCCCAGCACCGCTGGCCCTGACGGTAGGACTGCAAAATCGTCATCGGGATGACGCCTCGGCTGCCCAGGTGGCTGTAGAGATCAGGGAGGTCCGAGATGCGGCAGACGTTCGCTGCCTCGTCGAGGACGCACAGGGCGGGCGGGTCGAGTCGCCCGCCGGAGCGCTCGGCCACGATCACGGCCGCGCGCATCACGGCGTCGGCCGCAGCAGCGATGATCGCGGACGCGCTGCCGCCGCCGTCCTTACTCAGCAGGTACAAGGTGTCGCGGGACGTGGCGAAGGCGAACGGCTGGAACTCGGGAAGGTCGTCGTTGGGGGTGACCCAGGCGGCGACATCCGGGTCCAGCAGGCAGCTCGCGTACTGCCTCGCGGTCTCATAGATGCCGTCGCGCGTTTCGGTCGCGCCGGAGACGGTGCCCTGGAGCTGGGCGGCGACCGCATGATGGCCGGCGTCGGTGAGCAGGTCCACCGGGGTGCGGTCGGCCGGCATCGCGAGCCAGGCCAGGACGTCGGTGATCGGCCGCCGGTGGGACGCGGCGGCGAGGAAGAGGGCACCGAGGGTGTTGCTCGCGGCGGTGGACCAGAAGTCGGAGCCGCTGGACTCGTCCACGCTCGCGGTCACGAAGTGCCCCGCCAACCTCTTAGCCCCGGCGAGATCGCGGGCGTCAGCGAGGATGTCCCACCACATCTCGCGCGGGTGATGGGCGATCTGCTGCGGATCGAGGGTCCAGATCGTGCCGACCTCGGCACGGGCGTCCACCGTGGTGGTGAAGGCGTCGTTCGCGGCTTTGTTACTGGTGAGCAGGACCGGGCCCGGTGCCGAGAGGATCGCGGGGATCGCCAGCCCGGACGTCTTGCCGGAACGCGGGGCCATGATCGCGACGATCACGTCCTCCCAAGACGCGCGGACCTCCGCACGGCCGGGATCGAGGGTGCCGAGCAGGATGCCGCGGTCAGCGGGCAGGACCTCTTTTACTCTCCCGGCCGCCCAGGCTCGGGCGCAGGCTCTTCGCCTTGGCGACGATCTCCTTGTCCAGCAGCGGCGCCAGGTCCGCCTTCCGGGCGAGGCCAGACTTGGACCCGGCACGCCACCGCATCCACAGCACGGCAGCGGTGACGACCAGGGCAAAGGTGAACAGGGCGGGGACGACGCGGGCGCCGACCATCAGCATGCTGGTGCTCAGAGCCGGCCACAGCACCTCCGGGTGCAGCAGCGCGTCCGTTATGCGGAAGGGGGCCCATGTCCCGCTCCCGACGAAGGTGTTGGTGAGATTTCCGGTCAGCCAGGCCAGGGAGCCGAAGGCCATGGCGGCGCCGAGGATGCCGAACAGGAGGTAGAGGAGCGCGTCCGACCCGGTGATGGTCGAGGGCGCGCTGGTGCGCGGGGAAGGCACGGCGGTTCCTTGGGTGTGCGAGCGGGCAGGGGCGGGGCGCGCTCGGCTCTCGTGCAGACCATGGGGGTACTCCTGGACGTCTGAGGCGGAACGTTTCAGCGGGGTCGGCCGGCAGAACGAGGCGCGGGCGGAGGTGCTGCGGTGGCCGGCGGACTGCCGGTCGACGGCGATGTTCCGGCGCGCGGCGACGAGGCGCGGGCAGCCCGCTGCCGGTCTGCATCGACGTTCTGGGCAGCGGACGGCACAGGAGCAGCCTCGGCACCGAGGACATCGTCGAGCAACTCCCGGCTGCGCAAGACGTTGACCATCTGGTGGTGCCGGGGGTCCGTGCGCTCTGCGGGACAGGCAGCGAGACCGTCCTCGGCGACTTCCAACTGCTCACGGACGTCCTGGAGCATCCCGTACGCGGCTGCCAGTCGGGTCCATGTCTCGAAAGTCGGATTGTGATGCGGGTCGTCGAAGTCGAGACGGGCGCGAGTCCAGTCGGCGGCAGAGGCGACGAGCTCGGTCAGTTCGGGCAGAGCCCCGACCAGTGCGCCGTTGACCTCCTCGATGATGCCCGCCACCTCATCGGGCGAGGCGTCCTCGTGGAGGCGAGAAATCATCCCGTGAACCGAGTACGGATCGGCGGAAGCGCTGGGCAGGCGCCTGACCTGCAGCGGCTTGTCGGAGCCCGGTGCCGCGCTGCGGTGGGCGAGCCGGATGTTGTGCTGCATGGCCGCACCGACGGCCTCGCCGATGCTGGAGTAGTACTCGGGCACGTTTGCCTCTTCGGGTGAGTGGTCCTAGACGGGTGAGTCGAGCGGGGGCGCGCGACGTACTGGAGGCCGACGGCGGAGAGGGCGGCCGGGGTCACCGTCGGGGGGTTGAGGCGCGTGGTGGGTGACCCGTCGCAGAGCAAGGCGCCGACGGGGAACTGGACGCCGAGGAGACCTTGGCCTGGTTCGCCGCAGGAGAGGTGGCGAGAGCGGCACCACGGTGATCACGGACGGTCGGTGCTGGGGAGTAGCTCGTCGAAGCGGCGCCGACGCGGCGTAGCTCGGCCTCGGAGTCGACGAGTTCGGACTGGGCCGAGCTGACGAACTCCGAGGCGAAGCCGAACCGGTCGGCGAGCGCATACGCGTCTTCGTCCAGGTCGTTGACCTGTTCTCCCGCTGCTTCCAGCGCCTCCCGGACACGCTCCAGCGCACCGTGCTCGGGGTGAAGGAGGTGGTCGACTGCCCGCTGAAGGCTGGCTCCGTCTTCGGCCGCACGGATCTGGTCCGTGATGCTGAGGAGTTCAGCTCCGGCGGCGTAGGGCCCCAGCGCATGCACCGGAGGGCTCATCCGGGCCGTGTCGAGGGACGGCGGAAGGGTGACGTCATAGCGAGCGGCTCGAAGCATCTCGGCCGCATGGCTGGCGATGGCGACCTGGTCGGCGAGCGGAGTGGTGGTGGGCAGGCGATGGCGTCGGCCGTGCCAGTCGTCGATCTGCTTGAAACCGGCGTGACGGAGGAGCTGCGCGGAGAGGTCATCAGTAGCGCCCTTGGCAACGACGCTGCCGCTGAACTCGGACGTGATGGTGATCGAGGTAGGCACGAAAGTCTCCGGGGCAGAGGGAGCGAAGGACCCGTTGGAGGTGGGCCAGTGGGCAGAGCGTCCGGCAAATCCGGGGTTTGGTCCGGCCGAGAATCGCTGGTAGAGGCCGCACGGTGGCGTTCAGCCGGGTGCCCCGCCGCAGCAGGGCACCCGGTCGGTCAGAAGAAGGGATTCTCTGTCGGCCGGTCGGCCCCGGTGGCGGCTCGGAGCAGTTCGGTGAGGTCTTCGGGCTCGGACGACCTCTGGTCTATCCACCACCCGGCACGGGTCACCGTACGAGCGTTCTCCTCGATCTCCGCCCACCCCGCTTCGCTGGTTGTGCCTTCGGTGACCAGTGCGGTGTAGGCATTGGTCAGGATCTGGTGACGACAGCGCACGCCCCAGGGAACGGCCCGCTCGGTTCCCTCCAGGGGAGGCATCCGGTACTGCTCGGACCAGGCTTCGGACGCCGTCTGCTCCTCGGCGCGCTTCGCCTTGAGCCAGGCAGCCTTGTCCTGCTCGTCGCCCTCGTTCGAGGCGCGCCAGCAGTCCGTGCACTCCTGCCTGGCGAGCCACTCGGCGAAGCCGGCGCGTCGGTCAGCCGGTCGGTCGGACAAGTCGCGGTCGGCATGGTGACCGCAGGTGTGGTCGATAGGCCAGATCGTCTTCACGGCCATGGAAGGGCCTCCTTGAGGAGTTGGATCAGCGGTCGCGGGAGTACGCGACGCGGGGGTCAACCGGCCGGACCGCCGGTGTGGAGACGGCGGCGGGGACCGGCGCCCTGCCCGGGCTTCCGGCACGGGCCGGGCTGGCGGCGAGCGCGGCGGCGCTCAACGGAGACGCGCGGGCGGGACCACGACCGCGCTCACGGCCGGCGGTCGGCGTGGCAGCAGGGCGGGGCCGAGCCGTCACCTCTTGAGCGAGGCGGGGCTGCACTGCGACCTGGAGCCCCGAACGGTGCAGGGCCACCGTGGCGTCGGCGACTTTCCCCAGCGCCTCGACGCGATCGGTGGTCGCGGGGAGCGTGTAGATGTCCAGGCTCGAGTCGTGCCGCCAGCCGTCCTCCACCAGCGCGAGCCCGCTGAGGCCGGAGACACGGTCGTCGAAGGCTGCGACGATGCCGAGCTGCGGGTGATCGGCGAAGGCGACGTCTGGTTCACCGAGCGGGCCGCGGTCGCGTACCTGTGCCGTATCGGGCGCCGGTGCAGGGTCAAGTGCGACGTCCACATCGACCTGGTAGCCGGCCTTGCGCAGCAGCTCGATGGCCCGGCTCGTACGGCCGTGTCCGTCATGGTTCTGGTCGGCCAGCGCGTACAACGTCGGCTGGTCGGGGACGGGATGGAAGTCGAATCCCCTGAGCATCCAGGTGCTGGCCGCGAGGTTCTTCGGGTTCGCGGCGACGATGCCGTGGACGGGGTGGTGGCCGAAGGCCAGGTCGGGCAGCACGTCGTAGTGGCTGGGCATGGCAGATCCATCCGAGGCGGGTGCGGTTACAGGTGCGGGCGACGGGCGGATCAGTTCTGAGGGTGCGGTGCACGAGGGACTCCTGGATCGCGGTCGGTCAGAGCCGGGGAGCGGATGAGGAACTGGCCGGTGGCGGCGCGGTCCGCGCGGAAGACTCCGGCGGCGGACCGGTCGGGAGCACGCGCTTGCCGACCGACGGCGAAGAGGCGAGAGCGACCCTCGCCCGGGATGGAGCGGAGTCGGGAGGGAGCACGGTGGCGGCGCGCGCCTCGCCGGAACGTTCCTGCTCCTGGCGTGTCGGTACGCCAAGCTGGTCCAGGCGGGCGTCGACAGCGGAGAGGAGATCCGGCACGCTGCCGCCGTGACGCGCATGCGGACCGTCCGGCTCGGAGTCGTAGATCACCTCGTAGACGGCGGGCTCGGCGGACCGGTGGCGGGTGACCATCCAGCTTTCCGGGGACTCGGGGTGCTCGGAGGGTGGCTCCTGCGGCGGCGAGATGATCAGCGAACTGCCGTCGGGAAGCTCGGCGTGGACGATGTAGTCGCTGAGGCCGTACTCGACGGTGCCCTCCAGGCCGCGCTGCCCGAGCGCGGAACAGAGAGCGGCCTGAAGGCGACGCGGATCGGACGCGGCGGTCGGGGGCGAGGTTTCGTGGTGCATGGAGTTCTCCGTCGCGAACGTCCCGCCGCACGGCGGGAGCCGCCGGGGGCGTTGAGCTGGAAGGAGTGCGGTGGTCCATGAGGATCTGGTGATCGGGCAGCTTGGCGCTGCCGTGACTGCGTGCTAGGGATCACCGCGAGCGACCGGGAGCCGGCGGTTGCGATGCCGGCGGGACCTGGGGCGAAGGGGCTGATACGGCAGGGGTGTTGTGCGTCGAGCGGGTCAGGGCGACGCGAGCCCGCTCGGTCTGCGCCGGCCGTTCGGTGTCCGCTCGGTGAGCGAGGTATTCGCCGACGCGCACCAACGCCGGTCCCTTGGAGCCGAGTTCGTGTGAGTAGTGCCAGCCTTCGGTGTTGCGGTGCTCCTCGGCACGCTCCTTGTAGAGGTGGAGCACGCTCGGCTGCGAACCGTCCATAAGCGCCATGACGTCGGCCCATTCGTGCCGCAGTTCCTCCGCCCGGAGCAGGATGGTGTCGATCCCGCGTATCCGACGGAGGTCGTCACTGATCGGCCCCTCGACGTAGTCGGGGCCGTCGGCGGCGGCGCGTACCCCGGCCAGCACCTCGGGTCCGTGGTCGAGGAACACTTCGGCGTGCTTCCACGCTTCGGCGTCCCGCTTGACCTTCCCGTCCCCGTAGACCTTGTCGTCCAGCGGCCAGCCGTCCGCGTCGCAAAGGGAGTCCGAAACCGCGTCCCAGGCGTCGCACGCCTCGTTGATCCCGGCGGCGGCCGAGGCCAGTGCCGGGAGGTGCCGTCGCCACGCCAAAGGGTCAGTGGCCTGCGACGGCTGGTTGTCACCGGAGGAAGGAGTGGAAGAAGCAGACATGATCGATTCCCGTTGCTGTGCTGTTCGTTGGGCTAGGCGGCCATGCGGGCGTCTGTGTCGAACAGCTCCCGCTCGGCCGGGTGGAGGATGTGCTGGGTGATGAACGAGCGGCCTGCGACCTTCCACAGACCTCGGCCCTTGGTCAGGGCGGACACCGCCTGGGTCTCGACGCCGGTCAGGCCGAGCAGAGAGGCAGCGGCGGCGAGCTGGTCTGGCTCCTGGCGGTAGATGATGCGCGTGCTGCAGTCCGCGAGGAGCCCCTCGGCAAGGACCCGGCCGCGCGAGCCGGCGTCGCCCGCCGAGAGCAAGTCGCTGAGGCGGTGGATCACCATGAGGTTCGCGATGCCCAGCCCTCGGGAGAGCTTCCACTGGCTCTGCATCCGCTCCAGCAGGCCGACGTGCCGCATCAGCCGCCACGCCTCGTCGTAGATCACCCAGCGCCGACCACCATCGGGATCACTGAGGGCTGACTCCATCCACGCGCTCGCACACGTCATCGCGAGCACCAGTGCCGTGTCGTCACCGGAGCCGCCGAGACGGGAGAGGTCGATGGACAGCATCGGTGTGGTCGGGTCGAACGACACGGTGCTCGGCGCGTCGAACATGCCGCTCAAGTCGCCGTGCACGAGACGTCGCAGGGCGTGGGCGAGGTCCTGGGCGGCTGAACCGAGGTGCCCCGCCTGGTGGCCGAGGGCCTGGTCGAGGTGTTCGGGGGAGCCGAGTACGTGCGCGATCTCGCCGAGCAGCGGCACCGTACCCCGGGCGGCGGCGTCGGCGACAACCAGATCCAGGGCCAGGTCGAGGGCGGTGTGCTCCATCGGCAGCAGGTCGCGCTTCAGCACGGTGCGGGCGAGGCTGGCCAGCAGCAGCAGACGGCGCTTGCGAACCTCCGTGAACCAGTCCTCCTCGCTCACGGAGGCGGGACGGGCCGGGGCGTCCAGCGGGTTCAACCGGCCGGGGAGCCCCGGGCCCAGGGCGATGCTGTAGCCGCCGAGGGCCTGCGAGACACCGGTCCACTCCCCCTTGGGATCGCAGGGGATGTAGACCCGGTAGCCGTGGGCGATCGACCGGTTGGCGATCGACTTCGCCAGCGCCGACTTGCCCATGCCGATGATCCCGGCCAGGACCGCGTTGGGGTTGGTGAAGCCCTCCACCCTGCCGCTGTTGTAGAGCGAGAACGGGTCGAAGCAGAAGGCCGCCTCCGCGTGCACATCGCGGCCGATGAACACCCCTTCGGCGCCCAGGCCGCCCTCGGCGACGAACGGGTACGCGCCGCTGGCTGTGGCGGTGGTCATCCGGTGGGCGGGCAGGGCGAGCTTGCCGCCGCGGGCGGAGGCCGGACCGGGGCGACCGGCGGGCGGGTAGGTGGGCCGCAGATCCGGGTCGAGGGTCTGCTCGGCGCGGTGCTTGGGCGGATTTCCGGCGAGGCGCGCCTGGCGGCGGGCTTCAGTGAAACCGGCTCGGGCGGCCCGCTGCTCGGCGCGCGTCGTCTTACGGGGCACGAACAGAGGGGAGGCGCTGGCGCGGGTACGGGGCATGAGCGTTTCTCCAGATGAGGGGTGGGTCAGCGGCGGACGAGGCCGGTGAACGGGGCGTGCAGGTCGGCCGGGGTGGTGCGCCGCCGGACGAGATGAGCGGTGCGCTGGTGGCGCTGGCAGATGGTCAGTTCCGGTGCTCCCTCCGGAAGGCCGGCCTGGCACGCCTCCGGTGCGGGGATCTCGCCGGAGTCCGGCCGGGGCGCCGCGTGGTAGGCGGCGTGGAGGTGCTCGGCTGCCTGCCAGATGCGGGTGCGGGCGGTACGGAGCTGGTCGCCCTCGACCGCGACGAGCTGCCCGGTGCGACCGGTGTGGGCGTCGAGCAGCCCGTACAGCGAAACGAGGTGCGCGTGCAGGGCGTCCAGCTCGGCCCGGGTGGTGACCAGCGGGCCGCCCGGGATGTTAAGCGCCCGGTGGAAGTCGAGCGCGGCGGTGGCGAAGGGCACGAAGTCCTGCGCGGTCGGGCTGGCGGTGCGGGACATGAGGGTGCTCTTTCGAAGGGAAGGGTCAGGCAGCGAGCGCGAGCGGCAGGGCGGCGGCGGTGAACGCCTCGGCCTGCTGCCAGGTCAGCGGCCTCAGATCGAGCTGGGCGCCGACAGCGGCGGTCTCCACGACGGCGCAGGCGGTGCGCAGCTCGTCCTCGGTGTCGGCCGAGACGGTCAGCAGACCGGTCAGGGCGACGTCGGCGTGCCCGGCGATGAGCTGGCGTTCGCGGGACTTGATGTCCTGGTACTCGATCGAGTCCGCCTCGGAGTCGACCTGGCCGCGCCGGGCCCGTTCGGCGGCGTCGGCGATCACGCTGGACTTCTTGCGCTGCACGTCGCGCAGGGCGGCGTCGAGGTTCTTCGGCTCGTAGGAGAGCGACAGCGTGCGCCGCACCCCGCCGGTGAACAGGAGCTGGTGCAGGAAGCCGGCGCTGGTCTCGGTGCGCGGCCAGTTCTCCACCCAGTAGGTGGCGTGCACGGCGGAGTCGGTGGCGATGTGGTCCGCCTTCTCGACGACCACGACGGGGCCGGCGGCGGCGGGCTCGGCCTCGGGGCGACCGGCCGTGGACCAGCGGTCGAGTGTCGCCAGCGCCTTCGGGTCATAGGAAGTGCGCACCACGGCGGCGATCTCGCGGGCGGTGAGCCAGCCCGTCGGGGTGAGACCGGCGGTCCGCGCCGCCTGGTCGAACGTGGAGGTGAGCTGGGCGAGGACGCTGAAGGCACCGGTGAGACCGCCGCCAGCCTGGTTGATCAGCCGACGGGCCGCCTTGGTGTCCAGGGACACCGCGACGTACGCCTCGTGCGGGGCGGCTGCGGGACCGGCGCTCTGGATCAGCTCGTTGTAGATCGCGCCGGCCATCGGGGTGTCGGGGTGGCCGTGCTCTTCCCAGTAGCGGCGCAGCGCGTCGCCGGAGTCGGGGATGGTGCGCTCGATCACCTGGATGCGGGCGATCTGCCCGGTACGGGCGAGAGCTGCCAGCGCGCGTCCCCAGCCGCCGACGTTGGCCTGCTGGGTGCCGGGGTCGAGCAGGGCGTAGGCGCGGGAGGAGACCTTGACCACCGCGGTCAGCGTCCCGGTGTGCGGGTTGTGGACGGCGCCGTACTTGCCGTCGGGAGCGGTGGTCACGCGCAGGCTGGCAGCGGTGCCGGGAAGGTGGAGCAGGCCCTCGCGGGTCGGCCGGCGGGAGGGCCGGGTGAGCCAGACGAGCTGGCCTCGCATCCGGCGCAGCGCGTACCGGACGACGATCGGGGCCCAGTCCGCCAGAGCACGGCCTCGGTGGCGGACGAAGACGAGCAGGGCGATCACGGCCCACAGCGGGATGAGCTGGAGGGCACCGACCACGCCGCGGGCGAGGATCACGGCGAGAAGGAGAAGGCCGGTGAGCCCGGCGACGGCCAACTGCGGGACGGACAGGCCGAGCAGGACGCCGCGCCTGCTGCGGTGCGGGAACTTCACGGTGGGCGTGGAGGACTGGTGCTTGCCGGACATGGTGGTTCCAGACGGTGAGAGCGGGCGGAGGACGGGGCGCGCGGCGCTCTTCTGGACGTCATGGCGAAACCTTCCTGCTGGTGGGGGGCGGGGGCGGGCCGTGGAGTGCGGCCCGCCCCCGGGGGATGTGGGTCAGGAACCCGACGGCGGCTGGGTGGGATACACCCAGTTCGTCGGCGTCGCGGAGCCGGTGGCCGACGGTCCGGACGCGGACGCCGGAGTGCCCGAGGCCGAAGGTCCGGGGTCGGCTGGCGGCATGGAGGTCATGTCGCCGCCCGGAGCCGATGCGGCTGCGAGGTGACCGGAGCCGCCCGCAACGCCTTGGGCAGCCGATTCGGACCCTTCCGGTTCGTCCTCGCCAGGACGTGTGATCAGCGGCGGGATCCCGGGGCGCTGGATCAGAGCCCGGCCCTTGTCGCCGCTCGCGTCCGGGTCTTCGCCGTACCGGAAGCGGGTCTGCTGCTTGGGCGGCCCGGCGTCGATGCCCTCCTTGCTGAGGTTGCCGCCGGAGGGGTTGATGCCGGAGGCGACGCCATCGGTGCCCGCGCCCGGGACCTGGTTCGGACCCTGCGGAGCGGGGGCGCCGGTACCGGCCCGCAGCGCGAGGCTGCCTGCGGTCTTTGCGGCTCCTGCGGCTACCGCCATGCCGGCGACACCGGTGCGGTGCATGTCGTCGTGGCCGCCGCCGTCGCTGGCCCAGTGGACGAACTTGTACGTCGCGTAGGGGCAGAGCAACACCAGGACCATCACGACGATGCCGGCCATCGCGTCGGACAGGGCCGCCATTCCGTCGCTGGCGTCGGTCTTGCCCATGGCGGAGACGCCGATGAGGAAGACCACGGTCATCAACAGCTTGGAGACGATCAGGGTGCCGGTGGCCTCGATCCAGCCGCGCCGCCACCGTTTGGCGACTTCCCAGCCGCCGCCCGCCCCGGCGAACACCGCGAGCGCGACCATGATCAGGACGCCGACCTTGCGGGCCACCATCACGCCCCAATAGAGGAAGGCGCCGATCGCACAGCCGAAGGCCACCAGCGCGGGCACACCCCAGCCGAGGCCGTACATGGCCCCCATCTGATCAACCTTGATCACACGACGGATCGCGTCGTCGATCGAGGTGTTGGCGGCTTTGAAGAGGCCGTCGGACAGCGCGTCCACCACGGTGATGGCGACGGTCGTGAAAGCGATGGCGGAGAAGCTGAACAGGACTCCGGTCATGGTGCCGAACGCCGCCTTGGCGAGGGCACGTTCGTCTCGGCGCCAGGCCGCGGTCATGAGCTGGATGCAGAAGATGCCGACGGTCAGGGCGAGGCCGATGGGCAGCAGCAGCTCGTAGTTGTCGCGGAACCACCCGGCGTTGAGGTCGATGGCCGTCGTCTTGTTGACGGCCTTGGCGGCAAGGTCGGCCGCGCTGGACGCCAGCTCGCCCGCCGACTTCGCGATCCACGCGCCGAGACCGTCGGTGACGGTGCCGGCGGGGTTGGTGGCGAAGTCGACAGCGCCGCACACCTTGTCCATCAGCGGGAAGTCGCAGACTCCCATGGGTCGTACCTCCGTTCTGGGGCGAGGGTCAGGGCGCGACGGACGGCATGACGCCGACCAAGGCGCAGGGGTGGTTGGGCCGGCACTGGACCGCGAGGGTGGTGGACCGGCTCTCCGCACCGCCGGCGGCCGAGCCCTTCCAGCGAATCGACTGCTTGCCGGAGACCGTGACGGCGTAGACGTACGCCTGGGTGATCGCCCCGGGGTCGTCCTGGAGGGCCTGGGTGAAAGCGTGCGGGAAGTGCCCCTCGTTGATCTTGGCGGTGGCGACCTGCTTGTTGGCCGCCATCTCCTTCCACAGCACGGCCGAGGGGACCGCCTGGTCGACGGAGGCCGGGTCGGCGTACTTCGACTCCGTGGTCAGCCAGCCGCGCAGCGCCTTGCGCAGCTCGGGCTGCGAGTATGCGCGGGTGTCGTACGACCACAGCGCTGCGGCGGCGGCCTTCCCGTACGTGATCGGGTCGTGGGTTTTCGGCGGAACGGGCAGAGCGCGGGGCCGGGTGTGCGGCCCGGACGGTGCTGCGGGCGACGAGGACGCGGTGGGCGAACTCGGTGGTGGGGAAGCGGTATCGGAGGGGCTTCGGCCCTCGCGGGTGAGGTAGGCGGCCAGGCCGGCGAGGGCGACGAGCACCGCCAGGACGGCAGTGCCGAGCAGCGCCCGGCGGCGCACGCGAGATGCGCCGCCGGGGTGGGGGGAGTGCTGAGCCATCAGTGGACCTGCGTCCCGAGCGTCGAGAAGAACGCCACTACACCGTTGGCCGCACCGAGAAGAAGGGCCGCGCCCGCGCTGACCAGCACGCCCTTCTTGCCGTTCGCCTCGGCCTGGTGACCACCGGAGTGGTGACCCCAGGCCCACACGCCTGCACTGACGGCGAGGGCTCCGACCACGGCGATGAGTCCGAACAAGTTGATCGAGCCCATCACCTGCTTGAGGACGTTGAGGCCAGGGAGCCCGCCCTCGTTGGGCTTGATTCCGGGGTCGTAGGCGAGCTGTATGACCTGTTCAGCGAGATACATGGGAACTCCAGTTCGAATGAGCGCACGCCAAAGCCCGGAGGGGCGAACCAGCGGTGCGAGGGGAGGTGAGGAGGGGGAGGAGCGCCGGTCAGACGACTCGGCGGGCCGCGAGAATCCGCGATTTCCAGGACGCGACGGTGGTGATCCGTACGACGTCACCGGTGTGCGGGGCGTGGACGATCAGGCCCTGCCCGATCGCCATCCCGACGTGTTCCGGTACGGCGGCCGTCCCCTCGGTGAAGAGGAGGTCGCCCGGCTTGAGGGCATCGCCCGAGACGGCCTTGCCGTCCTTGACCTGCGTGTACGTGGTCCGCGTCAGGGTGACCCCGGCGGCCTTGTACGCGCCCTGCATCAGGGAGGAGCAGTCGCAGCGGCCCATCGGGTTTTTACCGTGGGAGTCGGTGCACGTGCCGCCCCACTGATACGGGGTGCCGAGCTGGCCGAGCGCCCACCGGATCGCCGTCTGTACCTTCGGCGGCGCGGAGGCGGGAATCTTGTACTCGTCCGGCAGGGCGCCCGCCGGGATGGTGCCGAAGTCCGTCCCGTCGCCGTCCGCCGAACAACCCCCCGCGGAATCGGGAGAGGGGCTGCCGGTGTCGGCCGAGCCGGACGGCGATGGGCTCGGCGATGCGCCGCCAGCCTTCTGCAGCAGGGGCTCGATGGCCTTCTGTAGGGCGGTGGCCAGCGGCTCCCATTTGGCGTACGCCTCCGGGAAGCCCGACTTCTGTACCGCCTGGGCGGCCTGGGTGACAGAGAGGGACTGCCAGCCGGAGACCTTCTTGAGCCCCTCGTAGAACTTCGTCGAGGCGTGCACCGGGTCGAGGATCTGGCTGGTTGTGCCCCAGCCCATAGACGGCCGCTGCTGGAAGAGGCCCAGCGAATCGCGGTCGCCGTAGGTCAGGTTCCGCAGGCCGCTCTCCTGCAGCGCGGTCGCCAGGGCGACGACCTGCCCTCGGGCCGGGATGTTCATCGCGACGCCCGTGGCCTGGATCGTCTTGGCGTTGGGCACCTGGTCGGCTGGCGCGTCCAGACCCGGTACGGAGACCGAGCCCTTGTCGCCGCCGTCCAGGATGGCCTTCACCTGCTTGGCGACGGCGGAGGCGTCCACACTCTGTGCACTGTCGGTCGAGCACGAGGCCGAGGCGGTCCCGGCGCCGATGCCGAGGATCGGCAGTGCCAGCAGGAGCGGTCCGGTGGCGCACAGACCAACGAGGGCTCCCGTCGTCTTCTTCACGGCCGCCGCCGTTCAGCGCGACGGCGGTGCGGACGGGGCGACGGAGGTGGGTCGGGGCGCGGGTGTGTCAGGGCATGCTGCATCGCAGCGGCTCCTCGGTGTTCGAAGGAGACGCGGTGCCGACTTCTCGTGCAAAGCCGTCGGCACCGCGCCGATGTGCATCCGCCTCTCGGCGGGCCCGGGTCAGAGGAGTTGGTAGCTCCAGGACGCCGGTTTCAGGTCACGCGCGGCAGCCAGCCGCGCTCGTAATCTCAGGCAGTGCACAGGGGCCTCCTCACGGCGTTCAAGGGCAGATGGGCAACATGCCTCCGACGCCGCCCGATTGGACGAGACAGCACGGATAAGCGCAGCTCAACGGGGGTGGAGCAGCGCTCCTTCCCGGTGGCACGGCGAGACAGTAGACCGGGATTCCGGCCGCGCCAAACGACTGCCATCCAGGGGCCCGAAGCAGGGAGCCACCTCGTTAGGCGCGGCCGGAATTCGCCGTTAACCTCCGCTGCAACCTCGCACCGGATGCACGCCGTTGAGCGCTGTCCGGAGCAGGTCCAGACTCCGCCGCGCCCGAAGAGAGGCCCTCCCCATGAGCTACACGCTGCACCGAGGCGACGCCCTGACCGTCCTGAAGTCCCTCCCGGACGAGAGCGTCCAGGCGGTGATCACCGATCCGCCGTACAACTCCGGGGGCCGCACCAGCTCCGACCGGACCGGCCGTACCGCACGTGCCAAGTACGTCACGAGCAACTCGGCGCACGACCTCGCCAACTTCCCCGGTGAGAACCGCGACCAGCGCTCCTACCGCTCCTGGCTCACCGAACTTCTCACCGAGGCGTACCGGGCCTCGACCGAGCACGCGGTCGCGATGGTCTTCACCGACTGGCGCCAGGAGCCGACCACCTCCGACGCCCTGCAGATGGCGGGATGGACCTGGAGCGGCACGATTCCGTGGATCAAGCCGTCCAGTCGGCCCCGCAAGGGCGGGCCGAAGCAGGACTCGGAGTTCATCATCTGGGGCGTCAAGGGCTCCCTCGACAACACCCGCGACCTCTACCTGCCGGGGCACTACATCGCCTCCCAGCCCCGCAAGGGCCGGGTTCACATCACCCAGAAGCCGGTCGAGGTCATGCAGCAGCTCGTCCAGGTCTGCCCCGAGGGCGGCACCGTCCTCGACCCGTTCACCGGCAGCGGCTCCACCGGGGTCGCGGCCCTCCGAGAGGGACGCCGCTTCGTGGGCGTCGAGCTGTCCGCGCACTACGCGGACGTCGCCGAGGAGCGGCTGCGGGCCGAACTGACGAAGGACGACTTCGAGCTGGCCGGACCGGAGGCATGAACGTGAGAGCGAAGAGAGGCCAGGGCCGGCGGCCCACAGACGCAAAAGGGGCGGCTGGAGCATTGACTAACCGATGCACCAGCCGCCCCTCCTGTTACGTCAGGCCGCCTCGAACGCCCGCCGGATCAGCGGCGCCGCCTTCTCCAAGTCGGCTGCCGAGACGACACGGACCTCCAGGTCGCCGGTCCCGAGGTGTCCGATGCCGCGCATGTCCCGGGTGAAGCCCTCCTCCAGCTCGACCGTGTCCGGGTCGAGTCTGAGGTACACCAAGATCGCCTCGTGCTTCGGACGGAAGATCACCGACGCCACGTTCACCAACCGCCGGTAGGCGATGTAGTGCCGCAGCGACGCCACCTCCACCTCGCCCCACGCCGTCAGCGCCTCGTCCAGCTCCGTGTACAGGTCCCGAAGACACTCGGGAACGAGGCCGACACTCGTAGGCGAAGGAGCCACCAGTGCCGCCGGCGCGCTGTCGACCGCCGCGCCCCGCTCCTGGTTCCGCCGAGACGAAGCGACGGTCGGTGAGCCGGGCGAGGAGTCGACGAGCAGCAGGCTCAGCAGGCCACCCTCGAAGACGCGGTAGCGCACAAGGTCGATCCGCTCAGGCAACCGCTGCACGGCCACGCGGTCGTGGTGGGAGAAGCCGGCCGCGATGCAGACCATCCGCGGACGACGCCAGTCGATCGCCTCGGCGGCCTCCGCGCCCAGCACCTTCCGCACGAGCGCCTCGAACTCGTGCTGCGCCGACTCCAGCCAGGACAGGTACGAGACGGCCTGCGACATCACCCCGCTGTCCGAGCCCTTCTTGAACTCGATCACCACCGGGCTGCCGTTCTCGTCCAACCCCAAAGTGTCGATCCGCCCTCGGTGCCACGGCCCGGTCGGGTACTCGGACGCGAGGAAGCGGATGCCAAGCATTGCCTCCATGCTGGCCTCAATCCGGCGCTGCAGCTCGACCTCCAACGCCACCGTCGAACCGTGTAGCTCGACATCCCGGCCGGCGGCGTCGAGCCGGAACAGCTTCAGGTCGCTCACCAGCGTCCCCCTCCGTGATCACTACAGGAGAAGCAATCGAAACCGGCCTGCAGGTATTCCCAGTGGATGCCCGGGCGATATGCCGCGTCGGGGTCCTCTGGCCTCTCGCCGTTCTGGGCCAACGTGGACGGCTCGGGGTCGTTCGGTGTGAAATTGATCAGCGGCGTGGGGCTTGTCTGACTTGGACTGGCGCCGGACGCGTCAGGGCGGAAGTGGAGGGGGCGTCCCTCCCGGGGCGTCGTGTGCTCAGCGTCGGACTGCGACGACCTCGGCCTCTGCGTTCATCGCGCGCAAGCGACGTGCCGACTGGAGGAGGGAGACCTGGGCGAAGGCGAAGAGGGAGTCGACGGTGATCTCCTTTCCGTCCTTGAGGAGGATGGCGAGCACGACCTTCAGCGTGCCGAAGTCGCTCAGGAGGCGGTGGTCGGGAGTACGGTCCGCAACCTGCTTCAGGAAGGCGCTGCGGATGGCTTCGTCGCTGCGCAGGGTTTCGACGGCGGTGACCGCCTGGGCGAAGAGGTGGTTCAGGGGCGCGGTGCCGTCGCTACTGGTGGCCTTCTTGACGCAGATCAGCTGGTTGTCCGGGCCGAGGACATCGCAGACCTCCAGCCCGCCACCGTTGAACTTGTCCGTGACGATGTTCTTCTTGTCGAAGAGGAGGTAGCCCTCCTGGCCAGCCGCCTGCTTGTTGTACCAGTCTTCATCGTGAGAGTCCCGCCCCTTGGCGTTCGGTACTCCCTTCGGCCAGGCGGGCAGTTGGACACTGGACGGCTTGCCCAGTAGCTCCCGGAGCTCTTCCTCCAACGTCTCGAGGAATCCAGCTCCCACCTCGTACCACTTGCCGTGGCCGTAGAAGTACCGCGCCGTTCCCACGGGGACGTCCGCGATGAGCCACTCCTTGCCGGTGGTCGCGGCGCTGGCCGGCGTTTTCAGGTCGTCGTCGCTGAACATGACGACCCGTACCTGGGCGAGCGCCTTGAGGCGCTCGCCCTCGGTCTTGTCCGAGACGAACTCGAGGAGGACAGGAAGGGCCAGGTCGGTGACGTCGATGCTGCGGCTACCAGAGCTGATCCGGAACGCCTGGGCGGAGCCGAAGCCCTCCTGACAGCTCTCCGGAACTCCCAGCGTGAGCCGCGGGTGACTCGGGTCGGCGAGCATGCCCTCGAGAACTGCCTGAGCATCTACAGCCTTGCGGCTGCGGTTGTCCAGCGTGCGGAGCCGATCGACGAAGCCCAGTTCGGGCAGCGGATCCGGGCGCGAGCAGACCTCCTCTATCGCACGCAGGTCGCTGAGGAATTCCTCGGGGGTAGTGGCCAGCGGCAGCTTGATGGTCGACTCGGAACACTCGACTCGAACATGCTTGGAGGTACCGGAGGGCAGTGAAGTCAACGGGATGCCGCTGACCGTTCCACAGATGCGGCGGACGACCGCGCCGAACCGGTCGAGCCCGAAGCCGTCGATACGCTCCCCCCTGGCGACGGAGTACTCGTCGACACGCCCTCGTCCGTCCATGATCTGGTTGCGCACCTTGATGATGCCGTCCTCGTCGAGGCAGCGGGTGGCGAACTCCAGGCCGAACTCATCATCACGGTAGTACGGGTCCAGCATGTGCTGGCCGACCCCGTAACTCAGGGCGTACAGGCCGCGCTCGGTGCGCATGAGCACCAGGCCCGCAGCGGAGTGATTCCGTTCGTTGACCTCCAGGCCGGTGATCCGCTCGACGGCCGGGCACCAGTCGGCGCGGTCTCGGGGGATTCCCCCGTTCACCAGCAGCCCGGTGACACCCTCCCAGGCGAACTCGCGGACCTGGTAACCGGGTCTGTCGAGATAGTGGGGGCGCACAAGAGTGCGGAGTTCCACCTCGCCACCGTTGGGAACAGCGAGCCGGTGCAACGTGGACTTTCGGGTGCCGGTACTGCTCTTCTCCTTGGCGGCCACGTCATGCTCCTTTGAGTCGAGGTGCCGGAGGTCAGTGCCGCGGGATCGTTCTCCTCGATCCGCGTGACTTCGTGCTCACGCTCGGTTCTCCTCCGGTGGGGTGTGCTGTGTGCGGCGGAGTCCTGGGGGCGTGACACCCAGTGAACAGGAGCTAGTTAACGCCGTCAACTGAATGTAACTTGGATACCCGGGCGCGAACGGTGTACGGTCGCGTCATGACCGGAGGAAACGAGGCGCCTGATGCCACGGCGACCGCTGCAGAGATCGCACGGTTGGCGGGCGTGACGCGTGCCGCGGTGTCCAACTGGCGCAGGCGTCGTTCGGACTTCCCCGCGCCCGTAGGCGGCACCTCGGCGAGTCCCCTGTTCTCGCTCGCCGAGGTACGGCAGTGGCTGGACGGGCAGCGCGACGGGCGAGAGGTCAGCGGCGAGGTCCGGCTCTGGCAGGCGCTGCGCGGTGCCTACGGCGAGGAAATGGCCGGGGCGCTGGCTGCTCTCGGGGAATATCTCCGGGGCGATGCGGAAGACCTCGCCGACCAGGCCGCCCGAGAGGCGGTGGACGGGCTGGTCGCCGACCGGACGCCCACCGAGGTGATGGATGCTCTGGTCGCCCGACTGCTGGAGTCCACCGCGCGCGCCGCGTTGGACGGGGCCTCGACATTGCGACTGGCTCGCGCGGTCCGAGAATTCGCTGGTGAGACCTCAGGCACCGTCTTTGACCCTGCGTGCGGCATCGGCTCGCTCCTCGTTGCGGTGGGCGGCGGTGCGGTCCAGAGCAGGCTGGGGCAGGACACGCAAGCGGATGCGGCACGCGTAGCCCAGGTGCGTGCGGCCTTGGCCGCCACTGGGACAGCGGTGCCGGTTCAGGTAGTGGCAGGCGACTCGCTGCGGGCCGACGCGTTCCCTGACCTCCGCGCAGACCTGGTCGTGTGCGAGCCGCCAACCGCCGTGGCCGACTGGGGCCGCGAGCAGTTGCTTGTTGATCCGCGCTGGGAGGCGGGCGTGCCCTCGCGTGGGGAGAGCGAACTCGCCTGGCTTCAGCATTGCTACCACCACACGGCACTCGGCGGGCGAGCCGTGGTGGTCCTGCCAGCATCGGTCGCCCATCGCCGCTCCGGTCGCAGAATCCGTGCGGAGTTGGTGCGTCGCGGCTGCGTCACCGCAGTCGTGGCTCTACCGCCCGGCCTCGCCGCCAGTCATTCACTTCCGCTACACCTGTGGCTGCTGAGCCGTCCGTCCGCCCCTGGGCGGGCGGCGGGGACCGTACGCATGGTGGATCTCAGCGCCAACAGCCCGGACGGACCGTGGGAACCTAAGCCGCACCAGGAGGCGGCGGTGCAGCTGATCGATCTGCTGGACAACGAGGTGGACCTCACTCCCAGCCGCTACGTACGCGAGCCGGAACCTGACTATGCGGTGGAGTACGCCAAGCTGCGTGAGGATCTGGACGCGCGCCTGCGCCGCCTTCGGGTGCTGCTTCCCGAGCTGCCACCACGTGGCCGGGCCGACGCTCTGGACGATGGCGTCCCGGTGGCGGTAAGCGACCTGCTTGCCGCCGGCCTGGTAAGCCTGGACGGTGATGAGCTCACCTCCGTCAGTGACCAGTTGGACCCGGACTACGTGCGTGGATTCGCCGGCAGCGTGGCGAACGTCCGTCGTAGCACGTCCTCTTCGGGTACGTTCCGAGCGGAGCTGCAGGCGGCGCGCCTGCCTCGCATGGACGTTGAGCGACAGCGCCGCTACGGCGACGCCTTTCGCTCGTTGGGCGCGTTCGAGCGCGAACTCGCCGAACTCGCCAGCGTGGGCGACCGGGCTGCGCGGCTCGCCCGCGACGGCCTCACCGGCGGCGCACTCGATCCGCTGGCGACCCGTGACGGCCGGAACCCTGAACACCTAAACACGACGATCGACGGAGACGCCGCAGTGGGGCGAGAGGACAGGACACGTTGAGCAAGAACCAGGAACTGGCCGACTTCATCTGGTCGGTGGCCGACCTCCTGCGCGGTGACTACAAGCGCTCGGAGTACGGAAAGGTCATCCTGCCGCTGACGGTGCTGCGCCGACTGGACTGCGTCATGGCCCCGACCCGACAGGCGGTGTGGGACCGGGCGGCCTCCTACACCGGAGAGAACAAAGACGGACTGCTGTTGGCAGCGTCCAAACTCAAGTTCTACAACCTGTCCGAGCAGACCTTCGACACGATCAGCAGCGACGCGGCCAACGTGGCGAAGAACCTTAAGGACTACATCCGGGGATTCTCCTCGGAGGCCACCGAGATCATCAACCGCTACGAATTCCACCTCCAGATCGACCGCCTGGACAACGCCGACTTGCTCTACCAGGTGGTGCGGAAGTTCGCCGGCCTGAACCTGAGCTTCGAGGCCGTGGACAACCACGACATGGGCTACGTCTTCGAGGAGCTGATCCGCAAGTTCGCCGATGCCTCCAACGAGACCGCCGGTGAGCACTTCACCCCGCGCGAGGTCATCGAGCTCATGGTCGAGCTGCTGCTCGCCCCGGACGACGACCGGCTGAACGGAGAGGGCCAGGTCGTCAAGATCCTCGACCCGGCCTGCGGCACCGGCGGCATGCTCTCGGCAGCTGAAGAGCACATCCGCAAGCTGAACCCGCGCGTGCGTGTCAACCTGTTCGGACAGGAGCTGAACGCCGAGTCGTACGCGATCTGCCGCTCCGACATGCTTCTGAAGGGCCACACGGCCAAGAACATCCGCTTCGGCAACTCCTTCAGCCAGGACGGCCACGACGGCGAGACCTTCAACTACATGCTCGCCAACCCACCCTTCGGCGTGGAGTGGAAGAAGGTCGAGAAGGTCGTACGCCAGGAGCACGAGGACCGCGGATTCGACGGCCGCTTCGGAGCCGGCCTGCCTCGGATCAATGACGGCTCGTTGCTGTTCCTGCAGCACATGATGAGCAAGATGCAGCCGCTCAAGAAGGACGCGGCGGGCGACGAGGCTGGCGGCACCCGCCTGGCCATCGTCTTCAACGGCTCCCCGTTGTTCACCGGTGGCGCGGGGTCGGGCGAGTCGGAGATCCGTCGGTGGATCATCGAGCACGACTACCTGGAGGCGATCGTCGCCCTCCCGGACCAGCTCTTCTACAACACTGGCATCTCCACGTACTTCTGGATCGTCACCAACCGCAAGCCCGCGGA
The DNA here is from genome assembly GCF_022414575.1 of Streptomyces sp. MUM 178J. Taxonomy (GTDB): domain Bacteria; phylum Actinomycetota; class Actinomycetes; order Streptomycetales; family Streptomycetaceae; genus Streptomyces; species Streptomyces chengmaiensis. The sequence continues at coordinate 54,454 of NZ_JADWYQ010000015.1, read as the reverse complement.
TCGCAAGGGCCACGTGATCTTGCTCGATGCCCGCGATCAGTGGACCAAAATGCACAAGTCGCTTGGCGAGAAGCGCAAGAAGATCACCCGAGCGCAGATGGGACACATTTGCGCGATCTACCGCGACGCCCTCAGCATCGCGAGTGACGAAGCCCATCCGGACTGCGGGCGGGTGAAGGTCTTCACCAACAGGGAATTCGGCTATCAGCGCATCACCGTGGACCGCCCGCTCAAGCTCCGCTTCGAGCTGACCGAGGACAGCCTCGCCCAGCTCGGTGCGTCGGCCGCCGTTGAGAAGGCGGTCGGCGGCAAGGCGGGGGTCGAGCTGCTGCTCAGCGCGCTCAAGCCGCTGGTCGGATCGCAGTGGGCCACCAAGGCTGACGCCTGGGACGCCCTGCGGACGGCGATGGTGGCCGGTGGTGTGCTGTGGCCCACTGCTGCGCCGTTCCAGAAGGCCATGCGCGACGCAGTTGGTGTATCCGACCCGCAGGGTGAGGTCCAGCTCATTAAGGGGAAACCGGAGCCCGACCCCGACCTGCGCGACAACGAGAATGTCCCGCTGACCGAGGACATCGATGAGTACGTCGCCCGCGAGGTACTGCCTCACGTGCCCGACGCCTGGATTGCGGAGACCCGCAACCCGAAGACGAGGGAGATGGAGCGGTTCAAGCTGGGGTATGAGATCCCCTTCGCCCGTCATTTCTACACCTACACGCCGCCGAGACCGCTGCCAGAGATCGATGCGGAGTTGAAGTCGCTGGAGGCCGAGATCCAGGCGCTGCTGAGTGAGGTAGCGAGGTGATGAACCCAGCCGGAATCAAGATTCGATACGTGCTGCGGCCTCGCGAGGTAACTGATCGCACGCATCTGCAGGTCCTGTCGGTATATCGAGACTTTGGTGTCATTCCGAAGAGTTCACGGGATGACAACAATAATAAGACACCGCTCGATCTCTCCAGGTATCAGGAAGTGCGTCCGGGGGATCTCGTCATCAATAAGATGAAGGCGTGGCAAGGATCCCTGGGTGTTTCTCGGTATCATGGGATCGTGAGCCCGGACTATCTTGTCTGCTCAATTGATCGATCCGTGCATCCAGGATTCTTGCATCATTTGCTCAGGTCGGGTCCCGTCGTTTCCGAGTTTGGGCGTCGTTCCAAAGGGATTAGGCCCGCACAATGGCGTCTGTACTGGGAAGATTTGGCCGAAATTTCCATCCCGCTTCCGCCTGTGGGCGATCAGTGCCGCATCGCCAACTTCCTTGACGCAGAGACCGCGCGGATTGATCGACTGGTTTCGGCACGTGAAAGGCAGGTTGTTGTCCTTGATGAGTGTGAGTATGCCGAAGTCACCGAAGGTCTGATTCCTGGCTCCCTCGATTCCGCTGCGGAGAAGTGGCCCTGGGTTTGGTTGCCGGCTCCACTCGACGATTCACCAATGGTGCGCCTCGGCTACGTCGCCAGGCTTCAAAGCGGGCTAACCGTCGATGGGAAGCGCGACGTTTCGGGCGACGTGGTGACTCGACCGTACCTGCGAGTGGCCAATGTTCAGGCTGATCGAATTCAAGTCGACAACGTTTCCGAAATTGTAGTTCCTGTGGGTATCGCCAAGCGGAGCACGCTCCTGTCGGGTGATGTCCTAATGACGGAAGGTGGTGATCTCGACAAGCTGGGAAGGGGAACGGTGTGGCGCGGAGAGCTGGATGGGTGCCTTCATCAAAATCACGTATTTGCCGTCCGTCCTGACAAGCAGCAATTGGACGCCGATTATCTGGCGCTCATGACTCGTACGGTGCACGGGCGCTGCTATTTCGAGAGCACGGGTGTCAAGACAACAAACTTGGCTTCCACGAACAGCAGCAAGATTCTAGGATTTCCGATCCCGTTGCCGAAGGTGGAGGTGCAGCATTCGAGGGTTCGGGTCATCCGGCGAAAGCTCGACGGGATCGCCCGGGCCAAGGATCGCTTGCGGGCACAGCTCGTGCTCCTCGCCGAGCGCCGTCAGGCACTGATCACTGCTGCTGTCACTGGTCAGCTCGACGTCACCACGGCCCATCCTGCGCACCGCAGTCTCTGAGGGGGATTCACATGAACGACGCCCGCGTGTACACCGAGAAGGCATTTGAGAACGCCGTGGAAGCGGCACTGTTGCGCAGCGGCTGGCAGCGCGGGCTGTCGAACACGTACAACCCCACGCTCGGTATCGACACCTCCGAGTTGTCCGCGTTCCTCGGCGCGTCGCAGAACGACGCGTGGTTGGCGCTCCAAGCCGCCTACGGTGAGGACGAAGAGCAGGCCATCGGTCGGTTCGCGAAGCGCGTGGCGCGGGAAATCGACTCACGCGGCCTGCTGGACGTACTGCGTCGGGGCGTGAATGACCGCAACGTGAAGATCCAGCTTGCGTACTTCCGCCCCGCGCATACCCTCGCCGCCGACGCCTTGGCCGAGTACGACGCCAACCGGCTCACCTTTGTGCGCCAGTTCCACTACTCCGCCACGCGCCCGGCCGACAGCCTCGACATGGCTTTCTTCCTCAACGGACTCCCCGTCGCCTCGGTGGAGTTGAAGAACGGGCTGACCGGCCAGACCGTCGAGGACGCCAAGCGGCAGTACCGCCGCGACCGCGACCCGAAAGAGCTGTTCTTTGCCAAGCGCAGCCTGGTCCACTTCGCGGTCGATCCGACGCTGGCATTTCTGACGACCCGCCTGGCCGGCGACGCCACCCGCTTCCTCCCCTTCAACACCGGCTCTGGTGGCCCTGGCCAGATGGGCGGAGCGGGGAACGTCCCGGCCCCGACCGATGGGAAGTACCCCACCTCATACCTCTTCGACGAGGTATGGGCCCGGGACAACTGGCTGGAGCTGCTGCAGCGGTTCCTGCATGTTGAGGACGCCGCCGCGAAGGCCGGCCGAGCGCCGTCGCACAAGCCGGGCAGCGCGCACACGCAGCCGTTGATCTTCCCGCGGTTCCACCAGTGGGACGCGGTGCGCAAGCTCATCGCGCACGCGGCCCGCCACGGGGCGGGGGAGAACTACCTGATCCAGCACTCCGCCGGCTCGGGCAAGTCCAACACCATCGCCTGGCTCGCGCACCACCTGTCCAGCCTGCACACCTCCCACGACCTTGGGCAGATCGCACCCGCCGCCCTTGCCTCCGGGCTGGGGCCGAACAAGCTGGTCTTCGACAAGGTCATCGTCATCACCGACCGGCGGGTACTGGACAAGCAGCTCCAGGACACCATCTACCAGTTCGACCACAAGGCCGGCGTGGTCGTGCGGATCGATGAGAACTCCCAGCAGCTCGCGGACGCGCTGACCGGGCCGACGGCCCGGATCGTGATCACCACAGTGCAGAAGTTCCCCTTCGTCCTGGACAAGGTCGCGGGGCTGGGAACTCAGCGCTACGCGGTGATCATCGACGAGGCGCACTCTTCGCAGGGCGGGGAAAGCGCGGCGGCACTGAAGAAGGCGCTGGGACGTCTCGGCTCGGATGCGGTCGACGAGGACGGCGACCCACTAACGGCCGCGGCCCTGGCGCGCGGCAAGCAGCCGAACCTGTCCTTCTTCGCGTTCACGGCCACCCCCAAGGCGAAGACGATCGACCTCTTCGGCAACCCTTACGCCAATCCCGGCTCGGGGGAGCAGGAGAAGGGGCCGTTCCACATCTACTCGATGAGGCAGGCCATCGAGGAGGGCTTCATCCTCGACGTGCTAGGCAACTACATCACCTACGCCACGTACTTCAAGCTCCAGGAGGCTGCCGCCGAGGAGGCGGAGCAGCAGGTGGACCCACGCAAGGCCCGCTCGCGGCTGGTGAGGGCCGCGCTGATGTCGGAGGCGTCGATGGCCTCCCGCGCGAAGATCATCGTCGACCATTTCCGGTCGCACTCCAGCCAGCGTCTCGGCGGGCGGGCCAAGGCGATGGTGGTCACCTCCGGCCGTGACCACGCCGTACGGCTCTACCAGGCCATGCGGGCCTACATCGACCAGCGAGGGTTCACCGACTGCGGCACCTTGGTCGCGTTCTCCGGGGCCCTGACCCTCGATGGGATCGAGTACACCGAGGCCAAGCTCAACGGCTTCCCCGAACGCGAACTGCCGGCACGTTTCGGCTACACCCGCGCGGACGACCCGAACCCGCCGTCCGTCCCCAAGCCCGAGCACCGCATCCTCGTCGTCGCCGAGAAGTACCAGACCGGCTTCGACCAGCCGCTGCTGACCACCATGTACGTGGACAAGATCTTGGTGAAGCTGGCCGCGGTGCAGACCCTTTCCCGGCTCAACCGCACCCACCGCCTTAAGACCACCGAGGACCTGTTCATCCTCGACTTCGCGAACCGGCCCGAGGACATCGAGCAGGCTTTCCAGCAGTACTACGAGGCGTCGGTGAGTGAGCCCACCGACCCCAACCTGCTGTTCGACCGCGAACGCGAGGTGATGGCCTACCAGCTCCTGGTGGAAGCCGAGATGGATGCCTTCGTGACCGCGTACTTCGCAGCCTTCCAAGGCGGCTCGGCCACCGACACCGCCATCATGAAGGCGCACGCCCGGCTCTACGGCTACCTGCAGCCCGCCCTGGACCGCTTCAACGCCCTCAACGCCACCGAACCCGAAACTGCCTCTGAGTTCCGCCGCGCCCTGGAGTCCTACACCAAGGCGTACGGATGGCTCTCCCACGTCATCGGATTCGAGAACCTCGAACTGGAACGGCTCTACCAGTACGGACGCTTCCTGCTGCGCCGCCTGCCCGCGCCCGCCCGCAGCGCCGGCGCCGACATAGGGACGGCCGCCCCGAGTCACATGCGCATCGCTCAGACGGGCACCCCGGAGCTGCGCCTGGAGGCGGCGGGCGCGCAGATACTGGCTGGCCTGGTACCTGAGGCGGCCGGAGCGGTGGCCGAGGCTGAGGAGATGTCGCTGGCCGAGGTGATCCAGTCCGTCAACGAGGAGTACGGGACCGGGCTGTCCACCACCGACCAGATTCTGCTCGGCCAGCTCGTGGTAGCCGTCAGCGAGGACCCGGAACTCCGGGCCATCGCCCTGCACCAGGACCAGGATGTTTTCGGCGGGGAACTGGAGAAGGACCTCGACCGGATCGTCATCGACCAGGCGGCGTCCAACGACGCCCTGATGGTCCGCTACTTCGACGACGCCGACGTCAACCGCCTGTTCAAGCAGGTCGCGACCCAACAGGCGTACCAGCTCATCCGGCGCCCGGTCCGACGTGAAGCCGAGCGCCGGGCCACCGAGCAGCGGGCTGCCGAACTCAAGTCCACCGGAAGCCGTCGGGCGGAGCCACCGACCGCCTAGCCTGTGTCTGACAGTACGTTACCTACACGGCCAGGCGGGGTGGTTGCCGCTCCGTCCATGCAGAGAGGCACCTCGCATGGTGCACGGCACGCCAACCTCCGACGCCGGGGTACCGGCCCGCATCATCGCGGGCCGGTACCGGCTGCATACACCCATCGGCGCCGGCGGCATGGGCGAGGTCTGGCAGGCGTACGACGAACGCTTGGATCGCCGGGTGGCCGTGAAGATGATGCTGGCCGAAAGCCCGGTTCCGCCCGGATTCCAGGGCGCGGCCTTCGAGGAGACCCTGCAGACCCGCCGTGCCCGCTTCCTGCGCGAGGTCCAGATCACCGCCGGCATCGAACACCTCGGTGTTCCCGCTGTCTACGACACGGGCACTGACGAGGCAAGCGGACGGCTGTTCGTCGTCATGCAGCTCCTGCAGGGCCGCGAGCTGCAGACTTTCATCGACGAAACCGACTACGAAAGCGAAGAGGTCCCTGTCTCCTGGGCCGCGGCCGTCGGCGCCCAGATCGCCTCAGTTCTCGACACCGTGCATCACCACGACGTCGTCCACCGCGACATCAAGCCCTCCAACCTGATGATCTCCCCCGGAGGTGTAGTCAAGGTCCTCGACTTCGGCGTCGCCGCCCTGCGCGGAGTCGGCACCCTGCCCCGGCTCACCCAGGTTGGTATGACCGTGGGAACCCCGCCCTACATGTCACCCGAGCAGAGTCTGGCCAATGCCGTAGGCCCCGCCGCCGATGTCTACGCTCTCGCTTGCGTGCTCCACGAACTCCTCACCGGAAAGCCGCCGTTCGCTCCCGACGACAGCCGCTCCCACATGTGGCACCACGTCCACACCCCGCCCCCTCCCATCCGCGCCGTGCGCCCGGATGTGCCGGCCGACATCGAGAAACTGCTGTTGGCGATGCTCACTAAGGAATCCGAGCAGCGTATGGGCGCGATGGAGGTCTACGACGTCCTCCTGCCCTTCATTCATGCCACCACCAGCGCCCTTGCTGAGACCGACGACGGTGTCCTCGACCCCCGGCTGCCGTTCCTACGCCCCTTCGGCGGTCGGGCGCGTGGCACCGGCGTAGCCACTTCTCACAGACCCACCGTGGTGGTTCCCTCGCCACTCGCACTCCCGCAGGCGGCGGTGCAGTCAGACACCGCCGCACTGACCGAACCGGAGGCGGACGCGATTTCGGACCGGGCAGCTCGGCTGGCTCAGGAGGGCCAGTTCACCCAGGCCGCAGACGCTCTGGACGAGGCAATCACGAGGGCCACCGATCCGGAGCTCAGGGAAGGCATGCAGTTCAGCCTTGCCCAAGTGAAGTTCCTGGCCGGAAGCCACCGCGAGGCCCTCGCGCTGTTCGAGCCACTCGCCCACGAATACACCAACCGCTACGGCGACGAGGACGAGCAAGCACAGCTGTGCTGGTACTACGCCGCGCAATGCCGGATGGAACTTGGTGAAGCGAGCGCCGCCATCCGGGCCTTCGACCACGTCGCAGAGATCACGCCTGCTCCCGACGACGAGGACGCCGTCAACCGCCACCTGGATACCCTCGCACGACTCATGAGTCTGTATGCAGCGGCGGAAAACCTCCCCCAGGCACTGGAGGTCGGTGACCGCCTCCGGTCGGAAACCTCCCATCTACGGGGGTACGACTGGCCGGGGCTGGCGCAGATTGACGCCTATCTCCGCCGCCTTCGCCAGGACCTGGGCTAATCGATGAGCTCAATTCCATCGGTCGAGGGAGCCCTATCAGTTCAGACTGGGACAGGGCCATCGTGCACTCGTCGTGGTTGAACTGGGCATTCGCCAAGGAGAGTTACGCCGTAGCCCGCCTCCTGTTCAGGGAGCGGCACTCACCCCTGAAGTGCGCCCGGGCAGTCCCGGCCGCTGATCCCGTACACCACGATGCGGGACACCATCGGGCCGAGCTGGTCAGAGCCCCCCAAAAAATGCCCTTCGTGCCTATCTGCGGGCCGTCATGCTGGAGGACATGCACCCTCGCGACAAAGAGATATGGCGGGCGATCGATCGGGGCGACCGGGAGATCGACTGGGAGGCGTGGTTCGGCCACCCGGAGGGGGCCGACTATCTCTCCGCGGCCGGACACGAGGTTACTGCCCGGGCGGTGGCCGGCCTGACGTCGTTCTTCGACAGCCGCTGGCTGCCGAAGGCCGTGACCCCCTCGCCCGCGGCAAGCCGGGCCAGAGACACTTTCGTCGGACTGGGCCGCTCCTCCCCAGTGCTTCAGTTCTTCAACGGCGCCGACAAGGGGGCGTGGGTTGAGGCGGTCCGGTGGTGGGCTGCGTACGCCTACTTGGAGAATGCCGAGGTACCTGGCTTTGCCTCCATTCGCCGGGACGCCCGCCGTGACGTCACCCTGTCCCGATTCCTGCACACCCAGACACAGGCCCGCCTTGCGCTCATGGGCGCGGCCCGCGGACTCCCGGTCGAGCTGGAGCCAGCGAAGGCCAGCGGGGGCCCCGGCGACATCCGGATTGGACCGCTCTTCATCGAGGTCGTCACCTTCGCAGAGGATCAGAGGCTCCAGGACTACGAGAGGTTCCGCGAGAGTTGCCGCATCCACCTTTTCACCCTGGATAGGGGGCGTGAGATCTACTGGGAAGGTGATCTCCCCGAACTCCTGAACGGCAACGACTTCGAGGCGTGGAAGAAGCGCACCGAAGAAGCTGCCGACGAGTGCATGGCCTCGGGAACCGCAGGTGACGTCGTGACCAGTTCAGGGCGACGGCTGACCGTCCGCCCTGGGAAGGCTCCTCTCGGCACCAGCCTGGCCGGGGACGCGGTGGAAAGCGACCAGGGCAAGCGACTCCTGGGCAAGGTGCGGGGTAAGGGTGCCAAGACGGAGGGAGCCGGCACCGCGTGGATCTGGGTGGAGGACCACAGCGGCCTCTTCCACTTCCCTACGCCCTTCGCCGACATGACGCTCGCTGCGAAGACCGACGCGCTCGCGGACCTGCTTGGACCCGTTCTGAAGGAGTACACCCATGTCGCTGGAATCGTCGTCTCGAACGCAGCCCACCGACGCCTGCCCCTCCCGCCGGACGAGGACGCGCCCCGTCGCGCCGGACAGGGCTTTCAGCGCGGATTGCCTCTCGACAGGGTCCGCGAGACCATCGTGATCCCCCGGAGGATCCTCTTGCCCGAGCAGACGAGCCTGATCGCCCGCATGTGCGATGCCGAGTCAGCCTCGCTCAACTGGGCTCTGGCGAAGCTCGGCGTCCCCGGGGGTGTGTCATCCCTGTTGTCAGCTCCTCCGGACCCTCGTCCGGCCCCCCTCTGGACACCGTGAGGCCGACTTCCGGCGTGGGGAGCCTCAGGAGGACCGAGAAGGGGAGGGCTGCAGGCCCCGCCAACAATTTGATCCAGATGAGCCGCTCACCGTGGGCCGCTCCAGTAACCGGGCCTGGGAGGCACTGCGCAACTCCTGGCCCGGCAAACCAGCTCGTTCCTACTCGTGCATGCGGGGCGCCGTGTGTCGCTGCGGGCACCGCCACGGGGCAGCGCCGCCAGTAGCCAGATTGTTCGCCAGCAAGGCCCGTAGTGGCAAAGCGCTCGAGACGGGACATCGCGACGCTGGATGAATGTCTACTCGCCCCATCACGCCGGGACGGCTGCACCGACGTCCGGCCGAGCCGCACGGATCGCCGCGGCCAACGCATGTAGGTGCGGATCGAACATGGCCCGATACTTCGTGGGCGGCGAATGCATCGACACGAACCGTACTTGCGGGTTGTCGACGGGGACGTGGGACGCCACCGTCACCGCCGCTCCTCGGACGTTGCGAGGTCACTCCGACGATGACTCTCCGTGAAGGATGACGGATGCTCAGATATCTCTGACGTGTCGTCAACGATTCAAGATCATCTTGCACGTGTGTTGCACAAGGCGCTGAAAAACAACGGTGATCAATGGAGGGTCGTGAAGGTGGGTATCCGCAGGTCAGCTGGCATGTTGTGATGTCGTGCCCCTTGCCTCCAAGGGGCACGACATCGCTCCGATCAGATGTCCCGGAAGATCTCGATCTGCGCGCCCACCGAGTTGAGCCGCTCCGCCAACTCCTCGTACCCGCGGTTGATGACATAGACGTTCCGCAGGACGGAGGTGCCTTCGGCCGCCATCATCGCGAGCAGGACGACCACCGCCGGGCGCAGGGCCGGCGGGCACATCATCTCGGCGGCGCGCCAGCGGGTGGGGCCTTCGACCAGGACGCGGTGGGGGTCGAGGAGTTGGAGACGGCCGCCGAGGCGGTTGAGGTCGGTGAGGTAGATGGCGCGGTTGTCGTAGACCCAGTCGTGGATGAGGCTCTGACCCTGGGCTGCGGCCGCGATGGCCGCGAAGAAGGGCACATTGTCGATGTTGAGGCCCGGGAAGGGCATGGGGTGGATCTTGTCGATCGGCGCCTCCAGCTTGGAGGGGCGCACGGTCAGGTCTGCCAGACGGGTGTGGCCGTTGTCCGCGGGGTATTCGGCGGAGCGGTCGTGGTCAAGGCCCATCTCCTCCAGCACCGCGAGCTCGATCTCGAGGAACTCGATGGGAACACGACGGATCGTCAGCTCGGATTCGGTGACCACCGCGGCGGCCAGCAGGCTCATCGCCTCGACCGGGTCCTCGGAGGGGGAGTAGTCCACGTCCGCGTCGATGTTGGGCACACCGTGCACGGTGAGCGTGGTGGTGCCGACGCCCTCTACCTCCACTCCCAGCGCCTTCAGGAAGAAGCACAGGTCCTGGACCATGTAGTTGGAGGAGGCGTTGCGGATGACGGTGACGCCGTCGTAGCGGGCGGCCGCCAGCAGCGCGTTCTCGGTCACCGTGTCGCCGCGTTCGGTCAGCACGATCGGGCGGCCGGGGGTGACCGAGCGGTCCACCTGGGCGTGGTAGAGACCCTCGGTCGCGGTGATGTCGAGCCCGAAGCGGCGCAGCGCGATCATATGCGGCTCGATGGTGCGGGTGCCCAGATCGCAGCCGCCCGCGTACGGCAGCCGGAAGGCGTCCGTGCGGTGCAGCAGCGGGCCGAGGAACATGATGATCGACCGGGTGCGGCGGGCCGCGTCCGCGTCCATCGCGTCCAGGTCGAGGTCGGCCGGCGGCACGATCTCCAGGTCCACGCCGTCGTTGATCCAGCGTGTGCGCACCCCGATGGAGTTGAGCACCTCCAGCAGCCGGTAGACCTCCTCGATGCGGGCGACGCGGCGCAGCACGGTGCGTCCCTTGTTCAGCAGCGAGCCGCAGAGCAGCGCGACACAGGCGTTCTTGCTCGTCTTGACGTCGATCGAGCCGGAGAGCCGGCGTCCGCCGACGACGCGCAGATGCATGGGGCCGGCATAGCCGAGCGAAACGATCTCGCTGTCCAGCGCCTCACCGATTCGGGCGATCATCTCAAGGCTGATGTTCTGATTGCCGCGCTCGATGCGGTTGACGGCGCTCTGGCTGGTGCCGAGCGCTTCGGCGAGCTGCGTCTGTGTCCAGCCTCGATGCTGACGGGCGTCACGGATGAGCTTGCCGATGCGTACGAGGTAGTCATCTGCCATGGCGGCAGGCTATCTCAGATATGAGATGTGATCGCGCGGGGGTAGGCCATCAGGGTGACAGCCCATGGGCTACCGGGTGATGCGGCTCATACAGCGGGAGTTCGGCTCCGCTGGGCAGGCGGACCGCCGCGAGAAGGCCCCAGCCGCGGTCCGTTGGCGACTGGGAGACCTCGACGTCGTGCTCGGCCAGCCGGGCGAGTGTGTGCTCCAGGTCGTCGCACATGAGAAACAGCTCATGATGCGGAGCGTCGCCGGTCGGGTGTACGGCGAGCTCCGCGGGCGGCAGTTTGAAAATCAGCCAGCCGTGACCGGCCTCGACATGCGCGAAGCCCAGTTTGTCCCTGATGAACGCCCGGTCGGCTTCGGCGTCGTGCGTGTAGAGGATCACATGCGCGCCGTTGAACATGCCTTTGATGCTCGGTTCCCGTCGCCCGGGCGGCAACGAGAGCGCCGCCGTACGGGTCCCGTTCAGCCGACGGCCGGCTGCGGGGGCGAGCGGATTCAGCTCGCTCCGCCGTCGGTGTCCGTATCGGGCGGAAGGTGCGGAACCGCCCATGAACGACACGCCCGAGACGGTCGCCACTCCCGTCAGAAGTCCTGTGCTCTCTGCCGCCCCCGCTGCGGCGAGCAGCGGCCAGGACTGGAAGTCGTGCGTCAGCGGCGGCGCCCTCGCGGCGAGAGCCGTACGCGTGCTCCCGTGCGATTGCGATCGAGTCGGCGCCGCAACAGGGCGCGGGTGTGCCCGGGCATGACCGGACGGCGGTCATGTACTAGAGTTATCTCGACATCGAGATATCTACCGAAGGCGTGCCGCACCACCTACCGTCGGAAGAGTCCGCTAAGGGTTACCTAACTTAGCCTCACCTTAGCGGATGGGTGAAGACCCCCGGACGGCAGGATGCGGTGAGATACGCGCACATTGATGAAGGAGACTGTCGTGTCGGCGAACAGCTTCGACGCCCGCAGCACGCTGCGCGTGGGCGACGAGTCGTACGAGATCTTCAGGCTGGACAAGGTCGAGGGCTCCGCTCGCCTTCCCTACAGCCTGAAGGTGCTGCTGGAGAACCTGCTGCGCACCGAGGACGGCGCGAACATCACCGCCGACCACATCAGGGCGCTCGGCGGCTGGGACTCCCAGGCGCAGCCCAGCCAGGAGATCCAGTTCACGCCCGCCCGCGTGATCATGCAGGACTTCACCGGTGTCCCGTGCGTCGTGGACCTCGCCACCATGCGTGAGGCCGTCAAGGAGCTCGGCGGCGACCCGGCGAAGATCAACCCGCTGGCCCCGGCCGAGCTGGTCATCGACCACTCCGTCATCGCGGACAAGTTCGGCAGCAACGACGCCTTCGCACAGAACGTGGAGTTGGAGTACGGCCGCAACCGGGAGCGCTACCAGTTCCTGCGCTGGGGCCAGACCGCCTTCGACGAGTTCAAGGTCGTCCCGCCCGGCACCGGCATCGTCCACCAGGTCAACATCGAGCACCTGGCCCGCACGGTCATGGTCCGCGGCGGCCGGGCCTACCCCGACACGCTTGTCGGCACCGACTCGCACACGACGATGGTCAACGGCCTCGGCGTCCTCGGCTGGGGCGTCGGCGGCATCGAGGCCGAGGCCGCGATGCTCGGCCAGCCGGTCTCCATGCTCATCCCGCGCGTCGTCGGCTTCAAGCTCACCGGTGAGCTGCAGCCCGGCACCACCGCCACCGACCTGGTGCTCACCATCACCGAGATGCTGCGCAAGCACGGTGTCGTGGGCAAGTTCGTCGAGTTCTACGGCGAGGGCGTCGCAGCCACCTCGCTCGCCAACCGCGCCACCATCGGCAATATGTCGCCGGAGTTCGGCTCCACCGCCGCGATCTTCCCGATCGACGAGGAGACCCTGAAGTACCTGCGTCTGACCGGCCGCTCCGAGCAGCAGGTCGCCCTCGTCGAGGCGTACGCCAAGGAGCAGGGCCTGTGGCTCGACCCCGCGGCCGAGCCCGACTTCTCCGAGAAGCTGGAGCTCGACCTCTCCACCGTCGTGCCGTCGATCGCCGGACCGAAGCGTCCGCAGGACCGCATCGTCCTGGCCGAGGCCGCGCAGCAGTTCGCGCAGGACGTGCGCAACTACGTCGACGACGTCGACGAGGCGGGCAAGGAGTCCTTCCCGGCCTCCGACGCCCCGGCCGAGCACAACGGCGTGCCGACCCGCCCGACCCTGGTCACCGCCCCCGACGGCAGCACATACGAGATCGACCACGGCGCCGTCACGGTCGCCGCGATCACTTCCTGCACCAACACCTCGAACCCGTACGTCATGGTCGCCGCCGCGCTGGTGGCCAAGAAGGCGGTCGAGAAGGGCCTGACCCGCAAGCCGTGGGTGAAGACCACCCTCGCCCCGGGTTCCAAGGTCGTCACCGACTACTTCGACAAGGCGGGCCTCACCCCGTACCTCGACAAGGTCGGCTTCAACCTCGTCGGCTACGGCTGCACCACTTGCATCGGCAACTCCGGCCCGCTGCCGGAGGAGGTCTCCAAGGCCGTCAACGACCACGACCTGGCCGTCACCTCGGTGCTGTCCGGCAACCGCAACTTCGAGGGCCGGATCAACCCCGACGTCAAGATGAACTACCTGGCGTCCCCGCCGCTGGTGGTCGCCTACGCCCTGGCCGGCTCCATGAAGGTGGACATCACCAAGGACGCCCTGGGCATCGACCAGGACGGCAACCCGGTCCACCTCAAGGACATCTGGCCGACCGAGGCCGAGGTCAACGACGTCGTCGCCAACGCCATCGGCGAGGACATGTTCGCCAAGTCCTACTCCGACGTCTTCGCAGGCGACGCCCAGTGGCAGGCCCTGCCCATCCCGACCGGCAACACCTTCGAGTGGGACGCCGAGTCGACCTATGTGCGCAAGCCCCCGTACTTCGAGGGCATGACGATGGAGCCCGCCCCGGTCGAGGACATCGCCGGCGCCCGGGTGCTGGCCAAGCTGGGCGACTCGGTCACCACCGACCACATCTCCCCGGCCGGCGCCATCAAGGCCGACACCCCGGCCGGCCAGTACCTCACCGAGCACGGCGTCGCCCGCCGCGACTTCAACAGCTACGGCTCGCGCCGCGGCAACCACGAGGTCATGATCCGCGGCACCTTCGCCAACATCCGCCTGCGCAACCAGATCGCGCCGGGCACGGAGGGCGGCTACACCCGCGACTTCACACAGCCCGACGCCCCGGTCTCGTTCATCTACGACGCCTCCCGCAACTACATCGACCAGGGCATCCCGCTGGTCGTCCTGGCCGGCAAGGAGTACGGCTCCGGCTCGTCCCGCGACTGGGCGGCCAAGGGCACCGCGCTGCTCGGCGTCAAGGCCGTCATCGCCGAGTCCTACGAGCGCATCCACCGCTCCAACCTCATCGGCATGGGCGTCCTCCCGCTCCAGTTCCCGGAGGGCGGGTCGGCCGAGTCCCTCGGCCTGACCGGCGAGGAGACCTTCTCCATCGCGGGCGTGACCGAGCTGAACGGCGGCGCCACCCCGCGCACGGTCAGGGTCACCGCCGACACCGGCGTCGAGTTCGACGCGGTCGTCCGCATCGACACCCCGGGTGAGGCCGACTACTACCGCAACGGCGGCATCATGCAGTACGTGCTTCGCCAACTTGTCGGTTCTTGACCTGACGTGAACTGAGCGGCCTGGGTGGTCGGCACTGACGGCCGACGGGTGCCGGGCCGGAGCCGGCCGGCGGACTCCGCGCCGGCCGGCTCGGCGGTGAGTGAGACCGCCCGTACCTGCCGGGCAGGTACGGGCGGTCTCACTTGTGAACTCTTGCTGGTGACGTCACCTCACACGGAGCGGCGCCGCCGTTTGGCGAGGAGGAGCATCGCACCGGCGAGCATGAGCGCCCCGCCGATCATGGCCGGCCACAGGGTCGTGCCGGTCTCGGCCAGGTCACCCGCGACCGTCTGCGTTTCGGTCTGCGGCTCCGTGGACGGAGCACCCCCACCGGCGGGCGAAGCGACCGACGAGGCTTCGGGGTCGGCCGCACCGGTGACCTGGCTGTCGTCCGAGCCGTTCCGGAATGCCTCTGTGGGCTCTTCCCCTTGGTCGGTCGAGGAGGGCGCCGTGTCCTGGTGTTCGGTCGACGAGGGCGCCTTGTCCTTCTGCTCGGCCGACGAGGGTGCCTTGTCCTTGTCCTGGTGCTCGGTCGAGGAGGGCGCCTTGTCCTTCTGCTCGGCCGACGAGGGTGCCTTGTCCTTGTCCTGGTGCTCGGTCGAGGAGGGCGCCTTGTCCTTCTGCTCGGCCGACGAGGGTGCCTTGTCCTTGTCCTGGTGCTCGGTCGAGGAGGGCGCCTTGTCCTTCTGCTCGGCCGACGAGGGTGCCTTGTCCTTGTCCTGGTGCTCGGTCGAGGAGGGCGCCTTGTCCTTCTGCTCGGCCGACAAGGGCGTGCTTGCCTTCTGCTCGGCCGACAAGGGCGCCTTGTCCACCTCTCCGGCCGGGGAGGACGCCTTGTCCACCTCGGGCGCCGCGCTGTGGTCCCTGGTCGAGCCCTCGCGCGCCGGTTCGGCTGCCCGCGTGCTGGGCGTTGCCTGCGGCGGGTTCATGTTTCCGGAGGTGTCCTGGTTCATGCCGCCCTTGCCGTTCCCGGACCCGGCGCCCGCGTCAACGGTCGCCGTGGGCTCGTCCTGTGGCTGTTCCGCGGCTCCGGTGCCGCACTGCCGACCGCTGTTGATGCAGTCGACCACCTTGTTCATCAGGTTGCCGTCCATGACGTTGATGAAGTCGTCGTGGTCGGTGATCGCCTTGTGCAACTCGGTCTGGAACCCGTCGACCGCGAACGGGTTCTTCACCTGGCCGTTCTCGATGGTCGGCGTCGGAACGTCGTACACCAGCCGCATCGTCAGCTGCGGAATCGCCTTGAAGCCGTTCTGGCAGTTGCCCTCGGCGTCGGCGAAGGCGACGTGCGAGCGGTGGTTGGCGCTGTCGATGTTCCGGCCGTCCCAGCAGCTCTGGAAGGCGAACGAGCGGACCACGCCGCTGCCTTGGGGACACAGCGGGTACTTGTCCGTGAGCTGGACCTTGTCCTCGAAGCCGGTGCAGCTCCAGTGCGCGTTGGCATTCGCCGTGCCGTTGCTGAAGGCCTTGGCGTCACCGGTGATGATGCGCAGGAACTTCGGCATCGCGACGACCTTGCTCGTCGGGCTGCCCACGTACGTGATCTCGGCCGTCCTCGCCTTGAGGATCCTGCCCGCGTTGCCCTCCGCACCGCCGCCGAGCTTGTTGTCGTCGAACTCCTTGGTGCCGTCCTGCAGACGCAGGACCGGCCAGTAGTAGGCCGACTTGTCGCCCTTCTCCGAGCAGGTGGTGGCGGCGTTGGCCAGGTCCTGGTCCTTGGAGAAGGCGTTGACATCCTGGTTGCCCACATAGTCGTGCGTGTGGCGCGCGCCGTTGTTCACACCGGGGGCCACGATCAGGTTGTCGGTGTTGAAGTTGTTGTTCTCGTTTACACCGCAGGAGACGCTGAACGTGCCGGTCGAGGCACTGCCGTTGGCCCGCGGCGCCGGCTGGACGTTGGGCTGGACCGTGGTGATGTCGACGAAGTCGTCCGCCACCGGACCGTTGCCGACCTGACCGCCGATGTTCGGCTGCCCGCCGTTGTCGTTCTGCCCCTGCTCACCGCCGGGCTGCTGGTCGCCGTTGTTCTGGCCGGCATCGGCCTGCACCTGGTCGGCGGCCACCGCGGTGCAGTTCGCGAGTTCCTTCAGCGAGTCGTCGAAGGTACCGCCGAGACGCTCGATGTCCACCCGTATCCTGTCGATCACCGCCGTCCGCTTGTCCTTCAGCGGACCGAGGATCGCGTTCTGCACGAACGACGTGTCACCCGCCTGCGCCTTGCGCGTGGACGTCAGCCTCGCATAGGCCTCGTTGACCTGCTTGTCGAGGTTCGCCAGCTCCCTGTCGACGCCGGCCCGCGCCTTGTCCGGCACGTCCGCCAACTGCTGCCCGATGTCAGGGCACTTGATGGTCGCGATCTGGGTGGCAGCAGACTTCGTCCGGTTCTGCCCGGAGTCGTTGGACTCGTGCGCCGAAGCGTAGAAGTTCGCCGCTACCAGCCCCCCTCCGCCCATGATCAGCGCGACCGATGCGAAGGTCGCGCGCCGTGCGCCTGTAGGGCGTCTGCGTGCGTTGCGTCTCACGAGAATACTCCTACGCGTCGTGCTGCCCGGGAATGACGGTCAAAGTGAAGACCTTCCACCCCCTACGCAGACGACCCCGGCTGCGTTCAAACACCCCACGAATTCACAGCAGCCTGCCGCCACCCCGATGGCGCCGCTCCGCTGCACGACTGCACCGATGCACTGTGAGCTGCCTCACCCGGCCCGTCCGCTCAGGCGCCCGAACTGCCTGGCCGGCAGCCCTCTGCCCGGTCCGCCGGCTGCTTGTTGGCCGGATACGTCAGTAATCTGTCATTGCAGCCAGTTCGGCGTGCAATACAGACTGTGACCGTGATCGAACGACGTGTTGTTGTGGTGGTGTACGCGGGCGCGATGGCCCTGGACATCACCGGGCCCATTGAAGTGTTCGATACCGCCAACCGGCTCCTCGGCCCGTCGGGCGCCCCCTACCGCGTCGACTTCGTCTCCGCCGACGCCCCGCTGGTGCACACGAGTTCAGGAGTTGTGGTGGAAGCCGCGCCCCTGGAGGCGGGGCAGGGGCCGATCGACACACTCCTCGTGCCGGGCGGCTGGAGTCTCCACGACGCACTGCGGGACCGGGAGTTGATCTCCTGGATCGGCGGGGCGGCGGCCCGGTCGCGCCGCATCGCCTCCGTGTGCGGCGGATCTTTTCTGCTGGCCGAGGCGGGCCTGCTCGCCGGCAGGCGCGCCACCACGCACTGGGCGTACAGCGAAGCGATGGCGTGCCGCTATCCGGCAGTGACGGTGGATGCCGAGCCGATCTTCGTCTGGGACGGCCCGTTCGTGACCTCCGCGGGCGTGTCGACGGGCATCGACATGGCGCTGGCTCTTGTGGAGGCCGATCACGGGGCGGCGCTCGCGCTGGAGACGGCACGGTTTCTGGTGCTGTTCCTCAAGCGGCACGGGGGGCAGTCCCAGTACAGCGCGGTCCTCGATGCCCAGTTGGCCGACCATCCGCCGATCAGGGCGGCGCAGGAGTGGATTCTGGGCAACCTGCACAACCCGCTGCCCGTGGCCGAGATCGCCCGGCAGGCCACCATGAGTCAGCGCAACTTCGCCCGGGTCTTCCGGCGCGAGACGGGCACGACACCCGGCCAGTACGTCGAGCGGATGCGTATCGCCCGCGCTCGTGAACTGCTGGAGACCACCGACCTGACGATCTGTCAGATAGCTGGCCGTTGCGGATTCGCCGCCCCCGAAACCTTCTTCCGCTCCTTCGGACGGATCCTGGGCCTCACCCCGAAGGAATACCGGCACCGTTTTCAGGTCATCTCGCCGTCCGGCCTCATCGACCGGCAGCATGAGAGGGACAGGAGCCCCGTATGACCCGGACGACCTCGAATCTACGCGAGGCGCAAACGGAACGCCTCGTCGACCATCTGGTCGCGGAACTCGCGAAGGCCGGCGTCACCCACGTGTTCGGCGTCGGCGGCGCGAACATCGAGGACCTGTACGACGCGGTGCACCGCTGTGGCGCCGTCCGCGGAGTCGTCGCCAAACACGAGTTCTCCGCCGTCACCATGGCCGACGGATACGCGCGCACCACCAGGCGCATCGGTGTCGTAGCCGCCACCTCGGGCGGCGGGGCGATGAATCTCCTACCGGGCCTGGCGGAGGCCCATGCCTCGCGGGTGCCCGTGCTGGCCCTTGTGGGCCAGCCGCCGACCGGCCAGGAGGGCCGCGGGGCGTTCCAGGACTCCAGCGGCAAGGCGGGCTCCTTCGACGCCAAGGAGGTTTTCGCCCCCGTCTCCCGGTTCTGCGCCCGGGTGGACGACGCGGACGCGCTCGTGGAGTTGCTGCCCCGGGCAGTGGCGGCGGCGCAGGCCGATCCGCGCGGGCCGGCCGTACTGTTGCTACCCAAGGACGTGCAGCAGGCACGGCTCCAGGTGACCGGCCGTCGCGTGGCCCCGGACCCGTGCGCCCCGGTGCGGACGGTATCGGCGGCGCGGCTCGACCAAGCCACCCTCACCACCGTGTCGGACACCCTTCGCGAGGCCGGCCGCGTCCTCGTCATCGCCGGTGAGGAACTCGCCGCCGCCGACGCGCGCACGGAGCTGGCCGAACTGGCTCGGCGCCTCGGGGCATGGGTCGCGGTCACCCCGGACGCCAAGGACGTCTTCGACAATCATGACCCGCGCTTCGCGGGCGTGGCCGGGGTGATGGGCCACGCCAACGTCGAAGAGTGTCTGCGGCGGGCCGACGTATGTCTGCTGGTCGGTACCCGGCTGCCGCTCCTGGCACGCGGCGGCCTCGACCGGGCCCTGGCCACCACCGATGTCGTCTGCCTCGGCCCCGAACCGCCGTTTGTGGCAGGTACCGCGCTGAAGGGGAACCTGCGGGACGCGCTGCGCGCGGTGACCGCCCGCCTGCCGCCCCGCCCACGTCCCTGCCCCCCGCACGCTGGCCCCCTTCCCACCCCCATGCCGAGCCCGCCTCCTCAAGCCCGCGGGCGAACCATCCCCTGCGCCCAGGCGCTCGCCGCGGTGGAGGCCGCGCTCCCCGAGGCCGCACACGTCTTCGTGGACGCCGGCAACGCGGGGGCCAGCGCCGTCCATCTGCTCCCGGCGCCGCGCCGCGGCCGCTTCGTGGTGGCGGTCGGCATGGGCGGCATGGGCTACACCTTCGGCGCCGGCATCGGCGCCGCGCTCGCCACCGGGCGACGCACCTACGTCCTCGCCGGAGACGGGTCCTTCTTCATGCACGGGATGGAAGTGCACACCGCCGTGGAGTACGCCGCACCCGTGACCTTCGTGATCTTCAACAACAACGCCCACGCCATGTGCGCGCTGCGCGAGGAGTTCTTCCAGGGCGGCGTCCGCAACGACGACCGGTTCGCCCGAACCGACCTCGCCGCGGGAGTGGCCGCCGCCTTCCCGTCCCTCGATGCCACAGGCGCCGGCGACGCGGCGCAACTGCGCACGGCACTGCTGCGAGGCAACGCGGGCGACGGCCCGGCGTTCGTCGCCGTGGACTGCGACCCGCGGGAGATCCCGCCGTTCCTCCCCTTCCGGTCCTTCACCGACCTCACCGAGAGCAACAACGGCCCCGAGAGCAAGGAGAGTTCAGATGAGCGAGGCATCGTCCACGTTGGCTGACATACCCGGCCTGCTGCGGATCGAGAACGCCGGCAAGGAGGAACTGACCGCCCGCTGCCTGGAGCTCACCCACGCCGTCTACCCCCACCATCAGGTCTACGGGCAGTACTGCACCCTCCACGAGTACGTGGACTGCCCCCCGGAGGCGGTCTACGACTACCTGCGCCAGGGCCACCACCTGCAGGAATGGACATGCAGCCTGCGGGACTTCGCACCCTCCGGCACACCGGGGCGGTGGGTCGGCCACGACCGGCTTGAGGACGACACCAGGATCTACTGCGAAGTGGTCGCCAACCCCGAGGCCATGACCGTGGACTACCACTGCTCGTGGGACCAGGGCGAGAAGCTGTGGATGATCTACCTGATGCGCGTCGTCCCGGCCCGGCTGGTGCTGGACAAGCCGGGTTCGGTGATCACCTGGACCAACTGCCGGCACCCCTACTACGACGCCAACCCGCATCCCGAGAAGGCGCCCCGCCCGGACCGGCCCTGGGTGGGCGACTACTGGGACCTCTTCTACGCGGGGCACACCGTGGAGATGAACAACCTCAAGGCGATCCTGGAACACCGCCACCGCAACGGCCTCCCGGTCAGCACGGCTCCGTCGCGGGCGGTGACGCGGTGACGACGGTCAGCCTCACCGACGTCGCGAGCTACCTTCCCGGTGAGCCGGTCCCCGCCGAGTTCTACACCGAGTACCCCGGAGCCGAGGACAAGCTCCGCCACCACCCCATGTTCAAGGTCCCGCCATTACGGCACCACGTGGCCGCGGACGAGACGAACGCGGACATGATCGAACGCGCCGTACAGCCACTGATCGAACGGCACGGCAGGGAAGAGATCCGAGCCGTCGACGTGCTGTTGGTACACAGCCAGTTGCCGGACCTGCCCTTCGTGGGCGCGGGCACCGAGGTGGCGCGCCGACTGGGCCTGAACCCGGAATGGCTCGTCGACGTGGCCAACGCGGGCTGCGCCTCCTTCGTGTACATGCTGAAGCTGGCCCGGCAGATCCTCACCACCGCCGATGCGAAGACCGCCCTGATCTGCAATGCTCAAAGCGCCGCGGGTCAATGGTTCACCCAGTCCCAGGTGCGCCGGCTCGCCCAGGCCGCGATCCCGGGCGACGGCTGCGGCGTGGGGTATGTGACGACGTCGTCCGGCGCACCGGTCCTCGACGTGGAGACCCGGCACATCGGCAGTTACGCCGGGGACATGACCCTGGCCGTCGACGACGGCCGCAAGTACTGGGAACCGGGAGAGTCCCAACTGCGGATCGCGTTCACCGACGCCGGCGTCGCCAAGGTCCTGGCACGCGGGAACCGCCTCGTCCCCGAGGTGGTCGCGGACCTGTGCCGGCGGCTCGGCGTGGCGACCGCCGACATCGATGTGCTCATCACCAACCAGCCCAACCGCACCTTTCTACGAAACTGGCGAGAGGCGCTGCAGCTGCCGGCCGAACGGCACCTGAACACCTTCGACGCGTACGGGAATCTGTTCGGCGCGGCGATCCCGGTCACCCTGGACCGTGCGATCCGCTCCCGGCAGGTCGAGGACGGCGACCTGGTGGTACTCGGAGGGTTCGCGCACGCGGGCGACTTCGCCGGTGCCGTCGCCGTCCGCTGGCACGGTGGACGGGACTGAGCGATCGACCTCCCCGTACTGCTCCGACGTGCCCTGAACGAGAGCCCGTCTCCCCACCGCCCTGAACACGAGGCGATGCAACGGGCCGTCGTCCAGGCCCACCGCTCCCCGCAGTTCCACACCGACGATCTCACCGAGCAGAGCGCCGCCCCTGATCCGCAGCTGAGCGCGTCCCGCACGCGCCGCACAAGGGGCCGCACCCCGTCACACCGGGGTGCGGCCCTCGCCGTACGCGCGCCCGACGCCGTGTTCTGCACAAGGGCGGGAGCCGGCGGCCGGATCCGTCGGTCCTCGGGACGTCGCGGCAGCCAGAGTGACCAGCGGCTGCCGGACGTTCCCTGCAACGCCCCTACGAGAGCAGCTCCACCTCCGCGAGCGTCGCGCCCGGGCTCGCCGGGACCAGGCGGTACAGCGTGTAGGGGCCCGGCCGGGCGACGGTGAAGGCGCGGGTCTGCCGGTCCCAGGCGAACGACTCGCCCGAGCGCCGGTCCAGGGTCTTCCAGGCCGTGCCGTCCAGCGAGCCCTGCAGCGTCCAGCCGGACGGCGCCTGCGCCGCCGCGGACGAGGTCAGGGTGTACTGGACGACCGGCTTCCCGGCGGCGTCCTCGCGCAGAGGCAGATCCGCCTCTGTGAACTCCGCGGTCGTCGCCGACGAGTCGTCGGCCAGCGGGCCCGACCGCCGCAGGACGTCCGCACGGGGCGACGGCGCCGCGTCATCCGTCGTGATGGACACCGGCGCGGCGTCCGGCCCCGTTCCCCACGACGACGGCCGCGGCCCCATCTGGAACTCCAGCACCCCGCCGCGCGCCAGCAGCCGGTGCGGCAGCGCGGTGGACGTCCACCGCTTGCCGTTCAGCCGAACCCCCTGCACATAGACGTTCTCCGCGCTGTTCCGCGGGGCCCTGACCACCAGCGTGCGGCCGTTGTCCATCCGCACCGTCGCCTTGGTGAAGAGCGGCGAGCCGATCGCGTACTCCCCGCTGCCCATCACCAGCGGATAGAAGCCCAGCGCGCTGAAGAGGTACCAGGCCGACTGCTCTCCGTTGTCCTCGTCGCCGTGGTACCCCTGCCCGATCTCACTGCCGACGTAGAGACGGGAGAGCACCTCCCGGACCTTCTCCTGGGTCTTCCAGGGCTGCGCGGCGGCGTTGTACATATACGCGGCATGGTGCGCGACCTGGTTGGAGTGCCCGTACATGCCCATCCGGACATCCCGCGCCTCCGTCATCTCGTGGATCACCGAGCCGTACGAGCCGACGAACTCCGGCGACGCCGTCTCCGGGGTGGAGAAGTACGCGTCCAGCTTCTGCCCGAGCCCCGCCCGGCCTCCGTACAGATTGGCCAGACCGCGTGAGTCCTGGGGTGCGGTGAAGGCATAGCCCCAGCCGTTGGTCTCGGTGTAGTCGTAGCCCCACACCCGGGGGTCGTACGCGTCGCCGGGCACCCGCCAGGCGCCGTCCGGGCCGCGGCCCTGGAAGAACCCGGCTTCGGAGTCGAACAGCGTCACATAGTTCCGCGCCCGGTTGAGGAAGTACGCCGACTCCTCCTTGTAGCGCGCCTTCCCCGTCTTCTCGTAGAGGGCCTCGCCCATCTTCGCCAGGCCGTAGTCGTTGAGACAGCCCTCCAGCGACCAGGACAGACCCTCATGGGTCCGGGTCGAGGCGTAGCCGAGGAACGGCGAGGTCTCCATGCCCTTGCGGCCCACTCCCGACGACGGGGGCACGACCGTCGCGTTCTTCAGCGCCGCCTCGTACGCGGCTTCCGCGTCAAATCGCACACCCTTCACATAGGCGTCGGCGAAGGCGACGTCGGAGCTGGTGCCGGTCATCAGGTCGGCGTAGCCGGGGGAGGACCAGCGGGAGATCCAGCCGCCGTCCTTGTACTGCTGGACGAAGCCGTCCACCAGCTCACCCGTCTTGCGAGGGGTCAGGAAGGAGTACGCGGGCCAGGTCGTCCGGTAGGTGTCCCAGAAGCCGTTGTTCACATAGACCTTCCCCTCGACGATCTTCGCGCCGGTGTGCGTCGGGGTGTCGGGCCCCTCCGCGGGGGAGAAGGGGCTCGCGTAGCGGTGGCGCGGGCGGTGCGGTGTTCCGGCGTTCTCGAAGCCGGAATTGGGGTAGAGGTAGAGCCGGTAGAGGCCCGAGTAGAGCGTGGTGAGCTGGTCGCGGGTGGCCCCCTCGACCCGCACCCGCCCCAGAATCCGGTCCCATTGCCCCTGCGCCCTGCGCATGACCTGCTCGAAGCGCATCGTGTGCGGGATCTCGTATGACAGGTTCCGCTTGGCCTGCTCGACGCTGATCAGCGAGGTGGCCAGCCGCAGCGTCACCGTGCGGTCCGGGCCCGCGTCGAAGCGGAAGCGGCCCGTGACCCCCTCGGAGGCGGCGTCGAGCACCGGTGCGTCGAAGACGCCGTAGACGAACATCCGGGTCGCGCCGGTCGACAGCCCGCTCTTGACGTCCGAGTACCCGGTGAAGGAGCGGGAGTCCGCGTCCAGGCTCAGCCCGCCCTCGGCCGTGACGTTGTCGAAGATCACGCTCGCGTCGTCGCCGGGGTAGCGGAAGCGCATCACCGCCGCGTGGTCGGCCGGTGCGATCTCGGCCTTCAGCCCGTTCTCGAATGTCACGCCGTAGTAGTGCGGGCGCGCGGTCTCGTTGTCGTGGCGGAAGGGCAGGGCGCGCGCCGTGCGGGAGGTGTCCGGGACGCCGGCCGCCGCGGACGGCATCAGCTGGAACGTCTGCCGGTCGCCCATCCAGGGGCTGGGTTCATGGCTGGCGCTCAGCGCCTGGAGGGTGGGCAGATTGTCGGCGTTGTTGGCGCGCGCGTACTCGTACAGCCAGCTCCGGGAGCCGGCGTTGGTCACCGGGGTCCAGAAGTTGAAGCCGTGCGGGACGGCGGTCGCGGGAAAGGTGTTGCCGCGCGAGTACGAGCCGCTCGAGTTGGTGCCGCGGACCGTGGACACATAGTCGGACAGATGGGCGAGCGGCCGCTCGGGCGGTTCGGGCGCCAGGGTGATGTCGTCGATCCAGCCCTGGAACTTCGCCGGGCCCACGGGGGAGTCGTACGCCACCAGAATCCGGTCGACCCTCTTGCCCGCGGCGACCTCGCCGATCCGCGACGCCACATGGTTCCACTGGTTGGCGTAGAGCCTCTTGGCCGCGCCCTGGCCCTGCGGGGTCAGCCGCCCGCCATGGGAGTCGGCCGCCTTCAGCTCGCTGAGATAGGAGCCGTCGGTGAAGGCCAGGTCCACGGCGACATGGGTGGCCGGGTAGTTCAGATCCGTCTCCGGCATGGAGGGGAAGACCCGGTACGACAGCGCGGTGTCCCGCCGGACGAGTGTGTCGACGTCGAAGATCTTGTTGTACGAGTAGGCCCGGCCGTCCGGGTTGTGCGAACCGGCGTAGCGCAGTGCCCGCTTTCCGGTGAAACCGGCGCGGGCCTTGGCGGTGGGGGAGCCTGCGGGGCCGCCGTCCACATGACTGCGCATCGACGGAGGCGTCGGGGTGCTGTCGTCGCCGTCGGAGAACTGGACATCCGCGAGCTGGGTGATGTCGGGTGCGCCGTTGTTGCGGGCGATCTCCAGCCGGTAGTGGGCGTACGGCGTCGGCTCCGCCGTCCCGGCGGCGACGTCGTACGTCTTGGTCTCGAAGCGCTTGGCGAACGACTCGCCCTTGCGGGTGTCGAGGACGGTCCACCGCTTGCCGTCGGCGGAGCCCTTCAGCGTCCAGTCCGCGGGGTCGCGACCGGCGAAGTCATTGGCGGAGGTCAGCGCATATCTGGCGACTTCGATGGGTTCGTCGGTGTCGAACTCGATCCAGGCGGTGGGGGCGAATGTCAGCCATTTGGTGCTGGGCTGGAGGTCGACGAGATTCTCCTTGGTCTCGCCCGCCCCGGTGTTCTCACCGCTGGCGCGCAGCCGGACCACTCGGTCGGTGACATTGCCCGGAATCCCCGCGGCGAATCCGCCGTCGACGCCGGACGTCCGCTGCCGGCCGTCCGGCCCGGTCTCCACGGCATGCCGCCAGTCCGGCTGCGGGTCGCCGTCCTCGAACGACGAGACGAAGGACGCGGCGGGGGTGGAGTGCCGGGCGGCGGGCGCCGCCTGAGCCGGCAACGGCAGGGCGACTGCGGCCGACTGGGCCGTCAACGCCAGAAGAGACGCGGCCACCGTCAGGGTGACCGAATGGGCCGTTGGAGTCATATGCATTCCGGTCTTTCCTCCTGGGGAGGCAATCTCGGACAACGTTGTCAGGCGCGATGCGCAGGCTCTAGTAGGGAGGCAAGTGCCGTACGGTGTCAAGGGTGTTGAGCCTGTCGATCACCCGGAATCACTCGTTCCGTAACGCCTGCCGGAACCGCCGGGTTGTCTGTACGGGGCATCTGGTCACGAGGTCTCAACTCGGGAAAGACTGCCGCCCAAAGTTGCTTTCGATCTTGCTCGGACAGCGGGAAGTGGACTATACCTGTCGGCGTCCGCAAGGCTGTTCCATACCTTCCAGCTCCACACGTTCCAGTTCTATCCGTGTGCGCAACACCGGCTTCACTGAGTTTCCCTCAGGGATGCACAGCAACTGACCGCGGTGGCGGGGCCCTTCGCCTGAGGCGAGATGTGACGGGCGACCGGTACACCGCCTGAGTCCTGGAGAAGGCGAGGACTTGAGCATGGGATCCACCTCCGCCCACAGCAATGAGGGCTCCACCAGCACCGACGAGGCCCCGAACCGAGGGGGCCTCGGCCGCCGCGATCTGATCAAGCGCTCCGCCGCGCTCGGCCTGATCACCGTGCCGACCATGAGTTTCCTGTCCGCGTGCGCCTCCGGCGGCGGCGGTGGCGAAGGCGGCAGCCAGACCAAGGGCAAGGTCTCCAAGGACAACCCCTTCGGTGTGGCCGAGGGGAGCAAGGTCGAGGTAGTCGTCTTCAAGGGCGGATACGGCGACGACTACGCCAAGGCATGGGAAACCGCGTTCGACAAGAAGTGGGGCACGACCTCCTCCCATCTGGGCACCCAGGAGATCACCGGAAAGCTCCAGCCGCGGTTCAACGCGGGCAACCCCCCGGACGTCGTGGACAACTCCGGCGCACAGCAGATCAAGCTGGATGTGCTGTTCAAGAGCGGTCAGCTCAGCGATCTGGCCCCGGTGCTGGACGCCCCCTCCCTCGACGACCCCACCAAGAAGGTCCGGGACACCCTGATCCCCGGCACCGTGGATCAGGGGCTGCAGGGCGGCAAGATCGTGTCGCTCAACTACGTCTACACCGTCTGGGGCCTGTGGTACTCGGGCAAACTCTTCAAGGACAAGGGCTGGACGCCGCCCAAGACCTGGGACGAGTTCCTCGCCGTCTGCAAGGCCGCCAAGGACGCCGGCATCGGCGGCCTCGCCCACCAGGGCAAGTTCCCGTACTACATCAACGTCGCCATCATGGACCTGATCGCCAAGCTCGGCGGTCTGGACGCCATGAAGGCGATCGACAACCTCGATCCGAAGGCCTTCGTCGGCAGCGACGCCGCCAAGCAGTCCGTCGAGGCGATCTACGAGGTCGTCGAGAAGGGCTACCTCATGCCCGGCACCAACGGCCTGACGCACACCGAGTCGCAGACCCGCTGGAACCAGTACAAGGCCGCGTTCGTCACCAGCGGCTCCTGGCTGGAGAACGAGCAGCTCAAGACCACGCCGGACGACTTCGACATGAAGTTCCTGCCGATGCCGCTGCTGCCCGGCAGCGCGCTCCCCTTCGAGGCGATCCGGGCCGGGGCGGGCGAGCCGTTCATCGTCCCGGAGAAGGCGAAGAACAAGGCCGCGGGGCAGGAGTTCCTGCGCTCCATGCTCTCCAAGGAGTGGTCGACGATCTTCGCTCAGCAGGCGAACTCGCTGACCATCGTCAAGGACGGCGTCGACGCCGGCGTGCAACTGCGGCCGGGCACAAAGGCGGCCGTGGACGCGGTGAAGGCCGCGGGCGACAACACCTTCAACTACCTCTACCCGAACTGGTACAGCGAGATGGATGTGGAGATCCAGAACGCGTCCAATGAGCTGATGGCCAAGCGCATCCAGCCGGCGGAATGGCTGAAGCGGGCCCAGGCCGCGGTCGACAAGGCGGCCAAGGACCCGAACAGCAAGAACAACCGCCGCGACTGAGCTCGCGACTGAGCCGCCGTACGCGGTTCAGCGGTTTCCCGCGGCTCGGCCGGTACAACGGGAACCACCGGAAACACCCGGAACACCAGGGACAGGATGCCATGCGAAAAGGGCAGTACCAGTTCGTCACGGGATTTCTTCTCGCTCCCATGGCGCTGTATCTGATCTTTGTGATCTGGCCGTATCTCCAGACGATCGGATACTCCTTCACCGACTGGAAGGGCCAGTCGCAGACCTTCGGGTTCGTAGGCCTCGACAACTACGCAGCACTGCTCGAGGACAACGTCTTCCTGCAGGCGATCTGGCACAACATCCTGTTCCTGGTGTTCATTCCGGTGATCACCATCCTGCTCGCCCTCTTCTTCGCCTTTATGCTCAACGCGGGCGGCCGGGGCGGCGCGGGAGGGGTCACGGGCATCCAGGGCTCCGGCTTCTACAAGATCGTGTACTTCTTCCCGCAGGTCCTCTCGCTGGCGATCCTCGCGGTGCTCTTCGGCGCCGTCTACCGCAGCGACCAGGGCGGACTGCTCAACGGCCTGCTCGTCAAGGCGGGTCTGGTCGACGCGGGCCGGCCCGTCGAGTGGCTCAACGAGCCCTCCCTGGTGCTGTGGTGTCTGCTGGCCGTCGTCGTCTGGCACGGTGTCGGGTTCTATCTCGTGCTGTTCTCCGCGGCGATGCAGTCCATCCCCAAGGAGATCTACGAAGCCTCCCTCCTGGACGGCGCGGGCCGGGCCCAGACGTTCTTCCGGGTCACCCTCCCGCTGCTGTGGGAATCCGTGCAGACCTCCTGGGTCTACCTCGGAATCACCGCGATGGATCTGTTCGTCCTGGTGTCGACCATGACATCGGGTCAGTTCGGCGGCGGCCCCGACCACCACAGCGAGGTCATGGCCACGGTCCTGATGCGCAACTTCCTGTACTTCGGAAAGAGCGGCTACGCCTGCGCCATGGGTGTGGTGATGCTGCTGCTGACCCTGATCCTGTCCGTCGTCACGCTCCGCGCCACCCGCCGCGAGCGCATCGAATTCTGAGCGGGGAGAGCGATGAGCATCACTGCCAAGGAGTCCGCCGCCACAGAGCCGGGCTCCGACGGCCCGCGGGGCGACGGGCCGAAGAGCGGCCGGCGGACCTTGCGCCCCGGCGACCGCGCCACCGAGGGCATCACCCTCAATGTCTTCTCGCACGGCTTTCTGGCGCTCTGGGCCGTGCTGATCGTGCTGCCGCTGCTCTGGCTCGTGCTGAGCTCCTTCAAGACCGACGCCCAGATCGGCGGCTCCGCACTGAGCTGGCCCACCAACTGGACCTTCGACGTCTTCGTACGGGCCTGGGACAAGGGCATCGGCGACTACTTCACCAACACGGTGATAGTGCTTGCCTTCTCGGTGCCGCTGACCATGCTGTTCGGGTCGATGGCGGCGTATGTGCTGGCGCGCTATGAGTTCCCGGGCAACCGCTTCCTGTACTTCTTCTTCGTCGGCGGGGCGATGTTCCCCGTCTTCCTCGCGCTCGTCCCGCTCTACTTCATGGTCGAGCGGTTCGGGATGCTGAACACCTACCAGGGTCTGATCCTGGTCTACATCGCCTACTCGATGCCCTTCACGGTGTTCTTTATGCACGCCTTCTTCCGCACCCTGCCGACGGCAGTGCACGAGGCGGCGGTGATCGACGGGGCCTCGCACACCCGTGCGTTCTTCCAGGTCATGCTGCCGATGGCAAAGCCGGGGCTGCTGAGCGTGGGCATCTTCAACGCGCTGGGCCAGTGGAACCAGTACATCCTGCCCGTGGTGCTGATGCAGCCCAGGGACAACAGCGACCCCGAGCGCTATCTGCTCACCCAGGGGCTGGTGCAGCTCCAGCAGCAGCAGGGGTACGCCAGCGATCTTCCGGTGCTGTTCGCCGGGGTGACCATCGCCATGATCCCGATGCTGGTCGTGTACCTGTCGTTCCAGCGCCAGGTCCAGTCCGGCCTCACGGCGGGCACGTTGAAGTGACGCCGAGCGAGCCGACCCGCGGCTGAAGAACCCCGACCTGCCGGAACCGCCCGTATGCGCAGCGTGCGCATACGGGCGGACGTCTTCGCCCGTCCTCCGGGCGGGGGAGGCCAGATCTCGGCGAGGTCTCCTTACGGTTCTCCTCTCGCTCAAGGTCTTGACGCGATATGCCCCCTCCGGGTCAGCTTAGAGTTCATAAGTTGGAGAGATGCTGGGTCACATCGTGGTGAACCCGGCCGGGGGCGGCGGTCGTGCCGCCCACCGGGGGCAGGAGTGGATGGGTCAATGGAGACTCCGGGGTCGCAGACATCACTGCACCGGGCCAACCTCGAGCGGGTCGTCAGGGCCGTGCGCTTGGCGGGCTCGCTCACCCAGGCGGAGATCGCCAGAAGCACCGGCCTGTCGGCCGCCACGGTCTCCAATATCGTTCGTGAACTGAAGGACGGCGGCACGGTCGAGGTCACCCCCACCTCCGCTGGCGGCCGCCGGGCCCGCAGCGTCTCCCTCAGCGGCGACGCGGGCATCGTCATCGGCGTCGACTTCGGCCATACGCATCTGCGGGTCGCCGTCGGCAACCTCGCCCACCAGGTGCTGGCCGAGGAGTCCGAGCCGCTCGATGTCGACGCCTCCGCCGCGCAGGGCTTCGACCGGGCGGAACAGCTGGTCAAACGGCTGATCGCGGCCTGCGGCATCGGCCGGGACAAGGTGATCGGCGTGGGTCTCGGCGTGCCGGGCCCGATCGACGTGGAGTCCGGCACCCTCGGCTCCACCGCGATCCTGCCGGGCTGGAGCGGGATCAACCCCAGCCAGGAGCTCTCCGCCCGGCTCGGCGCGCCGGTCTACGTCGACAACGACGCCAACCTCGGCGCGCTGGGAGAGCTGGTGTGGGGGAGCGGCCGCGGGGTGAAGGACCTCGCCTATATCAAGGTCGCGTCCGGAGTCGGCGCCGGTCTGGTGATCGACGGGCAGATCTACCGGGGGCCGGGCGGCACCGCCGGGGAGATCGGGCACATCACGCTGGACGAGTCCGGCCCGGTGTGCCGCTGCGGAAACCGCGGCTGTCTGGAGACCTTCGCCGCGGCCCGCTATGTGCTGCCCCTGCTCCAGCCCGGCCATGGAGCCGATCTGACAATGGAGCGCGTGGTCCAGCTCGCCCGCGAGGGCGATCCGGGCTGCCGCCGGGTCATCGGGGACGTCGGCCGTCATGTCGGCAGCGGTGTGGCCAACCTGTGCAATCTCCTGAACCCCAGCAGGGTGGTGCTCGGCGGCGATCTGGCCGAGGCCGGAGAACTGGTCCTGGGGCCCATCAGGGACTCTGTGTCCCGCTATGCCATCCCCAGTGCCGCACGGCAGCTGTCCGTGGCCCCCGGGGCTCTCGGCGGGCGGGCCGAAGTGCTGGGCGCCCTCGCTCTTGTGCTCAGCGAAATGGGCGATTCGACCCTTCTGGGCAGTGCGTTGCAGCCCAGTAGCCCAGCGTTCACTTAGAGAACACATGGCACCGTTGTCATCTCGTTAAGAATTTACTCCTTGACGGCAGCAGCGGGGCCGAGTTGACTTCCAGCCACCTCGGCCGCAACGCCGCGGCCGCGTCAGGGAGGTTTTAGAAGATGAACACGCGTATGCGTCGTGCAGCCGTCGCCGTCGCCGCTGGTGCGATGGCCGTTTCCCTCGCCGCCTGCGGCAGCGCCAAGGAGTCCGGCGACAAGGCCGCCGAGACCGGTGAGAAGAAGAAGGGCGACGACCTCACGATCGGCCTGCTTCTTCCCGAGAACCAGACCGCCCGCTACGAGAAGTTCGACAAGCCGCTGATCGAGAAGAAGATCAGCGAGCTGACCGGCGGCAAGGCGAAGGTCGTCTACTCCAACGCCAAGCAGGACGCCACCCTGCAGTCGCAGCAGGTCGACACCATGATCACCAACAAGGTCGACGTGCTCATCCTGGACGCGGTAGACGCCAAGGCCATCGCCGGCAGCGTCAGCAAGGCCGAGGAAGCCGGCATCCCGGTCGTCGCCTACGACCGCCTCGCCGAGGGCCCGATCGACGCCTACACCTCCTTCGACAACGAAGAGGTCGGCCGCGTCCAGGGCCAGGCGCTGCTCGACGCGCTCGGCGACAAGGCCAAGGACGGCCAGATCGTGATGATGCACGGCGCGATCACCGACCCGAACGCCGCGCTGTTCAAGAAGGGCGCCAAGTCCGTCCTCGACGGCAAGGTCAACGTCGGCAAGGAGTACGACACCAAGGAGTGGAAGCCGGAGAACGCCAACTCCAACATGGAGGCGGCGATCTCGGCCCTTGGCAAGGACAAGATCGTCGGCGTCTACTCCGCCAACGACGGCATGGCGGGCGGCATCATCACCGCACTCCAGGGCGGCGGCTTCAGCAAGCTCCCGCCGGTCACCGGCCAGGACGCCGAGCTCTCCGGCGTGCAGCGGATCGTGGCGGGCGAGCAGTACATGAGCGTCTACAAGCCGTACGCCCCCGAGGCCGCGGCCGCCGCCGAGATGGCCGTCGCCCTCGCCAAGGGCGAGAAGCTCGACGCCATCGCCAAGGACACCGTGGACAGCCCCACTACCAAGGGCGTTCCCACCGTGCTGGTCCCGGTGGTCTCGCTGACCAAGGAGAACATCAAGGACACCGTCATCAAGGACGGCGTCTACACGGTGCAGGACATCTGCACGGACAAGTACAAGGCCGCCTGTGACGCGATCGGCCTGAAGTAAGGCCGCAGGCCCCCTTCGGGCCGCCCCACGATCTCGTCCGGTGCTCCGCACCGCATCCAGCCCCGCAACTGGGCGGAGCACCGGGCGAAACGTATCTGCTGTTCCTCTGGCCGACCGTTCGCCGGTCGCCGTCCCTGCCGCTGCGAGAGACCGCCCACGGCCTTTCGCGGCACCGCAGACTTCTGCACACTTCTGCTCAGCCTCCGCGCTCCACCCCCTGTCGGGCGCGGCGTCCCCGCCGTCAGGCGGTGAAATCCCCGCCGGTCAGGCGGCGAAGGAGATGGTTCACGTGTCCGCTACGCCCGTGCTGGCGTTGCGAGGGGTCTCCAAGCGGTTCGGCGCCGTACAGGCGCTCACCGACGTAGAGCTCGAGATCCACGCCGGCGAGGTGGTCGCCCTGGTCGGCGACAACGGCGCAGGCAAGTCCACGCTGGTCAAGACGATCGCCGGCGTCCACCCGATCGACGAGGGCGTCATCGAGTGGGAGGGCCGCCCGGTCACGATCAGCCGGCCGCACGACGCTCAGGACCTGGGCATCGCGACCGTCTACCAGGACCTCGCGCTCTGCGACAACATCGACGTCGTCGGCAACCTCTACCTCGGCCGGGAGCTGCACAAGCGCGGCGTCCTGGACGAGATCGAGATGGAGCGCCGCGCCCGCGAGCTGCTCAGCACGCTGTCGATCCGCATCCCCAGCGTCCGCATCCCGATCGCCTCGCTCTCCGGCGGCCAGCGCCAGACGGTGGCCATCGCCCGCTCGATGCTCGGCGAGCCCAAGCTCGTCATCCTCGACGAGCCCACCGCCGCCCTCGGCGTCGAGCAGACCGCCCAGGTGCTCGACCTGGTCGAGCGGCTGCGCGAGCGCGGCCACGCGGTCATCCTCATCAGCCACAACATGGCCGACGTCAAGGCCGTCGCCGACCGGGTGGCCGTCCTGCGGCTCGGCTGCAACAACGGCGTCTTCGACGTGAAGAGCACCTCGCAGGAAGAGATCATCTCCGCCATCACCGGCGCCACGGACAACGCTGTGACCCGCCGTGCGGCACGCAGCGCGGAGGCGAAGAACGGGGAGAGCGCGACGAACGACAAGAGCGCGGAGAACGCGGAGAAGGCGGAGGCGAACAAGTGAGCACCGAGAAGACCTCCACCGCGACGGCGGCCACGGCCGAAGCGCCCGCGGACCACCAGGTCGAGAACCCCGAGGCGGCGCACGACGCCGTCGCCGCCGTCGACCCCCGGCTGCTGGTGCGTGAACAGGGCCTCGCCGGCTACTTCGGGGAGTTCAAGCGCAAGCTGCACGCCGGCGACCTCGGCTCCGTCCCCGTCGTCGTCGGGCTGATCGTCATCGCGGCCATCTTCCAGAGCCTGAACTCCAACTTCCTCTCCGCCAAGAACCTCAGCGACATCGCGGTCACGATGGTGGCCACCGGCATGATGGCCGTCGGCGTGATCTTCGTCCTGCTGCTCGGTGAGATCGACCTGTCGGTCGGCGCGGTCAGCGGAGTCTCCGGCGCGGTCGTCGCCGTGCTCAGCGTCAGCCAGGGCATGAACGAATGGCTCGCGCTCCTCGTCGCCGTCGCGGGCGGCGCGGTCATCGGCGCGCTGCACGGCTTCTTCTTCGCCAGAATCGGAGCGCCGGCCTTCGCCGTCACCCTGGCGGGCCTGCTCTTCTGGCAGGGCTTCATGCTCCAGCTCCTCGGCGACACCGGCACCATCAACATCGACCGCGAAGGCGCGGTCGGCAGCCTGACCACGTACTTCTTCACCGATGTCGCCGCCGCCTACGGCCTGGCAGCCTTCGCCGTGGCCGCGTACTTCCTCTCCGGCTTCCTGGACAGCCGCCGCCGTGAGGCCGCCGGAGTCCCCGCCCGGCCGCTGAGCGACATCGCGCTGCGCGCCGCCGTGCTCGCGGTCATCGCCTTCGCCGCCGCCTATATGTTCAACCAGTACAAGGGGCTGCCGCTGGCGCTGGTGCTGTTCCTGGCGGTCCTGGTGGGCACGGACTTCATGCTGCGCCGCACGCCGTACGGGCGGAAGATCTTCGCCCTCGGCGGCAGCGTCGAGGCGTCCCGGCGCGCCGGCATCAACGTCACGGCGATCCGGATCTCCGTCTTCGCCCTCGCCGGCACCTTCGCGGCCATCGGCGGCCTCTTCTGGGCCTCCAAGATCGCCGCCGCCAACCAGAGCGCCGGCACCGGCGAACTGCTGATGAACGTGATCGCGGCGGCCGTGATCGGCGGCACCAGCCTCTTCGGCGGCCGCGGCCGCACCTGGAACGCCCTGCTCGGCGTCATGGTGATCGTCTCGATCCAGTACGGGCTGGCCCTGGAGGGCATCCGCACCCCGGTCCAGTACATGATCACCGGAGCAGTGCTGCTCATCACGGTCGTCATCGACTCGGTCACCCGCAAGACGCAGAAGACTGCGGGCCGCGCCTGACACACGGCAGATCACAGCGGTGCCCGGCGTCGGCAGACGACGCCGGGCACCGCTGCGTGCCGTCGTCATGCACCGTACGGGTGACGTAGAACGCACAGTCCGATGACCGCGCCCGCCGGCGGAACACTAGACTCGGCGGAATCGGCATGCTCAACGCAAGGAGGCAGGGTGGAACAGCCGCGCAAACCGCGACCGCCGAAGACGGTGGCGGGCGACGGGTGGGAGCTGCTGACCCGCATCAGCGGACCGCGCGATCTGGACCGGCTCGGCCCGGAGCAGCTCGACAAGCTCGCCGCGGAGATCCGGACCTTCCTCGTGGACGCCGTCTCCAAGACCGGCGGACACCTCGGCCCCAACCTCGGGGTGGTCGAGCTGACCATCGCCCTGCACCGTGTCTTCGACTCGCCCAGGGACAAGGTCCTGTGGGACACCGGACACCAGAGCTATGTCCACAAGCTGCTCACCGGCCGCCAGGACTTCTCCCGGCTCAAGGCCAAGGGGGGCCTGTCCGGCTACCCCGCGCGCGCCGAGTCCGACCACGACGTCATCGAGAACTCGCATGCCTCGACCGTCCTGGGCTGGGCCGACGGCCTCGCCAAGGCCAACGAGGTCCTCGGGCGCGGCGACCACGTCGTCGCAGTGATCGGCGACGGGGCGCTCACCGGAGGCATGGCCTGGGAGGCGCTGAACAACATCGCGGACGCCAAGGACCGCCCGCTGGTCATCGTCGTCAACGACAACGAGCGCTCCTACGCCCCCACGATCGGCGGCCTCGCCAACCACCTCGCCACCCTGCGCACCACCGACGGCTACGAGCGCTTCCTGGCCCGCACGAAGGAGGTGCTGGAGCGCACCCCGGTCGTCGGCAAGCCGCTCTTCGACACCCTGCACGGCGCGAAGAAGGGCCTGAAGGACTTCATCGCCCCGCAGGGCATGTTCGAGGACCTCGGACTGAAGTACGTCGGGCCGATCGACGGCCATGACCTGGAGGCCCTGGAGTCCGCCCTGTCGCGGGCCAAGCGCTTCGGCGGACCCGTCATCGTCCACTGCCTCACCGAGAAGGGCCGCGGCTACCAGCCCGCCCTCCAGGACGAGGCCGACCGCTTCCACGCCGTCGGCAAGATCCACCCCGACACCGGGCTGCCGATCGCCAGTTCAGGCCTCGACTGGACCTCGGTCTTCGGCGAGGAGATGGTCAAGCTCGGCGAGGAGCGCGAGGACATCGTCGCGATCACCGCCGCGATGCTCCAGCCGGTCGGCCTCGACAGGTTCGCCAAGGTCTTCCCCGACCGGGTGTACGACGTCGGCATCGCCGAGCAGCACGGCGCGGTCTCCGCCGCCGGTCTCGCCACCGGCGGGCTCCACCCCGTCTTCGCCGTGTACGCCACCTTCCTCAACCGCGCCTTCGACCAGGTGCTGATGGATGTGGCGCTGCACAGGTGCGGCGTCACCTTCGTCCTCGACCGGGCCGGCGTCACCGGCACCGACGGCGCGTCCCACAACGGCATGTGGGACATGTCCATCCTGCAGGTCGTCCCCGGGCTGCGGATCGCAGCCCCGCGCGACGCCGACCAGGTGCGCGCCCAACTGCGCGAGGCGGTCGAGGTCGACGACGCGCCGACCGTGGTGCGCTTCTCCAAGGGCGCGGTGGGCCCGGCGGTCCAGGCCGTCGGCCGGATCGGCGGGATGGACGTGCTGCGCACGCCCGAGGACGCCGAGCGTCCGGACGTCCTCATCGTCTCCGTCGGCGCGCTCGCCCCGATGTGTCTGGAGGTCGCCGAACTCCTCGACGCCCAGGGCATCTCCGCGACCGTCGTCGACCCCCGCTGGGTCAAGCCGGTCGACGAGGCGCTCGCGCCGCTGGCCGAGCGGCATCGCGTCGTCGTCACCGTCGAGGACAACTGCCGCGTCGGCGGCGTCGGCGCGGCGGTCTCCCAGGCCCTGCGCGACGCGGGCGTCGACGTCCCGCTGCGTGACTTCGGCATCCCGCCGCGCTTCCTCGACCACGCCTCCCGCAAGGAGGTCCTCGCCGAGATCGGCCTGACCGCCCCGGACATCGCCCGTCAGGTCACGGGCCTGGTGGCGAAGCTGGACGGCCGCTACGAGAGCGAG
Organism: Streptomyces sp. MUM 178J; assembly: GCF_022414575.1. Classification (GTDB taxonomy): domain Bacteria; phylum Actinomycetota; class Actinomycetes; order Streptomycetales; family Streptomycetaceae; genus Streptomyces; species Streptomyces chengmaiensis. The sequence goes on along the minus strand of NZ_JADWYQ010000015.1, from coordinate 17,285 downwards.
GCGGTGGAACCGGCCCGCGACTGACGCCGGACCCCAGCAGCGCGAACAGGGGCGTGGGCCGCAAGCCCACGCCCCTGCGCCGTGCCACGCCCCTGCGCCCCGCGCCGTCTACCCCCGCGCCGTCTACCCCCGCACCGTCTACCCCCGCACCGTCCGCGGCCCCACGCACCGCGCCCCGTACGCCTCCACCCGCGCCCGCAGCTCGCGGTCCGCCGTGACCACGACCACGGCGCGGCCGCCCTGACTGCCGCTCACACCGCCGGCCGGCCGCCCGCACCCGGTCGCCTCGTCCCGGACGAGTTCCACGATCCGGTCGTCGCCGCTGCGCGGTGCGGAGTCGACGCGGACGCCGGGTGCGGACTCCACCCCACGCGCCGCGCCCTCCACCACGAGGACGATCTCGACGGGGCCAGGATGCCCGGCCAGCCCTGTCGACGTCAGCAGGGCGAGCCGGTCGCGGAGCCGTTCGGCGGCGCCGCGGCGGTCGCGCCACCAGCCGTCCGGTACGGAGCCGACGACGTTCGCCCCGTCGACCACGACCAGCGCCGGACGCGCCCCCGCAGGGCCCAGCGGTTCCCGACCGTCCATACGCTCTCCCCACGACATGGCAACCCGTGCACCGGGCCCTTCCGGGACACGGCGGTGTCCCCCGGTCCAGGGTTCCACTGAGGGCCGGGGACGCCGCCCGGCGCGTCAGCCCCCGGTGGCGGGGGACTTCTTCGCGGACTGGGGTATCTCCGAGTCTTCGCGGACGGCCTTCCACAACTGCTCTGCCTGCGGTTCCGCGGCCACCACACGGTTGGGGTCGACGGCGTCGTAGGCCACCGGCAGCATGATGGTCTCCATGGAGCCCGGGTCCACGCCCTGCATGCTCTTCGCGAAGTCCGCCAGCTTGCTCAGCGAGGCGAGTTCCGAGTCGGTGGTGAGCGACCTGGTCGCCGAGTCGGCGATCTTGTACGTCTTGGTGGGGCTGCCCAGCAGGTCCTGCTCCTTGACCTCGCTGAGCAGCGCGGTCAGGAACTGCTGCTGCAGTCCGATCCTGCCGAGGTCGCTCCCGTCGCCTATGCCGTGCCGGGTGCGGACGAACTTCAGCGAGTCGGCGCCGTCGAGCTTCTGCGGACCGGCCGCCAGGTTGAGGCCGGTGTGCCTGTCGTGGATGGGCTCCTCGAGTTCCACGGTGACCCCGCCTATGGCGTCCACGAGATCCTTGAACCCGGCGAAATCGATCTCCATGTAGTGGTCGATGCGTACGCCGGACATCTGCTCCACGGTCTTGACCACACAGGCCGGACCGGCGCTGGTGTAGACGGAGTTGAACATCACACGCTCGGCCGACGGCAGTGCAGCCCCGTCGCGCTTCACACACTCGGGCCGGGTCACCAGGGTGTCGCGGGGAATGCTGACCGCGACCGCCTTGGTCCGGCCCTGCGGGATGTGCACCACCAGCGCGGTGTCCGACCGCGCCCCGGTCGCATTCCCGCCGCCCAGCGCCTTGTTGTCCCCGGCGCGCGAATCGGACCCCAGCACCAGGACGTCGGTGGCCCCGGCGACCGTCTTCTCCGGCCGGTCCTCGCCGAGGGACTTGTTCAGATCGACGGCCTCGATATTGCCGTCGAGTCTGCTGTACAGCCAGTAGCCGGTGCCCCCGGCGGCGAGCAGCAGCACCACGAGCGTCAGCAGTACGATCCTGCCCCACCTTCTCTTACGGCCTGCGGTGGCCCGTCGTGTTCGGCGGCCGGAAGGGGCGGCGTTCTCCGTCATACTCCTCGAATCCTCTGCTGGGCATCCGCTCAAGGCGGGGCGGGACTCGGGTGGGGGGTGGCCGGTCCGCGGGAACAGCTGGCTGACCGTGCACTATAGACAGATTTTCGACTCGATGCCCTCGGTGGATGCATTTCCCGCGTTCACCGACTCGCCACGGTCGTGCCGCAGTTCTGCGGCAGCAGGCTGCGTTTCCGCAAGCCAGGAAAGGCCCGGCCCGGTGGCCGCCGGTACGACGGCGGCCACCGGGCCGGACCACTTCCATCGTCACGCGGGGACGGAGGCCGTCCCAGGCTGCAGGAACGTCTTTCCGTTCACCCGCTCGGAGACGCCCTCGCGGTCCAGGTACGGCGTGATGCCGCCCAGGTGGAAGGGCCAGCCGGCGCCGGTGATCAGGCAGAGGTCGATGTCCTGGGCCTCGGCGACGACGCCCTCGTCGAGCATCAGGCCGATCTCCCGGGCCACCGCCTCCAGGACGCGGGCGCGGACCTGCTCCTCGGTCAGGGCCGTGTCGCCCTGCTTGAGGAGGGCGGCGACCTCCGGGTCCAGCTCCGGCTTCCCGGAATCGTAGACGTAGAAGCCGCGCTTGCCCGCCTCCACGACCGCCTTCAGGTTCGGGGAGACCTTGAAGCGGTCCGGGAAGGCTCGGTTGAGGGTCTCGGAGACATGCAGGCCGATCGCCGGGCCGACAAGCTCCAGCAGGACCAGCGGCGACATCGGCAGCCCCAGCGGCTCGACGGCCTTCTCTGCCGTGGCGACCGGAGTGCCCTCGTCGATGACGTTCTGGATCTCGCCCATGAAGCGGGTCAGGATGCGGTTGACCACGAAGGCCGGGGCGTCCTTGACCAGCACCGCGGTCTTCTTCAGCTTCTTCGCCACGCCGAAGGCGGTGGCCAGCGAAGCGTCGTCGGTCTGCTCGCCGCGCACGATCTCCAGCAGCGGCAGCACCGCGACCGGGTTGAAGAAGTGGAAGCCGACCACACGCTCCGGGTGCTTGAGCTTGGAGGCCATCTCCGTCACCGACAGGGAGGAGGTGTTGGTGGCGAGGATCGCGTGCTCCGGGGCGACCGCCTCGACCTCGGCGAACACCTGCTGCTTGACGCCGATCTCCTCGAAGACGGCCTCGATGATGAAGTCGGCGTCGGAGAAGCCCTCGGCCTTGTCCAGCACACCGGTGACCATGGCCTTGAGGCGGTTGGCCTTGTCCTGGTTGACACGGCCCTTGCCGAGCAGCTTGTCGATCTCGCCGTGGACATAGCCCACACCCTTGTCGACGCGCTCCTGGTCGATGTCGGTCAGCACGACCGGCACCTCGAGGCGGCGCAGGAACAGCAGCGCCAGCTGAGAGGCCATCAGTCCCGCGCCGACGACGCCGACCTTGGTGACCGGACGGGCCAGCGACTTGTCCGGCGCACCCGCCGGGCGCTTGCCGCGCTTCTGCACCAGGTTGAAGGCGTAGATGCCGGAGCGCAGCTCGCCGCCCATGATCAGGTCGGCGAGGGCGACGTCCTCGGCGTCGAAGCCCTTCTGCAGATCGGCGTCCTTGGCCGCCTCGATGATGTCCAGGGCGCGGTACGCGGCCGGGGCCGCGCCGTGCACCTTGGAGTCGGCGATGAACCGGCCGCGTGCGACGGCCTGGTCCCAGGCCTCGCCGCGGTCGATCTCCGTGCGCTCCACGGTCACGGAGCCGTTCAGCACCGACGCCGTCCAGCTGAGCGACTGCTCCAGGAAGTCGGCGCCCTCGAAGATCGCGTCCGCGATCCCGAGATCGAAGACCTGCGCGCCCTTCAGCTGCTTGTTCTGGTTGAGCGAGTTCTCGATGATCACCGAGACCGCCTTGTCCGCGCCGATCAGGTTCGGCAGGATCGTGCAGCCGCCCCAGCCCGGTACGAGCCCGAGGAAGACCTCCGGCAGCGAGAAGGCGGGCAGCGCCTTGGAGACGGTGCGGTAGGTGCAGTGCAGGCCGGCCTCGACGCCGCCGCCCATCGCCGCGCCGTTGTAGTACGCGAACGTCGGCACGGCCAGCGACGACAGCCGCTTGAAGACCTCGTGGCCGCCCTTGCCGATGGCCAGCGCGTCCTCGTGGCGCTTGAGCAGCTCCACGCCCTTGAGGTCGGCGCCGACGGCGAAGATGAACGGCTTGCCGGTGAGGCCGACACCGGTGATCTGGCCCTCGGCGGCCTCCTTCTCCACCTGGTCGAGAGCGGCGTTCAGGTTCGCCAGCGACTGGGGTCCGAAGGTGGTCGGCTTGGTGTGGTCCAGGCCGTTGTCCAGCGTGATCAGCGCGAAGTTGCCCGCGCCCGCCGGGAGCTGGAAGTGGCGCACATGCGCCTGGGTGACGACCTCGTCAGGGAACAGCTCGGCCGCGCCCTTCAGGAGTTCAGCGGTGGTGCTCACTTGTTGCCTCCGTCGAAGTGCGGGTTCTCCCAGATGACCGTCGCGCCCATGCCGATGCCGACGCACATGGTGGTCAGGCCGTAGCGGACCTCGGGCTGCTCCTCGAACTGGCGGGCCAGCTGCGTCATCAGCCGTACGCCGGAGGAGGCGAGGGGGTGGCCGTACGCGATCGCGCCGCCGTACTGGTTGACGCGCGGGTCGTCGTCGGCGATTCCGTAGTGGTCCAGCAGGGCCAGGACCTGGACGGCGAACGCCTCGTTGATCTCGAACAGGCCGATGTCGCCGATGGACAGGCCCGCCTTCGCCAGCGCCTTCTCGGTCGCCGGGATCGGACCGTAGCCCATCACCTCCGGCTCGACGCCGGTGAAGGCGTAGGACACCAGGCGCATCTTGACCGGCAGGCCGTGCTCGCGGGCGAAGTCCTCCGAGGCGATGACGGAGGCGGTGGCGCCGTCGTTGAGGCCCGCGGCGTTGCCGGCGGTGACCCGGCCGTGCACGCGGAACGGCGTCTTCAGACCGGCGAGGTTCTCCAGGGTGGTGCCCGGGCGCATCGGCTCGTCGGCGGTGACCAGGCCCCAGCCCGTCTCCCCGCCCTCCGGCGTGGTGCGGCGCACCGAGATCGGCACCAGGTCCTGCTGGATCTTTCCGTTGGCGTACGCCTTGGCGGCCTTCTCCTGGGAGCGCACGGCGTACTCGTCGGCGCGCTGCTTGGTGATCTGCGGGTAGCGGTCGTGGAGGTTCTCCGCGGTCATACCCATGACCAGGGCGGACTCGTCGACCAGCTTCTCCGAGACGAAGCGGGGGTTCGGGTCGACGCCCTCGCCCATGGGGTGACGGCCCATGTGCTCGACACCGCCGGCGATGACGGCGTCGTACGCGCCGAAGGCGATGGAGCCGGCGGCGGTCGTCACGGCGGTCATCGCGCCCGCGCACATGCGGTCGATGGAGTAGCCGGGCACGGAGTGGGGCAGCCCGGCGAGCAGGCCGGCGGTGCGGCCCAGGGTGAGTCCCTGGTCGCCGATCTGCGTGGTCGCGGCGATCGCGACCTCGTCGATCTTGGCCGGGTCCAGACCGGGGTTGCGGCGCAGCAGCTCCCGGATGGACTTCACGACGAGGTCGTCGGCCCGGGTCTCGTGGTAAACGCCCTTCGGGCCCGCCTTGCCGAACGGGGTGCGGACGCCGTCGACGAAGACGACGTCCCTGACGGTACGAGGCACGATGGCTCTCCTCCAGGGTGCGGGGTGGCACTGCTGCGGGGCGCGCCTAAGCGCGCGCTTGCTACGCCCATGCTACTTATGGGTAACCATGCTGCCCAGCCCCCACGACGACAGCGGTGAACGTCACACGGGGTTGAGTGCTCCAGGCCGCTGCCCGGGGCGCCCGGGTCTCCGCCACGCCGGGGCGGCGGCGTCTGCGTGCCGCTGAGGCAGGGCAGAGGCCCGGGGTCCGCCCGGCGCCGGGGCGCAGACGAAGGCCCCTGCTCCTGAGGGGCAGGGGCCGGGCCGTTCGGCAGGGGCCGGACCGTTCAAGCGGTCAGGCCAGGGGTCAGGGCTTCGCGGTGAGTGCGTGGGTCAGGAGCGGGGCGACCTGGTCGATCTGCCAGGGGCGTGCGCCATGGGAGGCCAGCGCCGTGCGCACCGCCTCAGGCGTCGGCTCGGCCGGCGGCTCCCAGCACACCCGGCGCACCGTGTCCGGCGTGATCAGGTTCTCCTGCGGCAGTCCGAGCTCCTCGGCGAGCGCCGACACCGCCGCCCGCGCCGCGGAGAGCCGGGCGGCCGCAGCCGGGTCCTTGTCCGCCCAGGACCGGGGCGGCGGCGGGCCGTTCAGCTGCTGGCCCGGCTGCGGCAGTTCCGCGTCCGGAAGCGCCTTCGCCCGGTCCACCGCGGCCTGCCAGTGCTCGAGCTGCCTCCGCCCCATCCGGTGGCCAAAGCCCGGCAGCCCGGTCAGCGCGTGCACATTCGCGGGCATGGCGAGCGCCGCCTCCACGATCGCCCCGTCGCCGAGCACCTTGCCGGGGGAGACGTCACGCCGCTGGGCCACCTTGTCCCGCGCCGTCCACAGCTCCCGCACCACCGCCATCTGACGGCGGCGGCGCACCTTGTGCATGCCGGACGTGCGGCGCCAGGGGTCCTTGCGCGGCTGCGGGGGCGGCGCCGAGGCGATCGCGTCGAATTCCTGGCGGGCCCACTCCAGCTTGCCCTGCCGGTCGAGTTCCTTCTCCAGCGCGTCGCGCAGATCGATCAGCAGCTCCACGTCGAGCGCCGCGTACCGCAGCCAGGGGTCGGGCAGCGGCCGGGTGGACCAGTCGACCGCCGAGTGGCCCTTCTCCAGCGCGTACCCGAGGACGCTCTCCACCATCGCGCCCAGCCCGACCCGCGGAAAACCCGCGAGCCGTCCGGCCAGCTCGGTGTCGAACAGCCGGGAGGGGAGCATGCCTATCTCCCGCAGGCACGGCAGGTCCTGGGTCGCCGCGTGCAGGATCCACTCCGCGCCGGCCAGCGCCTCGCCCAGCCCGGAGAGATCGGGGCAGCCGACGGGGTCGATGAGCGCCGTGCCCGCGCCCGCCCGGCGGAGCTGCACCAGATAGGCGCGCTGTCCGTAGCGGTAGCCGGACGCCCGCTCGGCGTCGACGGCCACCGGGCCGCGGCCGCGCGCGAAAGCGGCGGTCGCCTCGTCCAGCGCCTCCTGCGTGGCGATCACCGGCGGAACCCCCTCGCGGGGCTCCAGAAGGGGGATGGGGGCCTCGGCGGCTGCGACGCCGTCGTCCGGAGGAGCGCCCCCGGCGGTTCGCAGTGCTGTCTCTGCTGCGGTCTCTTGGGCGTCGGTCACGTGTCAAGGGTATCTGTGAACGGAAGGCGCCCGTCGACGGAACGTTCCGTCGACGGGCGCGCGGGCCGCGGCCGGGGTCAGTGGATGATGCCCGTGCGCAGTGCCACCGCGACCATGCCGGCCCGGTCGCCGGTGCCGAGCTTGCGCGCGATGCGGGCGAGGTGGCTCTTCACGGTCAGCGCGGACAGCCCCATCGAGACGCCGATGGCCTTGTTCGACTGCCCTTCGGCGACCAGCCGCAGCACCTCGACCTCGCGGCCGGACAGCTCGCGGTAGCCGCCGGGGTGGCTGGGGGCGCCCGGGGGGCGGCGGTGCATACGGCCGGCCGCGGCGCCGATCGGGGAGACGCCGGGGCGGGCCGGATGCCCGATGTTGGTCCGGGTGCCGGTGACGACGTAGCCCTTGACGCCTCCGGCGAGGGCGTTGCGCACGGCGCCGATGTCGTCGGCCGCGGAGAGCGCCAGGCCGTTGGGCCAGCCCGCGGCACGGGTCTCGGACAGCAGGGTCAGCCCGGAACCGTCGGGCAGGTGGACGTCGGCCACGCAGATGTCGCGCGGGTTGCCGATTCGGGGACGGGCCTCCGCGATGGACGATGCCTCGATGACGTCGCGCACTCCAAGCGCCCACAGGTGGCGGGTGACGGTGGAGCGGACGCGCGGGTCGGCGACGACGACCATGGCCGTCGGTTTGTTCGGGCGGTAGGCGACCAGGCTTGCGGGCTGCTCGAGAAGAACGGACACCAGGCCTCCTGGGGAAGGTGCGAGACGGGCCGGCTCGGGGATGAAGCCGGGGCGAACCGTGCAGTTAGGGTCACTGACCTCTTCGGCACCAATCCCGGCGTCCTTTAGAGAATGATCACGATTTGGTGAGTAACAATCCGGGCAATTCGGACGGGTGATCGATCATCCTACGAGGAAGCCGTCCGGAGCAGCGCGCTCGGGTGATGCGTGCGCGCCCGAGTGCCCCGCCGCCCGAGGCGTGCGCGGCGCTTGCGCCCGGCGCGCATGGCCCCCGCCGGGACGCTCACAGAGGCTTCCCACGTGGCCTGCCCGCACGGCAGCCCTGCATGGCCGGCCGCACGGCAGCCCCGCGTGGCCTGCCCGCCCGGCTGCCCGGCTGCCCGCGTCAGCGTACGGGCCGAACACCCCGGGCGAAGTCCGCGAGATCGGCCGTCGAGCGCATGCGGGCACATCGTGGCCCGGCCGCGCCCACGCGGCGGAGCCGCCCGTCGACACTGCCCCGCGCCCCGTGGGGGCGTCGCCGGACCGCGTCGGCTCCGTACCGGCCGCCGGCCGGCTGCGCGGGGGCAGTCTCCCCCGTGCGTCCCGCACGCTGTGGCCTCAGTGCTGCTGGGGGCCGCGCCGCTGCGGCAGGGAGACCACGCCCGTGCCGGCGTCCCCGCCGGCCGGGGCGGGCGGCAGGCCGGCGATCTGGCACAGCAGATCGCACCAGGCCGTGAGGTGGGACGCCGTGTCCGGGACGCCGTGCGGCGACTCGGCCGGTGTCCAGGACGCGCGGATCTCGATCTGCGAGGCCGGACGCCGTTCCGCGAGTCCACCGAAATAGTGAGACCCCGCACGGGTGACGGTCCCGCTCGGCTCCCCGTACTCCAGGCCCCTTGCCTCAAGCGCCCCCGTCAGCCACGACCAGCAGACCTCCGGCAGCAGCGGATCCGCCGCCATCTCCGGCTCCAGTTCCGCGCGCACCAGCGTCACCAGCCGGAACGTCCCCCGCCAGGCGTCGTGCCCGGCCGGGTCGTACAGCAGCACCAGACGGCCGTCCGCCAGATCCTCCTCGTCCTGGACGACCGCCGCCTCCAGGGCGTACGAGTAGGGGGCCAGCCGCTGCGGGGGACGTGTCGGGTCCATTTCGATCTCCGGGCGCAGCCGCGCGGACCGCAGCGCTTCGACCGCGAGCCGGAACGCGTGCGGGACCGACCCTCCTTCGTGGTCCCCCTCGTTCTCCGCCGCGCGACCGCGCCCGCTCTCGGAGCTGTTGGAATGATCGGAAAAGTGTCCCTGAGGCGCAGCCATGCGGGGAAGAGTAGGCGGAACGGGGGCATTGCGCAGGGAAGGACACCCGGGCCGAAGCGGGCACTTCACGAGCACGTGCGAAGATTCTGGGCGTGACCGCCAACGACAGCCCATCGGGCCGGCCGCCGGGCCCGCAGACGACGACGTACGACTCGACGTTCCTCAAGGCGTGCCGGCGCGAGCCGGTGCCGCACACGCCGGTCTGGTTCATGCGGCAGGCGGGGCGCTCGCTCCCCGAGTACCTCAAGGTGCGCGAGGGCATCCCCATGCTCGAATCCTGCATGCGGCCCGAGCTTGTCAGCGAGATCACCATGCAGCCGGTGCGCCGCCACAAGGTCGACGCGGCGATCTACTTCAGCGACATCGTCGTGCCGCTCAAGGCCATCGGCGTCGACCTCGACATCAAGCCGGGCGTCGGCCCCGTCGTCGCCGAGCCGATCCGGTCGCGTGCGGACCTGGCGCGGCTGCGCGAGCTGACCCCGGAGGACGTCTGGTACGTCACCGAGGCCATCGGGCTGCTCACCGGCGAGCTGGGCGAGACCCCGCTGATCGGGTTCGCGGGAGCCCCCTTCACCCTCGCCAGCTATCTCGTGGAGGGCGGGCCGTCCCGCAACCACGAGCACACCAAGGCGCTGATGTACGGCGACCCGCAGCTGTGGGCCGATCTGCTCGACCGCCTCGCCGCGATCACCTCGTCCTTCCTGAAGGTCCAGATCGAGGCGGGCGCGTCGGCCGTCCAGCTCTTCGACTCCTGGGTCGGGGCGCTGGCCCCGGCGGACTACCGGCGATCGGTGCTGCCGGCGTCCGCCAAGGTCTTCCAGGCCGTCGCCGAGTACGGCGTCCCGCGCATTCACTTCGGCGTGGGCACCGGGGAACTCCTCGGCCTCCTCGGCGAGGCGGGGGCGGACGTCGTCGGCGTCGACTGGCGGGTGCCGCTCGACGAGGCGGCCCGCAGGGTCGGGCCCGGCAAGGCGCTCCAGGGGAACCTGGACCCGGCCGTCCTGTTCGCCACGCCCGAGGCGGTCGAGACCAAGACCCGCGAGGTGCTCGCCGCGGCGGCGGGCCTCGAAGGGCATGTCTTCAACCTCGGCCACGGCGTCCTGCCGACGACCGACGCCGACGCGCTGACCCGACTGGTCGAGTTCGTCCACACCGAGACCGCACGCTAGGGGGCGGGAAGGCCGGGAGGCGGGCTCAGCCTGCGTCGCGCACGGCGGAGGCCGCCCGCCTCGCCGCCACCAGGACCGGATCCCACACCGGGGAGAACGGCGGGGCGTAGCCCAGGTCCAGCGCCGTCAGCTGCTCCACGGTCATGCCCGCCGTCAGCGCCGTCGCCGCGACGTCGACGCGCTTGCCCGCGCCCTCCCGCCCCACGATCTGCACGCCGAGCAGACGCCCCGTGCGGCGTTCGGCGAGCATCTTGACGGTCATCGGGGCGGCCCCGGGGTAGTACCCGGCGCTGTTGGTCGCCTCGATGGTCGCGGTGACGTACTTCAGGCCCACCGCCTGAGCGTCCTTCTCCCGCAGCCCGGTCCGCGCGATCTCCAGGTCGCAGACCTTGCTGACGGCTGTACCCACCACCCCCGGGAACGTGCCGTAGCCGCCGGCGACGTTCGCGCCGATCACCTGGCCGTGCTTGTTGGCGTGCGTGCCCAGGGCGATATGGCGCTCCCGCCCGGAGACCAGGTCGAGCACCTCCACACAGTCGCCGCCCGCCCAGATGTTCCCGCAGCCGCGCACCCGCATCGACAGATCGGTGAGCAGCCCTCCGTACACCCCCAGCGGCAGGCCCGCCGCGCGGGCGAGGCCGGTCTCCGGGCGTACGCCGATGCCGAGCACCACCACGTCCGCCGGGTACTCCGCGTCCTTCACGGCCACCCCGCGGGCCCGCCCGTCGTCGCCGGTGAGGATCCCGACGACGTCGGCGCCGCTCACCGTGGTGACGCCCAGATCGTCCAGCGCGCCGCGCACCAGCGCGCCCATGTCCGGGTCCAGCGTCGCCATCGGCTGCTCGCGGCGGTCGACGAGCGTCACGGTGTAGCCGCGGCGCATCAGCGCCTCCGCCATCTCGACGCCGATGTACCCCGCGCCCACGACCACGGCGCGCCTGCCGTCCCGGCCTTCGATCTCTTCGAGGGCATCCAGCAGCGCCTGACCGTCGTCCAGGGTCTGCACCCCGTGTACGCCCGGCGCGTCGATGCCCGGGATGGGCGGGCGCACGGGCCGTGCCCCGGTCGCGATGACGAGCTTGTCGTAGCCGGTCCACGTCTGCGCCCCCGTCGACAGATCACGCGCACGCACCCGCCCGGCGGCCACGTCGATCTCGGTCACCTCCGTGCGCATCCGCAGATCGATGGCGCGCTCGCGGTGCTCCTCGGGCGTACGCGCGACCAGCGCGTCGCGGTCCGCGACCGCACCGCCCACCCAGTACGGAATGCCGCACGCCGAGTACGAGCTGAACCGCCCACGCTCGAACGCCGTGATCTCCAGCTCTTCGGGGCCCTTCAGCCGACGTGCCCGCGATGCGGCGGACATGCCCGCCGCATCGCCGCCGACGACCACAAGCCGTTCCCGTTTCCCACCACTCGTACGACGCATACGACTCATGACGCACAACCTATGCGCCGTGACGACGTCTGCACGGGGTGATCGACGGGCAGAGCGGTCTGAGAGAGTGGACCGCATGAACGCGGACACAGGCACGGCTCACGCGGATGCGGCTCATGTCGTCGTCATCGGAGGCGGCATCGCCGGGCTCGCGGCCGCGCACCGGCTCGTAGGCTCCGGTGCGAGGGTCACGCTGCTGGAGGCTGCCAGCCGCCTCGGCGGCAAGCTGCAGACGGGAGAGATCGCGGGCGCGCAGGTCGACCTGGGCGCCGAGTCCATGCTCGCCCGCCGCCCCGAGGCCGTCGAACTGGCCAGAGCCGCGGGACTCGGCGACCGGCTCCAGCCGCCCGCCACCGCCTCCGCCTCCGTCTGGACCCGCGGCGCGCTCCGCCCGATGCCCAAGGGCCATGTCATGGGCGTCCCCGGCGACCCCGCCGCGCTCGCCGGGCTGCTCTCCGCCGAGGCCGTCGACCGCATCGCCCGCGAGCCGGAGCTGCCGCCCGCCGAACTCGGCGACGACGTCGCGATCGGCGCCCTTGTGGCCGAGCGGCTCGGCCGCGAGGTCGTCGACCGGCTGGTGGAGCCGCTGCTCGGCGGGGTGTACGCGGGCGACGCGTACCGCATCTCGATGCGCGCAGCCGTCCCCCGCCTCTTCGAGGCCGCCCGCCAACACGCCTCGCTGCTCGCCGCCGTACGGGAGGTCCAGGCCGAGGCCGACGCGGCACAGCCGGGCGCCGGACCGGTCTTCACAGGCATCGAGGGCGGCGTCGGGCTGCTGCCGGACGCGGTGGCCGCCGCCGTCCGCGCCCACGGAGGGCGGATCCTCACCGAGACACCCGTCGTCGAGCTCACCCGCGCCGCCGCCGGCGGCGGCTGGCGGATCCGCACCGACGAGCGCACGTTCACCGCCGACGGCGTGGTCCTGGCCGCCCCCGCCTGGTCCGCCTCCGCGCTGCTCGCCGACGAGTCACCGGCGGCGTCCGCGGAACTCGCCCGCGTCGAGTACGCCTCCATGGCGCTGGTCACCCTCGCCTTCCGCCGCACCGACCTGGCCGGGGCAGGTGCGGGCCGGGGACTGCCGGACGGCAGCGGCTTCCTGGTGCCGCCCGTCGACGGCCGCGCGATCAAGGCGTCCACCTTCTCCACCCGCAAGTGGGGCTGGCTCGACCGCGCCGCCCCCGACCTGTTCGTGCTGCGCACCTCCCTCGGCAGATACGGCGAGGAGGAGCAGCTCCATCGCGAGGACCATGAACTGGTCGCGGCCTCCCTGGCCGACCTCGGCGAGGCGGCCGGCCTGGCCGCCCGGCCCGTGGCCGCCGAGGTGACCCGCTGGATCGGCGGCCTTCCGCAGTACCCCGTCGGCCATCCGGCACGCGTCGCCCGCATCCGCGAGGAGGTCGCCAAGCTGCCCGGACTCCGGGTCTGCGGGGCGGTGTACGACGGCGTCGGCATCCCCGCCTGCATCGCAAGCGCCCACCGTGCGGCGGATGAGATCCTCGCCATGCCCACCCTGGCGCGGAGCGCCGGACAGGACGCGGGACAATAGCCTCATGACCGCCCCCGAAAAGATCCCGAACGCCGGCAAGAAGGCCAAGGACCTCAACGAGGTCATCCGCTACACGCTGTGGTCCGTCTTCAAGCTGCGCGACGTGCTTCCCGCCGACACCGACCGCGCGGGGTGCGCGGCCGAGGTCCAGGAGCTGTTCGACAAGCTCGCCGCCAAGGACGTCACCGTGCGCGGCGCCTACGACGTCTCCGGGCTGCGCGCCGACGCCGACCTGATGATCTGGTGGCACGCGGAGACCGCGGACGAGCTGCAGGAGGCGTACAACCTCTTCCGCCGCACCGGGCTCGGCCGGGCGCTGGAGCCGGTCTGGTCGAACATGGCGCTGCACCGCCCCGCCGAGTTCAACAAGTCGCACATCCCGGCCTTCCTGGCCGACGAGACGCCCCGCAACTACGTCTCGGTCTATCCCTTCGTGCGCTCCTACGACTGGTACCTGCTGCCGGACGAGGACCGCCGCCGGATGCTCGCCGACCACGGCAAGATGGCCCGCGGCTTCCCGGACGTACGCGCCAACACGGTGGCGTCGTTCTCGCTCGGCGACTACGAGTGGCTGCTCGCCTTCGAGGCGGACGAGCTGTACCGGATCGTCGACCTGATGCGGCATCTGCGGGGTTCCGAGGCGCGGATGCACGTCCGTGAGGAGGTCCCGTTCTTCACCGGCCGCCGCAAGTCGGTCGCGGACCTGGTGGCCGGTCTGGCCTGAGGCCGCCCAAGGTCGCTCCAAGGTCGCTTGAGTCCGCCTGCGGCTGCCGCGCGAGGCATGGGAACGCGACGGCCGGGGCATCCGCCTTCACCGGCGGCGGCCCCGGCCGTCGGCAGGCCGACGGCCTGCCGGGGAACCCGGAAGATCAGACGGCTCGCGGAACCCTCCCGGTCTCCGCGTGCTGCTCCAGCGACACCGGGTCGGGCACCGGGTGCGGCGCGCACGCAGCGCGCCGCTCCGGCGTCTTCCCGGTCAGCAGATAGCGCTCCATGTGCTCGTTGACACAGGCGTTGGCGCCGCCCCCGATGCCGTGCGTGCCCGCGCCCAGCTCGGTGACCAGCGCCGAGCCCGCCAGCCGCCGCTGCAGCTCCAGCGCACCCGCGTACGGCGTCGCCGCGTCCCGCTCCGCGGCCAGGATCAGCGTCGGAGGCAGTTCGCCCTCCCCGGCGCCCACGTCGAGCGGCCGCTGCCGCGGCTCGGACCAGTAGGCGCACGGAAGGTTCATCCAGGCGTTGTCCCAGGTCTCGAAGGGCGCCTTCAGGGCCAGTTCGCTGTTGTCGCGGTCCCACACCTCCCACTGGGTCGGCCAGGGCGCGTCATTGCACTCGATGGCCGTGTAGACGGCGTTGCCGTTCTCCCGGGCCTTCGCCGTCTCCGCCCTCGGCGCGGCCTGCTCGATCAGCGGCTTGTCGTTCCCCTTGAGGAACTCCGACAGCGCCGTCGCCCGCCGCGGCCAGTAGTCGTCGTAGTAGGCCACACCCAGCATCGCCGCATGCAGCTGACCGGGGCCGACGGTCCCACCCGCGGGGCGGTACGCCAGCCGGGCCCGCACCTTCTCATAGCTGCGCGCCACCTCCTCGGCCGTCGAGCCGAGCCCGTAGACGTCGTCGTGGCGGGCGGTCCAGGTGCGGAAGTCCGCCCAGCGGGCTTCGAAGGCCAGCGACTGGTCGAGGTTGTTGTGGTACCAGATCTGCCGCGGGTCGGGGTCGACCGCCGAGTCGAAGACCATACGGCGGACCCGGGAGGGGTGGAGCGTGGCGTACAGGGCGCCGACGTACGTGCCGTACGAAGCGCCCATGAACGTCAGCTTCCGCTCGCCGAGCGCCGCGCGCAGCACCTCCAGATCGCGGGCGTTGTTGAGGGAGTGGTAGTGGCGCAGCGCCGGCCCGTTCCGGTGGGCGCAGCCGTGTGCGTACGCCTTCGCCTCGGCGATCCGCTCCTTCTTGTACGAGGGGGAGGGGTGCGACGGGGCCTGGGTGGGGGCCTTGGCGAAGTCGGCGGGGTCCTGGCAGGACAGCGGAGCCGAGCGGGCCACACCGCGCGGCGCATAGCCGACCAGGTCGTATGCCTGGGCGATCCCCTTCCACTCCTTGAGCCCGCCGAGCAGAGGGAAGTACATGCTGGACGCGCCGGGGCCGCCGGGGTTGTAGACGAGGGCGCCCTGGCGTTCGGCGGGCTCGCCGCGGGCCGTGATGCGGCTGACGGTCAGTTCGATCTGCTCGCCGGCGGGGTCGGCGTAGTCGAGGGGGACCGTGACGGCGCCGCACTCCACGGCCGCGGGCAGCTTCTCGTCCTTGTGGCAGCTGCCGAAGTCGACGCCGGAGACAGCCGCGTGGGCGGCGGCGACCTCGACGCCCGCGGCCTCCGCCCAGCCTGCCGCCTCCGCTGCGGTCCGCTGTGCGGTCTGGTGTACGGCCTCGGGAGACGAGAGGGGTGCGCTGCCCGCGGGAGTGACGGCGACGGCGGTCAGAGCCAAGGAGGTGAGGCCGGCAGCGGCCCCCTTGAGCGCGGTTGCTCTCATCGCGTTCCCTTCGTGCGGGCGGCGGCTCCGCAGCCGTGGACACGCACACAGACACACAGACGCAGAGGCCATAGACGAAAGGATCATCAGCAGAGCGGTTTGGCGAAGTAAAGCACCGCGGCCCGGTGTCGGCGTCAATGACCCCGATGCGCCGTACGGCCCGGCGCGAGCGCCGCGCGCAGGGCGGGATCGTCGAGCGCGCGCACCCCCCGTACGGCAACGGCGGTCAGCACCTCGCGCTCGCCGTCGCGGCCCTCGCGCCCGCCGCGGGAGAGTGCCCCGAGCAGCCGCTGCCCGTCGGGGGAGGCCCAGGTGCTGTACGGGTGGACCTCGATGCGGGCGATGGCCAGACAGCCCAGGGTGAGGACGAGGGGCAGCGCGAACCAGCCGAGCACCGGCGCCCCGCCGCCGGGCCCCTGAGGGAAGGTCAGCTGTGCGACCGCGGCCAGCGCGACGGTGAGGGCGGCGGCGGCCCGTACGGTCCGCACCGCCGAGGAGACCTGCGCCCGCGCGGCTTCGGGGACGGCGAGCCCGGCGCGTACGAGGCCGTCGCCGAGGGCGCGCACCGCCCCTGCGGCACACGCGGCGGCCCGTACGGCGGCGATCCGCGCCTGGCCCGCCGGTCCGATCGCGCCGATGACCGAGCGTTCCAGGTCGTCCCCGCCCTCCGGGTCCACGATGGTGGCCCAGCCGGTGTGCGCCAGCAGCAGCCGTCGGCGGCGGTGCAGCGAGACGAGCGTGAGGTCGGCGACCCGGTGCGGCCCGCCGGCGAGGAACGCCGCCTCGTACAGGCTCAGCGGCTGCGCCCCGCCGACCGTGCCGGGCTGCCCGTCCTGCGGGGCCGGCGGGGCGGGGCGCGCGGCGTCGACGGCGGCACGGCACAGCCGTACGCAGCTCAGCCCGGCCGCGGCCCAGGCCACCAGAAGCAGCAGAACCCAGAAGACATCCCCGTATATGCCCGAGTACATGTGCGAGTTGTACGCGAGGCGTCCTTGAGTGCGCCATGGGGCGTCCGCCGCAACGGACCGAGCGTTACCGCTTCGTGACATCGCGTCGCATGGTTCAGCGAATGGTGAGCGCGGCGCGGGCTGCCCGTACGAACCTGGTCGCCCGCAGCGGCGGACGGGCGGCGGCTCTCTCGTCATGCCACAGGGTGAGCCGGCGGCGGACCCGCACGTCCGTGACACGGCCGGAGGCCAGCAGATGCGCGGCGAAGTCGAGGGCGTCGCGGCGGTAGCCGGAGCGCATCGGGCGGTTCCTCGCGTAGGCGAGGAACGCGTCGCGATAGCCGCCGCCGAGGATCTCCGGCAGCTCGGGGGCGACCTTGGCGACGACGTGGGCCCGCTTGACGGACAGCGCGCGGCTCTGCACCCGCATCCGCCGCGAGTCGAACCCTTCGGGCGCGGGGGTCCCGGCCACCAGTGCCGACAAGACTGCGGCCTGCCCGATCCCCAACCGCACCCGCACGGCGTCGTCGGCCTCGTCCACGGCGTCCGCGGCGTCCGCGCGGGTCGCCGGCCCCGCCGCAGCGACGGCCGTCGCTGCCCGGCCGCGGCCGCTCCCCTCCGGAGCGCCGACGGTGAGGCC
>NZ_JADWYQ010000014.1 GCF_022414575.1 Streptomyces sp. MUM 178J | reverse complement strand
GGGCACGCCCGCGGAAGCCCCGCAGGCCCAGGCCGCCCCGGAGGGCACGCCCGCCGCGGGCGCGGATGCCGCGGATGCCGCTCCCGCGGAGCGCAAGCCCCGCCGCCGCACCCGCACCCGCCGCCGCACCCAGCCGGAGGACTGAGCCTCCTCACGGCCGTCACGGCCATTGACGCTCGAGCCCCAGGCCCCGCCTTCGCCGCGGGGTCCTGGGGCTCGGCGGTTTCTCCCCTGCCCCGCCCCTCCCCGAAACCGGGGGCTCCGCCCCCGGCCCCCGCGGAGGGGGTGCGTCCGTGGGACGCACCCGGCACCCGGGCACCCGCGGCACGGCGCCTTCGCGCCACGTGCCCCTGTCCACGGACAGGTACGAGCCCCCCAACGGGGAATCCGTCCGCGGCCGCCGCCACGCCCCGGCGGCTTCGCGCCACGGAGGGGACTCGTGCACACCGCAGACACGGACAAAAGCACGGGCACGGCACAAACACGGGCACAGACACAGCCGCGCCGGGCGGCTTCGTGCCGCGCATTCCGGCCCGCCGCCGCGTATTCCGGCCCGCCCGTCCGGGGACGGGTTGCAGATCTCCCTGCGGCACGGCAGCGGGGCCGAGGCCCCGGAGGGGCCTCGCGAAGTACGGGCGTGGACGTGGAGCCCCGCAGAAAGGGGCGGGCGGGTGGGAGACGCCCCCGCCCGAGGGACGGCCGGCCCAGCCGCGGCGATAGCCTCGTGTCATGAGCCGGCCGCCCACGTTCACCCCGCCCCCCTCCGCCCGTGCCCGCGCACTGCGCACCGCGCGGGGGGAGTTCGCCGTGCTGGAGGCGCTGCCCGCGGGCGAGCCGCGCGCGGACGCGCTGATGCTGCCCGGGTACACGGGGAGCAAGGAGGACTTCATCGCGCTGTTGGAGCCGCTCGCCGCCGCGGGCTACCGGGTCGTCTCCGTCGACGGGCGCGGGCAGTACGAGACGCCGGGGCCGGACGACCCGCAGGCCTATGCGCAGGGCGAGTTGGCGCGGGACGTACTGGCGCAGGCCGAAGCGGTCCGGGACGGCGGCGGCGACGCCAGACCCCTGCACCTGCTCGGGCACTCGCTCGGCGGCCAGATCGCCCGCGCCGCCGTGCTCCTCGACGCCGCGCCCTTCGCCAGCCTCACGCTCGTCTCCTCCGGGCCCGCGCAGATCGCGCCGTCCCAGCAGCAGAAGGTCAAGCTGCTCAGCGAGGCCCTCGCCACGATGAGCATGGCGGAGGTGTGGGAGGCCATGCAGGCGTTCGAACCGCCGGAGGACGCGGCGGCCGAGGCCGGAAACGGCGCGGATCTGCGCCGCCGCTGGCTGCGTCACACACCCGCCCAGCTGCTGGCCACCGGGCGGCAGCTGACGGCAGAACCGGACCGGGTCGGCGAACTCGCCGCCGTACGGCGGCTGCCCAAGCATGTGCTGTCCGGCGAGCGGGACGACACCTGGCCGGTGTCGCTGCTCGACGCGATGGCCGAGCGGCTCGGCGCCCGCCGTACGGTCATCGCGGGCGCCGACCACTCCCCCAACACGGACCGGCCGGCGCAGACGGCCGAGGCGGTCGCGGCGTTCTGGGAGTGGTGCGACGCCCCGCGCTGACGCAGCGGCGGTCAGGTGACGGACCGCAGATGCTGCCAGAAGCCGTCCCGCAGCACCCGCCTCAGCTGGGCGTGCCCGCGCAGCGATCCGCGCAGCACGCGCTCCGCCTCGATCAGCAGGTCCTGGTCGATCGGCCCGGGCAGATACGGGTGCCCCGGCAGCAGCTCCGTCATCGCGTCGCGCCCCCGCTCCGCCAGCCAGGCCGCCGCGATCTGCGCGCCGACGAAGCGCACCTCGTCGCGGGAGGGCGGCGGCTGCTGTGCGTCGGCGTCACCCGCGCCCTCCCCCTCGTACATCGTCACGGGCCGCCTGGTGACATAGGGCCGGCAGAAGTCGAGGTCGAAGGTGCGCTGGCTGTCGACCTCCCACAGCAGCGGCTCCGCCTGGTTGCCTCCGTCGGCCGCCTCGATGCCCCACAGATGGACCCGCGCCCCGTATCCCTGCGCCGCCTCGACCGCGGAGACCAGATCCTCGTCCCCGCCGACCAGCGCCGCGTCGCTGATGGCGCGGTGCCGGGCGAGTGACTCCAGGTCGCCGCGGATGAGGGAGTCGACGCCCTTCTGCTGGTTGCTGGCGTTGAGGTTGCCCAGCCGCACCTTCACATCCGGCAGCCCGGCAATGGACTGCTGCTCGGCCGTGTGGATGCGGCGGCGGGCGCCGTCGTACCAGTAGACCCGCAGCAGCCTGCTGTCGGCGAAGATCGTGCGGGCCTTGTCGATGAACGCGTCGATCAGCCCCTCGGCGTCCAGGTCGAAGGCGCGCCGGTCCTCGGTGCCCGTGACCAGCAACCCGGCCGCAGCATAGACGTAACCCGCGTCCACGAAGATGGCATGCGTGGACGGGGTCTTGGCGACCTCCGCGAGCATCCGCTCCAGGAGGGCGTTGGTGCGGTCCAGACGGGCGGCGATGTCCTGCGCCGGTGGGGAGCCGTTCTCTGAGTCGTTCATACGGGCGTCGTTCATACCGGCCTCATTGTCCGTGGGATGCGGCCTTACTCGCGAGTAGTTAGCCATCCAAAAAATTTCCTTAGCGTAGGGAATGTTTTCTGGAGGGCGCCTGTTGTAGCGGTACGTACGCTCACGACGAAGGGAGAGTCATCTTGCGCTTCGAGATCATGCGACTCGACGACATCGACGGCGCCGCGGTGGACAGCACGGTGGTGGACGCCGCCTCCGTGAACCGGCTGGTCCAGCAGGCAGCGGCCATCGGGCAGCGCATCTACATCCGCCCGGCGGACTCCGCCGGCGCCTCGTACACCTCGTACACCTCGTAACCGGCGGCGCGCCGCTCACGCACCCTGGACGACCTGGGTGACACCGTTGATGATCTGCTGCACGGCGATCGCGGAGAGCATCATGCCCGCCAGCCGGGTCACCAGCACCACACCGCCGTCCTTGATCACGCGGATGATCAGCAGCGAGTGACGCAGCGTCAGCCACAGCACCGCGTGCATCGCGGCGATCGCCGCCCAGACGGATATCTGGCCGCCGAGGCCGTCCGCCTTCTCAACGGCGAGGATGACCGAGACGATGGCGCCGGGCCCCGCCAGCAGCGGCATGCCCAGCGGCACCAGCGCGACGTTGACGTCCTTGGTCTGCTTGGGTTCGTCCGTCTTGCCGGTCAGCAGGTCGAGCGCGATGAGCAGCAGGAGCAGACCTCCCGCGATCATCAGCGAGGACTCGTCCACATGCAGATAGGCGAGGATCCGCCGGCCCATGATGCCGAAGAGGGTGATCACGCCGAACGCCACGGCGACCGCCTGCCACGCCATCCGGCGCTGCACCTTGGCCGGACGGCCCGCAGTCAGGGCAAGGAAGATCGGAGTGATCCCGGGGGGATCCATGATGACGAAAAGGGTCAGGAACAGAGAGCCGAAAAGGGCAGCGTCGAACACAGTGGGGCCTTGAGGTGACGTGGGTCGTACAGGGGCGGGCGAGGACTACGGGCGCGATCCCCCGGCGCCCGGGACGGGGAACGCTCCCGTAGCCCGGCGCGTGATCTCGCCGTAGATCTCCGGGTCGGTCGTGTACTCGCCGAGCCGGCAGGTCTTGCGGCTGCCGTGGTAGTCGCTGGAGCCGGTGGCCAGCAGCCCGAGATCGGCCGCGAGCCCGTGCAGCCGGGCGCGGGTGGCGGCGTCATGGTCCATGTGGTCGGCCTCGATGCCGTCGAGACCCGCGGCGGCGAGGCGGGCGATGGCCTCCTCGGGCACCACCTCGCCGCGCTTGACGGCGAGCGGGTGCGCGAAGACGGTCACCCCGCCGGCGGCCTTGACCAGGCGGATCGCCTCGAACGGGTCCAACTCGTGGCGCGGCACGAAGACCCGGCCGCCGTCCGCGAGCCACTCGCGCGTGAAGGCGTCGGAGACGGTCTCGACGACGCCCAGGTCGACCAGGGCGGAGGCGATGTGGGGCCGGCCGACCGAGCCGTCGCCCGCGATCCGGGCGACCTGCTCCCAGGTGACGGGAACGCCCAGCTCCCGCAGCTTTGCGACCATCGCCCGCGCACGCGGCACGCGGTCGTCGCGCACCAGCTCCCGCTCGCGCAGCAGCTCCGGCTCGTCCGGGTCGAAGAGGTACGCGAGCATGTGCAGGCTCACACCCTCGATACGGCACGACAGTTCGGCTCCGGTGACGAGGGTGAGGCCCTCGGGGACTGCGGCGGCGGCTTCCGCATGGCCGCGGGTGGTGTCGTGGTCGGTGAGCGCGACGACGTCCAGTCCTGCCGCGGCGGCGTTGCGCACCAGCTCGGCCGGGGTGTCCGTACCGTCCGAGGCCGTGGAGTGGGTGTGCAGGTCGATGCGCACGACGCGTGACTCCGGAGCGGCTCGGGGCGGAGAGGGGGACGCTCCAGAATAACCGCCCCCGGCGGCGCCGGGACCGCCGCGTGTCCAACGCCATAGCCGGTGGGCTCCCGGGCCCGGAGGGGCTACGACAGCAGTCGGGGGGAGAGCGCTCCGCAGGGGAGGAGTTCGACCTCCGCGCCCGCGTCCCGCAGATCAGTGAGGACCAGTTCGTCGTACATCAGCAGACCGGACTGCTCTGGCCAGGCGATCGCCCACAGCCACAGCCCGCGCGCCTCGCCCGCGAACACCGCGCGGTCGGGGGGCGCGCCCGCGACATGCCACAGAGGGGTGGGCCGGCCGGCCGCGAGGACCTTCGCCTCGGGCTGCTTGTCGACGCAGATGTGCGGGCCGGGGTCGGGGCCGTCCGTGCCCGCATAGCGCGCGCCGAGGCCGACGCCGAGCTCCTCGGCGACCAGCAGCAGCTCACCCAGGCCGCCCAGGGGCCCGGGGCCCGAGCAGGCGACGGCGGTCGCCCGGCCGCCGCTGCGGTCGTCGCCCGCATATGCCACGCCCGTGTACAGCCAGCCGACGGGCAGCGGCCACGGCATCCACACCGGCACCTCGGCCCGGTGCACGACGACGCCGAGGGCCTCGACGCTGGGCGGGATCACCGGTTGCAGCGGGTGCACGGCCCCATGCACATCGCACTGCCAGGAGTCGGCGAAGAGACCGGGCGCCCTGACCCGGCCACCGCACTTCGGGCAACTGGGTTCGCCCCTCATAGCGTTCCACGGTCCTCTCCGGCCGTCGCCGCGTCAAGGACGATCACCCGTCCGGAGCGCACCGCCGTCGCGTTCAACCGCTCAGTCCAGGGCCGCTGACCTGCGCAGCGGATCGCGCAGATCGGTTCCGCCGGTGAGCCAGCGCTCCTCGAGGGCCTGCGCACCGTGGACCCGCTTCCAGGCCGCCTCGTTGGGCGTCATCGGCAGCAGCGGCAGAAAGCGCACCGGATCCCTCGGGGCGTCCAGCTCCAGGTCCTCCACCAGGCCGCCCGGCTCCGCGACCAGCACCGAGGTGAACGGCGCGCCCGGCCACAGCGGCCCGCCCACGTCCAACGAGGCCCCGGGGGCCACGACCACCCCCTCGACCTGCGGCGAGGCGGCCAGTACGGCGAGCGGGCGGAGCACCTTGTCGGTGTCGGCGAGACCGGCGCGCACCGAGAGGACCAGTTCCGCACGCGGACCCTTCACGGGATCGGCGAGGGCCGCCGTGGGGTCCGTCATCGGCTGGGCGGACATGCCGAGCGTGGCGTAGCGGACGATGTCGCCGCCCCGGTCCACAAAGCGCAGCACCTCGATGCGGTCTGTGCCGAGGAAGGTGACCGACGCCCGCGCGTCCGGCTCCCCGAGCGCCGTACGCAACCGTGTCTCGACGAGAGCAAGAACATCTTCCATGCGGCGAGCATAAAGCGCGTATGGAACGGGCAAAGGAAAGGATTGGCCCTCAGTCGGCTGATAGTCTTGGCCGCTGGTCGGGGCACTCGCGTTGAGACCCGTAACCCGACGACACGTCATCCCCCACGGGGGACCGGCCGGAGGAGGTGGGGCTGCGATGGATCGAAGTCGATCGTGCAGTACCAGCCGCTCTTCCGGACCGCCTTCACTCCGTCCATGAGCTGACCCCGGTCTGATCCGCCGGGGCCTCCCGGGACCTTCCCGGACCTCACGGGCAAGCTGAGCCTCCCGCACGGCGCACGCCGGAAGAGCACGTCACCTTTGCATTCCGCCTGTCTGCAGCGAACGCCGTCCCTTCCACGGACTCGCGGTGCCGCCCGCTTTGCGGACGTGCGCGCCCCGGTCGCCCATGCGCACCGGCCCGCCTCACGTCCCCGTTCCGGGCTGTGCCTCGTATGCCGCCGACGGCCTTCAGTCGTGAAGGAGCCAGCCATGTCGATGATCCGTGACCTGCGTGCCGTGGTCCGTCCCGCCCTGCGCCCCGCACTGCGCAAGAACGGCGCATACGGCTCGTACAACGCGTACGACCCCACCCGCGACGCGTCCGCCTCCAGTGCGGTCGTCGACTGCGCCGTCTACCGCGACGGGCGGCGACTGGAGGACGAGAGCTGCCTGACGCCGCACGAGGCGATGCTGCGGGTGCGCGAGGGCGGCGGCTTCGCCTGGATCGGGCTGCACGAGCCGACCGAGGAGGAATTCGCCGGAATCGCGGCGGAGTTCGGGCTGCACCCGCTCGCCGTCGAGGACGCGGTCCACGCACATCAGCGGCCCAAGCTGGAGCGGTACGACGACACGCTGTTCACCGTCTTCAAGACGGTCCACTACGTGGAGCACTCCGAACTGACGGCGACGAGCCAGGTCGTGGAGACCGGCGAGGTGATGTGCTTCACCGGGCGGGACTTCGTCATCACCGTCCGGCACGGCGGCAAGGGCTCGCTGCGCGCCCTGCGCCACAGCCTGCAGAAGGACGCGGAGCTGCTGGCCAAGGGGCCGTCCGCGGTGCTGCACGCCATCGCCGACCATGTCGTGGACGGCTATATCGCGGTGGCCGACGCGCTGCAGGACGACATCGACGAGGTCGAGATCGATGTGTTCTCCGCGCCCGCGAAGGGCAGCCCGCGCGGCAGCGACGCCGGGCGGATCTACCAGCTCAAGCGTGAGGTGCTGGAGTTCAAGCGGGCGGTGACCCCGCTGCTGCGACCCATGCAGCTGCTGAGCGAGCGGCCGATGCGGCTGGTCGACCCGGACATCCAGAAGTACTTCCGGGACGTCGCCGACCACCTCGCACGGGTGCAGGAGGAGGTCATCGGCTTTGACGAGCTGCTGAACTCGATCCTGCAGGCGAATCTGGCGCAGGCGACGGTGGCGCAGAACGAGGACATGCGCAAGATCACATCGTGGGCGGCGATCATCGCGGTGCCGACGGCGGTGTGCGGGATCTACGGCATGAACTTCAAGTACATGCCGGAGCTGGAGTGGCGCTACGGCTACCCCCTGGTGCTCACCGGCATCCTGGGCGTCTGCTTCGCGATCCACCGCACGCTCAAGCGCAACGGCTGGCTCTAGCGGGGCTGCGGCCGGGCGCCCAGGGGCCGGCGCCCGGCACTGACCGGGCCGGGTACTGCTCGGCTGCCTCGGTGCTGCTACGGGTGGCCGTTCACGGGAGAAGTTGTTCGGCCCAGATGGTCTTGCCGTCCGTCGTGTAGCGGGTTCCCCAGCGTTGGGCGAACTGGGCCACCAGGAACAGTCCGCGCCCGCCTTCGTCGTTGGTGTGGGCGCGGCGCAGGTGGGGGGAGGTGTGGCTGCCGTCGGAGACTTCGAAGATCAGGTTCACGTCGCGGATGAGGCGGAGGCTGACGGGGCCGGAGGCGTGACGGATGGCGTTGGTCACCAGCTCGCTGACGATCAGTTCGGCGGTGAAGGCGAGGTCTTCCAGATCCCAGGCGTCGAGTTGCTCGGTGGTGAGGGACCGGGCTTGGCCGACGGCGGTGAGCTCGCGGGGCAGGCGCCAGGTCGCGACGTTCTCTTCGCTGAGGGAGCGTGGGCGTGCGACGAGAAAGGCGACGTCGTCGCGGGGACGGTCCGGGAGCAGCAGGTGCTCCATGTCGTCGCAGATTTCCTCCAGCGGGCGGTCGGGGTACGCCAGCGCGAAGGCCAGCCGTGTGAAGCCAAGATCTATGTCGCGGTCGGAGGAGGCGGTGATGAGGCCGTCGGTGTAGAAGGCGAGGACGCTTCCGTCCGGTATCGGTACCTGCGTGCATTCGAAGGGCAGGCCGCCCAGTCCTAGCGGGGGTCCTGCTGGGATGTCCAGGAACTCGACAGCTTTGTCGGGGTGGGCGATGGCGGGTGGGGGATGTCCCGCACGGGCGACGTCCGCGGTGCGGGAGATGGGGTCGTACACGCAGTACAGGCAGGTGGCTCCGATCACGCCGGGGACATGGCGGTCCGCGCTCTCCGCCTCGTCGAGGTGGGCGACCAGGTCGTCGAGGTGGGCGAGGAGCTCATCGGGCGGCAGGTCGAGGTCGGCGAGGGTCTGGACGGCGGTGCGCAGGCGTCCCATGGTGGCGGCCGCGTTCATTCCGTGGCCGACGACATCTCCGACGACCAGTCCGATGCGTGTGCCGGACAGGGGCAGCACGTCGAACCAGTCTCCGCCGACGCCGGCGTGGGTGTCGGCGGGCAGATAGCGGTAGGCGACGTCCACGGCGGTCGGGGTCGGCAGGTCCTTGGGGAGCAGGTTGCGCTGGAGGGACAGGGCGGCGCGGTGTTCGCGTGCGAAGCGCCGGGCGTTGTCGATGCAGACGGCCGCGCGGGCGGCGAGTTCTTCGACCAGGAGCAGGTCGTCGGCGTCGAAGGCTTCGGGATTCTTCCAGCGCACCAAGGTGGTCGCGCCCATGGTGATGCCGCGGGCGCGCAGGGGGACCACCAGGTGGGAGTGGATGCCGACTTCTCTCAGCTTGGCCGAGCGCGCCGCGTCCTGGGACAGCCAGGGGGTGGACAGGTCCACGACGGGGTCCAGCACGGGACGGCCGGTGGCAACGCAGCGGTGCTGAGGCGATGTCTCGGAGTAGGTGACCCGTGCCCCCAGTGGCGCCACAGATTCCGGGAGATCGTCTCGGATGGACTGCTGAGCGCGCCGGATCAGTTCGGCGGACCCGGCGATGAGGACCGGATCGGGCTCGTGACCGTGGATGACGGCGCGGACAGGTCGACGGCGACGAAGTCGGCGACCTGCGGCACCAGCACCTCGGCGAGTTCCTGGACGGTGCGGTCCAGATCCAGCGTGCTGCCGATGCGGACGCCGGCCTCGTTGATCAAGGCAAGGTGCCGTCGCGCACGGTAGTAGCCGGTGACATCGAGTACCGCCTGGCCCATGCCCAGGGTGTGGCCGGCGGGGTCCTGAAGCCTGAAGGAGGAGCGGGAGCGGACGTGCGGCGGATAGGAGGAAGAAGCGCCCGGGGGATCGGCGTGGGAGACGACGACCTGTGGCTCACCGGTCTCCATTACTTCCCGGGCGCGGGCTTCGGTCATCGGACCGGCCTCTTCGGGAACGGTGTCGCTCAGTGCGCGGCCCAGCCGCAGCCGTGCGGGGACACCCTCCATGCGTTCCAGCGCAGGGTTGATCATGACGAATCTGAGTTGCGGGTCCACGACAGCCAGCCCGAACGGAGACTGGGTGAACAGTCCGCGCAGGATCGCATGCTCGCGCTCCCGCGCCTGAGTGGTGGCGAGGTCTGCGGCCACGATGAGCCAGCTCGCCTGGCGATCGGGGCCCAGCGGGCAGGCCTGCGCCCTGATCTGCAGGGGCCTGCCGTCGCGATGGTGCGCGGTGAGCGTGCCCGTCCATCCTCGTCCGGCCAGGCTCCGTTCGGCCATCTCCCAGCGCTCGTCCCACGGGATCGCCAGGATTTCCGTGACCGGGTGTGCGACCGCGTCCGTCATGGCGTAGCCGAACAGCGCCTCGGCACCACCGCTCCAGTGCTGGACCAGGCCGTATGAGTCCACCACCACGACTGCGGCATCGGTGATGTCGAACCGAGAGCCTTCCGTCTCGCCGCCGGGCGCTTGCGGCTTGTCGGTTTTCGGTGATCCCACACCTCAATGGTGCATCTGTTCGGCTGAGTGCACCGCCGCAGGCGGCGGCGCTCTCGGGGCCGGGCGGCGGGGTTATTCGGCCGTGGCGAGGATGCCGGCCAGTGCCGCGACGGCCTGTTCGGCGTCAGGGCCGTCGGCACGCACGGTCACGGTGCTTCCGGCCGTGGCGCCCAGGCCCATCACCGCCAGGACGCCGGCCGGGTTGACGGTCCGGCCGGCGTATTCGAGCTGCACGGTACTGGCGAATTCGGCTGCGGCGCGGGCGAGCTGCCCTGCCGGGCGGGCGTGCAGGTTGGCGGGCAGGACGACGTCACTTTCGTGACCGGCCGTGGTCGTGGCGGTGGAGTCAGAGTTTGTGGACATTGCGGGCCTCCTTGGCGGCGTCGACGACGGTCTTGAGGTCGCCGCCGGATGCGGCGGTGACGACGGCTGCGACGGCTCCTTCGACGAAGGGCGCGTCGACGAGGGTGACGTCGGGGCGGGGGTGGTCTTCCAGGACGGTGCGGGCGGTCAGGACGGAGCTGCCGAGGTCGGGAAGGACGACGACGCCACCTCCGCGGTCGGCGTCCTTGATCGCGTTGAGAACCAGGTCATAGCTGGTGCCGATCCGGCCGTCGTCGGTTCCTCCGGCGGTGGCGACGGGGACGTCCTCCGAGCCGATCTGCTCCACCAGCAGGCGAAGACCCGAGGCCAGCTCGGCGCTGTGGGACACAAGGACGATGCCAACAGGTGCGTTCATGAACGGCTACGCTAAATCTCGGAACGCCATTCATCAATACGGAACTCACTGTAAATTTTTTCGATGCAGCAGGCGGTGCTCGCCGACGGTCGCGTCCCGGTGGTGCACATCGCCCTTCCTGCAGTCGACCGCCCAGCAAAGGCGGCCGACGAGCCTCTTGACAGCCACGAAACGTGGACTTAATTTCTCGGAACACAGTTCATCCATGATGAATCGCTTGCCCGGATGCCGCTGGCTTTCCGGTTCCCAATGAGCCGGCCGCCAGGTTGCCCGACCCTGACCACCTGGCGGCCCCCTCCCTTCACACCCGCTCATGCGGAGGAGGTGAGCGCCCCATGCAATGTGGCGTGGGCGCCCAACTATGGAAGAGAACACTTACCCTCAGAAACTCCTCGCCGAGATGCTGGGCACCGCCGTGCTGGTGTTCATCGGCGTCGGTTCGGTCCCCGCGACGCTCATCGTCGCAGGCGATGCCCCGTTCACCATGGCGCAGCTGGGAATGATCTCGCTCGCGTTCGCCACCGCGGTCATCGCGATGGTCTACGCGATCGGCCACATCTCCGGCTGCCATATCAACCCGGCCATCACGCTGGCACTCGCGGCCACAAAGAAGATGCCCTGGCGGGACGTCCCCGGCTACATCGCGGCCCAGGTGGCTGGAGCGGTGCTGGGCGCGCTCGCGATCGTGGGGGTCCTGGGAAAGGAGGCGGTCGACGTCGGCCTCGGCATCGCCGCCTACGGCACCGGTGTAGGGGCCGGGCAGGCCTTCTTCGCCGAAGCGGTCGGCACGTTCCTCCTCGCGTTCATCGTGTTCGGCGCGATCGACCGGCGCGCGCCCGGCGGCTTCGCGGGCCTGGCCATCGGCCTCGGCGTCTTCGCGATCATCATCCCGGTGGCACCCGCCACGGCGGCGTCGATCAACCCGGCCAGGACACTGGGCCCGATGATCACAGGCGAGCTGTTCGGGGGCACGGTCCACTGGGACCAGCTGCCGGTCTACCTGGCCGCCGAGGTCATCGGCGCCGTCGTCGCCGGCCTCCTCTACGTCGCCCTCAACAAGGCAATCGCCGCAACCCCCGCCCAGAGCCCGGCGGTTGAGCCCGCCACGGCCGAAGGAGCCCTGTCATGAAGAAGCTCATCAACGCGCCCGAGGCGGTCCTCGCCGACGCCCTGTCCGGTGTCGCCGCCGCCCACTCGGGGTTGAACGTCGACACGGAGAACAAGGTGATCACCCGCACGGCTGGCACCAGAGCGGGCAAGGTGGCCCTGCTGTCCGGGGGCGGTTCCGGGCACGAGCCGCTGCACGGCGGCTTCGTGGGGCTGGGCATGCTGGACGCGGCCTGCCCCGGCGAGGTGTTCACCTCGCCCGTCCCCGGCCAGATGCTCACCGCGGCCCAGGCCGTCGACGGCGGCGCGGGCGTGGTGTTCATCGTGAAGAACTACACCGGTGACGTCCTCAACTTCCAGATGGCGGCCGAACTCGCCGCCGAGGAAGGCCTCAGTGTGGAGACCGTCCTGGTCGACGACGACGTCGCCGTCCGGGACTCCACCTACACCGCCGGCCGCCGCGGCACCGGGGCCACCGTCTTCGTCGAGAAGATCGCCGGGGCCCTCGCCGAGCAGGGTGCCGACCTCGCCGCCGTCGCCGAGATGGCCAAGCGGGTCAATGCCTCTTCCCGGTCCTTCGCCGTGGCCCTGACCGCGTGTACCACGCCTGCCTCCGGCAAGCCCGGCTTCGACCTGTCCGAGCACGAGATGGAGGTCGGCGTCGGCATCCACGGCGAGCCCGGCCGCCGCAGGGAGAAGCTGCGCCCCGCCAAGGAGATCGTGGCCACTGCTCTGGACGCGATCCTCGACGACCAGCCGCTGGCCGCCGGGGACGACGCCATCGTCATGGTCAACGGCCTGGGCGCGACCCCGCTCATCGAGCTGTACGTGGTGTTCAACGAGGTGGCGCAGGTGCTCGCCGCGAAGAACGTGACCATCGCCCGAAGCCTGGTAGGCAACTACGTGACCAGCCTGGACATGGCGGGCGTCTCCATCACGGTGTGCAAGGCCGATGCCGACATGCTCGCCCTGTGGGACGCGCCCGTGAACACCCCCGCCCTGCGCTGGGGCGCCTGAACCGAGCCGGGGGCCGGCCGCGGTGTCCTCAAGGGCCCGGGCCAGAGCCACTCGCAGCCAGCTCTCCCCGGACCGCACCCCTTGCCGCATCAAGCGGCCGGCCCCCGGCTCATCTGCTCGTGAACCCGCTACGCACGCATCGAACGGAGAATTCCGTGGACATCGACCTCGCCCGCGCGTGGGTGCAGGCCATCGCCACCGCCGTGGATCAGCACAAGGACCAGCTCACCCAGCTCGACTCGGCCATCGGCGACGCCGACCACGGCGTCAACATGCACCGCGGCTTCTCCGCCGTCACCACGGCTCTGGAAGGCGTCGAGCCGGACACCGTCGGCGCCCTGCTGGTGAAGGCGGGCACCACCCTCATCTCCAGCGTCGGCGGCGCCTCCGGCCCGCTGTACGGTGGCGCCTTCCGCGCCATCGGCAAGATGCTGGATGCCCCCAAGGCCACACCGGGGGAATTCGCCCACGCACTCGCCGCCGGCCTGGACAGCATCAAGAAGCTCGGCGCAGCCTCGCCGGGTGACAAGACCATGATCGACGCCTACGCGCCCGCACTGGCCTCCTTCCAGCAGCAGGCCGATGCCGGAGCCGACCTCGCCGCGGCCGCCCTTGCCGCAGCGGACGCCGCAGAGGACGGCATGCGCGCCACCACCCCGCTGCAGGCCCGCAAGGGACGCGCCTCCTACCTCGGCGCCCGCAGCGTCGGCCACCAGGATCCCGGCGCCGCCTCCACCGCCCTGATCTTCCGTGCCCTGGCCGAGACGGCGGTGGCCCGATGACAGACCGCCTCACCTATGAAGGGCGCACCGCCGCAGCCGGCACCGCGTTGGGCTTCCTGCTCCGGACCGACCGGCCCGCCACCCGCAGCTCGCTGCCGCAGCGCACCAACGGCGACGGCGCACAGCAGATCACCGACGCTTTCGACGCCGTCGCCTCCCGCCTGCTCGAGCTGTCCGCCTCGCTGCGCGAACAGGGCAAGGACGAACAGGCCGACATCATGGAGGTCAACGGCTACATCGCGCAGGATGCGGATCTGCGCGACCAGGCCATCAAGCGAGCGCACGGCGGCCAGCCGGTGGCCGTCGCCGTGCGGCAGGCTATCGACGCCTACGCCGGAGTCATCGCCGCCCTCGATGACCCGACACTCGCCGACCGTGCGGCCGATGTGCGCCAGGTCGGCCGCCGTGTCCTGGCCCACCTGTACGGCGAGACGGGCCCCGCCCCCGACCAGCCCCTGATCCTGGTTGCCCACGAGATCGGCGCGGCAGACCTGCTGGAACCGGGCCAGACCGTGACCGGCGCCGTCTCCGTCACCGGTGGCCCGAACTCCCACGCTGCGATCGTCGCCCGCTCCCAGGGCATCCCTCTCCTGCTCGCCGTCGACCCGCAGCTGCTGGAGCTGCCCGACGGTCAGGAAATCCTCCTCGACACCGACCGGGCCACCGCCGTCGTCCATCCCGGCGACGACGAACGCGCCACCGCTCTGCGGGCCGTCGACGCGGCGCGGCACCGCAGGCTCGCGCTCGCACAAGAGCGCCACCTGCCGGCCCGGACACTGGACGAGCACGACATCATTCTGCGGGCCAATGTGGCCACGCAAGCCGAGGCCCGGACCGTCCTGACCGCCGGTGCCGACGGGGTCGGCCTGCTCCGCACCGAGCTGCCCTTTCTCAACCGCGCCGCCTGGCCCACCCGCAACCAGCACGCGGCCGCCCTCGTCCCGGTGCTGCGCGCCCTCGCCGGGCAGACCGTCACCGCCCGGACCCTCGACTTCGCCGACGACAAACTGCCGCCGTTCCTCGCCAAGGGCCTTGAGGGCGAGCGGCTCGGCCGCGGCCTGCCGCTGATGCTCGCCCAACCCGACGCCTTCGCAGACCAGTTCCGCAGTCTGCTCAGCGCCGGAGCCGACACCGACCTGCGCATCATGATCCCCATGGTCGCGAGCGTCGATGAACTGCGCGCCTGCCGCGCCCTTCTCGATGCTGCGGCCGTCGAACTCGGCGTCGGCGTACCCCCGCTGGGCATCATGGTCGAACTGCCCGAAGCCGTCGCCGCGGCTGATGAACTCGCCCGCGAAGCGGCCTTCTTCTCGATCGGCAGCAACGACCTCACCAGCCAGATCCTGGGCATCGACCGCCGCGACCCCGCCGCCACCCCGGCCATGGCCGCGCACCCTGCCGTCCTCAACGCCATCGCCGAGGTCGTCACCGCCGCACACCGCCACCACCGTCAGGTCTCCGTCTGCGGTGACGCCGCCGCCCACCCACTCGTCACCCCCCTGCTCATCGGTCTGGGCGTCGACATCCTCTCCGCAGCCCCCTCCGCGCTCGACGAAGTCCGCGCTCGCATCCGCCGCCTGCGCTACGACGCCTGCTCGTCTCTTGCCGCCATCGCCCTTACCCGCGAAAGTCCCGAAGAGGTCTGGCAGCTCGTGCAGCAAACGTGCATGCCGTCGCTGCCATGACGCCTGCCATCGCCTGCGCCGGAGCTCCGCCCCGGCGCAGGCTCGCGCCACGGCCCAGTGGCGCCAGATCTCGCCAGGGCTGACGGGCGGCGTGACCGCCGGGGCCCAAAACGGCGGGGTGTTGAGGTCAGATGGAGGGGCTGGCGGTGCGGCTCACGCCCAGGCCAGCTGTGATCGGTGCGTCCAGTAGGCGCCGGCGGGTTCGGCCAGCTCGGTGAGCCGCTGAAGCTGGGTGGGCTGGAACTTGACGCGCGCTGCCGCGAGGTTGCTGGTGAGCTGGTCGACCGTGGCGGCTCCGGAGAGCACGACGTCGGCCCAGGGCTCGGCGGCGACGGCGGCGAGGGCGACGGCATCGCACGAGGCACCGGTCTGCTGGGCGATCTCCCGCAGAGCGCTCATCTCGGGTGCCACAACATGGGGGTCGGCCAGGCGGCCGTTGGCCAGGGCCTCTTTGACGATCACCGCGCAGCCGGCGTCGTGTGCTTCGGCCAGCGCCTCACCTGCGGAGCGCTCCAGCAGGTTGTAGGTGGTCTGGACGCTGCGGAACAGCGGCCTTCCGCTCACCGTAACCGACAGTGCTGCGCGGATGGTGTCCGCCTGGTTCGGGCCGCTGGTGGACAGGCCGACGGTCACGCCCTCTTCCGCCAGTCGTGCGAGCCGCTCATGCAGGGCGGTGTCGCTCAGTGCGGGGCTGTCCGGTGTGACGGAGTGAGTCTGGTACAGATTGAGCCGGTCTCCCAGCAGGGCGCGGGTCTCGGCGACTTGCCGGTCGTACGCGGCCGTGCTGTGGTCCTTGACCTCGTGGACGTCTGCCTGGGTGCTCCAGTCGGCGGTGTAGGTGTAGCCCCACTTGCTGCCCACCACGATGTCCGTGCCGTCGGGACGGGCCTGAAGCCACTGGGCGAGATACGTTTCCGCCAGCCCGTAGGAGCGGGCGGCATCGAAGTAGCGCACCCCCTGGGCATAGGCCGCGTCCATCAGGGCGAAGGCCCGCTGTCTGAGGGCTTCGGCCGAGCGGACGGCGGGCAGATCCGTGTCCCGACCCAGCGTGATGTAGCCGGGTCGGCCGACGGCCGCCAGCCCCAGACCGATCCGCAGGGGCGAGGCCGCCCGGAGTGTCAGACTCATGCGAGGAAACCTCCGTGGCAGTTCTTGTGACAGTGGGCCGCAGCAAGCGCCGGGCGGAAACGGGTCATCCCAGGCCGATACCAGGAGCCGGTTGACGCTTGGTGCGGGTGGAGCGGTCGGTCACGCATGGGCCGCTGTGTCGGCGAGGGCACGGAAGATCAGGGCCGTCGAGGTGGCCCCCGGGTCCTGGTGGCCGACGCTGCGCGCCCCGAGGTAGGAGGCTCTGCCCTTGCGTGCCTGCAGGGGCGTGGTGGCGCGCATGCCCTCCTCGGCGGCGTCGGCGGCAGCCGCTGCCGCGGCGGCGAAGCCGGCTCCCTGACGGATCTGCTCCTCGAAGGCAGCCACCGCGGGCGCATACGCGTCGATCATCGTCTTGTCGCCCGGGACGGCCGTGCCCAGCTTCTGGATGCTTTCCAGACCGGCGGCGAGTGCCCCGGCGAACGCGAGCGGTTCGGCGGCAGGAGTGTCCAGGGCCTTGCCCAATGCGCGGAAGGCGCCCCCGTACAGCGGTCCCGAGGCGCCCCCGATGGTGGAGATGAGGGTGGTGCCGGTCTTGATGAAAACGGCTCCGACCGTGTCCGGCTCGACGCCTTCCAGAGCCGTGGTGACGGCGGAGAAGCCGCGGTGCATGTTGACGCCGTGGTCGGCGTCGCCGATGGCCGAGTCGAGCTGGGTGAGGTGATCCTTGTGCTGATCCACGGCGACGGCAATGGCCTTCACCCACGCACGGGCGAGGTCGATGTCCATGGGGGTCTCCGTTCGATGATCGGTGCATACGGGGTCGGTGGTTGGAAGAGCCGGGGGCGGGGCGCAGTTCACACGACTGCCTCTGGAGGGCCGCGCCCGATGCACAGCCCCGCCCCCGACCCGGTTCAGGCGGCCCCGTCGCAGGGCGGAGGTGTTCACGGGTGCGTCCCACAGGGACAGCATGTCGGCATCCGCCCTGCACACCGTGGTGGAGACACCCGCCATGTCCGGACGGGTCGCATAGTTCCGGCGCCGACGCCGGCACGGACGCTTCACCTCCTCCGCGTGATGCGGGCTGTGGACGGGAAAGCAGCGCAGGGTCCTTCTGTTTTGGGCGGAAACCGGCGGCCCTGTGGGAACCCGACGGACCACCCTCTCCGGCATTGTTCATCATTGATGAACAATGTTCCGGAAGCTAAGCCCATGTTTCACGCTTGTCAAGAGGCTCAGCACCCGGTCGGCCGCAGTGCTGTGCCGGGCGAGGCCGCGATGCCGGGCTGTGCGTCTCAGGCGCCGGGGGCGTAGGCGGCCCGGCGCGGGGCCCCCAGGTCGCGGGAGAGATTGCGGGCGGTTTCCCGCACGGCCACGGCGAGTTCCCGGCGCGTCGACTCACCCAGCATGCGCTCCACCGGGCCGACGATGCCGATGGCGCCCGCCACCTCCCCGGAACGGTCGAAGACCGGCGAGGCGATGCCCGCATCCCCGATGGCCGACTCCTGGTCCTCCAGCGCGTAACCAGCCTTCAGGACCTCCTCCAGTTGGTCTGCCAGCGCCTTCCGGTCGGTCATGCTGGCGCCGGTGAGCACCGCCAGCTCTCCGGCGAGCAGGCGCTCGCGCACATCCGGCGGCGACGACGCCACGACGGCCTTGCCCAGGGCGCATGTGTTCCACGGGATGCTCGCGCCCACCTCGAGAATCTGCACCGCACCCTCGGGGCGGAACGCATGGTGGACGATCAGCACGTGGTCGCCCGTGAGGACGCCCACCCACACGGCCTCCTTGGTGCGGTTGGCCAGAGCGTCCGACCAGGTCAACGACCGCGTCCGCAACTCATGCGTATCCAGATAGGCGTTGCCCAGCTGCACCAGGTTCGGCCCCAGCTGGTACTTCGAGCTGTCCCGGTCCTGTCCGACCAGGCCCTCGATCTCCAGCGTGCGCAGCAGTGCGTGCACCGTGGGCTTTGCGACGCCCAGCCGGTCAGCCAGCTCGGTCACGCCCAGCCGGGGACCGCCGGAGGCGAGTTCCCGCAAGATCTGCACTGCCCTGTGCACGGACTGGACCATCGAGATCTCCGATTCAGTATTGCCGAACAGCATTCCGGGATTTAATGTGACTGTTCATGAGCACACCCGTCGGCATCGTACTCGTGTCCCACAGCGCCCAGCTCGCTGCAGGTCTGCGCCTGCTGGTGGAGCAGATCGGCTCCGCCGCCGTTCCCGTCGTCACCGCGGCCGGAACCGACGACGGCGGGATCGGCACCAGCTACGGCCTCGTGCTCAACGCGATCAAGGACGCGGACCGGGGTGCCGGGGTGCTGGTCCTTCCCGACCTCGGCAGTTCCGTTCTGACCGCCCGCACCGTCCTGGACGACCACCCCCGCCCGGACGCCGTCATCGTCGACGCTCCCTTTGTCGAGGGCGCCGTCGCCGCGGTGGTCGCCGCCGCGTCCGGTGCCGATCTGCACACCGTCGTCAAGTCCGCTGAAGAGGCCCGCCATGTCCGCAAGCTCTGACACCTCCCCCGCCGCCACCGGCCACGAAGCAGCCGTGGTGCTTCCCGCGAACCTCCACGCCCGCCCCGCCGGGCAGCTCGCCCGCGCAGCGGGTCAGTTCTCCAGCACCATCGAGCTGGACTACAACGGCAAAACGATCAATCCCACCGGTGTCCTCGGCGTCATGGGCCTGGGGGCCACGGCCGGAAGCACGGTGACCGTACGGGCCACCGGCCCCGACGCCCACGACGCTGTCGCCGCGCTGACCGACGTCCTCGCCAGCGCCGAATAGCCCTGACCGTCATCAGGCCGCAGATGACGAGCCGGCGGGCGGACCTCCCCGTCGCAGCCTGAGCAGGCCGGCGCGGTCGGTGAGCGGCAGACGGATATACGGCATGAGTGCGACTGACAATCCCGGCCTGACCGCCCGCCTCGCCTCACGGCGGGGCGGGGAATGCAAGGCCCCCCTTTGCTCGATCTCAATCGTCTAGGCTGCCAGGTATGACAGAGAAGCTGCTCGGCCAGGCGCTCGTCGAGGAAGCCGCCAAGAAGTCGGGCCTGATCTGGGTGCGCGGCGACGGCCCCCCGCGCGCGCTGTGGCATGTGTGGCACGAGGGCGCCGCGTATGTCGTCGGCGACGGCCCCGGCGAGCAGCCCCTCCCCGGGCTCACGGACGGCGCCCGCGCCGAGGTGACTGTGCGCAGCAAGGACAAGGGCGGCCGGCTGGTGGCCTGGACGGCCGAGGTGCGCGAGCTCGCGCCTGGCTCCGAGGCGTGGGAGGCGGCGGTCGCCGAGCTGAAGGGCAAGCGACTGAACGCGCCGGACGCGGAGCGGATGCCGGAGCGGTGGGGGCGGGAGTGCCGGGTGCTGCGGCTGGAGCCGCGGGACGTGAGCACGGAGCTGCCGGCGGACTCGCTGGCGGCGGCGCCGTTGCCGTCGGACGCCGTCACCCGTCGGCCGGTTCCGGCGGCGCTTCCCCGCCTGCTCTTCAAGCGCCGGAAGGCCTGACGCCTGCGGCGGGCGCGCCTTGACCGGGGCTCCGCCCCAGTCCCCGCGCCTCAATCTCCCCCATACCTCCCCCAGACTCCGTCCGGGGGTACCCCCAGAGGCACCCCCAGGCGGGGCTGGATTTCTGGACCCCCGCACCCCGGCCGGGGAGGTGACCTCTGGGCCCGCACCCAGCCGGCGAGGCGGCTGCGTCCAGGGAAGTGGTGTACGGGTTCGAGATGAAGCGGTGTTGCAGCGCCAGGGGGATGGCGTTGTCCCTGGTACAGGTCACGTACGAGTACGAGTGCGGGATGCCCGCCGTAGCGCTGGGCGGCAACGCCGCTCGTGCGGCAGACTCACCGGCGGCGGGCCGGGGGCCCACCGCCGGCGTGGTTCAGCGCTTGTACGCGTTGGTGAAGTCGAGAAGGTCGGCGTTGAGCTGCTCCTTGTGGGTGTCGGTGATCCCGTGCGGGGCACCGGGGTAGACCCTGAGGGTGGCGTCCCTGACGATCGCGGCCGATGCCCGCCCGGAGGCGTCGATCGGCACGACCTGGTCGTCGTCGCCGTGGACTACCAGAGTGGGCACGTCGAAGCGCTTGAGGTCCTCGGTCAGATCGGTCTCGGAGAAGGCTTCGATGCAGTCGTAGGCCGCCTTGTGACCGGCTGCCATGCCGGCCAGCCAGAACGCGTCCTGCATACCTTGTGACACCTTCGCGCCCGGCCGGTTGAAGCCGAAGAACGGTCCGGCGGCCAGGTCCTTGTAGAGCTGCGACCGGTCGGCGGCCGACCCTGCGCGCAGCCCGTCGAACACCTCCATCGGCACGCCGTCGGGGTTGGTCGGTCCCTTGAGCATCAGCGGCGGCACGGCCGAGATCAGACCCGCCTGTGCGACTCGGCGGGTGCCGTGCCGGCCGATGTAGCGGGCCACTTCGCCACCGCCGGTGGAGAAGCCGAACAGTGCGGCGTCGTGCAGGTCCAGTTCGTCTACGACCGCGGCGAGGTCATCGGCGTAGTGGTCCATGTCGTTGCCGTCCCAGGTCTGGGTGGAGCGGCCGTGACCGCGGCGGTCGTGCGCGATCACCCGGTAGCCGTGCTCGGCCAGATGCAGCATCTGCGCCTCCCAGCTGTCACTGTGCAGCGGCCAGCCGTGGCTGAAGACGACCGGGCGGCCGTGGCGCGGTCCCCAGTCCTTGTAGAAGATCTGGACGCCGTCGTTGGTGGTGACGAATCCCATGTCTGTGCCTCCGTCTGTAAGTAGAGCCGTATGGATGCGCGACGTGTATGAGAAGTCGAGCCGGGCACTGTGTGGCTGCCATCAGGTTGGTCCCGGCACCGCACCCGGCCGGAGCACCGAGGGCCGGGCACGCTTATTAATGTAGCGCCCGATTAAGTCGTGCACAACTAAATATGGCGCTACTTGGTCGCGCGCTCAGAAGCACTACACTGAGGTTCCACCGGTCGGTGCGTGTGAGGAGTGAAGCAATGGACCAGGTCGCCCCCCGTACGGAAGGCCAGGGCTCGCTACTGCTCCACGATCAGCTGTGCTTCGCCCTTTACGCCGCGTCACGGGCCGTCACCGCCCGGTACCGGCCGCTGCTGGACGCACTCGGTCTGACTTACCCGCAGTACCTGGTGATGCTGCTGCTCTGGGAACGCGACGGCATGACCGTACGAGAGCTCGGCGCCGCACTCCAACTGGAGTCCAGCACTCTCTCGCCGCTCCTCAAGCGCCTCGAAGCGAGCGGGCTGGTCCACCGCCAACGACGCGCCGACGACGAACGCTCCGTCACCCTGCGCCTCACCGACGCCGGCGCGGAACTGCGAGACAAAGCCCGCGATGTCCCCCTCTCCATCGGTGAGGCCATGGGACTGACCGCGGAGCAGCACGCCACCGCCAAGCAGCTGCTCCGACTGCTCACCGCCAACGTCACCCGCAGCTGACGGTCACAGCGCGCCGCTCACACCCCTGACGGCACCTCCGCCTTGTCGTCCGGCGTCACCTCATCCGCCCCCGACGCCTCCAGCGCCTTGTTGCGGCGGACCGAGGCGAGGAAGGAAGCGGCGATCAGGACGACGCCGATCAGACCTGTGATGATCTCGCTGATCTGGTGCTGGATGGTGATCAGCAGGATCGCGGCGAGGGCGCCGATCGCGTAGTGCGCGCCGTGCTCCAGGTAGACGTAGTCGTCGAGGGTGCCCTGGCGGACCAGGTAGACCGTGAGCGAGCGGACGTACATCGCGCCGACGCCCAGGCCGAGGGCCATCCAGAAGATGTGGTTGGTGATGGCGAAGGCGCCGATCACTCCGTCGAAGGAGAACGAGGCGTCCAGGACCTCGAGGTAGAGGAAGAGGAAGAACGCGGCCTTTCCGGCGAGGGCGACCGCGGAGACCGGCTCGCCCTGCGCCCGGGCCTTCTCCTCCTCGTGCTCGTGTTCCTCCTCTTCCTCGAGCCTGTCCTCGAAGTGGGCCGACAGGCCGCCGACCACGAGGTAGGTGATGAGGCCGGCGACTCCCGAGAGCAGCACGGTGGCGGTCTTGTCCGCGTTGCCGGTGCTGACGTGGGCGTGGGTGGCGAAGGTCATCGCGGTCGCCAGCAGGGCGATGAGCGCAAGGCAGACCCCCAGCATGTCGATCTTGCCGAGCCTGGCCAGCGGGCGCTCCAGCCAAGCCAGCCACCTGATGTCGCGGTCCTCCAGGATGAAGTCCAGGAAGATCATCAGCAGGAACATGCCTCCGAAGGCAGCGATCGCGGGGTGGGCGTCGGTGACCAGGTCCTGGTAGCGGTCGGGGTCGTCGAGGGCGAGCTGGACCGCCTCGACGGGGCCGACCTTGGCGCTGATGGCGACGATCACCACCGGGAAGACCAGCCGCATGCCGAACACCGCTATCAGGATGCCCAGGGTGAGGAAGACGCGCTGCCAGAAGGCGTTCATCTTCTTCAGGATCCCGGCGTTGACGACCGCGTTGTCGAAGGACAGGGAGATCTCCAGGATGGAGAGGATCAGGACGATCCCGAAGGCCTCCCAGCCCCACTGCCACGCGGCGAAGGCCAGGCCGGCCGCGGTGACGGCGAACGACCAGCCGAAGGTACGCAGCAGCATCGTCAGCCCTCCGCCTTCACGGCGAGCACCGGACAGCCCACGCCCAGCAGGATCTGCTGGGCCGCCGAGCCCATGATCAGCTTGCCGACCGCACTGCGCCGACGCAGGCCGATCACCACCAGGGAGGCGTCCAGCCGCTCCGCCAGGTCGATGATCTCCTCGCCGGCGTCCCGGGCGCCGAGGACCTGGCGGATGTCGAAGTCAACGCCCAGCGCCGCGAGATCCTCGCGTACATGGGTCAGGTCGGGTTCCCGGGCGAAGCGCGGGTCCATATACGCGTCGCCCCGGGTGGTATTCACCACCAGCAGTTTCTCCTCACGGCGGCGGGCCTCGCCGATCGCCGCGCGCAGGGCCGCCTCCCCCTCGGGCGAGGGGACGTAGCCGACCAGGATGGTCATCTCGGACTCCAGATGTCTCAGGCGGCGGCGTTTCGCGCGCGCAGAGGGCTTAGGACGAAGCGACGGATCAGCGGCCACACCAGGACCAGCGCGACCGCCGTGTAGACCGTGTACGACACCGGACCGCCCAGCAGCCCCGACAGCTCACCGCCGGACAGCTGGAGGGAGCGCCGGCCCTGCAGCTCCGCGCGCGGGCCCAGGATCACGCCGACGATCAGCGGCAGGACCGGCAGCCCGAAGCGGCGCATGGCGAAGCCGAGCAGGCCCAGGGTGAGCAGGAGGAACAGGTCCAGGGGCTGGGCGCCTACGGCGTAGGCGCCCATCGACGCGAAGAACAGGATCCCCGCGTACAGATACGGCCTCGGGATCTGGAGCAGCTTCGCCCAGGCCGGGGCCAGCGGGAGGTTCAGCAGCAACAGCAGCAGGTTGCCGATGAACAGGCTCGCGATCAGGACCCAGACCAGGCTCGCCTCGCGCTCGAAGAGCAGGGGGCCGGGCTGGATGCCGTACGACTGGAAGGCCGCCAGCATCACGGCCGCCGTGGCGTTGGTCGGGAGGCCGATCGCCAGCATCGGCACCAGGGTGCCCGCCGCCGACGCGTTGTTCGCGGCCTCTGGGCCCGCCACGCCCTCGATGGCGCCCTTGCCGAACTCCTCGGGGTGCTTGGTCAGCCGCTTCTCCGTGGCGTACGACAGGAACGTCGGGATCTCCGCGCCGCCGGCCGGCAGCGCGCCGAACGGGAAGCCGTACGCCGTTCCGCGCAGCCAGGGCATCCAGGACCGCTTCCAGTCACTCCGGCCCATCCACGGGCGGCCCACCGGGATCACCTCGGCCGGCCGGCGGCGCAGATGCGCGGCCACCCACAGCGCCTCGCCGACGGCGAAGATGCCGACCGCGACCACGACGACGTCGATGCCGTCGGCGAGCTGCGGTATGCCCAGGGTGAGCCGCTGCTGGCCCGACACCGAGTCGATGCCGACCAGGCCGATCGTCAGGCCCAGGAGCAGGGACACGAAGCCTCGGATTCGGGACGAGCCCAGCACCGACGTCACCGCTATGAACGCCAGCAGCATCAGGGCGAAGTAGTCGGGCGCGCCCAGGCTGACCGCCAGGTCCACCACGAACGGCGTGACCAGGACCAGCAGCAGCGTGCCGATCGTGCCCGCCACGAAGGAGCCGATGGCGGCCGTGGCCAGGGCCTGGGCCGCGCGGCCCGCCTTCGCCATCTTGTTGCCCTCGATGGCGGTGACCACGGACGAGGACTCGCCGGGGGTGTTCAGCAGGATCGACGTCGTCGAGCCGCCGTACATGCCGCCGTAGAAGATGCCGGCGAACATGATGAACGCCTGCACCGGCTCCATGCCGTACGTGATCGGCAGCAGCAGCGCCACCGTCATCGCCGGGCCGATGCCCGGCAGCACGCCCACTGCGGTGCCGACGAGGACGCCGATCAGGGCGAGGAGCAGGTTCATCGGGTCCATGACGTCCACGAAGCCCTGCATGAGGTTGTTCAGGTTGTCCATCGCCCAGGCCTCACAGGATTCCTTGCAGGACACCGGCGGGGAGGTTCA
Source organism: Streptomyces sp. MUM 178J (assembly GCF_022414575.1). Taxonomy (GTDB): domain Bacteria; phylum Actinomycetota; class Actinomycetes; order Streptomycetales; family Streptomycetaceae; genus Streptomyces; species Streptomyces chengmaiensis. The sequence continues at coordinate 105,062 of NZ_JADWYQ010000014.1, read as the reverse complement.
CGCCGAGGCCGATCGCGAACGCGTAGAACGTCGTCAGGGACAGCGTCGCCGCGATCAGGAGGTTGCGGATGTAGTGGCGGTTGCCGAGCGCGAACGCGGCGCCCCAGAAGAGCAGACCGCCGCTGATCACCCAGCCGAGGCGCTCGATGAGCAGCGCGTTCGCCAGGAACACGCCGACCAGCAGCAGCACCGTGCGCCAGTCGCTGCCCTGGGACAGGTCGACGTCCTCGCCGGCCTCCGGCTCACCGCGGCCGCCCCGGGCCACATCCACGGCGTAGAACACCACGAGCACCAGCAGCAGCGCGCCCAGGATCAGCGGCACCGCGCGCGGGCCGACGGGGTCGGTGCCGCTGGTGATGTGCGGGATGCCGAGGGCGTCCACGATCACGGCGGTGCCCAGCAGGGCGAGGAACACGCACACGCCGTACTGCGCGCGGTCCCCGCCCTGACGGGACCCAGGGGTGTCCCCCACAGTCCGGTCCTTCACCGGATTCACCCGCAAGCTCATGCCAGCCCGAGTTCGGCCAGCAGGTCGGCGACCGCCTTGTCCTGCTCGGTCATGTAGGCGCCGAACTCGTCACCGGTGGCGAAGGCGTCGACCCAGCCGTTCTTCTCCAGCTGCGCCTTCCACGCGTCCGAGTCGTGCATCTTGGTCAGCGCGTCGACCCAGGTCTGCTTCTGCTCGTCGGTGATGCCAGGCGGGGCGACGATGCCGCGCCAGTTGGTGAAGACCAGGTCGATGCCCTCGCCCTTGAGGGTGGGCACGTCCTTCAGCGCCTCGATCGGCTTCTCGCTGCTGACCGCGAGGACACGCACCTGGCCCGCCTCGACCTGGTCGAGGAACTCACCAAAGCCGCTCGCCCCGAAGGCAATCTTGTTGCCGAGGATGGCCGGGAGCAGCTCGCCGCCACCGTCGTAGGAGACGTAGTTGACGTCCGTCGGCTTGATGCCGACCGCCTTCGCCAGCTGCATCGGCAGCAGATGGTCGGGGCCGCCCGGCGACGAGCCGCCGCCCACCGCGAACTTCTTCGGGTTCTTCTTCCAGGCGGTGACGAGGTCGTCCATGGACTTGTACGGGGAGTCCTTCGGCACGACGATCGCGCCTGCCTCCTCGATCAGCTTGGCGAGCGGCGTGCTGTCGGTCAGCGTCGCCTTGGACTTCTGCGTGTACGAGGCTCCGACGACGCCCAGGCCCATCTGCATGGCCATCTTGCCGTTGCCCTTTTCGTTCACCAGGCGCTGCAGGCCCACCGTGCCGCTCGCCCCGGGCAGGTTGAAGACCTGGACGCCGGAGGCGACCTTGGTGTCCTGCATGACCTGGGAGACGGTGCGGGCGGTGAGGTCGTAGCCGCTGCCCGGGGTGTTGGGGACCATGAGTCTCAGGCCGGTGGCGGGCTTCGAGGACCCGCTTCCGCTCCCGGACTCCTCCTTGTCGGCGGTGGCGCCACAGGCGCTGACCGCGAGCATGGACGCGGCTGCAAGAGCTCCGACAAGTGCGGCTCGTCGAGTTCTCATGGCTCATCTCTTTCGCTTGGGCCGATCCGACGCCATGATTGTGCGGTTCCTGAGACACCCCATCTCGGTTGTGTGACCATTGAAGGTTGAGTTCATAGTGGTCATAACGTCACGGTCGCCGTCCCGAAGACGGCGACGCCATACACTCGCCGGTGAGCTGCTGAGATGGCAGCTCGCCATTGTCGTGATCGTGCTGGCCGCCGTCGCCGCGGTCTCGCTCGCGCAGTCCAAGGCGACCTTCGACCGCGTCGAGGGGCGCCGGGTGACGGCGCTCGCCGAGGAGACGGCGGGCAACCCGCTGGTGCGCACCCAGCTGGCGCGGCCCGCCCCCGCCGAGATGCTCGCCCCGCTGCTCCAGTCCACGCTGAACAGGTCCGGGGTCACCTCGGCCACGGTCGCCAGGACCGACGGCGCCATCGTGGCCTCCACCAACCCCACCCTCCTCGGGACGCGGCTGCCGGTCTCCGGCAAGGACGCCGCCGGGGGCCGCGGCTGGTCCGGGGAGCTGCCGGTGAACGGCGTCACCGAGCTGGTGGCCCAGGCCCCGGTGCTCCGAGCGCACGGCGAGAACGTCGGGGAGCACCTCGGCACGGTGATGATCGGGCGGGCCTCGCCGTCGGTCTGGCAGCGGCTGGTGGGCGCCTCGTCCTATCTGCTGGTCTACCTCGGCGTCGCCAGCGTCCTCGGGGTGGCCGGCTCCTGGCTGCTGGCCCGCCGGATCAAGCGGCAGACCTTCGGCATGGAGCCGCGCGAGATCGCCGGGCTCGCCGAGCACCGGGAGGCGATGCTGTTCGGGATCGCCGAGGGCGTGGTGGCCCTCGACCCGCAGCAGCGGCTGACGCTGGTGAACGCGGTCGGCCGCCGGCTGCTGGACCTGCCCGAGAACTGCGTCGGGACAAGTCTGGCCGATCTGGGGATCGAGGGGCGGCTGTACGACGTCCTGGCCGGCGGTGCGCGGGATCATCAGGACGAGGCCGGTGCCGAACGGCGCGACGAGGTCGTCGTACGGCGGGGCCGCGTCCTGGTGATGAACCGGATGGACGTCACCAAGGACGGCCGCCGCCTCGGCTCGGTGACCACCCTGCGCGACCGCACCGAACTCGCGCAGTTGGAAAGGGAGTTGGGCTCCTTCCGCAGCACTGCCGAGCTGCTGCGCGCCCAGGCGCACGAGTTCTCCAACCAGCTGCACACCATCTCCGGGCTCATCCAGATCGGCGAGCACGACGAGGTCGTGAAGTACGTCCGCGCCCTGCGCAAACACCGTGAGTCGCTCGATCTGACCCTCACCAGCCGGGTCCGCGACCGGGCGATCGCCGCGCTGCTCATGGCCAAGTCGGCGCTTGCGTCGGAACGCAAGGTGCGGCTGAAGATCTCCGAGCGGACCGCCCTGGAGCAGCTGGAGCCGACCGACTCCGCGGATGTGGCGACCGTGCTCGGCAACCTCGTGGACAACGCGGTCGACGCGGCCGCGGCGGGTGTCCCCGGCCATGACGCATGGGTGGAAGACGCGTGGGTGGAAGTCGAACTGCGCCAAGACGCCTCCAGCGTGGAGATCGTCGTACGGGACTCGGGGCCGGGCGTGGCTCCCGAGCTGGCGCAGGAGGTGTTCCTGCACGGATTCACCACCAAGGCCGCGCAGGGCGGCGACCGGGGGATCGGCCTGGCGCTCACGCGTCTGGTGTGCAAACGCCGGGGCGGTGAGGTGTCAGTGGCCAACACGCAGGCGGGCGCCATGTTCACCGCCCGGATGTCCGTCGGCCGACCGGCCGACCGAGTGACGGAGACAGTCCGATGATCGATGTGATGATCGTGGAGGACGACTTCATGGTGGCGCGGATCCACCGCGGATTCGTCAATGACGTCGCCAGGTTCCGGGTGGTCGGCACAGCGAACTGCGGCGAGCAGGCGCTCACCGCGGTCGCCGAGCTCCAGCCCGACCTGGTGCTTCTCGACCTCTACCTGCCCGACATGTTCGGCCTGGAGATCATCCCCCGGCTGCGAACCGCCGGGCACGACTGCGACGTCATGGTGATCAGCGCGGCACGCGAATCGGAGGCGGTCCGGGGCGCCGTGCGCCAGGGCGTCGTCGACTACCTGCTGAAGCCCTTCGACGCGGAGGACCTCAGGGCACGCCTCGAGCAGTACGCGGCCCGGCGCGGCAACCTCTACGCGGCGGTCGTCAGCGGCCAGTCCGACGTGGACCGGGCCCTGGCACGGGGCGCGGCCCCGGCCGCCGCAGCGGCCTCCTTGCCCAAGGGCATGAGCGTGGAGACCGCCGAGCTGATCGAACGCGAGCTGCGCGCGGCCGACGGCAGCCTCTCCTCGGCCGAGTGCGCGGCCCGGCTGGGGGTCTCGCGGGTCAGCGCCCGCCGCTACCTGGAGCACTTCAGCGGCACGGGCCAGGCGGAGGTGTCGCTGCGCTACGGGCAGGCCGGCCGCCCGGAGCGGCGCTACAGCTGGGTGGCCTAGTCGTCGCTCGTCTTGGGGAGCTGGCCCCCGTAGTCCACCGTCTCCTCCTTCGGCGGCTCCTTCAGGGCGAAGTCCTCGCCCCAGTCCCCCAGGGTCAGCACCCCCGTCCCACCCGCGCGGGTGAACTGGAGGGGGTAGGGCGTGCCCTCGAGGGAGACGTCGAGGACGTTGCCGCCGCCCTTGCTGCCGGTGACCTTGATGGCGCGGACGCCGCCCACCTTCGTGCGGTCGCCCTTGACCAGCTCGCCGTGCATGCCGAGCAGCCCGTCCAGCAGCAGGTCCATGTCGGTGAAGCCGCGGAACTGCTCGTACGCGGGGTCGCCCTTGGGGACCTTCACATACTTGCCGTTGAGCTTCTCCGCTGCCTCCAGGTCCGCTTTGCTCGGCTTCTCGGCGCCCTTGGCGTCCGTATGGGCCCAGAAGCCGGCGTCCGCCCTGAGGTAGAGCGCGTCGCCGATCCGCAGCAGCTCGAAGGTGGTGTCCTTCGCGGTGACGGACCCGCTGCCGCCGTCCTGCTTCAGACGCATGTTCAGCTTGTACGTCGTGCCCTCGGTCACCAGCGTTCCCGACAGCCGCACCGACGGCGCCGCGTCCGCCGCCGCCTTCGCCTTCGTCTCGATCTCGGCCGCGGAGAGCTTGCCCACGCCGTTGGTCCCCGCGTCCGGATCCTCGCTGCCGCCGCAGGCCGTGAGCGATGCGGTCAGCCCGGCGCACAACGCCAGGGAGAGCGCAGCTCTTCGCCTTCGCGCAGCGGGGGGGAGGGGAGTCACAGGCGCACTGCCTCTCTTACGCGGTGGTGGTGGCAGTCGGCAGCGTACCTGTGCGGTATTCACCCCTCCGCAGTCAGGCGTAAGAGGTTCGTGCGAGTTCCGTACGGGCGCTTCATCAGGGCGGCACAGAACGGAACGGACTAGCCTGAAAGGCCTGGAACGCGGCATTCCGCAGTGAAGAGGAGGCGCATCGCATGGCCTCAGGCGCCCCCCGCGTCTTCGTCTCCCACCTCGCCGGCGTCGCCGTCTTCGACCCCAACGGCGACCAGGTCGGACGCGTCCGCGATCTGGTGGCGATGCTGCGCGTGGGCCGCCGTCCGCCCCGGCTGCTCGGCATGGTCGTCGAGGTGGTCAGCCGCCGCCGGATCTTCCTTCCCATGACCCGGGTGACGGGCGTGGAGTCAGGACAGGTGATCACCACCGGCGTGGTCAACATGCGGCGCTTTGAACAGCGGCCGACCGAGCGGCTCGTCCTCGGCGAGCTGCTGGACCGACGGGTGCGGCTGGTGGAGACGGGCGAGGAGGTCACCGTGCTGGACGTCTCGATCCAGCAGCTGCCCGCCCGCCGCGACTGGGAGATCGACAAGGTCTTCGTACGCAAGGGAAGGGGCGGGGCGCTGCGCCGCAAAGGGGAGGCGCTGACCGTCGAGTGGTCGGCCGTCACCGGCTTCTCGCTGGAGGAGCACGGGCAGGGCGCGGAGAGTCTCGTCGCCACCTTCGAGCGGATGCGCCCCGCCGATCTGGCGAACGTGCTGCACCATCTGTCGCCGAAGCGCCGCGCCGAGGTCGCCGCCGCGCTGGACGACGACCGGCTGGCCGATGTGCTGGAGGAGCTGCCGGAGGACGACCAGGTGGAGATCCTCGGCAAGCTGAAGGAGGAGCGGGCGGCGGACGTCCTGGAGGCGATGGACCCGGACGACGCGGCCGATCTGCTCTCCGAGCTCCCGGAGGAGGACAAGGAGCGGCTGCTGGCCCTGATGCGACCGGACGACGCGGCGGATGTGCGCCGGCTGATGTCGTACGAGGAGCGGACCGCGGGCGGTCTGATGACCACGGAGCCGATCGTGCTGCGGCCGGACGCGACGGTCGCCGACGCGCTCGCCCGCGTACGGCAGCAGGATCTGTCCCCGGCGCTGGCGGCGCAGGTCTATGTCTGCCGGCCGCCCGACGAGACGCCCACCGGCAAGTACCTGGGCACGGTGCACTTTCAGCGGCTGCTGCGCGATCCGCCGTTCACGCTGGTCAGCTCGCTGGTCGAGAGCGATCTGCCGCCGCTGGGGCCGGACACCGCCCTGCCCGAGCTCACCAGCTATCTCGCCGCGTACAACATGGTCGCCGCGCCCGTCGTCGACGAGGGCGGCTCGCTGCTGGGCGCGGTGACCGTCGACGACGTGCTGGACCATCTGCTGCCCGACGACTGGCGGGAGACGGAGTTCGAGGAGACCGCGGGCCCCGGGGACACGCATGAGTAGCGGCGAGGGCGGCGGCCCGGACCGTATGGACCGCATCGAACGGCTCGAACGTCTGGAGGGGCGCGAGCGTGTGCCGTCGGGCGCGAGCGCGGTCTCCCGCCACCGCACGCGGATCGACATGCCGCGCGCGCCCCGTCGCACGCTGCTGCCCCAGTACGACCCGGAGGCCTTCGGCCGGCTCTCCGAGCGGATCGCCCGCTTCCTGGGCACATGGCGGTTCATCGCCTGGATGACCGGGATCGTCATCGTGTGGATCGTGTGGAACGTCGCCGCGCCGGAGGAGCTGCGCTTTGACGAGTACCCGTTCATCTTTCTGACGCTGGCCCTGTCGCTGCAGGCCTCCTACGCGGCCCCGCTGATCCTGCTGGCGCAGAACCGCCAGGCCGACCGCGATCGCGTCACCCATGAGCAGGACCGCAAGCAGAACGAGCGCTCGATCGCGGACACCGAGTATCTGACCCGGGAGATCGCGGCGCTGCGGATGGGCCTCGGGGAGGTCGCCACGCGCGACTGGATCCGCTCCGAGCTGGAGGTCCTGACCAGGACGCTGGAGGGCACGCTTGAGGAGCAGCACGCCGTATTCCCGTCCGGGGACGGGAACCGGAGTGACGAACACGACCGCTGACTGCTCTTTCCGGCGGTGGGAGCCAGCGCCGTACCATCGTCCCTATGGTTACGGAAGACGCGGTGCTCGAGGCACTGTCGACGGTGAACGACCCCGAGATCAACCGACCGATCACCGAACTCGGCATGGTCAAATCGGTAGAGATCGGCGCGGACGGTGCGGTCGCCGTCACGGTGTATCTGACCGTTTCCGGCTGCCCCATGCGGGAAACGATCACCAGGAACGTAACCGACGCGGTCGCCCGGCTCGACGGGGTGAGCGGGGTCGATGTGGCGCTGGACGTGATGAGCGACGAGCAGCGGCGGGAGCTGGCCGCCTCGCTGCGCGGCGGCGGCGCCGAGCGCGAGGTGCCGTTCGCCAAGCCCGGCTCGCTGACCCGGGTGTACGCGGTGGCCTCCGGCAAGGGCGGCGTCGGCAAGTCCTCCGTGACCGTGAACCTGGCCGCCGCGATGGCCGCCGACGGGCTGAAGGTCGGCGTCGTCGACGCGGACATCTACGGCCACAGCGTGCCGCGCATGCTGGGCGCCGACGGCCGGCCCACCCAGGTCGAGAACATGATCATGCCGCCGTCGGCGAACGGCGTGAAGGTCATCTCGATCGGCATGTTCACCCCCGGCAACGCGCCGGTGGTGTGGCGCGGCCCGATGCTGCACCGCGCCCTTCAGCAGTTCCTCGCCGATGTGTACTGGGGCGATCTGGACGTGCTGCTGCTGGACCTGCCGCCCGGCACCGGCGACATCGCCATCTCCGTGGCCCAGCTGGTGCCGACCGCGGAGATCCTGGTGGTCACCACCCCGCAGCAGGCCGCGGCCGAGGTCGCCGAGCGGGCCGGCTCGATCGCCGTACAGACCCACCAGAAGATCGTCGGCGTCGTCGAGAACATGTCGGGGCTGCCCTGTCCGCACTGCGACGAGATGGTCGACGTGTTCGGCACCGGCGGCGGTCAGCAGGTCGCCGAGGGCCTGACCAGGACGACCGGCACGACGGTGCCCGTGCTCGGCGCGATCCCCATCGACGTACGGCTGCGGGAGGGCGGCGACGAGGGCAAGCCGGTCGTGCTCACCGACCCGGAGTCCCCGGCGGGCGCGGCGCTGCGCACCATCGCCGGAAAGCTGGGCGGCCGTCAGCGCGGTCTGTCGGGCATGTCCCTGGGCATCACCCCGCGCAACAAGTTCTGACGGACGCGAGTCCGACGGACACGAGGAGGGGCGTCGCTCGGGTGAGCGGCGCCCTTCCTCTTCTCGTATGCGCTCCTCTTCTCGTATGCGCTCTCCTCAGGTGTACGCCGCGAGGTCCTGGATCACCGAGAACCCCAGGCCGTAGGCGCTCATCCCGCGCCCGTAGGCGCCGATGTGCACCCCGCCGTCCGTGGGACCGGCCAGCACCCAGCCGAACTCCGACTCCCGGTAGTGGAACGGCGTCGGTTCGCCGTCGACCGGAAGCGACAGGCTGGACCAGGCCGGCCCTGTCAGGTCGTCGGCGAGTTCGAACGCGGTCTCCGTCTGCTGCTCCAGCCAGTCGTCGCGCAGCGCGTGGTCCAGCTGCGGCGGCCAGGTGTGGGCGAGCAGCCCCGACCCGGCCAGCCAGGCCGCCGAGGAGACCGTGGTGGCATCCAGGACGCCCGTTCCGTCGCCGCTGCGCCGCACCGGGCTGGCCGCCACGGTGACGACCACGGCGAAGCGCTCACGCTCCGCGCTCTGGCTTCCGTCGGACTTTATCGACGGCTCGTCGCCGTGCCCCACGGAACCGTGCTGGACCGTGCCGTCCGCCGCCGTGCCCACCTGCATCAGGCGGCGGGGGCCGGTGAACGCCTCATCCAGTCCGTACCAGGGGAAGGACGCACTCAGATATCCGTCGATCAACCGCCGAGCCGCTATCTTCTCCTTGGCCCCCAGCGGTCGATCCCCGCCCTGAGCGGGGGATGGGTCGGTCACACCCGGTACCGCTACTCGACTCGTCGTCTCCATCTATCCGGCCGCCTCCTTGTGTTTCGAGACCCGGAACGGACCCGCCCCCCTCGGGCGTCCTGACTTCCGGACAGATGGAGAATAGCCACCCTGTCCCGTCTCGCAGGGATTGACGGTACTCAGGTGGCGTCTGCGTCGAACGGCGGCCGCTCGTCCTTCTCGAGCGTTACGCGCTTCTTGAGCAGGTCGGGGCCGGTGGAAGAGGAGCTTCCGGGCGCTGCGGCGGAGACCGGGACATCGGGCTCCGTGCCGTTCACCGCATCGGCGACCTCGCTGACTTCCTTCTTGAAGTCAAAGGAGCTGCGGAGCTCCTTGAGCTCCTTCAGCTCCTCGTTCTGGTCGAGCTGCTTGCGGATGAACGCCTTGGGGTTGAGGTCCTCGAACTCGAAGTCCTTGAACTCCGGCCCCAGCTCACTGCGGATGTCCTGCTTTGCGTTCTCGGAGAACTCGCGGATCCTCCGGATGAAGCGGGCGGCGTCCTGGATGACCTTCGGCAGCTTGTCGGGGCCGAAGATGAGCACCGCGAGGATCACAAGCGCCACCAGCTCCAGTCCGCCTATGTCGTTGAACACCCTGCTGCTCCTCGTGGTCCGCGGGCCCGCACGTCGACGATTCGATGAGGGCGAAAGGCCCGCTCCACGGTACCCGTCCGCACTCGCCGGGCGGTACCTTGCCCCGCCCCGCCGGGTGAGAGTGCAGCCGCTGTTCAGCTGTCGGCCCGGCGCAGCTGTCGGCCCGGCGTTCGACTGCCGGCCGGGGGCAGCTGTCGGCCGGGCGTTCAGCTGCCGGAGGAGCCGAGGGTCAGCGTCAGGGTGCGGGCGCCGGAGCCGCCGCGCCGGAGCGTCAGCTCCAGCTCGTCGCCCGGGCGGTGGGCGCGGATCTTGACGATCAGCTCCTCGCCGCTGTGCACCCGCTGGCCGTCCACCTTGGTGATCACATCGCCGGGCCTGATGCCCGCCTTGGCAGCCGGTCCGCCGGGTGTGACGGACGGCCCGCCGACCCGGCCCTCGTCGCCGACGCGCGCGCCGTCGCCGGTGAACTTCATGTCGAGGCTCACTCCGATGACCGGATGCGTGGCCCTGCCGGTGTTGATCAGTTCCTCGGCGACCCGCTTGCCCTGGTTGATGGGGATGGCGAAGCCGAGGCCGATGGAGCCCGGCTGGCCGCCGTCCGAGCCGACGCCGTCGTCCGCCGCCCGGATCGCGCTGTTGATGCCGATGACCCGGGCCTTGGAGTCGACGAGCGGCCCGCCGGAGTTGCCCGGGTTTATCGGGGCGTCGGTCTGGAGCGCGTCGACATAGCTGATGTCGCTGCCGTCGCCCTTCTGGCCACCCGCGGTGATGGGGCGCTCCTTGGCGCTGATGATGCCCGCGGTCACCGTGTTCTGCAGATCGAAGGGTGCGCCGATGGCCACGACGGGGTCGCCGACCTGGACGTTGTCGGAGTTGCCGAGGGGCAGCGGCGTGAGGTTCGAGACGCCGGTGACCTTCACGACGGCGAGGTCGTAGCCGCTGTCCTTGCCGACGAGCGTGGCCCTGGCGGTGTCGCCGCTGCTGAAGGTGACCGAGATGTCGCCCGTTTCGCCGGCCGGGTCGACCACATGGTTGTTGGTGAGGATGTGGCCCTTCCGGTCGAGTACGAAGCCGGTTCCGGTGCCTGCTTCGCCGCCGCCGCTGACGTGCAGGGTGACCACGCTCGGGAGCGCGCTGGCGGCGATGCCGGCGACGCTGTCGGGCGGGCGGACGCCGTTGTCACGGCCGGCCTGCGGCAGTTCGACCCGCGTGAGGCCGCCGTTGCGCTCGATGTACGCGCCGATGCCGCCGCCGACCCCGCCCGCGACCACCGCGATGAGCAGCGCGGCGAGGGCCAGAGCCCCGCGCCGCCTGCCCTTGCGGGCGGGCTGGGGCGAATGGCCGGAGGGGACGAGGTGGCCGGGCTGGCCGTTCTGGGTCAGCTGGCCGTTCTGAGTCAGGGGCTGCTGTCCGGGAGCTCTCCACGGGTCGTACTGCAGCCACTGCGGCGAAGGCTGCGACGGGGGCTGAGGCGCGCCCTGGGGCTCCGGCGGCAGCGGGGCTCCCTGGGGCGGCATGCCAGGAGGGGCGGGGGCGGCCCCAGGGACTCCCGGGGTCGGCGTGCCGTGCGCGGGCGTCCCATGGGTGTGCGTCCCATGCGCGGGCGTGCCGTGCGGCGGGGTGGCGCCGGGGACCGCCGGGCGCTGCACGGGCGGTGCGGGCGCCCAGGGGCCGGGCTCGCCGTACGGCGGAGTCCGGTACTCGTCCGGTTCGTGCAGCGGCTGCGGCCGGGCCGGATGTTCGGCGGAAGCCGCGGCGGCGGCCTGCGCCTGCGCGGGCGGCCCTTCGGGGGCGGGCGTCGGCGGCGTCACGGGGGCAGCCGTGGAGGGCTCCGGACCGGTGGCGTCACCGGCGGCCGCCGCGGCGGCCGCGGTGTCCTTCGCCGCCTCCCCGGGCTCCGGCTGTGAGGGGGCCCCGCCCGCCGCGCCGGGTCGGCTCCACCATCGCGCCTTCGACCCCTTGGGCTGTGTGGGCTTCCCGTCGTCCATGCTCTCCCCGCAGACTGCGACTGCCGAAACGCTGCGGCGCCGGTGCGGCGCCGCTCCGCAGATTCAACCAGGTTTGCGATTCGCCGCGCAGGGCCCTGACCGGCTGGGTCAGGGCCGCGGGGAGAGCGAGTCCCCGGGTCGGCCGGGGGCGGAGGGATGCGTGGGGACGGGGGCGGGCGACGGGGCGATCCCGGAGGCGTTGGCGAGGCGGAAGGCCGGGTCCGCAGCTCCTGCCGCCGGCGGCAGTCCGCGCGAGGGCTCCGTCGGCATCGACGCGCCGAACAGCATGGACGTGTCGAACGGCCGGTTCGGCGACAGAGGCGACCAGAGCGAGAGCGGCGCCAGGGGCGGTGTCGTCTGCTGCGCCGACGGGACGCTCCGGCCCGGCCGGGTCGGAGCGGACGAGGGCGAGGCGCCGTCAGAACGTGCGACGTCGTACGCCCCGTACCCGCCGTTGCGGCGGCGGTCCGCCTCCGAGGCGCCGCGCACGCTCGTCGCGCCTCCGGGGAACGAGCCGCTGACGCCTGCTCTCCCGGCGCCGCCGGACGCGCTACGCGCCGAAGGAGACGCGTTCGAGGCGGCCTGGGCGGCCGTGTTGGAGGCGGCCGTGCGCGGCGGGGTGATGTTGGTCCCGCGGCCCTCGCCCCGTGCGCTGTTCTGCGCGGAGCCGTCCAGGGACACCGTGCCGCCCAGCGCGATGGCCGCAAAGGAGACTGCGCTCGCCGCGGCGAAAGCGAGCCTCCGGCCTCGCCACGGCGAGCGGTCGGCGGCGGCGTGCCCGGTCTCATGGATCCGGAAGCCCGCTCCGGAGCCGCCCGGCAGTACTGTCGCGCGGGTGCCAGCGGGGACGTGGCCGAACGTCTCCGCGCTGCGTTCGCCGGTATGTTCCGCCGACGGCCTCAGCGCTCCCCTCACCCCGTCGCCGCGGCTCACGCCGTCGCTCTGCCGGTCGCCTCCGAAGCCGCCGCCGAAGGGGCTGCCGGGGCCGCCGAAAGCGCCGAGGTCGCCGAAGGGACGGCGGGCCCCTGGGCCGCCGTCATCGCCGCCGGGACCGGCCGGAAGCCCCTGCAGCCGCGCCAGCAGCCCCTCGGGGGGCGGGGGCGGGGCGGCATGCGCGAAGACGCTCTTCAGGCGGCGCTGGGCGTCTGCCTCGGCCTTGCATTTGGGGCAGGTCGCCAGATGGGCCAGGACACGGTCGCGGGCGTCGTGCGCCAGCTCGCCGTCGACCAGCGCGGCGAGCCTGTCCCCCAGGTGCTGCTCCGCGGGAGTCGGACGTGTGCTGCTCACGCCGTTCCGACCTCCCCTGCTCCGGCGCCGGCGAACCCGAGCACGGGCGTGGGCACGGGTGCGGCGCCGCGCTGCTCGGCGCGGGCCTCCGGAGAACGGTGGCTGAGCGCCTTGCGCAGATGGGAGCGCCCGCGGTGGATACGGCTGCGGACGGTGCCGAGCTTGACGCCCAGCGTCGCGGCGATCTCCTCGTACGACAGCCCTTCGATGTCACAGAGCACCACGGCGGCGCGGAACTCGGGCGCGAGGGTGTCGAGCGCCTGCTGCACGTCCGCGTCGAAGTGGGTGTCGTTGAACGCCTGCTGCGGGGAGGGCTCGCGGCTGGGCAGCCGCTCGGCCGCATCGTCGCCCAGCGCGTCGAAGCGGATGCGCTGCTTGCGGCGGACCATGTCCAGGAAGAGGTTGGTGGTGATGCGGTGCAGCCAGCCTTCGAAAGTGCCCGGGGTGTATGTGGACAGCGAGCGGAAGACCCGGACGAAGACCTCCTGGGTCAGGTCCTCCGCATCGTGCTGGTTGCCCGTGAGGCGGTAGGCGAGGCGGTAGACCCGGCCGCTGTGCGTGCTGACGATCTCCTCCCAGGTGGGAGGGGTCCACGCCTGCGATTCCGCATCCGATGCGAAGGTCGCCGTGGTTGCGGAGTCGGAGGTGCGAGAACTGTCAGCGGTGTATGTCACGGATTTCGGCTCACCCGCCGACCTGAGAAGGCGCCTCAGCACTCCTCCCCGATCCGCAGGTGCAGCCGCACCTCCCCTGTCGGCTCTGGTGGTGTCCAGCGGAGCCCCTACCATAGCCACCTCGCCCGTTAGCACCGGATAAGAATCTTTACGCGAATTTGGGCCCCGCGGTCGGTCGCGGTCCTGTTTGCCCGCGCTTCGTGCGGTTCCCCCTGCCCCTGCCTAACGCCCGGTCCCATCAGCGGGTTCCCGGGGCAGCGGATACAGTCGGCCTCGCGCGCACTACGGGGCAAGGAGAGGGCCATTACCGCCAACCGGCAGACGAGCTGGGCGTTCGCCGACGCCTTTGTCGCCGAGGACGAGGCACTGCGCTGGGCCCGGGACCGGGCCCGGGAGTCAGGGCTCCCCTCGGTGTCCCCGGGCGCCGGCGCCGCGCTGCGACTGCTGGCCGCGACCGCGGGCGCGAAGGCGGTGGCCGAGATCGGCACGGGCGCCGGCGTCTCCGGGATCTATCTGCTGCAGGGCATGCGCCAGGACGGCGTGCTGACGACCGTGGATCTGGAGCCGGAGCGGCAGCAGTTCGCCCGCGAGGCGTTCCGTGAGGCGGGCTTCGCCGGGAACCGTGCGCGATTCATACCCGGCCGGGCCCTCGATGTGCTGCCGCGGCTGGCGGACGGCGGGTACGACCTCGTCTTCTGCGACGGCGACCCGATGGAGTCCCTCGACTACCTCGCTGAATCGTTGCGCCTGCTGCGGCCCGGCGGCCTCGTCTGCTTCGAGGGGGTCTTCGCGGACGGCCGCACGGTCGACTCCTCGGCCCAGCCCCCCGAAGTGCTGCGGGTGCGGGAGCTGCTGAGGGCGGTGCGGGAGAGCCAGGAGCTGCTGCCCACGCTGCTGCCGGTCGGCGACGGGCTGCTGTGCGCGGTGCGCAGGGGCTGAGCCGCCCCCGGCACGCCTCTGCCCCGGCACAGGACGCCGTGCCGGGGCAGTGCAGCGCAATGGATGCGTCCGCGTCGTCAGGCGGTGACCTTCTCCAGGGCCTCACCCAGGGCCTTGGCCTCGTCCGGAGTCAGCTCGACAACGAGCCGACCGCCGCCTTCGAGCGGAACGCGCATGACGATGCCCCGCCCCTCCTTGCTCACCTCGAGCGGGCCGTCGCCCGTCCGCGGCTTCATGGCCGCCATGCTCGTTCCCCTTCCTGAAACCAGCTCATCGTCAGCCGACGGCCCTGTGGAAGGGCACGCGTCACCGGCATCGAACACATTGCTTCCAGGTCATTATCCCGCATCGCCGGACCCGATGACCAACATCGGTCGGCATCGCTTGCGCAACGCGCTCAGTCAAAACCACTCAATTCGGCGATCCGCCTGCGATACTTCGCCCCCGCGCCATGGCCGGGAGCTGCGCAATGTTTGACGCAGGTCACATGTTCACGTGCCGATGATCTCCGTCATGCTTGGGCTGGACACTGCCGTTCGACCCGCGAAGGGACCTGACATGGCCGACAGCGTGCTGTACGAGGTGAGCGACGGGCTCGCGACCGTCACGATCAACCGGCCCGAGGCCATGAACGCGATGAACATCAGGGCCAAGGCCGCCCTGCGGGACGCGGTGCAGTCCGCCGCGGCCGACCGCGCGGTGCGCGCGGTGCTGCTCACCGCCGCCGGGCGCGCCTTCTGCGTCGGCCAGGACCTCAAGGAGCACGTCGCCCTGCTGCAGTCGGACCGCGACGCCGGCACCCGCCACACCATGGAGACCGTGCGCAAGCACTACAACCCGATCGTGCGGGCCATCGCCGAGATGCCCAAGCCCGTGGTGGCCGGGGTCAACGGCGTCGCCGCGGGCGCGGGCCTGGGTTTCGCGCTCGCCGCGGACTACCGGGTGGTCGCGGACAGCGCGTCGTTCACCACGTCGTTCGCGGGGGTCGCCCTGACCGCCGACTCGGGCGTCTCCTGGACGCTGCCCCGGCTGGTCGGCCGGAGCCGCGCCACAGAGCTGCTGATGTTCCCGCGGTCCTTCTCCGCCCAGGAGGCGTACGACCTGGGCATCGCGAACAAGCTGGTCCCCGCGGGCGACCTCGCCGCGGAGGCCGCCGCTGTGGCCCGGGCGCTGGCGGATGGTCCGACGCTGGCCTACGCGGCGCTCAAGCGGTCCCTCGACTTCAGCGCGGACCACTCGCTGAGCGAGACCCTGGAGAAGGAGGACGAACTCCAGACGATGGCGGGCGCGTCCGAGGACCACCAGATCGCGGTGCAGGCGTTCCTGGCGAAGGAGCAGCCGAAGTTCACAGGCCGCTGAGCCGCGCCGCCCGTGCCCTTTCCGGGGGGGCCTTCGCGGCGCTCGTGCCCACTCCCGGCAGTCTTCGCTCCGTCACACTGCGCCGCGCGCACTGCCGTTTCCCGCGGCGGTCCGGGCGCGGGAGGCGCTCCCCCAGCGCCGGACGACGCTCGTCAACGGGCAGACACTGCCCGTCACGGCGCTAGCGGGCGGCAGAGGCGGGACGCGCCGAGCAGTCCGCCAGGTGGTCGTTGACCAGGCCGCACGCCTGCATCAGGGCGTAGGCGGTGGTCGGGCCGATAAAACGCAGCCCGCGCTTCTTCAGCGTCCTGGCCAGCGCCGTGGACTCGTCGGTGACGGCCGGCACGTCCGCGAGCGTCCGCGGGGCGGGCCGGACAGCCGGGTCGGGGGCGTACGACCAGATCAGCGCGTCCAGCTCGCCGGGCGCCCACCCGGCGAGCACGCGCGCGTTGGCGAGCGTCGCCTGGATCTTGGCTCGGTTGCGGATGATGCCGGCGTCGGCGAGGAGGCGCTCCTCGTCGCCGCCGGTGAACTCCGCCACCGCCGCGATCCTGAAGCCGGCGAAGGCGGTGCGGAAGCCCTCCCTGCGGCGCAGGATCGTGATCCACGACAGCCCCGACTGGAAGGCCTCAAGACACAGCCGTTCGAACAGCTCGTCGTCGCCGTGGACCGCGCGGCCCCACTCCTCGTCGTGGTACGGCACATAGTCGTCGGCCGAGAGCCCCCACGGGCAGCGGAGCCTGCCGTCGGGCCCCGGCAGCGCCGCTCCCTGCGCCGTCATCGCCCGTTCTCCTGTCCGGGGCCCCGGAACGGGTCGTCCGTCGGCCCGGCGAACCCGTCACCGGGCCCATGCCCGTCGGGCTTGTCGAACAGGCCCGGGCCGCTCCGCGCCGTCGCCTGCGCACCGGCGAGCGCCGACTCCAGCTCCGCGATCCGGGCGTCCCGCTCGGCGAGCTCCGCTCCGAGCCGGCCCAGCACCTCGTCGACCTCGGTCATCCGGTAGCCGCGGGCGGCCACCGGCAGCCGCAGCGCCTCGACGTCCGCACGGCCCAGCGGACGGGCGGCGGGCAGCGGGTCCACGAGGTGCTCGGGCGCCGCCTCGGGCAGCGCCGCGCTGTCGCCGCCGCCGACGACGGCCAGCGTGACCGCGGCGACGACCACGACCATCGCGATCAGCAGAAAGAAGAACACGGTCGAGCCTCCCCAGGCGGAAAACGTCCGGTGCTGATCGTGCCACGGGTCCGGGGGGCGGAAGTGCCGCGGCCACGGAGTTAGGGTCGCAGGCGGACGAGCTGAGGAGGAAACCGCGAGATGCTGCGGCTGGGACGGCGCGAATTCGAAGCGCACGAGCCGGTGATCATGGCCATTGTGAACCGGACGCCGGACTCCTTCTACGACCGGGGCGCGACCTTCCGCGACGAGCCGGCTCTCGCCCGCGTCGAGCAGGCGGTGTCGGAGGGCGCGGCCATCATCGACGTCGGCGGGGTGAAGGCCGGTCCCGGGGAGGAGGTGACCGCCGAGGAGGAGGCGCGGCGCACGGTCGGCTTCGTGGCCGAGGTGCGCAGACGCCATCCGGATGTGGTGATCAGCGTGGACACCTGGCGGCACGACGTCGGCGAGGCGGTCTGCGAGGCGGGCGCGGATCTGCTCAACGACGCGTGGGGCGGGGTGGACCCCGGACTGGCGGAGGTCGCCGCGCGGTACGGCGCGGGGCTGGTGTGCACCCACGCGGGCGGCGCACGGCCGCGGACCCGGCCGCACCGCGTCGCGTACGACGATGTGGTCGCCGACATCCTGCGGGTGACGCTGCAGCTCGCCGAGCGGGCGGCCGAGCTGGGGGTGCGCCGGGACGGGATCATGATCGACCCCGGTCATGACTTCGGCAAGAACACCCGTCACAGCCTGGAGGCCACCCGCCGTCTGGGCGAACTCACCGAGACCGGCTGGCCGGTCCTGGTGTCGCTGTCCAACAAGGACTTCGTCGGCGAGACCCTCGACCGCCCGGTGAAGGAGCGCCTCATCGGCACCCTCGCCACGACGGCGGTCTCGGCGTGGCTGGGGGCGCAGGTGTACCGCGTCCACGAGGTCGCGGAGACCAAGCAGGTCCTCGACATGGTCGCGGCGATCGCGGGCCGCGGAGGCCCTGCGGTGGCCAGACGGGGCCTGGCATAAGGGGCGCCGCCACACCTGCGGCGGGCGGCCCCTCCCCTGCCCCCGCGAAATCCAGCCTCTCGGGCGATTGAGGAGCGGGGGGCCGGGGCGGAGCCTTCGAAAACCGGGGGCTGGGGCGGAGCCCCGGTTTCGGGAGGGGGCGGGGAGGGGAAACGGCCCCGCGCGGCGGTCTACCTGCCCGTCTCCTTCGTCACCAGCCCCACCGCCTCCTCCACGTCATCCGTCACGTGGAACAGCAGCAGATCCTTCTGCGACGCCTTCCCCTGCCCCACCACCGTGCTCCGCAGCCACTCCACCAGGCCGCCCCAGTACTCCGTGCCGAAGAGGACGATGGGGAAGCGGGTGACCTTGCGCGTCTGGACGAGGGTGAGGGCCTCGAAGAGTTCGTCCAGGGTGCCGAGGCCGCCGGGCAGCACCACAAAGCCCTGTGCGTACTTCACGAACATGGTCTTGCGGACGAAGAAGTAGCGGAAGTTCACCCCGATGTCGACATGCGGGTTGAGCCCCTGCTCGTAGGGGAGCTCGATGCCGAGGCCGACCGAGATGCCCCGCGCTTCCCGAGCGCCCCGGTTCGCCGCCTCCATCGCTCCAGGGCCGCCGCCCGTGATGACGGCGAACCCCGCCTCGACGAGCGCTTTGCCGAGGGCGATGCCCGACTCGTACTCGGGGGTGCCGGGTCCGGTCCTGGCGGAGCCGAAGACGCTGATGGCACTGGGAAGTTCGGCTAGCGCGCCGAAGCCCTCCACGAACTCCGACTGGATGCGCAGCACCCGCCAGGGGTCGGTGTGCACCCACTGGGAATCGCCCTCGGTGTCCAGCAGTCGCTGGTCCGTGGTACCGGGCTGCACCTGTTCCCTGCGGCGCAGCACCGGCCCCAGCCGCTGCTCCTCCAGAGCCCGCAAACCCTCGGAGTTGCTCATGACCTGCTCCCTCCGCCGAACATCGACGCGCTTCGTGCCTGGGCTCAGGGTAGGTCGCAGTACGTTACGACATGCGAAATACCAGGGATCGCCAGCCCGGCGATCATGCGGTGAGCCACTCCCGCAGTCGCTCCTCACAGTGTCTGATCTTGTTCACCGCGACATGTTCGTCGCGCTTGTGGGCGAACAGCGCGTCACCGGGACCGTAGTTGACCGCGGGCACGCCGAGCGCGCTGAAGCGGGAGACGTCCGTCCACCCGAACTTCGGCTGGGCGGTCCCGCCGACGGCCGCCATGAACGCGGCGGCGGCCGGGTGGGACAGCCCCGGCAGCGCCCCGCCCGTGTGGTCGTCCACTGCGATCTCGTCGACGCAGTCGGCGAAGATCTCACGCACATGGGCCTCGGCCTCGGCCATGGAACGGTCCGGCGCATAGCGGTAGTTGACGACGACGGTGCACTGGTCGGGGATGACGTTGGTGGCCACTCCCGCCTCGATGCCCACGGCGTTGAGCCCTTCCCGGTACTCCAGCCCGTCGATCACCGGCCGCCGGGGCTCGTACGCGGCCAGCCGGGCCAGGACCGGCGCGGCGGCGTGGATCGCGTTGGAACCCATCCAGCCGCGCGCCGAGTGCGCCCGCTCCCCCCTCGTCCGCAGATGGACCCGGAGCGTTCCCTGGCAGCCGCCCTCGACCTGGGCGTCGGAGGGTTCGAGGAGAATGGCGAAGTCGCCCTTCAGCCAGTCGGGGTGGGCCTCGGCCACATGCCCAAGACCGTTGAGGTGGGCGGCGACCTCCTCGTTGTCGTAGAAGACGAACGTGAGATCGCGGTTCGGGGCGGGGACGGTCGCGGCGATCCGCAGCTGTACGGCGACGCCCGACTTCATGTCGCTGGTGCCGCAGCCCCACAGGACGCCGTTCCCGTCGAGCCGCGAGGGGACGTTGTCGGCGATGGGCACGGTGTCGATGTGCCCGGCGAGCACGACCCGCTCCGCGCGGCCCAGGTGCGTCCGTGCGACGACATTGTTGCCGTGCCGGTCGACGGTCAGATGAGGGAGGGTCCGCAGGGCGCTCTCGATCGCGTCGGCGAGGGGCTTCTCCGCGCCGCTGACGGACGGGAAGTCCACGAGGGCGGCGGTGAGCGCCGGGCCGTCGAGGGAGAGGTCGAGCGCGGGCGCGGCGTCCGCGGGCACGGTGCCTGCGGGAGCGGCGAGCGCCGTGCTGACACGACTGGTCGCGGGGCTGGTCACGGGGCCGGTGGCAGGGCTGCTGTCGGGCATACGTCCGACCATAACGCGGGCTCCAGTACGGTGGGCGCGTGTCCGAGTCCGCCTCTTCCGCCGCCTCCGGGGTCCGGCGTGGCCGTCTGCTGCGCCACGGGGCCGCGTTCGCCGTGCTGCTGGCACTGGTCGGCTATGTCGTGGCGCAGTACGTCGCCGGCGGCCGGGCGGCGCCGCGCTGCACGGTGCGCGCGCCCGAAGGCGACGGGCCGTCGTACGAGCTGAGCGCGGAGCAGGCGTCGAACGCCGCGACGATCTCGGCGGTCGGCACCACCCGCGGCATGCCGGAGCGCGCGGTGACCATCGCGCTGGCCACCGCGCTGCAGGAGTCGGCGCTGCGCAACATCAACCACGGCGACCGCGATTCGCTGGGGCTCTTCCAGCAGCGCCCCTCCCAGGGCTGGGGCACACCGCGGCAGATCCTGGACCCGGTGTACGCGTCGGCGAAGTTCTACGACCATCTGGACAAGGTTCCGGGGTACTCGCGGCTGCCGTTGACGGTCGCCGCGCAGCGGGTGCAGCGCAGCGGATTCCCTCAGGCGTACGCGAAGCACGAGCCGGACGCCGCACTGCTGGCCGCGGCGCTGACCGGCCGCTCCGCCGCCTCCCTGACCTGCGAGAGCCGCGAAGTGCCGGTTGCGGAGGAGAAGACGGCCGATGCGGCGAGGTTCCGGTCGGAGCTGATCCGGGCTTTCGGCCGCAAGGTGCTGCCCGCCCCGGAGGGCGGCGCGGGACGCGCCGGGGCGCCCTCCTCGCCGGAGGTGTCCGTGCCGGTGCCGGCCACGGCGGGGACGGAGCGCGTCGGGACTGCGGACCGCGGCTGGGAGCTGGCCCACTGGGCGGTGGCACGCGCCGGCGACCTCGGCATCGACCGGGTCTCCTACGGCGGCCGGGTGTGGAGTGCGGACGCGTCCGACGAAGGCTGGCGCCGGGAGAAGCCGAAGGCCGGCGGCTCCGGGGCGTCCGGGGCGTCCGGCTCCTCCTCCGCGGCGGAGGTCCGCATCCGTCTCGCCGCGCCCTGACACCGCGCGGATCGCAGGCGGTCGCACAGATCGCAGGGAGGCGGGGAAATCGCAGGGAGATCGCAGCGGCGGGATCGCACCCACGGATCCCGCAGCTCCCAGCGGCCCGCCGCCCCTCTCCGTGCATCAAGCAGCGAACTCGCACGACCGTCCGCCGAGTCCCTCGGACGAAGCACTCCAGCCACCTCCGGACGATGCGCCGCGCAGCCGTTCGCGGTTGTGGAGACAACCTCCCCACTCCCTTGCACCACCAGGGAAGTAACGGTTCTGCAGCCCATTGTGCAATGGAATGTTTGCCCGTGTTTATCCGTAGCCGATAATGCGACGTATTACCAACTCTTTACTGTGGTCCGCCGCAACTTCCCCGCCCCTTCCAGCGGTTGTCACAGCGTCCGAGGCGCCCGGACCGCCGGACCACCGAAGCGGGCCCGCACCGGAACCAAGGACAGGCATCACCCCAAACGTCCTCTCGTTTCAAGGAGCATCATGTCCCTCCCCCTGACCCGTCGGATCGCCCGTGCCGCGCTGCTGGTCGCGGCCGGCGCAGCCCCCGTGGTCGGTGCGGCCGGCTCCGCAAGCGCCCTGGAGGCCCCGCAGCTTCCGGCCGGCGGTCTGACCGCGCTCGACGCGGGCAGCGCCGCCGGCACCCTCGACGGCGGTGCCCAGCAGAGCACCGCCCTGGTGAGCGAGGTGGGCGGCGACGCGCTCCAGAACGCGGTCCCGGCCGCCGGTTCGGTCGTCGGGCAGGCGGGCGGCGCCACTGTGCCGGCCGCTCAGCAGGCCGCCGGCAACGCCGCCGCCACCACCGGCGACGCCGTCGGCAAGACCGCCGGAACCGCGTCCAACGGAGCCGGCGGCGGCATGATCGGCGGCCTGCCCGCCGGCGTGCCCCTCGGCTGATCACCCACCTCGGCCGCACCCACGCGGAGGGCCCCGGGAACACCATCCCCGGGGCCCTCCGCGTATCTCCGCGTATCTCGTCGTTACAGCGGTCGGCTGCAGGTCACACCGGCCCCTGTTTGCACACCGGCCTCTCCTGGTCACACCGGCTCTTGGTCACGCCGGCTCTTAGCCACGCCGACTCTTGGTCACACCGGCGCTCTTGGCCACGCCGGCTCTTGGTCACGCCAGCCGTTTGACCGCCGCCTCGACGCGCTCGTCCGTCGCCGTGAACGCGACGCGCACAAAGCGCTCCCCCGCCGGACCGTAGAAGTCCCCGGGGGCGACCAGGATCCCGCGCTCCGCCAGCCGCGCCACCGTGTCCCAGCAGGGCTCGTCACGGGTCGCCCACAGATAGAGGCTGGCCTCGCTGTGCTCGATGCGGAAGCCGTGCGCCTCCAGCGCCCCGCGCAGTGCCGCGCGCCGGGCCGCGTACCGGGCGCGCTGCTCCGCGACATGCGTGTCGTCGCCGAGCGCCGCGACCGCGGCCGCCTGCACCGGCGCGGGAGTCATCATCCCGCCGTGCTTGCGGATCTGCAGCAGCTCGCCGAGGACTGCCCGGTCGCCCGCGAGGAACGCGGCGCGGTAGCCGGCCAGGTTCGAGCGCTTGGAGAGGGAGTGGACGGCGACGATCCCCTCGTACGAGCCGCCGCAGACGTCCGGGTGCAGCACCGAGACCGGGTCGGCCTCCCACCCGAGCTCCAGATAGCACTCGTCGCTGAAGACCAGCACGCCGTGCTCGCGTGCCCAGGCGACGACACGGGTCAGCTCGTCCTCGGCCAGCACCCGGCCGGTGGGGTTGGACGGGGAGTTCAGCCAGAGCAGCCTCAGACCGTCCGGGTCCAGCTCGGTCGGGTCGTCGTAGACGACGGGCTCCGCCCGGGCCAGCCGCGCGCCCACCTCGTACGTCGGATAGGCCAGCCGGGGGTAGCCGACGCGGTCTCCGGGCCCCAAGCCGAGTTGGGTGGGCAGCCAGGCCACCAGCTCCTTGGAGCCGACCACCGGCAGCACGTTCTCATGCTCCATCGCGACGGCGCCGAGCCTGCGCTCCGTCCACCCCACCAGGGCGTCCCGCAGCCGGGAAGTGCCCCACACGGTCGGATAGCCCGGGGAGTCCGCAGCGTCGACGAGCGCCTTCTGGATCACTTCGGGCACGGGGTCGACGGGCGTGCCCACGGAGAGGTCCACGATGCCGTCGGGATGCGCCGCGGCCGTCGCCTTGTACGGCTCGAGCTTGTCCCAGGGGAAGACGGGCAGACGGGCGGAGACTGAAGAAGCTGCGGAAGCTGCGGACACGGTCGTCACTTTCTCGCACTCGTGCGTACTGAATGCGTACGCGTACACAGATGCGTACGCGTACATAAACGCTTCGGTCCCGTACGGACGACGAACCGTACGGGACCGGGGGCGCGCTTGCGGGCCGTCGGCTACTGGTTCTGCGGCGGCAGGGCGGCGATGAAGGGGTGGTCGCGCTCGATCAGCCCGAGCTTGGAGGCGCCACCGGGCGAGCCGAGCTCGTCAAAGAACTCGACGTTCGCCTTGTAGTAGTCCTTCCACTCCTCCGGGGTGTCGTCCTCGTAGAAGATCGCCTCTACCGGGCAGACCGGCTCACAGGCCCCGCAGTCGACGCATTCGTCCGGGTGGATGTACAAGGACCGGGAGCCCTCGTAGATGCAGTCGACGGGGCACTCCTCGATGCACGCCTTGTCCTTGACGTCGACACAAGGCTGCGCGATGACGTAGGTCACGCTGTCGTTCCTCCTCGGTAGGGCTGGCTTTGCGCGGGAGCGCGGCGTCGTCGATGCCCGCCCCTAGTATCTCCGTTCTTGGGGACGATCCGAACAGGAGGGGCTCGGAGAGCTGTGGAATTCACTGCGGGCGGACGCCTCGAGGTCCGTATTACACCTTCCGACGTAGGCAAACGGGTATCAATCCGGCGTTTGACCGGATCGGAAGCGGAGGGTGAGCGGTTCACCGACACGATCGGCGTTCTCACATCCTGGAACGAAGGTGTGCTGGTGATCACACAGCGGACCGGCGACAGCGTCCACATCCCGGAATCGTCCCTGGTCGCGGCCAAGGTGGTGCCCGCGGCGCCGGCCCGGCGCCGCGGGCCCTCGGCGGACTTCGAGGAACTCTCATGGGTGATGGCGCGCGCCTGGCAGCCGGTGGAGAGCGAACGTCTGGGCGGGTGGGAGCTGCGCGCGGCATCCGGGTTCACCCGGCGCGCCAACTCCGTGCTGCCGCTCGGCGACCCCGGCGTTCCGCTGGACGAGGCCCTTCAGCGGGTGCGCGGCTGGTACGCAGAGCGCGGGCTGCCCGCGTACGTCCAGGCCGCGACCGGGACGGCGGGCGCCCAGGAGGGGCTGTGCGCGGAACTCGAAGCGCACGGCTGGGAGCGCGAGGTCACCGCGGAGGTGCGCATCGCGCCGCTCGCGCCGCTGGCGGACGCCGCCGCGGAGCCCCTCGCGGACGACGTCCTTGTGTCCCGTGCCGTCGACGACGACTGGCTGGCCCGCTACCAGCGCGCGGGGCGGCCGGGCCCGCATGTGCTGAGGGTGCTCGGCAGCGGCCCCTCGGTGTGGTTCGCGACCGTGCCCGCCGCGTCCGGCCCGCCCGCGGCCATCGGCCGGTGCGTGGTCGACGGCCGATGGGCGGGCTTTATGGCCGTCGAGGTCGACCCGGCGCGGCGGCGTGAGGGCCTCGCGACGGCCGTGATGGCCGCACTGGCACAGCGGGCGCTCGACGAGGGCGCGTCGGCCGCCTGGCTCCAGGTGGAGGAGGGCAACGGGGGCGCGCTGGCGCTGTACGACCAGATGGGCTTTGTGCCCCACCACCTCTACCACCACTTCAGGCCCGTGTGAGCGGATAGTCGTCATGAGCGGGTACGAATCGCATATGCACGACGAATCCGCCTCGGAGCGGCGTCGCCGGTTCGCCGAGGAAGCCAGGTCGGACCGCCCCGACCTCGCCCTTCTCTGCCTGCTGATCGGCGCAGAGGCGGATGCGTCACTGGACGAGGCGGGCCGGGACGCGGCCCAGATGGAGCTGGACCGGCTCGCCGGGCTGCTGCCCTACGGGCTGCGCACGCCCCGCGCCTGGGCCTTTGCGCTGGCGGATCTGCTGGGCGACCGGTGCGGCTTCCACGGCGTGCCCGCGGACTACCAGCGGCTGGAGTCCTCGCTGCTGCACGAGGTGCTGCGGCGACGCCGGGGCCTGCCGATCCTGCTCTCGGTCGTCTGGGTCGAGGTCGCCCGCCGGGCGGGCGCCCCGGTGTACGGGGTCGCACTCCCCGGCCACTATGTCGTCGGCTTCGGCGCACCCGGCGAGACGGGCGAGCAGGTGCTGGCGGACCCCTTCGCGGGCGGCCGGGTGCTGACGGGGACAGATGCGGAGCTGCTGGTCGCCGGGGCGACGGGCGCCCCGCTCGAACCCTCCATGCTGCAGCCCGCCGACCCCCGGGAGACGGTGCTGCGCATCCTGAACAACATCCGCGCCTGGGCTACCGCGCGCCCGGAGCACTCCGACGTCGCGCTGTGGGCCGTCGAGCTCTCCCTGCTGCTGCCCTCCCACCCCGCCCGCCTCCGTTTCGACCACGCCCAGCTGCTCGTCCAGCGCGGGGACTTCCTGGCGGGGGCGGCGGAGATGGACGCATACGCGGAGATCGTGGCCCTGGCGGAGCCGGGCACGGCGGACGCGGTCAGGAGGCGGGCGAAGGCGGCACGGGCGATGCTCAACTGACCGCGTCGTCCGGCCGCGGTCGGTCGACCGGCCCCGTCATGCGAGAACGAAGGCGCTTACGGCACACCGTCGATGAAGATCGACAAAGCGCCGCTGACCGAGGAGGAGAGCGGCGCGCCGGAGAGCCCGTACCTCTTTGTGCTGCACCTGGCCTCGTACGCGTCCGCCGCCGAGTCTCAGACCTGAGCCACCGCGAACGCCGGGAAGCGGAGCGCGAGCTGTCGCTCCCCGGCGTGCCGCGTGTCAGCTCGGGTTGAGGTCGATGACCGCCGTGCGCTCAAGCGGGGTCTTGCCGAGGAGCGCGCCCTGCATGGCCTGGGCGACGTCGTCCGCGGAGACCTGGTGCTGCTTGCCGTCCGCCTTGGTGATGGTGATGCCGTCGAAGACGCCTTCGAGCAGTTCGTCGATGGCCTTCTTGTCGTAGACCTCCACCAGCCTTCCCTCGACCGGCTTCATCGACAGGATGCGCGGCAGCGAGCGCTGCGGGCCGAACTGGATCGACTTGGGGCCGGCCTTGATGGTGATCAGACCGGACATCGCGGGCTCGGCGAACTCCTTCATCGCCCGGTCGAGCTCCGTCTGGGTGATGGTCGGCTGGCTGGCGGTGACGGGGACTTCGACGACGTTGGGCCTACCGGTCTCGACCTGGGCGCGGTAGGCGTCCTTGACGGAGGTCATGGCGCGGGCCACGTCGATGGCCTGGCCGGCCTTGCCTGGGACCGGAACCGCCTTGCCGGGGGTGAACTTGATGGTCGCCTCGGTGGCCGTGCCGGATGCGCCGGACAGGTCGGCGAGGGCGACGGAGAGCTTCTCCGCGTCGACGACGATCACCGGTTGCGCGACCCGCTCGCCTCCGAAGAGGGAGCCGATCACCGATACGGGGTTGTAGTCGCTGCCCGCAGCGCCGCGGACGGTGGCCTGACTGTCCAGCGACAGGCCTGCCTTGTCCGGGGCGAGTTCCATCTCCTTGCCGCCCACCGAGAGCTTCAGCGGCGTCGCGGCGCGCTTGCCCAGCGCGGCGTCGAGCTTGCTGACGGCCTCTTCCTTGGTGCCGCCGCCGATGTCGACATTGAGGACGGTGGTCCGCTTCGGCACGTCGGAGTGGTTCAGCAGCAGACCCGCGCCGTAGGCGACGCCGAGCAGGCCGACTGCTCCCGCGCCCGCGAGCACCAGCTTGGAGCGGCCCTTCTTGGCGGGGGCCGGGCGGGGGGCGGGGGCGGGCTCCGCCTTGGCTGCCGGGGCGGGTGCGGCGGGGCCGCCCGGCGCACCGGGGCCGACCGGGAACTCCGGCGCGGAGAAGTCCGCGTCGTCGGGGCCGATCGGGCCGGGGGCCGTGAGCGGGCCGTCGAACTCCGGGAACGGCGAGCG
The DNA here is from genome assembly GCF_022414575.1 of Streptomyces sp. MUM 178J. Taxonomy (GTDB): domain Bacteria; phylum Actinomycetota; class Actinomycetes; order Streptomycetales; family Streptomycetaceae; genus Streptomyces; species Streptomyces chengmaiensis. Next base: position 77,987 of record NZ_JADWYQ010000014.1, on the reverse strand, counting down.
CTGTTCGCTAGGGGGCACGACCGGGATGCCGCTGGTGAGCGTGTCGCCGGAGACATGGCCTCCCGCGGGGGCCGAGTAGTCCGGGCCCTGCGGGGTCAGCACCGTCGTGTCGTCGGACATCCGGGGCGGGCCGATCGGCGCGCCTCCGGGAGCGCCGGAGCCGCCGAAGGCTCCGGGACTGCCGAAGGCTCCGGGACCGGCCGGACCGCCAGGACCCGCAGGACCTCCAAGGCCGGCAGGCGCGCCCGCGCCGGGACCGCCGGAACCGGGACCGCCGGGACCTCCGGGGGCGGCCGCACTCGGTCCGCCCGGCGCACCCGGGCCGCCGATGCCGGGACCGCCCGCACCCGGATCGCCCGCGCCCGGTCGGGGGCCGTCGGGGCTGGGGCCGAGCGGCATGCTGCCCGCGGCGGGGCCGGTCGTCGGGCCGCCCGGTGTACCGGGCGCATCCGGCGCACCGGGCGGACGGACGCCCTGCGGCGGCCTGGCCCGGTCGGCGCCGGTCTGCGGGGCGTCCGAGAAGAAGGGCATTCCGCCACCGGACCCAGCGGGCGGCGCGCCCGACGCGGGGGCCTCAGGCGGCGTCGGCGCGGGGGCCGGGGCCTGGTTCGCCGGCTTGCGCGGGGCGAACCAGTCGCTGGTCGCGGGCTTCCCCCCTTCCGCCGGAGGCGCGGGGGCGGGGGCCGGAGCCGGCCGCTCCGCCTCCCTCGGCGCCGCGGGCCGCGTCATGCCGCCCGTGCGCTCGCTCTCGCTCTCACCCGCCTCCTCAGCCGGGGCTGACGAGGCGTCCACGCTGGAGACCGGGGTGCGCATGACGACCGGCGGGATGGGCCGTGAACCCGGGATGTTGATCCGGATGCGCGTCGTCAGCGTCGTCTCGGTCTTGGGCTCGTCCGGCTGGGTCTGCGGCTCGGGAGCCGCACCGCCCGCCGCCTGATTCGGTGTTCCGTAAGGCGGTGTGCCCGAGGGGTACGCGGCTCCGCCGCCCCCCTGGGGGCCGGAGGACGAACTGTCAGTTTCACGACTCAAAGCAGGTTCTCCCGGTTGGCTCCGCCGCCCGTTCTTACTCGTTCGCTGCTGCTGCGGGCGGCTCGGCGGCGCGCACCACCATACTGGCCGCCGCAGACATCACACCCCGCTGCTTGGGGAAAGCGACAACCGCCGACCGTACGGGCACGGCCGTCTCGGCTTCCTTCCGTCCCCCGGGGGCGACCCACCATAAGGGCCAGCCGCCCCCTGGCTGCGCTGGGGTGAGGTCTCGGCCAGCCTCGTCTGGTTTTGCGGCAACTGTGCCGTTGCCTGCCAAGTCGGGAGAATCAGTCGCCCGGTTGCGCCGGACGCGTCAGGGTGGCGCACATCACAGCGAGAACCATCCCGCCGAGCATGAAGAGCAGCGGACCGAGTCCCGCGGTGAACGCGCCGTCGCCCTCGGGCCTGCCGAGGTTGAGCAGCAGGATGGCCAGCAGCCAGCCGCCTGCGGACACCAGGGTCCCCAGCTGGGTCCCGGTCGCCCGGGTAGCGCCGTAGAAGAGACCGCCGGAACCGAGGAGGGCGAGCAGCAAGCCGCCCGGGAACCAGCCTCCTTGGACCAGCGACCCGGCGGTGCCGACGGCCAGGCCGAGCAGCAGGAGAGCGGCGTACAGCGCGATCCGCGCGGGGCTGAAGGCGATCACAGTGCGACCCCCGCGAACAGATCCCGTTCCCGCTGCCCTGCGGGCGCGCCCGGTTCCCCCGCGGCCAGTTGGTAGTACTCGGCAGTGAAGATCGGCTGTCCGAGGTCGTTGGAGAGGGCGAAGAAGGGTCCGTCGACGGCGATTTGAGTGGCATGGGCACGCATGGCTGCGGCCTTCCGTTCCGCATAGGCCGAACCGTCGATCTCCGCCGTGATCTCGGAGTCATCCACCACACCGGGAATGTCGCCGATGTCCGCGATGCCGGGGAAGGAGCCGACGGCGGCCTCCCGCAGCCGGGCGAAGCCCTCTTCCGCGACCGTGCGCGGCACCCGGTTCCAGTAGACCTTGGCGATGGTGTGGGCATCGCCGAGGTCCCGCCGGAAGGCCCGCTCCGCGGCCAGTTCCGCGGAGCGCATGGCGACGCGGTGGGCCTGGATGTGGTCCGGGTGGCCATAGCCGCCCCGGGGGTCGTAGGTGATCATCACCTGGGGCCGTACGGAGCGGATCACCTCGACCAGATACGGCGCGGCCTCGTCCACCTCGGTGTTCCAGAAGGCGTCCGGCCGGCGGTTCTGCGGCAGGCCCATCATCCCGGAGTCGCGGAACCGGCCCGCCCCGCCCAGGAAGCGGTGGTCTTCGACCCCCAGCTCCTTCATCGCGGCGGCAAGTTCGCCGACGCGGTGCGGACCGAGCCGGTCGTCCCGGTCCGGCGCGAGATAGGCGAGATCGCCGGGAATGACCTCGCCTTCCTCACCCATGGTGCAGGTCACCAGGGTGACGTGGACGCCCTCGGCCGCATAGCGGGCCATCGTCGCCCCGTTGTTGATCGACTCGTCGTCCGGGTGGGCGTGCACCAGCAGCAGACGACGGGCGGGCAGATCCTTCATACGGCAAGCCTAGGGCCAGTCATCCCTAGAACTTGAAGCTGCCGATCATCCCCGCCACGTTCGTCGTCAGCTCGTTGATGGTCGGCGCGATGGACGAGCTGGCCAGATAGAACCCGAGCAACACGCAGACCGCCGCATGCCCTCCCTTGAGCCCGGACTTCCGGACCAGCAGGAAGACGACGATCGCCAGCAGCACCACCGCCGAAATCGAGAGTGCCACGGCGGTTCACCTCCATAGATCCACAGAGATTCAGTCGGCATTCGGTTGGTAACGGGCGGTCCGCACATGCCGGGGCACATGCCAGAGGAGTCATACCCACCTTGCGCTACGGATCATAACTATCCGTGCCTGGGCATCGCTTGGTGCACGGCAGCACATGGGGGCGCACGACCGCTAGGTTCGTGCGCATGACCTCGAAGCAGACCTCGAAGCGGCAGTCCTCGTTCCCGCGCCAGTACGCCAGGACCCAGCGCTTCTCACTGGGGGCGCCGCGCTCGTTCACCGTGTCGCCGGACGGCACTCGTGTGGTCTTCATCCGCTCGTCGTCCGGGACGGACCGCACGGGGCGGCTGTGGGTGCTGGACCTGGACGGGCCTGGCGGCTCCGCCCCGGACGGCGCTCCGCAGGAGCGAGTCGCCGCCGACCCGGAGACGCTGCTCGCCGGAGCGGCGGAGGAGTTGTCGGACCGGGAACGGGCGCGCCGGGAGCGCAGCCGTGAGGGCTCGGCGGGGATCGTCGCCTATGCGGTGGACGAGGCGTGCGAACTGGCCGCGTTCGCGCTGTCGGGCCGGCTGTTCACGGCCGAGCTGCGCGCCGGCACCGCACGCGAGCTGTCGGCGCCCGGGCCCGTGCTCGACCCCCGGCCCTCGCCCGACGGCCGCCATATCGCGTATGCGGCCGGGGGCGCGCTGCGGGTGACGGGCGCGGAGGGGGACGGGGACCGGGCGCTCGCGGCAGCGGAGGACGAGCATGTCTCCTACGGCCTGGCGGAGTTCATCGCGGCCGAGGAGATGGGGCGTTCGCGCGGCTTCTGGTGGAGCCCCGAGTCCGACCGGCTGCTGGTGGCGCGGGTCGACGAGCGGCCCGTACAGCGCTGGTGGATCTCCGATCCGGCCCATCCGGACCGCGAACCGGCCCAGGTGGCGTATCCGGCGGCCGGAACGCCCAACGCCGAGGTCCGGCTCTTCCTCGTCGGGCTCGACGGCGGACGTACGGAGGTGAGCTGGGACCGGGAGCGCTATCCGTATCTGGCCCGGGTGCACTGGTCCGCGGCGGGGGCGCCGCTGCTGCTGGTGCAGGCGCGGGACCAGCGCACCCAGCTCTGTCTGGCCGTGGACACCGGCTCGGGCGCGACCCGCACGGTCCATGTGGACGAGGACCCGGTGTGGCTGGATCTCTTCCCCGGCGTGCCCGCATGGGCCCCGGACGGCCGGCTGGTGCGGATCGCCGACGAGGGCGGGGCGCGGGTGCTGGCCGTGGGCGACCGGGCGCTGACCGGGGCCCAGCTGCAGCTGCGGGCGGTGCTCGACATCGGCGCGGGCGCTGTGCTGGTGTCCGCCTCGGCCGGCTCGGATGCGGCGGATCCGGAGATCGGCGAGATCCATGTCTACCGCGTCAACGAGCTGGGTGTGGAGCGGCTCTCGGAGGGGCCGGGGGTGCATGGCGCGGCGCGCTCCGGCGAGGTGACGGTGCTCGTGTCCGCCCGCCCGGAGGTCAGCGGGGCGAGCGTGCAGGTGCTGCGGGACGGCAAGCCGGTCGCGACCGTCGCCTCGTTCGCGGAGGAGCCGCTGCTGACCGCCCGGCCGCGGCTGTGCACGGCGGGCAGGCAGCGGATTCCGGCCGCCGTGCTGCTGCCGGAGGGCTATACGGAGTCGGACGGTCCGCTGCCGGTGCTGATGGACCCGTACGGCGGCCCCCACGGCCAGCGGGTGTACGCGGCGCACAACCCGCACCTGACGTCCCAGTGGTTCGCCGACCAGGGCTTCGCAGTGATCGTCGCGGACGGCCGGGGCACGCCCGGCCGCTCACCCGCCTGGGAGAAGGCGATCCGCGACGACTTCACGATCACCCTCGACGACCAGATCGAGGCCCTGCACTCCCTCGCCGGGACCTTTCCGCTCGATCTGGAGCGAGTGGCGATCCGCGGCTGGTCCTACGGCGGCTATCTCGCCGCCCTCGCGGCACTGCGCCGCCCCGACGTCTTCCACGCCGCGATCGCCGGTGCGCCGGTGACCGACCTGCGGCTGTACGACACCCATTACACGGAGCGGTACCTCGGCGACCCGGCGCGGCAGCCGGAGGTCTACACGGCGAGCTCACTGGTCACCCCGACCGGCGACCTGGTCACTCCGGCCTCACCCGCCCGCCCGCTGATGATCATCCATGGCCTGGCGGACGACAATGTCGTCATGGCGCACAGCCTCCGCCTCTCCTCGGCGCTGCTGGCCGCGGGACGGCCGCATGAGGTGCTGCCGCTGAGCGGGGTGACGCATATGACCCCGCAGGAGCAGATCGCGGAGAACCTGCTGCTGCTCCAGGTGGACTTCCTGAAGCGGTCCCTGGGCTGACCCTTTCCGCGAAACTGGGGGTGAGCCCCCAGAGACCCCCAGTACGGCCTGAAGGCCGGGTCCTCAGTCTCCCCAGACTCCTCCCCCAGGCTCCGTCCGGGAAGTGCCCCCAGCGGGCTCAGCCGGCACTTGAGGCGCGGGGGCAGCACAATCAAGCCTCGCCGGCACTTGAGGCGCGGGGGTCCGGGGGCGGAGCCCCCGGGAAAAGGGGTCTGGGGCTTCAACCCCAGTTTCGGGAAGGGGCGGGGCGGGGGAAAGCCCCCCACGCACGCCCTAGTACGGCCGGGCCCGCTCCCGGTGCTCCCCGGCCACCTCGGCCCGGCCCCCCTCCGGAAAGGAGATGCGGTCCGGGTCGCCGTCGGAGGTGTAGCGCGGCACGGTCCCGTCCGCGAGCTTGTCCAGCCAGCGGGACGACCCGAACTCGGCGTCCTCCGCGTCCGGGCCCGCCGACCGGATCCGGGGGACGCCGACCGGGTCGAACGACGCGGCGTACGGGGACGGCGCCGGGTTCGCCCCGACCAGGTAGGCGCCGCGGTGCCGGTAGGAGACCCCTGCGTGGCTGCCCGCCAGGGCCAGCCGCGCCGGGTCGGGCTGGATGCCGAAGGGCAGCCCCATGGACAGCACCCGGGCGCCGGGCACGTCGTCGGCGATCGCTTTCTGGTTGGCCGCGATCTCCCGCTGGACCCCGGCGGCCGGCAGGGCGCTGAGCTTTGCGTGGTTCAGGGTGTGGTTGCCGATCTCGAAGCCGTTCTCGTGCAGCCACGCCAGCGCCTTGCGCCCGCCGGTCGCGGGGAACGGATCGCCGTTGACGAAGAAGGTCGCGACGGGGCGGAAGCCCTCGTGCCGGGCGGCGACGTCCCGCAGGATGCCGACGGCGCAGTCGTCCGCGGGCTCCCCGTCGACGCCGAGCCTCAGCTGGCTGTCGGTGGAGTCGTCGAAGGTGAGGACCACCGGGTGGGTCCCGGCGGGCAGGTCCATCGCGCCGGTGCTGTACTCGGCCGCGGTGACCGGCACGTACTCCTCGCGGGCGAGGCGTTCCAGCTCGGCGCGGAAGTCGTCCGGATTCCGGTCGTACACCCCTTGGGGCTCAGGGACGATCTGGTGATACATCAGCACCGGGACAAACCCCAGCTCATCGGCCGCCACACTCTCCGGAGACGGAGGCCGCGACGGGGATTCCGACTGCCCCGAACGGGAATCCTGCCCAGAGCCGGTGGTCTTGGACTCGTCCGATTCAGGCGCACCGCCGTGCGAACCGGCGCACGAGACCGCGAGAACGGCCATGGCAGCAGCAGCGATGGGGAGAACGCAGCGTCGCACGTGACCTCCTTGAAGGGATGAGCGCCTATGTGGCTCAGCCGGCAGACCCCGACCTCCTCCGGTGGACGATCCCCGCGGAAACTGATCGTCACCCTTCTGGTGGCCCTGGCGGCGGCGGGGCTGGCCGTCGGCACGGTGATCCTGGTAAAGGCGCTCAGCGACCCGGAGTTCAGACTGCGCGGCCTGCCGGACGGCGGTGTGCTCAACGCGGAAGCGCACCGCGGCTACGCCCTGTCCGTGACCGCGGGCGACGCACCGGCGCTGAAGGAGGCGAAGGTCAGCCTCAACGGCGAGGCGGTCAGGACGCAGTGGGCCGACGGCGAGCTGCGGCTGCTGCCGGGCTCCCTGCAGGACGGCGAGTACCTGCTGCGCGTGGTCGGGGACGGCGGATTCCTCACCGGCTCCCGCGAGCTGACGCGCAGCTTCACCGTGGACACCACACCGCCGGAACTGACGCTGGCCGACGCCGAGGCCGACAGCCTGACCGGGCCCGTCACCGTCGAGGGCACGGCGAAGGGCGCCTCCAAGGTGACGGCCGGCGGAAAGACGGTGAAGCTCGGGCCCGACGGAACGTTCTCCGCCGAACTGCGCACGGCCGCCGACGGCATCGGCGTGGTCGCGACCGACGCCGCGGGGAACGCCGTCGAGCGGGAGGCTGCGGTCTCGGTACGGCGGCCGCTGCTGCGCGCCGCGCACGTCAGCGCGCACGGCTGGGTCTCCGACCAACTGCGCGAACCGGTGCTGAAGCTGCTCCGGGAGGGCAAGCTCAACGCCGTGCAGCTGGACGTCAAGGACGAGCTGGGCGAGATCGGCTACGCCTCGCAGGTGCCGCTGGCCAAGAAGACGGGCGCGGCCAAGGGCTACTACGACGCCAAGCAGGCGATCAAGGAGATACACGAGGCTGGCGGCAAGGTCGTCGGCCGCATCGTGGCCTTCCGCGACCCCATCCTCGCCCGCGCCTCCTGGCAGGAGGGCAAGCGGGACCGCGTCATCCAGACGAAGGACGGCCGGCCGTACGGCGCCGGCTCCAACTACGGATCCCTGTCCTTCACCAACTTCGCCAACCAGGATGTGCGCCAGTACCACCTCGATCTGGCGGCCGAGGCCGCCGAGCTCGGGTTTGACGACATCCTCTACGACTACATCCGCCGCCCAGACGGCAAGCTGAGCAATCTGTCCTTCCCCGGCCTGGGCGACACCTCACCGGAGGACTCGATCGTCTCGCTGGTCCGCGAAACCCGGCAGCTGGCCCACCGGCACGGCGCTTTCCTCGGCGTCTCGGTGTACGGCATAGCCACCACCCGGCCCCATGAGATCGCCCAGAACATCGACAAGCTGGCCCTGGTCAGCGACTACATCTCCCCCATGATCTACCCCTCGCACTGGAACCCCGGCGAATACGGCGTGGCGAACCCCAACTCCCAGCCGTACGACATCACGCAGCGGTCCCTGGCCGACTTCGTCAAGCAGACGAAGGGCTCCAGCACCGAGATCATCCCGTGGATCCAGGACTTCTCCCTCGGGGTCTCCTACGGCGACAAGGAGGTCGCCGCGCAGATCCGCGCCGCAGCCGACAACGGCATCGATTCCTTCCTGCTCTGGAACCCCGCGGTCCGCTACCACGGCGGCGCCCTGACCCCGATCGGCTGACCAGCCCGACAAAGCCGAGGCCCGCCCCCCGTCGGGCGGGCCTCGCCCTGGGTCCTCACTGCCTGAGAGCGGCGTGGTGGTCGGTGAGTGCGAGCACCGCACGGGCGAGGCGCTGGGCGGAGGCCACGGCCTCTGGAAAGGGTTGCGGCGGACAGCTGCTCGTCGAGCCGCCGGTGCGCCCGGCCGACGCTGCCCAGGGCCCCCGCCAGAGCATCGTCGTTGCGCGGCCAGACGGCGATCTGATCGGTCACGGCGGGGATGAGCAGCATGAGATGACCGCGCAGCCGCAGCGTCAGCTCATGCAGACCGTCATACGTCGGCACGTCGGCGTCCGAGGACAGCAGTCGCTCGGCCTCCGCCCGCATCCCGGCGACCTCAAGCGTCACGTCGCTCATGCGTCGCCCCCTCCCGCGCGTGCGGATGATTGCGGATCTCGACCGTGCAGTCCGTCGCCCTGGAGTGGTCCCCGCGGGCGGCCGCCTCCGCGCGCTGCTTGCCGAGAGCCGTGCATACGCCGCACCCGCGCACGGGCTCGCTCTCGTGCAGCGGGACGGGCTCCGCCAGATGTACGGGGACCGGCACGTGGACGGTCACGCGACCCCCCCTCGGCACGCGTACCCCTGAGACAGCAGCACGTACGGACGGACGAGCACCCCGGAGTCGACGTACACAATGCAGGGCGCCGCCTGTGTGCCGCGTCCGCCTCCGGCAGGGGCGGCATGTCAAGCGCCCGTTGCGGACGCTCGCAGAGCGGTGTGGACTGCCCGGGTGACACAAACCCTGTATCTGATCGCCTGTGCCGCTCCGCCCGCTCGGCGGCTCACCACCCCCATCCACACTGCCAAGAAGGCCGGTTGGGACGTCTGCCTCATCCTCACGCCCAGCGCGTACCGTTGGGCCGCAGAAGACCCGACGGGCAACCTCGACGAGTTGCGCGGGCTCACCGGTCACCCCGTTCGCCACTCCTACAAGCTGCCCTCGGAGCCCGATGTGCTGCCTCCTCCGGACGCCCTCCTCGTGGCCCCTCTCACCAGCAACACCCTCAACAAGTGGGCAGCCGGGATCTCCGACACACTCGCCCTCGGTCTGGTCACCGAGGGGATCGGTCTCGGGCTGCCCATCGTCGCCCTGCCCCACTGGAACAAGGCCCAGGGCGCACACCCTGCCGTACGGCGCAGCGTCGCGACCTTGCGTGAGGCGGGCGTGACAGTGCTCCTCGGCGACGGCCAGACAGACGGCGGGTTCGTCCCACATCCACCCCGGCAGGGCGATCCCGACGCATACCCGTGGGACGCCGCGCTTGCGGCACTGCCCGCATAGCCCGGCCGCGCCGGCAGGAAGCCCGGGCGTGAGGCGACCGGCCGGGCCCGCTTGGCGCGGTCCCGGCCGGTCTACGGCACCCGCACGGCCGTACGCCGTACAGCGTGGCGCGTTCGTATATCGGTGCTGCGGCGGGCAAGTTACTCCTGCGTTAAAGAGTTTGACTCCGGATCACTCGCGGTTGCCGGACGAACCTTCCCCGGTCCCGCCCTCCTGGCCGGGCACCACATGCTTCTCATCCGCGAAATGGCAGGCCGACGGGTGCAGCACGGGGCCGCCGAGGGGGCGCAGATGCTCGGGGACGGCCAGCAGGGGGACCTCGACCTCGCAGCGGTGCTGGGCCTTCCAGCAGCGGGTGCGGAAGCGGCAGCCGGAGGGGATGTTGGTGGGTGAGGGGACGTCCCCGGTGAGGATGATCCTCTCCCGGTGCTCGCGGGCCTCCGGGTCCGGCACCGGGACCGCGGAGAGCAGGGCCTGGGTGTAGGGGTGGGTGGGGTGGTCGTAGATCTCGGCGTCCCGGCCGAGCTCCACGATCCGGCCGAGGTACATCACTCCGACGCGGTCGGAGATGTGCCGCACGATCGACAGGTCGTGGGCGATGAAGACGTACGACAGACGGAACTCGCTCTGCAGCGCGGCGAGGAGGTTGATGACCTGCGCCTGCACCGAGACGTCGAGCGCGGAGACCGGCTCGTCGCAGATGATGATCTCGGGGTTGAGGGCGAGTCCGCGGGCGATGCCGATGCGCTGGCGCTGGCCGCCGGAGAACTGGTGCGGATAGCGGTTGATGTACTCCGGATTCAGACCCACCACATCGAGCAGCTCCTGCACCCGACGCCGCCGGTCGCCCTTCGGCGCGACCTCCGGATGGATGTCGAACGGCTCCCCGATGATGTCCCCGACCGTCATCCGCGGATTCAACGAGGTATACGGGTCCTGGAACACCATCTGGATATTGCGGCGCACCGCCTTCAGCGCACGCCCCGACAGCCTGGTGATGTCCTCGCCCTTGTAGCGGATGGTTCCCGAGGTGGGCTGTTCGAGCTGCACCAGCATCCTGGCGAGCGTGGACTTGCCGCAGCCCGACTCGCCGACGACGCCGAGGGTCTCACCGGCCATCAGGTCCAGGTCCACGCCGTCGACGGCTTTGACCGCGCCGATCTGCTTCTTGAAGAGGATGCCCCGGGTGAGCGGGTAGTGCTTGTAGAGATCGCGGACCTCGAGGATCGGCTCGCCGGGCTTCGCCGTCCCGGCCGCCGTCTCGGCGACGGTCTCAGCCACGGAGGGCCTCCTCCCAGAAGTGGCAGGCGCTTCTGCGGGTCCTCGAGACCTCGTACAGCGGAGGCTCGTCGGTGCGGCACACATCCCGGGCCAGCGGGCAGCGCGGGTTGAAGGCGCACCCCGGCGGGATGCGCGTCAGGTTGGGCGGCAGACCCTTGATCGCGTACAGCTCCTGGCCCTTCTGGTCCAGACGGGGGATCGACTCCAGCAGTCCGCGGGTGTAGGGGTGGGCGGGCGCCTTGTAGATGTCGTGTACGGGGGCGGTCTCCACGATCCGTCCCGCGTACATCACCGCGATCTTGTCGGCCACATCCGCGACCACACCCAGATCGTGGGTGATCAGGATCAGACCCATGTTGTACTCGCGCTGCAACTCCGCGAGCAGCTCCATCACCTGCGCCTGCACGGTCACGTCCAGCGCCGTCGTCGGCTCGTCGGCGATGATCAGATCCGGCTCCAGAGCCAGCGCCATCGCGATCATGATGCGCTGACGCATACCGCCCGAGAACTGGTGGGGATACTGCCGCACCCGCTCCCGGGCCGCCGGGATGCGCACCCGGTCCATCAGCTCGACCGCTTTCGCCCGCGCGTCCTTGCGGGACATGCCCCGGTGCACGGTGAACATCTCGCCGAGCTGGTCCCCCACGGTCAGCACCGGGTTCAGCGCGGACAGCGCGTCCTGGAAGATCATGGCCATGCCCGAGCCGCGGAGCTTGCGCCACTCGTCCTCCTTGAGCTTCAGCAGATCCCGGCCCTTGAAGAGGATCTCACCGCCCGCGATCTTCCCCGGGGGGATGTCGAGGATGCCCATGACGGCCTGAGCGGTGACGGACTTGCCCGACCCGGACTCACCGAGCACGGCGAGCGTCTCGCCCGCCTCCACGGTGTAGTTCACGCCGTTCACGGCCTTGGCGACGCCGTCCCTCGTATGGAACTCCACGTGGAGATCGCGCACTTCGAGCAGCATGGGCGGGCCCTTCCTCAGCGCAGCTTGGGGTCGAGGGCGTCGCGCACCGCGTCGCCGAGCATGATGAACGCCAGCACCGTGATCGCCAGCGCGCCCGCCGGCCAGAGCAGCATGTGCGGCGCGTTGCGCACGTACGGGGACGCGGACGAGATGTCGATGCCCCAGGAGACGGTGGGCGGCTTCAGCCCGACGCCGAGGTACGACAGGGTGGCCTCCAGGGCGATGTACGTGCCGAGCGCGATGGTCGCCACCACGATCACGGGCGCGACCGCGTTGGGCGCGATATGGCGCAACAGCATCCGGCTGCTGGACGCGCCGAGCGCCCGCGCCGCCTGGACGTAGTCGTTCTGTTTGGCGGTGATGACCGAGCCGCGGGCGATGCGGGAGATCTGCGGCCAGCCGAGGAGCACCATGAAGCCGATGACCGGCCAGATGGTGGAGCTGGTGACGACGGAGAGCAGGACCAGTCCGCCGAGGACGACCGGGATGCCGAAGAAGATGTCGGCGACCCGGGACAGGGCCGCGTCCCAGCCGCGCCCGAAGAAGCCGGCGAACCCGCCGAGCGCCGAGCCGAGCAGGGCGACCCCGAGAGTGGCGAGGATGCCGACGGAGACGGATGTACGGGCTCCGTAGACGACGCGTGTGTAGACGTCGCAGCCCTGTCCGTTGAAGCCGAAGGGATGGCCGGGCTGGGAGCCCTGTTGGGCCTTGGACAGATCGCAGTCCAAGGGGCTGCCCGAAGCGATCGCAGACGGCCACAGGGAGATGAAGATCAGAAAGAGGATGATCAGTCCGGAGATGATGAAGACCGGGTTGCGGCGCAGATCGTGCCAGGCGTCGGACCAGAGGCTGCGAGGTTTTTCGGCCGGCCCGGTGCCCTCGGGACCGTCCGGGGTCTTCTCCAGCGTCTCGCTCTCGTCCATGGCGAAGTCCATGGCCCCGCCCTGGCCGGTCGGGGCCATGGCCTGATCCTCGTGATCGTCGTACGGGAGCTTGGGATGCCGTGACGGCTGCGACTCCGGCGGATCCGGCGGATCCGATCGCTCCGGCAGATCCGGCGGATCCGATCGCTCCGGCGGATCCGGTCGCTCCGGCGGATCCGGTCGCTCCGGCGGATCCGCCGGCTGCGGTTCCTGCGGTGGCTGCTCAGGCATACCGGATCCTCGGGTCGAGTACGGCGTACAGGAGGTCGACCAGCAGGTTGGCCAGCAGGAAGACGAGCACGAGCACGGTGACGAAGCCGACGACGGTCTGGCTGCTCTGCCGCACGATGCCCTGGTAGAGCTGGTAGCCCACGCCGTGGATGTTGAAGATGCGTTCGGTGACGATGGCCCCGCCCATCAGCGCACCGATGTCGGTGCCGATAAAGGTGACCACGGGAATCAGCGAGTTCCGCAGCAGATGCCTGCTGATCACCCGCCGCCGGGGCAGGCCTTTCGCCTTGGCGGTGCGGACGTAGTCGGAGCGGGTGTTCTCCGCGATGGAGGTGCGGGTGAGCCGAGTGACGTACGCGAGGGAGACGGAGGCGAGGACGAGCCCGGGCAGGATCAGTTCGTCGAGCGGCGCCTCGGGGGATACGGCCGGGCGGATCAGATCCCATTTCACGCCGAACAGCAGTTGCGCGAGCAGACCGGTGACGAAGGTCGGGACCGAGATCACGACCAGGGTGAGGACCAGAACGCTCGTGTCGACGGGGCGGCCGCGCCGCAGCCCGGTGACGACCCCGAGGCTGATGCCGATGATGATCTCGAAGACGATGGCGACCAGGGTGAGCCGGATGGTGATGGGGAAGGCGTCGGCCATCAGGTCGATCACCGGCTGGCCGTTGAACGCGGTGCCGAAGTCCCCGGTGAACAGGTTCCCCATGTAGGTCAGGTATTGCTGCCACAGCGGCTTGTCGAGTCCGAACTCCTGGCGCAGCTGGGCCTCGGTGGCCGGATCGCAGGCCCGCTCGCCGCAAAGCCCCGCGATGGGGTCGCCCATCACATTCACCATGAGGAAGATCAGCAACGTGGCGCCGAAAAAGACCGGAACCATCTGCAGCAGACGCCGGATCACATAGCGTCCCATCGAGGCTCCTCGGACGAAGGGAGACGGGGGACGGCCCGGCACGCGGGGTGTGCCGGGCCGTGGGGATCCGGGTCAGTTGACCGTGATCTCGTTGTAGACCGGGACGCTGAAGGGGTTGAGCTTCACATTGGAGATGCGCTGCGAGTAGCCAGCGCTGCCGTTCTGGTACCAGAGCGGGACGGCGGCCATGTCGTCGCGGACGATCTCCTCGGCCTGGATGAAGGTGTCGACGGCCGTGGCCATGTCGCTCTCGGCGTTGGCCTGGTCGACGAGTTCGTCGAACTGCTCGTTGCTCCACTTGCCGTCGTTGGAAGAGGCGTTGGTGTAGTAGAGCGGCTCCAGGAAGTTCTGGATCAGCGGGTAGTCCATCTGCCAGCCGGCCCGGAACGGACCGGTCATCCGGCTCTGGGTGATCTGATTGCGGAAGTCGGCGAAGGTGCCGATGGGGTTGCCGACGCAGGCCTGTTCGTTGTCCAGTGCGTTGTTGATGCTGTTGCAGACGGCGTCGACCCACTCCTTGTGCGAGCCGGTGTCGGCGTTGTACGAGATGGTCATCCGGCCGCCGGGCAGGCCCCCGCCCTCCTCGATCAGACTCTTGGCCGCATTCGGGTCGTACTCGCAGAACTCGCCGCAGAGATTGTCCCGGTAGCCGCCCTCCTCGCCGAGCACGGGCGAGGTCCAGTCCTTGGCAGGGGTGCGGGTGTTCTGGAAGATCGTCTCGGTGATCTGGTCCCGGTTGATCGCCCGGGAGATGCCCTTGCGGACCTTGTCGCTGTCCGGAGTGTTCCAGGCGGGGTCGTAGTAGGGGAAGGCGAGTGTCTGGATGATGCCGGCGGGGGTGTTGATGTAGCGGTCGCCGAGGTCGGCCTCGACGTTGGCCAGCTGGGAGGCGGGGATGTCGTCGACGAGGTCCAGATTGCCCGCGGTCAGATCGGTGTAGGCGGTCGTGTTGTCCGTGTAGACGTTGAGGTCGATGCCGCCGTTCTGGGCCTTGTCGTCACCCGGGTAGTCGTCCCAGCGGCGCAACGACATCTTGGAGCCGCGCTGGTACGAGTCGACGGCGTACGGCCCGTTCCCGACGGGTTTGGCCAGCCAGGCGTCGTGGTCGTCGAAGAACGCCTGGGGCAGCGGCGCGAAGGCGGCATAGCCGAGGGTGTCGGGCCAGGTGGAGAACTGCGCGCTGAGCTGGACCGTGAAGCTCGTGTCATCGACGACCTTCAGTCCGCTCATGGTCTCGGCGGTGGGCTGGCCCTCCTCCGGGTGCACATCGTCATAGCCGGCGATGTCGCTGAAGAAGAAGGCGTTGCGCTGGTTGTTCTCCAGATACGCGCCGTAGTTCCAGGCGTCGACGAAGGACTGGGCGGTGACGGCCTCGCCGTTGGAGAAGGTCCAGCCGTCCTTGAGTGTGATGGTGAAGTTGATCGAGTCGTCCGTCTCGATCGACTCGGCGAGCATGTCCTCGGCCGCACCGGTCTCCGGGTTGTAGCGCTTGAGCCCACGGAAGATCATGTCGAGGACCTTGCCGCCCTGCACCTCGTTGGTGTTGGCCGGCTCCAGCGGATTCTGGGGGTCTCCCCACGAGGAGGTCACGATGCCGTCGGAGCCGCCGCCCCCGGTGTCGCTGTCGCCTCCGCCGCAGGCCGTGGCCGCGAGGGCGACGACAAGTGCGCAGGCGACCCATCTGGCGTGCGTGGCTCCACGCATGGAGTGCCTCCTCGGGTCAACGTCATACGCTGACCGTCATATCACTGCATAGCGGGGCGAAACGCGCTTTCACTTGGTGCGGGGGTGAGGGGGTGCTCCGAATGGCGGAGCGGCCTCCGGCCCGGCCGGGAAGCGTACGGAGCGGCCTCCGGCCCGGCCGGGAAGCGTGCGGAGCGGCCTCCGGCCCGGCCGGGAAGCGTACGGAGCGGCCTCCGGCCCGGCCGGGAAGCGTACGGAGCGGCCTCCTCCCGTCCGCCCGCCCATGTGGGGGCGTCGCCCCGGCCTGCGCTTGCCCGACGGGGGCGGGTGAGGTGGGTTGTTCTCCCCCAGCCCGCCCCTTCCCGAAACTGGGGGCAGGCCCCCAGACCCCGGTACGGCCTGAAGGCCGTGTCCTCAAACGCCGGACGGGCTGGATTCCCCAGCCCGTCCGACGTTGAGGACCGCCACACCGAGCTTCGCCGGCGATCGAGGACCGGCGCACCAAGCCTCACCGGCGATCGAGGACCGGCGCACCAAGCCTCACCGACGTTGAGGACCGCCACACCAAACCTCGCCGGCGATCGAGGACCGGCGCACCAAGCCTCGCCGGCGATCGAGGCGCGGGGTCCGGGGGCGGAGCCCCCGTAGAACGGGGTCCGAGGGCGGAGCCCCGGTTTCGGGAAGGGGCGGGGCAGGGGAAAAGCACCACGGCCACGCGCACCCGGCGGCCCCGCATCCCACGCACCCCTCTGGGACGCCCTGGGACGCTCAGACGACCAGGCGACTCCACGTTCGCGCGTCCGCCGCGCCGTCCGGCGGGAGGCCCTTCCCGCGCTGGAAGGACGACAGCGCGGCCCGCGTCGCATGGCCGAACCGGCCGTCGACCGCGATGGAGTGGCCCCGCGAGACCAGCTGGCTCTGCACGGCCTTCACTGCGTCGTCCGTGTCTCCGCGGCCCACCGGGATGATGAGCTGGTTCCAGGTCTGCCGCCCCGCGATGCCGTCGACCGACGCCTTCTTCAGCTTCTGGAAGTCCCGCACGGCCGTCTCGGTGAGCGGCCCGAAGGCGCTGTCGGGGGTGAGTGACGCTCCGTGCCCCACCAGCAGGTGCTGCAGGGTCTTCACACGCTCCCCGGAGTCCCCCGAACGCAGCAGCGGCCAGACCGGCGCGGCCGGATCGCCGCCGATCGCCGCCGCGACGTCGGCGCGCAGCTTCGGCAGCAGGTCGTAGAGGCGGTCGCCGGGGCAGGAGGTCTGGTTGAAGTCGCGGTGGCCGTAGATCTGGTAGGCGCGCAGCCTGTACTGGCGGCAGATGTGTGTGCACAGCCTCACCAGCGCGGCGTACTGTGCGGTGCGCGGCTCCACGGAGGTGTATGTGCCTTCCGTCTCGATGCCGACGGCGACCGTGTTCTGACCGGTGCTGTGGGACGACTCCACCTGCCTGTTCCCGTCCTGGAGCGCGGCGGCGCTGCGGTGCCGGCCCTCCAGGATGTGCGCGCCCCGGCTGACCGTGAAGTGCTGGCCGGTGTCGATCCAGCCGTTGGCGTCCATATGGTGGTTCTGCACCGAGCGGGCGAAGGCGAAGGAGTGGGCCTTGGAATAGTCGGCGCTGTTCGCGGTCGCCGTGTGATGCACGATGATCTTGTGTGGGCCGGTCGGGAGCAGCTTCACGGGCTCGCTGGGCGGCCGGGCTCCCCACACCGCACAGCCGGAGATCACCGGGTCGGCCGCGTGCGCCTGTCCGGCCGCGGCGAACGGCAGGACGCCCGCCGCCCCCAGCGCGACCGCGCCGCCGAGCAGCGCGCGCCGGGTCGGCCGCGGCGGATGGTGCGCAGGGGCCGGGCAGGGCGGGTACTCCGCGCGGCCCAGGGAGTCCCCGTGGCCCGAGTAGCCCCCGTGGTCCGGGCAGGACGGGCAGCCCGCGCGGCCCGGGCAGGCAAGGTGGTCCCGGTCGTCCGGGCGGTCCGGGTACGGCGTAGCGATCTGCGTCATCGTCAGTTCCTTCCGGAGGCATCGGGCTTGGTACAAGCCCTCGCCCAAGCCTCCAGGAGGACCGGGGCCTTCAGCAGGCGTCCCACGGCCCGGTGTGTCGACCCGGGACAACGCGGGACGGAGGGTGACGCGGAGACAGAGAGGCGGAGAGAAAGAGAGACGCGAAGGCGCCCGGAACCCCTGCGGGGGTTCCGGGCGCCTTCGGCGATCGGCCTCGCGGCTGCTCAGGCGGCGTGGACGACGTCCTTGTCCTCGGCGAAGTGGCACGCCGATTCATGCGCCGCCGGGGAGTCGGAGCCCTGGAAGCGCTCGGGGACCGCCAGCAGCGGCACCTCCTCGGCGCACTTGTCCTGGGCCTTCCAGCAGCGGGTGCGGAAGCGGCAGCCGGAGGGCGGGTTCGCCGGCGAGGGAACGTCACCGGTGAGGATGATCCGCTCGCGGCCTTCGCGGGCCTCCGGGTCCGGCACCGGGACCGCGGAGAGCAGGGCCTGGGTGTAGGGGTGGGTGGGGTGGTCGTAGATCTCGGCGTCCGAGCCGATCTCGGCCATCTTCCCCAGGTACATCACTCCGACGCGGTCGGAGATGTGCCGCACGATCGACAGGTCGTGGGCGATGAAGACGTACGACAGGTCGAACTCCTCCTGCAGCTTCTCCATCAGGTTGATGACCTGCGCCTGCACCGAGACGTCGAGCGCGGAGACCGGCTCGTCGCAGATGATGATCTCGGGTTGAGGGCGAGTCCGCGGGCGATGCCGATGCGCTGGCGCTGGCCGCCGGAGAACTGGTGCGGATAGCGGTTGATGTACTCCGGGTTCAGACCCACCACATCGAGCAGCTCCTGCACCCGACGCCGCCGGTCGCCCTTCGGCGCGACCTCCGGATGGATGTCGAACGGCTCCCCGATGATGTCCCCGACCGTCATCCGCGGATTCAACGAGGTATACGGGTCCTGGAACACCATCTGGATATTGCGGCGCACCGCCTTCAGCGCACGCCCCGACAGCCTGGTGATGTCCTCGCCCTTGTAGAACACCTCGCCGGAGGTGGCGGTCTCCAGCGTCATCAGCAGCTTGGCGACGGTGGACTTGCCGCAGCCGGACTCGCCGACGATGCCGAGGGTCTCGCCCTTGTAGAGGTCGAAGGAGACGCCGTCGACGGCCTTGACCGCGCCGATCTTCCGCCTGAACAGGATGCCCTGGGTCAGCGGGAAGTGCTTGACCAGATTGCGCACCTGGAGGATGGGCTCGCCGCGCCGGGCCGGGGCGCTCGCGGCCTCGGGCTGCTCGGCGGTCGCGTCGACGACCTCCGACTGGGCCTCGTCCTTCTTCAGCTCAGCCATGGATCGTCTCCTTCCAGAAGTGGCACGCGCTTCCGCGGCCGGGCAGCTCACTGCCGTCCTGCTCGGTCACCGGCGCCAGCGCCGGGATCTCGGTACGGCAGAGGTCGTCCGCCTTGGGGCAGCGCGGGTTGAACGCACAGCCGGTGGGGATGCGCGTCAGGTTGGGCGGCAGGCCCTTGATCGCGTACAGCTCCTGGCCCTTCTGGTCCAGGCGCGGGATCGAGTCGAGCAGACCGCGGGTGTACGGGTGCGCCGGGCGCTTGTACAGCTCGTGTACGGGGGCGGTCTCCACGATCCGTCCCGCGTACATCACCGCGATCTTGTCGGCCACATCCGCGACCACACCCAGATCGTGGGTGATCAGGATCAGACCCATGTTGTACTCGCGCTGCAACTCCGCGAGCAGCTCCATCACCTGCGCCTGCACGGTCACGTCCAGCGCCGTCGTCGGCTCGTCGGCGATGATCAGATCCGGCTCCAGAGCCAGCGCCATCGCGATCATGATGCGCTGACGCATACCGCCCGAGAACTGGTGCGGGTAGTCGTTGACCCGGGCCCTGGCGGCCGGGATCTTCACCCGGTCCATCAGCTCGATGGCCTTGGCCTTCGCGTCCTTCTTGGACAGGCCCTGGTGCACCCGGAACATCTCGCCGAGCTGATAGCCGACGGAGAGCACGGGGTTGAGGGAGGACAGCGCGTCCTGGAAGATCATCGCGATCTTCCGGCCGCGGAGCCGCCGCCGCTCGTCCGAGGACATGGTGAGCATGTCCTCGCCGCGGAAGAGGATCTCGCCCTTGGGGATGCGTCCGGGCGGCATGTCGAGGATGCCCATGATCGCCTGCGCGGTCACGGACTTGCCGGAGCCGGACTCGCCGAGCACGGCGAGCGTCTCTCCGGCGTCCACGGTGTAGTTGACGCCGTTGACGGCCTTGGCGACGCCGTCACGGGTGTGGAACTCCACATGGAGGTCGCGGACTTGCAGCAGTGGATGGCCGTTCTCGCCCGCGCCGCGCGGGGCGGGCGCCTCGGCGGCCTTGTCGATGATGGTCATGTACGCCTCCCTCAGCGCAGCTTGGGGTCGAGGGCGTTGCGCACAGCATCGCCGAACATGAGGAACGAGAGCACCGTGATCGAGACCATCACCGACGGCACGATCAGCACATGGGGTGCGTTGCGGAGCTGCTCACGGGCGGAGGAGACGTCGACGCCCCAGGAGACCGTCGGCTCGGTGAGACCGATGCCGAGGAAGGACAGCGTCGCCTCGGCCGCGATGTAGCCGCCGAGGGCGATGGTGGCGACGACGATGATCGGCGCAAGCGCGTTCGGCAGGATGTGCTTCACCAGGATGCGGCTGGTGGAGGCGCCGAGCGCCTTGGCCGCGACGACGTAGTCCGCCTGCTTGATGGTGATCACGGAGCCGCGGGCGACACGTGCGATCTGGGTCCAGCCGAGGAAGGCAAGGGCCAGGATGACGACCCACACCTCGCGCTTCTCGAAGCTGGTGAGGATGACCAGGGCGCCCAGCAGGAACGGGATGCCGAAGAAGACGTCGGTCAGCCGGGAGAGCAGGGTGTCCACCCAGCCGCCGAAGTAGCCGGCGAGCATGCCGACGAGGGTGCCGAGCAGGGTCACCAGGACGGTGACGCCTACGCCGACCATGATCGAGGCCCGGGCCCCGTAGAGCACACGCGCGTAGATCGACCGTCCCTGGCCGTCGTAGCCGAACCAGTCCGGGGAGAAGAAGTGGCTCCAGTTCGGGGCCTGGAGATAGTGGTTGACCAGGTCCGCGTCGCGCGGCGAGGCGCTGGTGAACAGGCTGGGGAAAGCCGCGATGACCAGCAGGATGAAGATCAGCACCGCGGACACCAGGAACAGCGGGTTGCGGCGCAGATCGTGCCAGGCGTCGGACCAGAGGCTGCGTGCCTTGTCGGGCGCGGGCCCGGTGTCGGTGACCGAGGCGTCGACGGCGGCGGCTGTCGCCGCCTCGACGGTCACGTCGGTCTCGGGGGTCGTGGCGGTCTTCTCAGGCATAGCGGATCCTCGGGTCCAGGACCGCGTAGAGCAGGTCGACAAGCAGGCTGGTGAGCAGGAAGACAAGGACGATCAGCGAGGCGATGCCCACGACCGTCGAGCCTTCACGCCGGGTGAGCGCGTCGAAGATGGTCTTGCCGACGCCCTGCACATTGAAGATGCCCTCGGTGACGATGGCGCCGGTCATCAGGTTGCCGATGTCCGTGCCGAGGAAGGTGACCACCGGGATGAGGGAGTTGCGCATCAGATGGACGCCGACGATACGGCGGCGCGGCAGTCCCTTGGCGACGGCGGTGCGCATGTAGTCGGCGCGCAGGTTCTCGGCCATCGAGGTGCGCGTCAACCGGGCCACATACGCCAGGGAGAGTGAGCCGAGGACCACGGCCGGCAGGAAGAGGTCCCCGAAGTTGTTCGAGTCCTGCACCGTCGGCGTGGTGATGCCCCACTGGAAGGCGAACAGGTACTGCATCAGGTAGCCCAGCACGAACGAGGGCATCGAGATCAGAACCAGCGTCAGGGTGAGCAGACCGCGGTCGCGGACGGAGTCCGGACGCAGGCCCGCGATCACACCGAGGCTGATGCCGACGAGCACCGTGAAGGTGAAGGCGAACAGCGTCAGCCGGATGGTCACCGGGAACGCCTGGGCGATGATCTCGGAAATCTCGCGCTTGCTCGCGATCTCGGTGCCGAAGTCGCCCTGCACCAGATGCCACAGATAGGTGGCGTACTGCTGCCAGAGCGGCTGGTCGAGACCGAGGTCGGCTCTGATGTGCGCGACGACCGCGGGGTCGTACGCCTGTTCTCCCATGAGCGCTCTGACGGGGTCGCCGGGGAGCGCGAACATCATGGCGAAGATCAAAAATGTTGACCCGATGAACACCGGGATCATCTGGAGCAGTCGTCGTGCGACGTAGCGCCCCATGGGTGCCTCCGTGAGGGGTTAACGCGGAACGGGGGCTGCCCATATGCGGACAGCCCCCGGACCTCCGCCGCCGCCGGATGCCCCGGCGGCGGCGGTTGACGGCCGAGTGGGGATGAGGCCCGCAGGCGCTTACTTGGTCGAGACCTGCGTCAGCTCGATGTCACCGTGGAAGTCGACCTTGACGTTGTCGACCTTGTCGCCGTGGCCACCGTTGATGCGGTAGTACCACAGCGGGATGGCGGGCATCTCCTCGAGCAGCTTCTTCTCGACCTCCTGGTAGGCCTTCACGGCCTCGTCCAGGGAGCTCGCCTTGTCGCCTTCCGCCATCATCTTGTCGATCTCCTTGTTGGAGAAACGACCGTTGTTGGACTCGGCGTTGGTGTGGTAAAGCTCCTTGATGAAGTTGACGTTGACCGGGTAGTCGGCCACCCAGCCACCGCGGTACATCGACTTCACCTGGTCGTTGTCACGGGCCTCGAGGTCCGTCGGGAAGTCCGGCTTCGGGTCGCCGACGCAGTCCACGCCGGTGGCCTTGCGGATCGACTCGCAGACCGCGGTCACCCACTCCTTGTGGCCGCCGTCGCTGTTGTACTGGATGAAGAACTTGTTCTCCGGGACGCCGCCGCCCTCGGTGATCAGCTTCTTCGCCTTCTCCGGGTTGTAGGTGAAGACGTCCGTACCCAGGTCCTGGTTGCCCTTGACCTGCGGCGGGGTGAAGCTCGTCGCAGGCGTACGGGTGTTGTTCAGCACCGTCTTGGTGATCGTGTCACGGTCGATCGCCATGGACAGACCCTGCAGGACCTTCGGGTCGATGTCCTTGAAGGTCTTGCTGTAGAAGGCCGGGACCAGCGACTGGATGGCCGCGTACGGCTGCTCGATCGCGCCGTTGCCCAGGTCCTGCTTGTACTTCGGCAGGTCCGTCGGGCCGACCTGGCGGATGATGTCCAGGTTGCCGGAGAGGACGTCCTGGTACGCCGCCTCGACGGTGGTGTAGTTCTTGAACTGGATGCCCTTGTTCGCAGCCTTGTCCGGACCCTTGTAGTCAGGGTTGGCCGCGACCTGGATCAGCTTCTTGTGGGTCCACTTCTCGAACTTGTACGGGCCGTTGCCGACCGGCTTCTGGCCGAACGCCTTCGGGTCGTCGTAGAAGACCTTCGGCAGCGGGGCCCAAGTGGAGTAGCCCAGCTTGTAGTTGAAGTACGGGACCTTGTCCTTCAGCTCGATGGTGAAGGTGGTGTCGTCGACGGCCTTCAGACCCGACATCTTGTCGGCCTTCGGCTCGCCCTTCTCCGGGTGGACGTCGTCGTAGCCGACGATGTCACCGAACCAGAAGCTGTTCTGCTGGTTGTTCTTGATGTTGGCGTACCAGTTCCACGCGTCGATGTACGACTGCGAGGTGACCGCCTCGCCGTTGTGGAACTTCCAGCCCGGCTTGAGCTTGACGGTCCAGGTCTTGGAGTCCTCGGTGCTGACGGACTCGGCGTTGGTGTAGACGATCTCGCCGTTGGCGTCAAAGTCCAGAAGCTGGGTGAAGAGCGCCTGGATGACGTACGAGCCGTTGCTCTCGTTCGTGTCGGCCGGAATCAGCGGCTTCTGCGGCTCACCGACGTCGATCGAGACATAGCCCGCGGGCTTGTTGCCGTTGCCCTTGTCCTTGCCGTCGCCGCTGTCGCTGCTGCCACAGGCAGTGGCCGACATCGCCACGATGATCGCACCCGCGACCCACTTGGCGCTCTTGGCACCGCGCATGGGTTCCTCCTCAAGAGTCCACTTTTCACTACAAGATGGGCATTCGAAGCCGCGCCGACACCCCTGACGGCGCTGAATCTCATGTCCCGAGTGTGCTCGTGAGTCGGCGCTCCCCACAGCGCGTGACCCATTGACCCGAGCTCAGTGGAGCCAACTATTAAGTACGTCCGGGCCGTAAACCACACTTAAAGGGTCTCGTTTTGACAACATCGCCAGGGCGCCGAAGCCCGAAATCCGGACAAAGCGAGCACAGACAGACACGTGCGAAACGGACCGTTAACACATGTTCCGGAGAGCGACGCTCGATTTTCGGACACCGGAGTCAGCCCCGGGTCAGGGAAACCGGTTGACGAAGGCCCGGCCCCCCGCAGCGTAAGCGGGGGGCCGGGCCTTCGTCGTCAGCTACGGCTGGTTCAGGCGTGCTTGGCCCGGGAGGCGGCACGTGCGCGCTCGCGGGCGTCCAGGTTCACCTTGCGGATGCGCACGGCCTCCGGGGTGACCTCGACGCACTCGTCGTCGCGGCAGAACTCCAGCGACTGCTCCAGCGAGAGCTTGCGCGGCGGAACAATGGATTCCGTCACATCGGCCGTGGAGGAGCGCATATTGGTGAGCTTCTTCTCCTTGGTGATGTTGACGTCCATGTCGTCGGAGCGGGAGTTCTCGCCGACGATCATGCCCTCGTACACCTCGGTGCCCGGCTCCACGAAGAGCACGCCGCGCTCCTGGAGGTTCGTCATCGCAAAGGCGGTGACCGAACCCGACCGGTCGGCGACCAGGGAGCCGTTGTTGCGGGTGGTGAGCGTGCCGAACCAGGGCTCGTGGCCCTCGTGGATGGAGTGGGCGATGCCCGTGCCGCGGGTGTTGGTCAGGAACTCCGTGCGGAAGCCGATCAGTCCACGGGAGGGGACGACGAACTCCATGCGGACCCAGCCGGAACCGTGGTTGGACATATTGTCCATGCGGCCCTTGCGGGTGCCCATGAGCTGGGTGACGGCACCCATGTGCTCCTCGGGCACATCGATCGTCATCCGCTCGACCGGCTCGTGGAGCTTGCCGTCGATCTCCCTGGTGACCACCTGCGGCTTGCCGATGGTCAGCTCGAAGCCCTCCCGGCGCATCGTCTCCACGAGGATGGCGAGGGCCAGTTCGCCGCGACCCTGGACCTCCCAGGCGTCCGGGCGGTCGGTGTCCAGGACGCGCAGCGAGACGTTGCCGATCAGCTCGCGGTCGAGACGGTCCTTGACCTGGCGCGCGGTGACCTTGCGGTCCTTGACCGCGGCCTTGTTGTCCGCGCCCTTGCCGGTGCCGCCTCGGCCGACCAGCGGCGAGGTGTTGGTGCCGATGGTCATGGAGATCGCCGGCTCGTCGACCGTGATCAGCGGCAGGGCGACGGCGTTCTCCGGGTCGGCGAGAGTCTCACCGATCATGATGTCCGGGATGCCGGCGACGGCGCAGATGTCGCCCGGCCCCGCCTTCTCGGCGGGCTTGCGGGTCAGCGCCTCCGTCATCATCAGCTCGGCGATGCGGACGTTCTGAACCGACCCGTCGCGCTTCATCCACGCGACGGTCTGGCCCTTCTTCAGCTCGCCCTGCTGCACGCGCAGCAGCGCGATACGGCCGAGGAAGTTGTCGGCGTCCAGGTTGGTGACATGGGCCTGGAGCGGCGCCTCGTCGTCGTACGTCGGCGCCGGGATGTGCTCCAGGATGGTGGAGAAGAACGGCTCCAGGTTGGTGGAGTCCGCCGGGACCGTGCCGTCGTCCGGCTTGCTCAGCGAGGCGACGCCGTCACGGCCGCAGGCGTAGACGATCGGGAACTCGATCTGGTCCTCGTCCGCGTCCAGGTCCAGGAAGAGGTCGTAGGTCTCGTTGACGACCTCGTCGATCCGGGCGTCCGGGCGGTCGGTCTTGTTGATGCAGAGGATGACCGGCATCCGCTGCTGAAGCGCCTTGCGGAGCACGAAGCGGGTCTGCGGCAGCGGACCCTCCGAGGCGTCCACGAGCAGCACGACGCCGTCCACCATCGACAGACCACGCTCGACCTCGCCGCCGAAGTCGGCGTGGCCGGGAGTGTCGATGATGTTGATCGTGATGGGGTCCCCGCCGTCCTTGGGGTGGTACTTCACCGCCGTGTTCTTGGCGAGGATCGTGATGCCCTTCTCACGCTCCAGGTCGTTCGAGTCCATGACCCGGTCGTCGACGGAGTCGAGCTGGTGGGCGGCGAAGGCGCCCGCTTGCTTCAGCATGGCGTCGACGATGGTCGTCTTGCCGTGGTCGACGTGGGCGACGATGGCGACGTTGCGGATGTCGTGGCGCGTGGGCATGAGTGGCTGGCGCTTCTCTCGATCGTGGGATCAGGCGTCTGACGGTCATATGCTCGTCCGCCCGCCGGGCGGACACGCCACGGCTCGTCCCATGGTACGGGGCCGGGGAGCAAAGGGCTTCCCGGCCTGTTGGAGGGCCTGATTCCGGTTGTTGGGGCAGCGCTGGGGTGGGGGCTGCCCGTAGGTGGAGAGAGGATGGGTGAGCTTAGGCAAGCCTGGGTCAATGGGCCAGAGCGCAGCCTGCCCGCCCCGGTGCGGGCGGGCAAGCGACTTGAGGGAGTTCTGAGGTTCCTCTGAGGTTTGGAGCAGGCTTCGGCCGGAACCCGCCCTATCACTTGTCTGACCTGCTACTTCTTGTCGCTCATCTTCCCATCGCCGGCGTCCTCGCCGCTGTCCTGCCCGTCGCCGTCCTGCCCGCCGCGGCCCTGCTCGTCACTGATCCGCTTCGCCGCGGTCTTGGTGAAGCCGATGTCCTGGTAGCGGGGGGTCGCGAAGCCGAACGCGCCGGCGTTCGCCACCTTCGGCTTGGCCGCCACCAGCTCGGGCCGCTGGTAGAGCGGGATCGAACCGGCCGCGGCCCAGATCCGGGCGTCCGCCCTGCGCACCAGGTCCAGAGCGGCGTCCTCGTCCAGTTCCGCGGCGGCCTGGGCGAAGAGCTGGTCGATGTAGTCGGTGCCCACGCGGGTGTAGTTCTGCTCCACCAGCAGCGAGCCGTCGGCGGCGGGCTGCGGCTTGGCGTAGATCGGCCGGGCGTCGGTCGCCGGGTAGGCGGTCGCCGGCCAGGAGTACAGGGCGAGGTCGTAGTCGCCGGAAGCGATGTGGTCCTTGAAGTAGCTGTCGTCGGACACCTTGGCGATCTCCGTCTGGATGCCGATGCGGTCGAGCATCCCGGCGATCTTCTCGCCGACGGCGCGCAGCGGCTCGGAGCCGGGCCCCGAGGGGAGGACGAATCGGAGGCTCAGCGGCTTGCCGTCCTTGCCGAGCGGCCCGCCCGCCTGGGCGGAGGGCTTCTCGGAGGGCGCCTGCGCGGGGGCGGCCGTGCCGAGGGGGGCGTAGGCGCCGGCGACGCCGCTCTGCTGCGGCCTGCTCTCACCGTCGGGGTCGGCGAGGCCGAGGGACAGCGCCCGGCGCTGGAGGGCCAGGCCCTGGAGAGCGGCGCCGGGGGCGGGGACGAGGAAGCGCGTGGCGTCGGCGTCGGCGGCGCGGGCGAGATCACCGGGTTTGCCGTCCCCGACGATGTAGAGCCCCTCGTCGGACGCCCTGTCCTCGCCGTCCTTCTTCTCGTCCTTCGCCTCGTCCTTCGCCTCGTCCTTCTGCGCGCCGCCGCTTCCCTTCTCCTCTTCGCCGCCCGTGGCCTTCTCCTCGTCCTTCTTCTTCTGCGCCTCGGCCTCATTGCCCGCCTTGGCCGGGGCCTCCTTCTCGACGGCCCCGCCCGGTGTCCAGCCCGCGTCCGCGAGCAGGGCCTGCGCCTCCTGGGTGTCCTGGCCGCCCAGCGTCTCGCTGTTGTCGGTGTACGCACGCTGGCCCGCGAGCGCCAGATGGCTGCCGACCGGCTCCGCGGGCAGGCCCAGCGGGGTCAGCACGGTCTCGGCCAGTTCCCTGCGGTCCAGGGCGCGCGCCACGGCCCGGCGCACCCGGGCGTCGGCGAGCGGACCGGACTCGCCGTTCATGGCGAGCTGGGTGAAGGCGGGCTCCAGGGACTTGCGGACCTCGTAGCCGCTCAGCGACTTCTGCTCGGCCGCGTACTTCGCGACGGCCGCCGCGGTCTGCTCCCGCGCCTGCCGGGCGGCCTGGGCCTTCTCCTCGTTCGAACCGTTGGCCAGCGCCCAGGACATCAGGGCGGAGGAGGCGGTCAGCTCCGCGGCCGGACCGTGCCCGAGCTGCGCTCCCGCCTTGGCGGCGTCGGCCGCGTCACGGGCCGCGAGGACGATCCGGTCCGCCGTCTTCCGGTCGATTTCGGCGAGGTCGACGCGGCCGTCGGCCAGCGCCTCGGCGCGCTTGTCCCGCTCCACCTCCGTCAGCACCAGCTTCTCCAGTTTGGCCTGATCGCCCCACCAGCGCGGATTGCGGACCAGGGTGGTCGCGCCCGCCTTGCGGTCGACGCCCTTGAGCTGGAACGGACCGGCCATGACCTTGAGCTTGCCGCGCGCGCCGTCGTTGAAGGCGCTGGGCTTCCCGGTGACGTCCTTGGGGTAGAGGGGAGTGAACAGAGAGCGCCAGTCGGCGTACGGCTTGGCGAAGGTCACCCTGACCTCGAGGTCGTTCGCACCGCGTTCGATCTTCTCGATCCGCTCGTATCCGGCGTTGCGCGCGGTCCAGTACGCGGTGTTCTTGCCGTTCAGCGCGCGCCACTGGGCGACGAAGTCCGCGGCCCCGATCTCCCGGCCGTCGCTCCACACGGCCTGCTGGTTGAGCTTGTAGAGCACGACCTGCTTCGGCTCGCGCTCCACGATCTCGGCGGACTCGAGATAGTCGGGGTTGCGCTGCGGCCGGCCGCGCCTGTCGAGCGTGAAGAGGGCGGGCAGCACGGCCTGCGCGATCCGCGTGGTGGTGGCGTCCGCATCGGCCTGGAAGGCGTTGAGCGTGGCGGGCGTGGAGTCCACTGCCCAGCGCAGGGTTCCTCCGTCCGCGACCAGCTGTCGCGCCACGGGCGCGATGTCCTGGGGGGCGGCCGGCGCGCCACCGCCCGCTTCGTCCGTGCTGCAGCCGGTCAGACCGGGCAGGGCGAGGGCCACGCTGGTGAGCAGCGCCAGGGAACGGAGCGTCCGGGACATGATATGTACCTCTTCGTCCGGGTTTGTGGAATTTCGCGATGATCACACCGATTCCCGACCACTGAAGTGGACAAAGGGCGCAGAGATACGACGACACGGCGATTTCCGCAGCAAGGCCACCCATGCGGCGCAACGGTGAAGAGGGTCAAACAGTTACTCAAGGGGAGAAAATAGAGGGAGCGAGAATCAGACCACACGGGGCGCGCCAGCAGCGCGTGCGCCTGGATTACCCGTACGTCCCCTTCACAAGCGGGGATGTGACGCGCAACACTCGCAGGCGCATGAGCGATGCCACCGCACCCTGCGGAAGTGAGGACACAACATGTCCCAGCAGGAAGAACTGACGGAAATGCGAATGCGGGTCGACGATCTGATGCGCCGGGTCGGCCAGCTGGAGCGGACCGTCGACCAGCTCCGCGGCGTCGGGACGACGACGCGCGCCGACCGGCCCGAAAAGGCGGAGCAGCGCCAGATGGTCACCGTCCCCGACACTCCCTACAACGAAGCCCTGTGGAAGGACACGGACGACGAGGGCCTGGGCATGCGCGACCGGCACGCTCCCTGACCGGCCCTACCGCGTCCGCCGTCCCGCGTCCGGGCCCATCCGGGCGCGGGGCGGCGCGGACACGGCAGCGCCGCCACCCCCGACCCCACACTCCTTCCGGAGTCTTCGTTGGCCACAGGTACCGAACCGCCACACATCCATACGGGCGTGCACGACCCCTCGCGAGCCGCCATCGGCCCCCGCCATCTGCGGACGGACCGGTGGTGGCTCGCGCCCGCTCTGACCGCGGCGGGGCTGCTCGCGTTCATCGTCTACTCGACCTGGCGGGCGTTCGCGAACGCCGACTACTACGCGGCGCCGTACGTCTCGCCCTTCTACTCGCCCTGCCTCGCCGAGAACTGCGTTCCCATGAAGGCGGGCCCCAACTGGGAGATCTTCGGCAGCTGGTGGGGCCTGTCCCCCGCGCTGCTGATCCTGGTCTTCCCCCTCGGCTTCCGCCTGACCTGCTACTACTACCGCAAGGCGTACTACCGCGGCTTCTGGGCCTCGCCGCCGGCCTGCGCGGTGGCCGAACCGCACAGGAAGTACACCGGGGAGACCCGCTTCCCGCTGATCCTGCAGAACATCCACCGGTACTTCTTCTACGCGGCGCTCCCGGTCGCCGTCATCCTCACCTATGACACGGTGCTCGCCTTCCGCGACGAGGACTACGCCTGGGGCCATATGGGCCTGGGCACCCTGGTCTTCCTGATCAACATCGTGCTGATCTGGGCGTACACCCTGTCCTGCCACTCCTGCCGGCACATCATCGGCGGACGGCTCAGGCACTTCTCCAAGCACCCGGTGCGGTACCGGCTGTGGGGCTGGGTCGGCCGGCTGAACGAGCGCCATATGCTGCTGGCCTGGTCCTCGTTGATCAGTGTGGCGCTCGCCGACTTCTACGTCTATCTGCTCGCCACCGGCGCCTTCGACGATCCGAGGTTCTTCTGATGACTCAGCACGAACGACAGCAGTGGGACGTCGTCGTGGTGGGCGCGGGCGGAGCCGGGCTGCGCGCCGCCATCGAGGCGCGCGAGCAGGGCGCCCGTACCGCCGTGATCTGCAAGTCGCTCTTCGGCAAGGCCCATACGGTGATGGCCGAGGGCGGCATCGCCGCCTCCATGGGCAATGTGAACGAGGGCGACAACTGGCAGGTCCACTTCCGCGACACCATGCGCGGCGGCAAGTTCCTCAACCAGTGGCGGATGGCCGAGCTGCACGCCCGTGAGGCGCCCGAGCGGGTGTGGGAGCTGGAGACCTGGGGCGCGCTCTTCGACCGCACCGCCGACGGCCGGATCTCCCAGCGCAACTTCGGCGGGCATGAGTATCCCCGCCTCGCCCATGTCGGCGACCGGACCGGTCTGGAGCTGATCCGCACCCTCCAGCAGAAGATCGTCTCCCTCCAGCAGGAGGACTTCGAGGAGTCCGGCGACTACGAGGCACGGCTGAAGGTCTTCCAGGAGTGCACGGTCACCCGCGTCCTCAAGGACGACTCCGGCCGGGTCTCGGGAACCTTCTGCTACGAGCGGGAGTCCGGCCGCTTCTTCGTCCTTCAGGCCCCGGCCGTGGTGCTGGCGACCGGCGGGATCGGCAAGTCCTTCAAGGTGACGTCCAACTCCTGGGAGTACACGGGCGACGGGCACGCCCTGGCGCTGCTCGCCGGGGCGCCGCTGCTGAACATGGAGTTCGTGCAGTTCCATCCCACCGGAATGGTCTGGCCGCCGTCGGTGAAGGGCATCCTGGTCACCGAGTCGGTGCGCGGCGACGGCGGGGTGCTGCGCAACTCCGAGGGCAAGCGGTTCATGTTCGGCTACATCCCGGACGTCTTCAAGGAGAAGTACGCCCAGTCGGAGGAGGAGGGCGACCGCTGGTACGAGGACCCGGACAACAACCGGCGTCCACCCGAGCTGCTGCCGCGCGACGAGGTGGCGCGCGCCATCAACGCCGAGGTGAAGGCGGGCCGCGGCTCCCCGCACGGCGGGGTCTTCCTTGACGTCTCCACCCGGATGCCGGCCGAGGTGATCCGGCGGCGGCTGCCGTCGATGTACCACCAGTTCAAGGAGCTGGCGGATGTCGACATCACGGCGGAAGCCATGGAGGTGGGCCCGACCTGCCACTATGTGATGGGCGGGGTGGCGGTCGACTCCGACACCGCGGCCGCCGTCGGCGTTCCCGGCCTGTTCGCGGCGGGCGAGGTGGCCGGCGGAATGCACGGCTCCAACCGGCTCGGCGGAAACTCGCTGTCCGATCTGCTGGTCTTCGGCCGCAGGGCCGGGCTGTACGCGGCCGAATACGCAGCCGGGCTCGCCGAAGGCAGCCGTCCGGAGCCGGCGAAGGCGCAGATGGAGGCGGCTTCGGCCGAGGCGCTGCGCCCGTTCGGGGCCGTGGAGCCTTCCGGCGGTCCCGAAGCGCCGGGGGCATCGCCTCAGAACCCGTACACGCTCCACCAGGAGCTCCAGCAGACGATGAACGACCTGGTCGGCATCATCCGCCGCGAGGGCGAGATGCGGCAGGCGCTGGAGAAGCTGAGCGAGCTGCGCGTACGGGCCAGGCGCACCCTGGTCGAAGGCCACCGGCAGTTCAACCCGGGCTGGCATCTCGCCCTCGATCTGCGGAACATGCTGCTGGTCAGCGAGTGCGTCGCGCGCTCCGCGCTGGAGCGCACGGAGAGCCGCGGCGGGCACACCCGGGAGGACTGCCCGGGCATGGAGCGCTCCTGGCGGCGGATCAATCTGCTGTGCCGGCTGGCCGACCCTGCGGGCTCCCTCGCGGCGGGCGATCCGGCACGCCGCCAGATCGACCTCGAACGCCGCGACGCCGAGCCCATCCGTCCCGACCTGCTCGCCCTCTTCGAGAAGGAGGAGCTGGTCAAGTACCTCGCCGAAGAGGAGCTGTACGCATGAGCACCTACGAGGCCCGGTTCCGGGTCTGGCGGGGCGACCAGGACGGCGGGGGGCTGGCGGACTTCTCCGTCGAGGTCCACGACGGCGAGGTCGTCCTCGACATCATCCACCGGCTGCAGGCCACCCAGGCCCCGGATCTGGCGGTGCGCTGGAACTGCAAGGCGGGCAAGTGCGGGTCGTGCAGCGCGGAGGTCAACGGGCGGCCGCGGCTGCTGTGCATGACCCGGATGTCGGTCTTCACCCCGGAGGAGACGATCACGGTGACGCCGCTGCGCGCCTTCCCCGTGGTGCGGGACCTGGTGACGGATGTGTCCTTCAACTACACGCAGGCGCGCCGGGTTCCCTCGTTTGCGCCGCCGCCGGGTCTGGCGGCGGGCGAGTACCGGATGCAGCAGATGGATGTGGACCGCTCGCAGGAGTTCCGCAAGTGCATCGAGTGCTTCCTGTGCCAGGACACCTGCCATGTGGTCCGCGACCACGAGGAGAACAAGACGGCATTCGCAGGACCGCGTTTTCTGATGCGGGTGGCGGAGCTGGACATGCATCCTCTGGACGCGGCGGCGGAGGCGGGTCTGGACCGCAAGGCCGCGGCCCAGGAGGAGCACGGCCTCGGGTACTGCAACATCACCAAGTGCTGCACGGAGGTGTGCCCCGAGAACATCAAGATCACGGACAATGCGCTGATCCCGCTGAAGGAGCGGGCCGTGGACCGCAAGTACGACCCGCTGGTGTGGCTCGGCAGCAAGATCCGCAGGCGGTCCGGGTCATAGCCCCCGTCCGGTGGGAGCGCGGTCCGGGGGCGCCTCCGGGTAGCGCGGTCCTCCGGGTAGCGCGGTCCTCCGGGTAGCGCGGTCCGGGGACCCCTCCGGGTAGCGCGGTCCTGACCACCGGCTTAGCCTCCGAAATGTGACACCCATAGCCGCCCCGGCCGCCGTCCGGGCCGTTCTGGCCCTGCTGGCGGCCGCGTGGTGGCTGACGCCGCCCGCCGCCTGGGCCGCACCGGCCGAGGACCCTGTCGAGCTGAACCGGCAGCGTCAGATCGTCGACCGGGTCGACGCCCTCGGCGACCGCGAGCCCGCGGTCGCCGTGGCCCTGGACCGGCTCTTCGAAGAGCAGCGGCTCCGGCTCTTCGTCGTGTACGTACGGGACTTCTCCGGCCGCTCCGGGCAGGAGTGGGCGGAGCGCACCGCCGAGCTGAGCCGTCTCGGCGAACGGGACATCCTGCTGGCCGTCGCCTCCGCCGACCGCCGCCACGGCTCCTGGGCCGACGAGGGCTCCCCGCTGGCCCCGGCCCAGCTCGCCCAAGTCGGGCGGACGGCGATCGACCCCGCACTGAGGGAGAGCGACTGGGCGGGTGCGGCCATCGGAGCGGCGGACGGCTATGCGGCCGTGCTGTCCGGCGAACCGGTGACGACTCCCGCGATCACTCCCGGCGAGGCGGACCCCGGCGGGGGCGCGGGAGAGGGCACGGCCGGCACCGGCGCCGGTGATCTGGTGCTGCCGATCGCGGTGATCGGCAGCGCGGCGGCGGTGGCCGCGTACGCCGTCGCCAGACGCCGCCGGCGGACCGCCACCCGCACCACCCCGCAGGGCAACCAGGCCGGCTGGAGCGCACCGCAGCCGCCCGGACCGCCCGAGCAGCCGCCGCTGGACGAGCTGGACGACCGGGCGCGGCGCTCGCTGGTCGAGACCGACGACGCCTTCCGCACCAGCGGGGAGGAACTGGCGCTCGCCGCTGCCCGCTTCGGGGCGGAGGCGACCCGCCCCTTCACCGAGGCGGTGGACTTCGCGGAGGCGGAGCTGACGTCGGCCTTCCGGCTGCGGCAGCAACTCGACGACGCCTATCCGGAGGACGAGCCGACCCGCCGCAGGATGCTGGAGGAGATCGTCGCACGCTGCACGGAGGCCGACCGCCGGCTCGACGCGGTGGCCGAGGACTTCGGTGAACTGCGCGCGCTGGAGCACGACGCGCCCGCGGTGCTCGCCGCGGCCGAGGAGGAGTACGGCGAGCTGTCCGGCCGCATGGTCACCGCGGAGGCCGCCCTCGGCGTGCTCCGCCTGCGGTACGCGCCCTCCGCGTCCGCGCCCGTGGCGGGCCATGCCGAGCAGGCGCAGGAACGGCTGCTGTTCGCCGGGGCCTGCCTCGGCGAGGCCCGGCAGGCGGCAGAGGAGGAGGACCGCGGCACGGCCGCCGTGCGGGTGCGGGCCGCCGAGGGCGCGCTGTCCCAGGGCCGACAGCTGATGGAGGCGATCGACCGGCGCGGCCAGGAGCTCGCAGAGGCGGCCGGGAAGCTGCCGGAGCTGCTGTCCCCGGCCGAGGTGGAGGGACGGCTTCAGGCGGCCCCGTACGACCCGCTCGCCGCACTGCGCCGGGCCGTGGAGGCCTCCGGCCGGGACGCCCGCTCCCTGCTCGACCCCGCTGCGCTCGGCGCGCGGGCCTCGATCGCGGCGGCCGCGGACCACATCACGACACACCGGGCGGCGATCGGCAGCCGGGCCCGCACCCTGCTGTCCGAGGCCCGCCGCCATCTGGAGCGGGCCCGCGGGCTCGCGGGCCGGGGAGACGGGGGCGTCTGGTCCGGCGGCAAGGACGGCGATCCCCAGGCCGCGCTGGCCGAGACCCAGCGTGCCGACGCCCTGGCCCGGGAGGCGCTCCGGCTGGCGACGGCGGACACCGCGGGCTACCGCGGTCCCGTCGCGCCCGGGGCCGCGGGGCTGGGCGGCGCGCTCCTCGGCGGCGTCGTCCTGCCTGCGACGGCAGAGGGCCGGCCCCCCGTCCCCGCCCGCTTCGGCGGCCCGCCGCCCTGACATCTCCTCCCCGTCGCGTTTCAGGGCCCGCTGCCCGTTCGTGCGGGCTGCCCGGGGCGGGCGGGAGCCCTGTCCTCCTGCCCGCCACTCCTGGCACCCGTGCGCCTCCGGCCGCCGGCCGGACAAGGCCCCGCCGCCGGAGAGCCGGCACTGCGCAGCGCCGCACAAGGGTGGGGGCGAAGCTCTCACCCTGGAAAGGACGGGCGGGTGAACGGCGTCCGCCCGGGAGGCCCCCGGGGGTGCGGGGGCAGGGACACGGGTCAAGCGGGACCACCGGACAAGCGGGACCACCGGACAGGCAGGGACACCGGACAAGCGGGACCACCGGACAGGCAGGGACACGGGTCAAGCGGGGCCACCGGTCAGTACAGGCTCAGCAGCTGCTCCGCCGTCGGCTCCGACACCGCTCCGTCCCCGTCCGGCAGGCCCAGCTCGAACCAGACCGTCTTGCCCCTCGGGGTGCGCCGGGAGCCCCAGCCCGCGCTGAGAAGGCCGACCAGCTGGAGGCCGCGGCCGCCCTCGTCGGTGTCGCGGGCGCGGCGGCGCCGGGGCTGTACGAGGCCCGCGTCCCAGACCTCGCAGACGAGTGTGCGGTCGCGCAGCAGCCGGAGCCGGATATCGCCCTCGCCATACCGCAGGGCGTTGGTGACCAGTTCGCTGACGAGGAGCTCGACGGTGTCGACGAGGGCTTCCAGATCCCAGGCGGTGAGCTGGGCGCGGGCCAGTTCGCGGGCGCGCCCCACCGAGCGGGGCTCGCGCGGCAGCCGCCAGTCGCCGACGGCTTCTGCGGGCAGCCCCTGGATGCGGGCCATCAGCAGCGCGATGTCGTCCTCGCCGTGCCGGGTGTCCAGGGTGCTCAGCACGTGGTCGCAGACGTCCTCCAGAAACTGGGAGGGGTCGGCGCGCAGCGCCGTCGGCGAGGGGCCGTGGCCGGACGGCGGGCGGGCGGGGTCGGCGAGGGCCGCGCGGAAGGCGCGCAGCCCTTCGTCGAGGGAGTGGTCGCGGGACTCGACGAGCCCGTCGGTGTAGAGGGCGAGCAGCGCCCCCTCGGGCAGTTCGACCTCGACCTCCTCGAAGGGCTCGCCGCCCACGCCCAGCGGCATGCCCGGCGGGACGTCGAGCAGCAGCGCCTCCTCGCCGGGTTCGACGAGGACGGGCGGCAGATGACCGGCGTTGGCGAAGGTGCAGCGGCGGGTGACGGGGTCGTAGACGGCGTAGACGCAGGTGGCCAGATAGACCTCGGAGAGGTCGGCCTCCCGGGTCTTGCCGTCCTTGCCGTCGTCCCCGCCGGTCCGGGCCGTCCGGGCGGACGCCTTGTGGGCGACGCGCGCCGCCTGCACGCCGCCGGGGCCCGTGTGACCGCCCGGGGTGCCCAGACCGCGGGCGATCTCGTCGAGGGCGGAGAGGACTTCGGCGGGCTCCATGTCCAGCAGTGCCAGGGTGCGCACCGCGGTGCGCAGTTCGCCCATGGCGACCGCGGCGCGCAGCCCGCGGCCCATGACGTCCCCGACGACGAGCGCGGTGCGGTGGCCGGGCAGCTGGATGACGTCGAACCAGTCGCCGCCGACCTCGGTCGCGGTGTTGCCGGGAAGGTAGCGGCAGGCGATGTCCAGACCTGCGGCCTCGGGGTCGCCGGGCGGCAGCAGGCTGCGCTGGAGGATGAGGGCCCGCTCGTGCTCCCTGCGGTACAGCCGGGCGTTGTCGATGCAGACGGCGGCGCGGGCGGCGAGTTCGACGGCGAGGGCGCGGTCGCGCTCGCCGAACGGCTCGCTGCCCTTGGTCCTGGAGAACTGCACCAGGCCGACGACGGTGTCATGGGCGACCATCGGCACGGCGAGTGTGGTGTGGACGAGGCTGCCGTCCTCGCCGGGGATGGTCTGGACGCGGGCGGTGCGCAGCGCTCCGGCGCAGGGCGAGTCGGCCGGGTAGCGATGAACCTCGCCGACGGCGGTGGGCGCGCTCCCCGGGACGCCGCAGCCGGGTGTGGTCGCCAGCGGGGCGTCGGAGACGGCGCTGGCGAAGGCGACGCGGCGCAGTTCGCCGACCCCGCCCCGGCCGCGCCTGCCGTCCCGGGCCTCGGCGCCCGCGCCGACGCCCGGGACGGCGCCGGGGCTCCGGCGGTCGCCTGCGCCGACGTCGCTCCGGCTGGCCGCAGCACCTGCACCGGCCGCACCGCCCGCACCGCTCCCGCCGCCTGATCCGCCGTCGGGGCGGGCGGAGTCCCAGCGTGCGGCGGAGGCCTCGTCTCCGGTGAGCAGGGCCTGGTAGAGGTCGACGGAGGCGAGGTCGCAGAAGCCGGGGACGGCGACGTCGAGGAGTTCGCGGGCGGTGGTCTCCAGGTCGAGGGAGTTGCCGATGCGCGCGCTGGCCTCGTTGAGGAGGGCGAGGTTGCGGCGGGCGCTGGCGGCTTCGCGTGCGGCGATATGGCGTCGGGTGACATCGCTGCCGACTCCGGCGACGCCGATGGGCCGGCCTGATCCGCTGTGCACCCGGTAGAGGTTGACCGCCCAGTGTCTGCGTTCCGTGCTGCCGGGCGCGGTGCCGATGATCTGGAGGTCGGTGACGGATTCCCCGGTCTCCAGGACTCTGCGCAGGGCGGCGTCCATGCGCTCTGCCTCGGGGCGCGAGAGGTAGTCGTGGACAGTGCGTCCGCGGTGGTCTTCGGCGGCTCCGCCGAAGACGGCGGCGAAGCGCTGGTTGGCGCGCAGGACGGTGAGCTCCATGTCGAAGAGGAGGAAACCGAAAGGAGATTGACCGAAAATCGCCTGCGAAGAAGCGAGGTCGGTCTCTATGCGGCGCAACGCGCGGACGTCGACGACGATGCAGAGCGCGCCGCGTTCACCCGTCTCCGTCTCGCTGGGCATCACATAGACCTCGGCGACGCCGTGGGAGCCGCCGTCGCCCGGCACCCGGTAGGGCACGAGGCCTGTCCACTCCTTGCCGTCGAGTATCTCGGCGATCCTGCGATGGCCGCGGGTACGCAGATCGGTGGGCATGAAGACGTCGACGGGGTCCCTGCCCCGGACCTGTCCGGCGTCGAGGCCGAAGAGATCGGCTGCCCGTCTGCTCCACTGGTCGACCAGTCCATCGGGTCCGATCGAGAAGGAGGCGACACGGATGTAGTCATAGATCGAGCCAGGCGGGCTGCTCTGCCACACGACACCGCTCGCCGTCTCAGGTATTTCGCTCACGCGACCGTCCCCTCCAGCTCACCGCACCGGACCGGCCATGACCGCAGTATTCAGCACTACGGCCCCGACCGGCACGGCGTTCACGATCACAGCACGGTCTCGTTCGTTTTGAGCCGGGTGCTGTGTGATCGTCATCCCCTCTGACTTCTAACCAGCCAGGGCCAGCTCGAACCACACGGTCTTGCCGGTCCTGCCGCGCCGGGTACCCCAGCGGCGGGCGGTGCAGGCCACCAACTGCAGCCCTCTCCCGCCCTCCTCGTCGAGCGCGGCGGAGCGTGCGGTGGGCGGATCGGGCAGCGGGTCGGAGACCTCGACGGTCAGGAAACGGGCCGCGCCGTCTTCTTCGGGGCGGATGAGCCGCACGCCGATGGGCCCGTAGGCATGCCGCAGGGAGTTGGTCACCAGCTCGCTGACCAGCAGCACCGTCATATCGCCGACCGCCGTGTCGAGATCCCAGGCGCGCAGGGCGTCCCGTACGGCATGGCGGGCTGTCCGCACGGCGTCGGGCTGCGCAGGGAAGGTCCACGAGGCGCTCTCGCCTCTGGTGTCGATCACGCCGATCACTTCCCCAGACCAGACCAGCCACCCGAGACCCGCGTCCGTTTTCGGGGTGTTAATCAGGACATACCCGATATTCATGGCGAGGTATCCCGACCGCCTCAGCAATGAGCGCACGGAGGCACGGACGGCGTACGGCTCACTCCTGTGCGCCGTCTGCCGCGCCCTTGCTATCAGCCCGCTGCCCGCTTGCCCACCCTTGGCGACCCCTGGGTCGAGCACTCGTCGCCGGCGGGCCGCCCGGCAGCCGCCGCCACGAGCGCCCCCGCACACGCCTCAGGCGCCCCTCCCGGCACCTTCAGAGCGCCCCTCAGGCGACGTCTTCGCCGCCCCCTTGCCGCAGCAGCCGGGCCGCCTCGGCGACCACGGGACGGTCGTGATCCAGCCAATCGACGGCGTCCATCTCATCCGGGGCGAGCCAGCGGAGGGCGTCATGGTCCTCCAGAGGCCGGGGCTCCCCGGAGATCAGCCGGGCGGTCCACACCTGGAGCACATAGCCGGGGCGGCCCAGCGGCC
This sequence comes from Streptomyces sp. MUM 178J, assembly GCF_022414575.1. Classification (GTDB taxonomy): domain Bacteria; phylum Actinomycetota; class Actinomycetes; order Streptomycetales; family Streptomycetaceae; genus Streptomyces; species Streptomyces chengmaiensis. The sequence goes on along the minus strand of NZ_JADWYQ010000014.1, from coordinate 38,920 downwards.
ACTCCCCCTCGATCCGGCGCAACGGCTCGGCCCGCACGCCCAGCTCCTCGTACAGCTCGCGTACCAGCGCCTGCTCGGGGCTCTCCCCCGGCTCCAGCTTCCCGCCGGGCAGCTCCCAGCGGCCGGCGAGCTCCGCCGGGGCGCTGCGCCGGGCGGCCAGCAGCCGGCCGGCACGGCAGAGCGCCCCGGCCACCACAACGACTCGTTCACTCATGCGGTGGAGCGTATGCGCTCCACCCAGTACATCTGCCGATGACCGGAATCCTCCAGGGTTTCGACGACGTGCTGAGCCTCGTCCCTGGTGGCGTACCTGCCGACGCGATAGCGGTTGCCGTTGTCGTCCTCCCGTATGACAAGCCAGGGGAGCACAGCACCACTGTCGTTCATTCGTCCCCTCCCTCCCTCGACAGACCCATGGGTAAGCCCATCGGCAGGCATATCCGCAACAGTCGCCGGGAAACCGCATCACGCATATGCCCGACCCTACGCCTGACATTCACTCAGCGGATATGTATTTGCACAAAGAGATATGAAGGCAGGGGGCGCATCCGGCCGGATGCGCCCCCTGCTCACCTTTTCACGGAGGGCTCAGTCAACCCGTGCGCACCGTCGGCACCGAGGTTCAAAACGGGGTCGTGGACTGGGGACCTTGCGGCGGGCAGCGCCGTGGGGGCCTCAAGTGAGCAGTACAGAAGGCAGTTCAGGCCCGAGGGGACCGTGCGGTCCGCGATGGCGGGCGGATGGCATGCCGTCGCGTGCAGAACGCCCTCACCGACGGCGACGCTGTCGGCGATTGTCGGCGACCCAGGCATCGGGGCTGTTCACCGGGCGACAACGGTCAGGAACGCACGGGACGTTGGCGGCACGAACGGACAACGGGCCGCGAATCGAAGGGAGTCCGGCCGCGTCGAGGGCGGGGAAGTCTCGGACGCAGCGGCCGAAGGGTCCGAAGAAGGCGAGAATCGATACGGTCGGGGCGACTGCCATCACCCCGGCCCTCCGGACCCCCCGAAGCCGCCGGACCCGCCGCGGGCGGCCGGACGGCCGGACGGCCGGACCGCGGCTCGATCGGTGCACGACCCCGAGCTTCGGCGCATGTCCACGAGGGTCACGGCGAGGGCGACGCACGGCTCCGCTCCCGGTCAGCGCACCGGGAGGTGGTACGCCAGACGGTAGCGGTCCGCCGGGACGACGACGTCGGCCGTTTCGACCGCGCGGCCCGAGGCGTAGAAGGTGCGCTCGACGACCAGCACCACATGCCCCGGCACCCCGCCCAGCGCCAGCAGTTCCTCCGCCAGGCCGGGGCGTGCGGCGACCTGTTCGAGGACGTTGTCGACGACGATGTCGACCGCGGCCATGCGGTCGACGACGCCGCAGCCTCCCAGCGGACCTTCCTCGGGGAGCATGACCGGGGTGCGGCCGGTGATGTCGAGGGGCTCCCAGGACGTGGAGAGCATCATCGGATCGCCGGAGTCGCGGTACAGGTAGCGCGTGCGCATCACACGCGCCCCCTCGTCGATGCCGAGCCGCTCGGCCACCTCCGCGCTCGCCGGCTCCTGTTCGCTGCTGGACTCCCAGGTGCCGCGGGCGCCCTCCTCGGCCTGCTCCTGACGGAAGGGGCTGGAACCGCACGGGGGGCGGTCGCCGGAGCGCGAGACACGGCGTGGCACGGCGCGCTCTCGTACGTATGTGCCGGAGCCCGAGCGGCCCTCCACCAGGCCCTCGGCCATCAGCACCTTGCGCGCTTCGAGGGCGACCGTGTCCGAGACCCCGTACTCCTCGCGGATGCGGGCCTGGGACGGTAGGCGGGTGTGCGGCGGCAGCGAGCCATTGACGATCTTCTGGCGGAGATCGCTCGCAACACGCAGATAGGCCGGCTGCTCACCGAATGTCACGGGCCACTCCCCATCAGGTTGACAGACAGCGACAGAGTGGCAACCGACGGTTGATGACCGCAAGCATGAGCCAGAGCTTCACGTGAAGTCATCACGCCCGGCCGGGCGGTCAGTTACCGCCGGACGGTCAGCCCGTCGGGGGCACAAGAGGGGGCGGCCGCAGCGGCGGCCGCCCCCTCGGGTCAGGGCGTTACATCAGAACTGCAGCGCCCAGGAGTCGATCTTTCCGGTGTCCCACCAGTAGTTGTCGCTGACCCGCAGCTTCCACGCGCCGTTCGCGCTCTCCGAGGAGGCGTCCACGGTGTACGTGGTGTTGATGTCGTTGCTGCTGCCGCCGGTGCCGTAGCCCTTGAGCAGGTACGCGGAACCGTCCGGTGCGATCAGCTGGACCCGCAGGTCGCCGATGTAGGTGTGCTTGATGTCCACCTCGACCTTGAGGCCGGACGGAGCGTTGCCGTCGATGCCGCTGACGCTGATCGGGGACTCCACGGTGGAGTGGTCGTTGATCGCGTAGTCGGTGGTGTTCTCGAAGCGGTCGCCCGGCGGGGGCGGCGGGGGCTCGGTTCCGCCGTCGCCGACGTACAGCAGGCGGTTCGGCGAACCGCTGCCCGGGTTGCCGACCACACCGGTGGTGGCGGCGCCGGCCAGGGCGCTGGACACCTGCGACGGGGTCGCCGTCTCGTTGTCCGCCAGGTACAGGGCGGCCGCGCCCGCGGCGTGCGGGGCCGCCATCGAGGTACCGGAGATGGTGTTGGTGGCCGAGTCACTGGAGTTCCAGGCCGATGTGATGGACGAGCCCGGCGCGAAGAGATCCAGCACACTGCCGTAGTTGGAGAAGTACGAGCGGCCGTCGCCGCTGTCCGTCGAGCCGACGGTGATCGCCTCGGTCACCCGCGCGGGCGAGTAGTTGGAGGCGTTGCTGCTGTCGTTGCCGGCGGCAACCGCGTAGGTGATGCCGGAGGCGATGGAGTTGCGCACCGCGTTGTCGAGAGCGGTGTCGGCCCCGCCGCCAAGGCTCATATTGGCGACCGCCGGCTTGACGGCGTTCTGCGTCACCCAGTCGATGCCCGCCACGACCTGGGCGGTCGTGCCCGACCCCTGGTTGTTGAGCACCCGGACCGCGACGATCTCGGCGTTCTTCGCCACGCCGTAGGAGGACCCGGCCACCGTGCCGGCCACATGGGTGCCATGGCCGTGGCCGTCCTGCGCCGTGTTGTCGTTGTCGATGGCGTCATAGCCGTACGACGCCCGGCCGCCGAAGTCGTTGTGACTGATGCGCACACCGGTGTCGATGATGTACGCGGTCACGCCGTCACCCGCGCTGTCGGGGTAGGTGTAACTGTTGTTCAGCGGCAGGTTCCGCTGGTCGATGCGGTCCAGTCCCCAGGAAGGGGGATTGGGCTGGGTGCCGTTGATGCTCAGAACGCGGTTCTGCACGACCGATTCGACGGCGGGGTCCGCGGCCAGCTTCTTCGCCTGCGCCTCGGAGAGTTCGACGGCATAGCCGTTCAGCGCGGCCTTGTAGGTCTTCTTGATCTTCGCGCCGTACGCCGCCGCCAGCGACCTGCCCTTCTTCGACTCGGCGTTGGCCGCCGACTCGTCGAGGGTGACGATATAGCTGCCGGCGACGGCTCCGGGAGCGCCGGCGTTCTCGATCACGCCTTCCGGCGCCTGTTCGGCCGCGGTGGCCGGAAGTGCGGAGACCGCGCCGAGGGTGAGGGCGGCGGCTATCGCGCTGGCCACGGCGAGTCTTCGCCGCGAGGTACGCACTGACATGTGAGGGGTCCTCCTCATCGGTGGTGCGCTCTTGTGGGGGTGATCAGCATGGCCATGACAAGCCTTGGCCGGAAAACCGCGCCGTCATGTCCCGCTGCCGTCCGAAAGGTTGACCGATCCACAGGAATCACACAAGGGTTCCGGACGCGACGTAACACGGGTGCCACACAAATGGCACACACAGGCTCCGTCTTTCGGCCTTTCGTCTCGGCCGGCCGACAGGTCGGCGGTCCGGCGGCGAACCCGGCGACCAGGGCAAGACAGCCGACGGGCCCCAGGCGGCCTTCGTGACGGCCTTCGTGATCTCTCTGTATCCCCACACCCGGCCGGCACGCGTCCGCCCGCCGCCCGATTCCATCAGCCCGCGGAAGAAAGCGCGCCGCGGCCGGACGGGGAGTGCGCCCCGGCCCGCGCAGACTCTCCGCAGTGCACGCAGACCACCACGGGATCCAGGGCCCGGCCGCACGAGTGCTGCCAAACCAGCGGCGGATCCCCGGGGTTCAGATACCGGTCGCCCCACGTCATCAGGGTGAGCAGCACATCACCGAGTTCCTGGCCGGCAGCCGTGAGACGGTACTCGTACCGGGGCGGACGCTCATGGTAGAGCTCGCGCCGGACGACCCCCGCCGCCTCCAGTTTGCGCAGCCGCGCCGTGAGGATGTCACGGGACGCCCCGGTGTTGCGGACGATCCGGTCGAAGCGCCGGACACCATGGCTCAGTTCGCGTACGGCAAGCAGCGTCCACCGCTCCCCGACGAGGTCGAGCGCGTCGGCGATGGAGCACACACGCGGCGCCACGGGCTTCGGCTTTGACATGTCCCGAGTTAAGCAGCGGCCCTGAGCAGCGGTCCAGGCACGCAACAGCCGCCAGGCGCAAACCCCGGAGGGACGCGGCCCAAAGTGCCCCGCCGGGGCGGGTCAGGTGGACCACACGACGGTGTCGCCGTCCATGACGACGACCTTGGCGTCCGGCCTCAGAACCAGCTTCGCGCCGGGGTGGCCGTAGCTTCCGGCCCCCCAGATCGGCCTGTCGTCGGCGTTGTGGATCACAAGGTTGCCATCGGGCTGGAAGATGGCCTGGTGGTCCTCTCCGAACGTCATGGCGGCCCAGACGGGGTTGCCGTTCTCGTTGTAGACGACCAGGTTGCCGTCGCGCTGCATGACCATGCGTATCCGGTTGGTGGTCCAGGCCTGCCCGACCTCCAGCACGCTGGTCGCCGAGATGACCTCGGTCCCCCACTGCGGCTTCGGGGTCTCCTCGGGCGGCTTGGGCTCGGCGGTCGCGGTCCGCTTCGGCGTGGTCTTCTGCTCGGGCTTGCTGCTGGGCTCCGGTGCGGGCTCGGTCTCCTTGGGCGCGGGCGCAGTCGAGGTCTCGGTCCGCTGCGTGCGCTCGGGGCTCGGCTCGGAGCTCGGCTCGGAGCTCGGCTCGGAGCTCGGCTTCTTCGTGCCGTAGCTCTTGGGGCTGCTGGACGCGGCGCCCCCGTCCAGTACGGTGCCGAAGTCCTGGCCGACCGGCTTCTTGGCGTCGCCGCGGCCGTCGTCGTCCTTCGCCGCGCCCCCGGCCAACAGCAGGGGCACCGCCACGAGTACGGCGCCCACGATCGCCGCCCCCGCCAGCAACGGCTTCCGGGGGCGCCCGCCCTGCGCCGCGGCGTCCGGGGGCTCCTCCGGAGGCGGCGTGCCGCTGTCTGCCGCCGCGACGCCGCCGGGCGCCCCCGGCGTCTCACCCCCCTCCTCGGCGGTGGCCGGTGCGGGCTCCGACACTCGCTGCTGCACGGTCTGCTCGCCGGGCGTCCGCGCCGCGGCCGCGGTCAAGCCCGGCGAACCCGTGGAGGATGCGGCCGTGTCCGGCTCCGCCTCGCCCCGAGGCGGCTGCGACGCTCCCTCGCCCCGTCGGTGCACCGGGGCGTCGGCACCCTCCGGTCCACCGCTCTCCGGTCCACCGCTCGCCGGTCCGCCGCTCGCCGGTCCACCGCCCGCCGGTCCGCCGCTCGCCGCCGACGCCGCAGGGCTCAGCGCGCCGGCGGGCGGCTCGGAGGAAGCGGGCAGCGGCACGGCCTTGCGCACACGTGCCGAGGTGCCGCCGGTGGCGGCTCCGGCCTCGTTCTGGCTGGGGTGCTGGGAATCCATCCGATCACTTCTCTTCGGTGGCGGACGGTCGCGGACCGTCGGGTCGGCGGGTGCCGGACACGGCGGTCACGACAGGCCGCGGCTGTGGCTGTGGCTGTGACGTAGGGGCGCGACGCGTCCTGGGCCGTGGTGGGCGCGGTTCACGAGAAGGACCACAGCTGGTCGTCCTTCAGATCGCAGTGGAAGATCGTCAGCCGGGCGTCCCGGCCGCCGACTCCGTAGTAGCCGGCCACGTCCAGGCACAGGTTCCCGCTCGCGTGGTTGCGGATCCAGAACTTCCCCGTAGCTTTCTTGTCCAGGTACCACAACTGGTTGTCGGCCGCGGTGCCGTTGCAGTACCACTCGGACACCGAGGTTGTGGCGGCCTGGCCTCCGTAGCCCGGCAGGTCCAGGCAGTAACCGTCCTTGCCGTTGCGGATGGTGAACAGGTCGGCTCCGGAGGGGCCGGCGCCCTTGTCGGCCACCACGAGGTCCCACAGCTGGTTGTCCCCGGTCCGGGCGCAAGGGAACTGGTTGACCGGACCGTCGAGCGCGCCCTTGCCGTAGTTCGGGATGTCCACGCACATCCCCGTCATGACGTTCTTGATCAGGACGTCGGTGACGGTCCGGAAGGTCGCGCTCTGCGGCAGGCTCCGGCCCGTGGCCGATCCGGCTGCGGCCCCGGCCTTGCGGCTCGGGCTGCCGGAGGGTTCGGCGGCCGGAGTCGTCGACGAGGCCGGGGGCCGGGCGGGAGCCTTCGCCTGCTGCCGCGGGGTTCCTTCGGACGGAGCCGACGGCGAATCGGAGGGCGATGCGGAGGTGGAGGTAGAGGTGGAGGGCGATGCGGAAGTGGAGGGCGGGACCGCGGCGTACCGGCCGGCGCCCTGTGCGGCGCCTGGACCGCCGTCCTGGAGCGTGGTGCCGCCCTCGTCCTCGGACCGGCCGGCGCCGGCCGGCGCCGCGTTGTCCGCCTTGCCCCCGATGAAGAGCAACGGCACGGTGACGAGTACGGTTCCGGCGATCGCGGCAGCCGCCAGCAGCGGCTTGGCCGGGCGGACGCGCGGCGGTCCGGCCTCGTCCTGCGCCTTCCGGCCGGATTCAGGGTGCGGGGGGTCCGCGTCTGGCTGCGCCAGGGTGACGCCGCCCGCTTCCGGCTCCGAGCCGGCCTGTTCCGGGGTTTCCGGGCGGCCGTGCTCCGGACCGTCCGTCTCCGCCGCACCGGTTTCATGGGCGGATGCTCCCGCCCCGGCGGTTCCGGGCGCTGCCGCTCCCACTGCGGTGGCGTCGCCGGCGCGACCGGCCGTGGCCTCGGGGCCGCCTTCGGCGTTCCCGGCCTGCGTCGCCGGTCGGTCGCCGGAAGGCTCCGGGGACGCGTCCGGGCGGCCGGCCGCGGGCGCGACCGCGGCGGGGCCGTCCCCCACACCGTCCCCCACACCGTCCGCGGCGCCGGGAAGACCTGACGCCGGGGAGGGCCGGTCGAGCGCGCCGCCCGGCTCCGCCGCCACAGCGGGCAGGACGGACGCTCTGCGCACGGCGGGACCCGGCGGTGTGGTCCCGTCTCCTTGCTGCCTCATCGGTTCTCCGTTCGGTTCAGTCGTCCTGCTGGGGCGGGCCGCCCACCGGCCCGGCGCAGCGGGCGGGCCAGTCGAAGGCGGCCGCGCCGGGCGGGCATCGGGTCAAGGCCTCGTCGAGGCGGGCGAGTACGGCATGGTCTTGTTCGTCGAGCTGTGCATGGACCGGCGGCTCGCCGTCCGGGCCGGTCGGCAGCTCGCGCAGGAGGATGAGCGGCGAGGGGCCCGATGTGCGTACGCCGAGCACCCGGAACGCCGTGCCGGGCGGGAAGACGACCTCGTCGTGTCCGACGCCGGGGCCGGTCGAGTCGGACAGCTGCCGCACCCGGCGACCGGTCACCGACCAGACGGCATACCGGGCGACGGCAGGGGACGGGCCCCGGCCGTCGGCGGGCAGCGCGCTCAGCGGGGCCGGGTCCCGGAGCACGGTGCCGGGATCCGGCGTCGGGGACTCCGCGGTGACGGAGGGTCCGGCGCCGCGCAGCGCCGGGCCGCGGAAGGACGGCATACGGCGCAGGGCCGAGGCGACGCATGCCGCGTAGGGCAGCAGACGCCGGTCGCCGGCGCGCAGGCACTGCTTGAGTTCCCGGTGGCCGAAGGGGCCGTCCGACGCCCGCAGATAGAGCAGCAGCGCGATCAGGTCGGCCCTGGCAGCATCCTGCTCGGGCCCGCGCAGCGCGGGCATACGGGTCAACGTGCGGGCGACGGCTGCCGCCTGGCGGTCCCACACGCTGTCGGCCAGCGTGCGGAACGCGGCCCGCTCCGCCTGCGTACTGCGGTGTCCGGGCAGAAACGGCACCGGGGACAACGGCCGCGACGAAATGCGCGGCTTCCGCGGAGCGGCCGCCTCCGGCGCGGGCGGCTCGGCGGCCCTGCCGCCCGGCTGCGTGGTGGGGGCGGCAGCCGGACTCGCCGGCGACGCCTGCGGCTCGTCGGTGCGAGGGGATTGGGCGGCGGCACCGGGAACGCTGCTGGTGAGGACCGGACGGTTCGCGGGGCCCGGAAGGGGCGGGGCGTGGTGTCCGGCGCCCCGGCCGTCGCCGTTTCCGGAGGGGTGAGTCGTCGCCTCCGCGTCACCGCTCGGCCGGGTGGTCCCGGCCGTGGGTGCGGTGCGGGTCTCCGGAGCGTCGGTGACGGCAGGCGTCTCGCCGGTCCCGACGCCGTCCGCATCGCCGTGCGCCGTCGGCGCCCGGCCGGGTGAGGGCGGGGCGGAGGCCGTCTCCGGCGGTCCTGCGGGCCGCGGACCCCTCTCCCTCTCCGGCTCCCTCTCCGGCTCCTGTTGCGGCTGCCGTCCATGCGCGGGATGGGCTGGTCCCGGCGGGAGGTCGCCCTCGGCCGGTCGCCGGAGCGGCTCGGCAGCGGCCGTCGCACCGGATCCGGCCGAGGGCGCGGTACGGGCTTCCGCAGCCCCCGGCTCAGTCGAAGGCTCCCCCCTGCGCGAATCGACCGCGGCGGCACCGCCTGCCGCGCCCGACGGCCGGTCACGGCCGGGGCGGTTCGGGCCTGCGGGCGTCGCCTGGTCGCCCGTCGGGCGAGGCGAGTCCGCCGTCGGACGAGGCGAGTTGGCCGCAGCGCCGCCGTCGGCCCGGGACATCGCCGTCGCGGCAAGCTGCGTACGGGGTGCGCTGGGCGGCGCGTCCGGCCCGGCGACGCCGCCCCGGTCGCGGTGCGGGCCGGTGCGCGGCTCAGCCGAGGGCTCGGGAGACACCGGCCCCCGGAGGGTGCGGGCGCCCTCCGGCATATGGGGTCCCGCGGCCAGGGGAGCGGCGTCCGGGGATGCCGCCCCCGAGCTCCAAGCCGAAGGCCTCGGCTCCGAACCTGAAGTCGGGGCCCCCGCGGCGGAGGCAGGGCCGACAAGGACGGCCGGTCCGGCGGGGAGTCCCGTGGTGCTCGACGTGGTCTTCGTGGCCGTGCCGGAGCCGGCGTCCAGCGCGGTCCGGGGCGGTTCCCCCGGTCCCGGCGCAGGGTGGGCGCCGCGTCCCTCCACGGCCGGCGTAGGGCGCGGCCCGTCCACGGCCGGCGTAGGGCGCGGCCCGTCCACGGCCGGCGCGGGGCGCGGCGCGGCCGGGGCCGTTCTGCCGAACGATGCGAAGCGCACGCTGCGAACCCGGTGCCGGGCGGCCAGTCGGCGCAGTTCCAGGCCGCCGTCGACGGCGGTGCCGTGTACGTGCATACGGGCCCGGGCCCGTACATGGACAGGCAGGGCGTCCAGCAGTTTCTCCAGTGCCGGCCACAGCGACCGGTCGAGCGCCTCTCCGGGCCGGCCCACCTCGATCTCCGGCCCCCGGGCGTCCACGGGCCGGGCGGCCAGGGCGGGCGGCTCCCCGCCCGTTCCGCTGATCCACAGTCCCGCCCGGGTCACGGTGACCTGCCACCGGTCGGACAGGCGAACCACGCCGCGCAAGGCCTGGCCAGGACCGGGCAGCGGCGGGCTCCAGCGACCGAGGCGGGGCGAGGGAGCCCCGGGCGCGCAGATCACGGAGTCGACGAACGGCTGCCAGCTCGGAGCGCCGTCGACGCCCACAGTCATCGGGCGCACGGCGTTGAGGCGCCGGTCACCGGATTCGGCGAGCAGCGGCAGTCCGCTGTAGACGAGGACCTCGGCGTCGACCAGTTCGGCAGTCTCCCGGGCGATGCGTAGCACGTCCCGTCGGCCGCCCGGGGCGAAGCGGAGGGCGGAGCGTGCGCTGCCGGGCAGCGCGGTGACGACCTCCGTCACATCGTCGGCGCCGACGTCCTCTCCGTCCGGCACGCCGAGGACGACGAGGAGCCCGTGCCGGTCGACGGGGACGGCATAGCACAGATCGCCGGGGCGCGGGGCGCGGGCCTCGGCGGGGCGTATCAGCACACCGGCCGGGATCTGCTCGACGACGCAGCCGTTGCGGGTGGCGGCTGGCAGGCTGCCGGGGGCGGGCTGCCAGCCGGGGGCGGGCTGCCGCGGGCCGAGTGGAACCGGTGGGGCGCCGGGCGCGAAGCGCCACCATCCGCGTGTCCGGCCGGCCGCCTCGCCGTCCGGCTCCTGGTCGCGGACGAAGAGTCCGCCGCCGGGCACGCCGAGCACGGTGCCGCTGGGCGCGATGACCTCGATGTCCCAGGCGTCGGATATGCGTTGGGCGACGGACGGACGGCCGGGCCGGTCGTCCCCCGCACCGGACATGGCCAGCCTGACGGTGCCGACCCCATCGCCACCCAGGGTGTCCAGAAGAGCGCCGAGCCGGGGCCACAGGGCGGCGGTCGACGTCTCGTCCGCGCCCGTGACGACGGTGACGGTGTCGTCTCCGTCCGCCTCCAGGGAACGGGTGAGGTCTGCGATCTCGGCGGGACCCAGCAGTTCGTCCAAGGAGTGCCTGAGCAGCACGAGGCGGTCGTACTCCTCGACCACGAAGCCGGGTCCGGCGGACTCCTCCTGCGGCGTCCGGCCGGCGTCGGCCGGACGTGCCGCGGCCCGGCGACGGCCCCAGCGCATCAGTAGTGGCCTCTCTCGACGGCCGGCGCCGAAAGGCCGGTGTCCGACGTCATTTCATGCGCCCCAAACATTGAAGGTGAATCCCGAGTGGCATGGCGGAATTGGTTGCGTGGAACCGCCCTGCGGATCCGTGAACCGGCTCACCGGGCCCCCGCGGCAGCCGTTTCCCGAATAGGGCGTGTTTTTCCGGCACTTGATTCTCGTACCAGGAACCGGAACGCATCGGATCATATCCTTTGCCGCCTTGCCGGGATGTCCCGGATGTCATGACGGATCCTCCGGGAGGAGAAACCGCATTCCGTCGAAAAGCAGTCGTACGGTGCCGTGTTGACCGGCGCCGAAGGTATGGACCCGCCCGTCCGGGGCGACGACGGCGATACGGATGCCGAGGATCGCGGCGGCCGTCGCCACCGGCCTCATCCAGCCCTCGGACTCCCCGGCGGCTCCTGGTGCGCTGCTCGTCGCGTCGTCGGCTTCCGCGCCCCGGGTCAACAGCCACCGCAGGTGCTGTGCCGGGGTGAGTCCGAGGTCCCGCACCGTCAGCGAGCCACCCAGCAGCACCGCTTGCGTCGTCTGCCCACCGGTCAGGGTCACGCCCAGACCGGCCAGGTCGGCCACGGGAACCAGCTGCTCCCGGTCGGCGGCCGGCAGGGCGCCGTTCGCGCCGAGGGCCTCCGCCAGGGCTTCGACGAGGGGAAGCCCGCCGCCGGCTTCGGCCCCGGCGGTCGCAGCGGGCGGCGGCACGGGGTCGCTCGGGGGCGCCGCATGCGGGTCCGTCGGGACGGGTTCCGCTGCGACCGACGCGGGACGTGCGGTCGGCCCGCCCGCACCCCCGGACTCCGGACCCGGCCGGCCCGGCGGGGCTCCGTGTACCGGTGCCGATGCCGATGCTGAGGAGGCAGCGGGCACGGCGTCGCTGGCGCTGTAGTGGTTGACGCCGTTGTAGTAGATCTCCACGGGGTTCGCGCCCACGGTCTGCGGTCCGTGCTGGGAGACCAGCGCGTTGACTCCGCCGGCCAGGGTGCGGGCGACGTCGATGGGGACGCCGAGCGCGTGCGCCGTCAGCGCGAGGAATGTCTCGCCGTACGGGGTCGACCAGCTGTCCTGCCAGTTCTGCACGGCCTTCAGCAGACCGGCGAGTTCCGCGGAGGTCATAGGCGCGGTGCTGGTCGGGTACGCGGTCTGCAGCCGTGTCCTCAGTTGGTCGTCCGAGAGCCCGGACAGAGCTGCGGGGGCACCCAGACCGTGCCATTGGGCGAGACCGAGGAGGTCGGCACGGGTCGTGCCGGGAGCACGCAGATCACGGGCGAACTCCCCTATGGTCGACTGCCGCAACTGTCCGGTGACCTCGTGCGGAAGAGTGCCGGTGGAGGTGGCTCGGACGAGGTAGTCGGTGATGTGGCCGCGCAGCGCGGCGACCGCGCCCTCGGCCTGCGGCTGCGCGGGGAGCCGGCCGTTCTCGGAGTGGTACCGGGCCCGATGGGCGAGCGCCGCACGGACCCGACCGGTGTCCGACAACCACCCGAAGACATCGGGCCGGTCCGCCGCCAGCCGGGGAACAGCGCTCCGGACCAGCTGCGGGACGCTTCCCACGACCGCATAGAGCAGACACTCGCCGTTGGCCACCGTTCGCAGCGGGTTTCCCGCCGCCGGGCGCGCAGCCGTGCTCACGCTCGTGGTCGTGGTCCCGTCGCCCGCAGCGCTCTTGCCCTTCCCCTTGGGGTCACTCTTCGGCGGGGTGGTCAAAGTGGGCCGGGGCGAGGCGGGTTCTGGCGTGACGGGCGGGGAAGCCTGCGCGGACGGAACCGATTGCGGAGATGCCTGCGTCACCGGAGCCGGCTGCGGAGAGGCGGGCCCCGAAGTGGGCGGAGCCGACGGCACGGCGGCCGGGGCCGGCGGCACAGCGGCAGGAGCCGGCGGCACGGCGGCCGGGGCCGGTTGCGGAGATGCCTGCGTCACCGGAGCCGGCTGCGGAGAGGCGGGCCCCGAAGTAGGCGGAGCCGACGGCACGATGGCCGGAGCCGACGGCACGGCGGCCGGGGCCGGCGGCACAGCGGCAGGAGCCGGCTGCGGAAAGGCGGGCCCCGAAGTGGCCGGAGCCGGTGGCGGGGTGGCCCCGGCGTCCTCCCGCGGCGGGAGCGCGCGCGGCCGGGGTTTCGGGTCTGCGCCAGGTCGGCGTGCCGGGGTGGACGCCAGCGACGACAGCGGGACGCTGATCAGGCCCTCGCCTGTGGCGCGGCGGACATCGCCGAGGGTGTGGGCGAGGCCGGGCAGCGCGCTGTGGGCGGCCGACTGGGCGGCGGCCTGCTCGGCCTGCTCCTTGAGTGCTTCGACGACGGCCCGGTTCAGCGTGCGCAGGTGCGTGCGCCGGTCGTCGCGCTGCTTGGTGGCGCGGTCAAGGTGCTCCGTGGCGCGTGTGAGGGCGCTCTCGGCGGCTTCGGCAGCGGTCTCGGCGGCGGACAGTGCCTTGTCGAGTGCCGGGAGTCGGTCGGCGGCGTCCCGGGCCGCGGTTCGGGCGGCGTCGAGTTCGCGCTGCACCCGCTTCTGGTCGGCGCGCAGCGCTTCGCGTTCCGTACGGGCGGCGTCCAGGCGGGCGTGGGCCCGCGCCGAGCGTTCGCGGGCCTCACGGGCGCGGGCCTCGGGGACGGCGCCCTCCTCCTGGCGTGCGATGTGTGCCAGGACGGCGTCGGCGGCCCGCACTGCGCCGGAGGCCGCGGTGATCCGCTTGTTCGCCTCGCCGATCCGGCCGGGCAGGCCGAGGAGGGTCTCGTTCAGCCCTCTGGCCTGTTCCCGCCAGTGGTCGCGTTCGGACTCGACTGCGGCGCGCCGTGACCGGGCCGCGGTCACGGCGTCCTCCTGGCGGGTCAGAGCGTCGGCGGCCCGGCGCTGCTCGGTCGTGGCGTCGGTCAGGCCCTTCTCGGCTTCGGCGAGTTCGGTGCGGGCCCCGGCCTGGGGGCCGCGCAGTGACCTCTCCCGTTCCCGGGCCGTCTCCTGTGCGCGGATGGCGTCGGCGTGGGCGGTGATCCGGGTGGCGAGGTCGCTCCAGGCGTCGAGGGTGTCGGCGTCGGTGCTGTGCAGGTCGCCTCCCCGGGTGAACCGCCAGTGGCGCAGGCCCTCGTCGGTGCGCAGCACCAGCTCGACGGGCCGGTCGGCGAGGGCGGCGGTGCGCGAGGCCGCGTACAGGGCGCGGCCGAGCCGGGAGCCGTCCGGGTCGGGGCCGGTGGCGAGCCAGATCTGGGCGGCGGGGTCGCTCGGGTCGAGGCCGTCGGCAAGTGCCCGGGGCAGGTCGCCCAGGGGGTGGGCAGTCCAGTCCCGCAGGTCTGCCTCCGGCTGCCCCGCGAGCAGCGAGCGCAGGTCGTACACCTGCGGATCGGTGCGGGCGTCGGTGATGCCGTGGCCGAGCACGTCCCGTTCGCTCAGGCGCAGTTCGGCGCTGCCCGTCACGTAGAGGGTGCCTGCGGGGCCGTTGACGGTGACCACCACGTCGGCCATGGTCTCGTAGCTGCGGGTGCCGCGGCCGTTGGCGGGCAGTGCCGTGCCGCCGGTCTTGAACCACTCCCGGCGGGCGGCCGCGGTGGCGGAGCCGTGCCCCTGGGTGACGGGCTGCCGGGCGAGCATGGGCGCGCCGAAGCCGAGGAGGTGGGTGTCGGTCACGGCGTAGGCGGTCTGCAGGACGGCGCCCGAGGCGGAACCTGCGACGAGCGAGGTGGTCGCCGAGGTCGTCGGAAGCCGCAGCCGGTCCAGGGCGACGTCGCCCGCGTCGGTGATCCGTCGCGGGTTGCGCAGTTCGATGTGCAGGCTGGGCGCGTCGTCGGACTCGAGGTGGTCGGGGTAGGCGCCGGGCAGGTGCTGCGTCAGTCCGGCGGCGCGGGGTGGGTCGAGGCTGATGGCGCCTGCCTGGATGAGTTCGCCGACGCGGACGGCGGCGCCTTCCGCGGAACCGGACGTCACCGTGGCCTGCCACTGGGAGGCCAGGCGGGGGGCGACGGTGGTGAGGGCCTGCGCGAGTTCGGCGTATCCGTTGAAGTGGAACACCGGCGTGGGCCCGGTCGGCACGATCCGCCCGCCGTCGGCGGGGTGCGCGCCGCCGGTGGCCGTGGGCGGGGTCGGCAGGGGGTGCACGGCCGACACCGCGGGCTCGGTGGGCGGCGCCGCCTTCGCGGGGTCGGCTGCCTCGCTGCCGGTGAAGCGCAGTGTGAGCCGGGCGGGCACGGTCGCGGTGGCGGCGGGGCGGCCGCGCAGCATGCGGTCGAGCCAGGTGGTGAAGGTGACGTTCTCCTCGTACCAGGCGAGCACGCCGGCCTCGACGATGCCGCCGGGCAGGTCGAGGGGCCAGTCTGCGACGAGTTCGGAGCGGACGGTGGCGGTGTACTCGTAGGCGACCTCGAAGTCGGCCGCGTTGTCGGTGCGCAGCCAGAAGCGGTCCTCGTTGCCGGCCGCGGTCTTGGTGGTGTCGGTGAGGTCCCCAGTGCGGGACCAGGCGGGTCCGGTGCGGTCGGTGCGGGTGTCGTCGGCGGGGCGGGGGTAGCGGGCCGTCGGAGTGAAGGCGGCTCCGTGCCGGCGGGTGTGCGAGACGGAGCTGGAGGTGTTGGCCGGGGCGTGCACATGGACCTGCTCCTGTCCGGCGCCGCCGCCCGCGGGTCGGCCGCGGACGGTGCGCAGTCCGGCGGTGTCCTGGACCGGCCGGGCGTTGAGCGTGACCTCGACCAGGCGGGCGCCGCCCTTGGTGACATGCCGGAAGTGGAAGCGCTGCACTCCGGACGGGCCGCGGCCGGGCAGGGCGCGCAGGGCGGTCGGGGTGGTGAGGTCGGCGATGCGGGCCAGGACGCCGGGCAGGTAGGAGGCGTGGCCGGGGATGGTGGAGCCGGGTGCCTCGCGTTCGACGAGGGCGGTCAGTTCGGCGCGCAGGCGGTCGCGCTGCTCGGTCCCCTCGTCGCCGAGCTGCCGGACGGACAGGATTCCCGCCAGGCCCGGTTCGCGGGTGCGGGCGAAACGGTCCGGCAGGGGCAGCGTCGGCTCGGGCCGGGCGGGCGCGGCGAGCGTGCCGGAGCCCGAGCCGGTGCCGGTGCCGGTGTCGGTGCCCGAGCCGATCCCGGTGAACCATTCGGCGTCGCGGGCCAGTTGCGGGTCGCTCATCAGGAACTGGGCGCCGCGCGGCACGTCCACGGCGACCGTGACCGGGTCGGCGGTGGTCAGGCCGAGCGCATTGCCGACCAGGTTGCGGCGCCCGTGTCGGACGGTGACGAGGAACGTGGCGCCGGTGCGGATGCGGTGCAGGGTGCCGCTCTCCGTCGGCGTGCGGGTCACTCCGGTGCTGGAGGCGAGGGTGTGCGTCTCGTCGGTGCGCCGGGTGTACGCGTACCGGCCGGACGGGTTGAACGCGGCGGTGGGCGCGGGGGCCGGGGCGCCCTCCGGCACATCGGGCGGCATCTGGAGCGAGGTGGCGGCGAGGGCGCCCTGGTGGCCGGTGCTGGTGGTCACCCGCTGCTGTGCGGTGTCGGTGGCGCCGACGTCGGTCTCCAGGTACTGCTTGCCGCTGTGCAGGTGCTCGGCGTCGTGCAGCCAGCCCTGGATCTCGACGGAGAACTCGTGGTCGGCGCCGAGTCCGGGCAGGGTGAGGCCCTCGATGACATAGCCGCTCTTGAAGATCTGGTGGGAGCGGGCCACGAGACCGGCCGGGCTGAGGGCGCCGCGCAGGGCCTCGGTGAAGGCGGTGCTCTGGTCGGTGGGGTCGGCTCCGGCGAACGTGTCGAGGACATGGCTGCCGGCCTTGGCGACGGCGCCGGGGACACTCGCGGTGACGGTCTGGGCGACCCGGTCGAGCAGCCCCTGCTCGGGGTGACCGGGGTAGGTGTTGGTGACGATCTGTTCGAACGCGTCGAGGATCGGCCCGGAGCCGCGGACGACGTCCATGACGGCGTCGTCGGGCAGCCGGACGACACCGTCGGCGGGCCTGCCGTCCGGGCCGGTCAGCGACAGGCGGGCACGGTCGTCGGCGTCGACGGCCCGCACCCGGTGCCCGGGGAGCGCCTGGGTGGGCGTGTCGGCGGGCACGGTGCGGTGCTGCGGCACGGCGAGAGTGAGGTGCCCGCCGACGCTGTGCGGGGGTTCCTCCGCGGGTTC
The DNA here is from genome assembly GCF_022414575.1 of Streptomyces sp. MUM 178J. Taxonomy (GTDB): domain Bacteria; phylum Actinomycetota; class Actinomycetes; order Streptomycetales; family Streptomycetaceae; genus Streptomyces; species Streptomyces chengmaiensis. Next base: position 21,980 of record NZ_JADWYQ010000014.1, on the reverse strand, counting down.
GGCCGGACGCTCGACGTCGGCGGGGGCGGTGGGCCGGGCGTCGGGGTGCGAGGCGGGGTCGGCGAAGCGCACCACGGGTTCGGCGCCGGGACCCTCGTACAGATCGAGGGAGAACTGCGCGGGCACGTCGAAGACTTCGGCCGGCTGCCCGCTGCCGATGAAGAACTGGTCCTGGTTGACGCCGGAGCCGGCCGTGGTGGTGTGGGCGGTCTGCTGTGAGTACGTGTAGTCACCGCTGCCGCCCAGAAGCCACGGGCCGCCGCTGCTGCCGAGGGGGCCGGCGGGGCCGCCGCCGAAGCCGGCCTGCCAGCCGTAGGCGTAGCCCGCGGCCTCGGTGCCGGCGACGGAGAACGAGGAGATGCCCATCACCTGGACGTCCGGCAGGGTGCGGCGGTGCCGGGGCGTGCTGGCGGGGCCGGGGCCGGTGTCGCGGAAGGCGGACAGCCTCAGTTGGACGCGGCGGGCGCCGCCGGTGCGGTCGGGCAGGTCGAACCACATCGCGTGGCCGCCGTCCAGCATGGCGTCGGCGGCTGCCCGCAGCCCGACCCCGGAGCGGGCCTGTTCGAAGCGCCGCATATTGGCGAGTTGCGCCTGGGCGGCTGCCTCGTCGAACAGGGTGGCGGGCACCGGTTCGAGCGGTGGGAGGAAGCCCTGTGCCCGCAGCCAGGCCTCGGCCCGATCGAAGAGCGGAGCGGTTCCGGCGACGCCCAGGGGGGCGGCGGACACGCCGAGGCTCTGCAGGTTCTCCAGTTCCCCGGGGAGTCGGCGCTGCCCGGAGCCCGGCCGGTGTTCCTCGCCCCGGGCCTCGGCGGCGGGGAGGACACGCAGGCGCATCCCGTCGTCCCACGGGCCGAACGTGTGCGTGCTGCTGCCGCCGCGCGCCCGGATCAGGGTGACGCGGTGAGTGACGCGGGCCGGGGCGAGGAGGTGGCTGCGGTTGCTGCGCACGGAGTGCGTCATGCTGGCCGAACCACCGGACGACAGGGCGGCGCTGGTCTGCCATCTCAGCCCGCCCTTGCCGACGAGGCTGCCGGCGGCCAGCGAGGACGCGTCGGGGTGCTGCTCGGCGTGGTCACCGGTGAACGAAGGGCCGAGGCTGCCGTCGAGGGCGGCGCCGCTGGTGAACTTGGCGGCACTGTCGACCTTGACGGTGTGCGCGACATGCGCCTCCAGGTTGATCTTGCCGTCGACGGAGCGGTGCGTCGGGTCGTCGGGCTCCACCTCGGTGGTCAGCTTCAGCATGCCGATGGCGTGACCGTCGCCGTCCAGCAGCACCGGCGAGAACAGACCGCCGCCGCGTTGCAGAGGCAGGGTGCCGCGCAGGACCGGCTCCGACAGAAAGGCCTCCAGTTCCCCGGATGAGGAGTCCGACAGGCCGGCGAGTTCGGCAGCGAAGTCGCGGCGCACCTCGGCCGCCAGACGGCCGGGTTCGCGAACCGTGTCGACGCCCCACACCGGGAGTTCGTCCAGACCGGCGGGGACGGCGAGTCCTCCGCCGGTCTCGACGGCGAGGTGCTCGGGGAACCAGACGGTGACGGGTCCGTGCGTGCGGACGGCGTCCCAGTCGTCGGCCGCGGGCTGCTCAGTCGGGTCCACACGGACCTGCCAGGCGGTGCCGAACTCGATCGGCTGGGACAGTTCGCTGCTGCGCTGGGCGGTCATCGTCTGGACCACGTGGCTGACGGTGGTGGAGGCCGAATACTGGTTGTGGGTGAGCGCGAGCGACAGCGCCGCGTCCAGTCGGCGGACCGGTCCTGCCCGGTCGATGGGGAAGCGGCCGGACCAGGCCACGGGGACGGTGCGGGCCGTTCCGGAGCCGCTGGCGGCAAAGGACTCCTGATTGCCGAGTCCGCGCCGCTCGACCCGGCCCTCGGGATCCGTGACGCTGTGGGCGCCGTACCGCTCGGAGCGGACGGGGTCGCGCAGGGCCAGACGTACGTCCACGGTGCGATCGCGGCCTTCGTGCCGGACGGTGAACCGCGCACCGTGGCTGCTGCGCAGATAGGGCAGGTGCCGCGCGAGTTCCTCGGCGGTGAGCGTGTCCCGGAGCCGGAGCAGTGCCGGGTGGTCGTCGGCGACGGGGCCGGTGATGCCGAGCGCGGTGAGGATCTGCCGGTGCAGGCCGTCGACGACGGGAGCGGGCAGCGGTTCGACGTGGACCAGGCCGACGTGTCCGTCGTACTGGGAACCGTAGCCGGTGACGTACGAGGACAGAGGCGTGGCCCGGTTGCCGGCGGCCGGGGTTCCGGCGGCCGGTGCGGCGTGCACGGCGGCGCGCTGGCGAAGGCCGTCGATACGCTGCCGGACCAGGGCGTCCACCAGGGGGCGGCGGGCCGCGCGAGCGGCGGCTGCGGCGTCCTGGGCGGCACGGCCGACCTCGGCCGGGGAGACCTCGCGCATGCCGGTCACCAGTCGGGCGAACTCGCTCTCGTTGCCGTGGCCGATGCCGATGTTGTGATGGGTGCGCTGTGTCAGTACGGCGTCGATGTCCTGGCCGGACCTGAAGTTGGCGGCGGCTCCGGTGCGCAGCAGCTCCTGGTGGAGGAGTGCGGAGTCCGGGACCTGGTACGCGCCGGACTGCTGGTTGGGGGTGCCATGGCTGCGGACGAACCGCCAGTAGCCGTCCTGGGGCAGGGTGAACTCGACGACCGTCTCCTCGTCCGAGGCCGCGTTGTCGTTGGTGAAGGCGCTGGTGTGGGAGAGCGAGGTGGTGAAGAACTTGCGGTACTGCCGGCTGTCGTTGTGGGCCATCGCCGCCCGGAAGCCGGCCTGCGCGGTGCGGGCCCCGAGGAAGACACGGGCCTCCGCGGTGGACATCTTGCGGTAGAGGCGCAGTGGTGCGTCCGGGGCGCCGGTCATCTGCGGGGCCGCGGCGGCCTGCTCGTCGCGGATGCGGACCAGTTCGGCGTGGAAGGCGCCGAACTGGTCCCGCAGCGTGTCGTGCAGGGCGATCTTGGGAGTGAAGACGGTCTGGCTGTCGGCGAAGACGTAGTAGCCGCTTGCGAAGTCGACAGCCGCGTCGTCGGTGTCGAAGAAGTCGGCGTAGGCCCGATAGTAGGCCTCCATCGCCTCGACGGTGATCCGCTTGGCGGGTTCGGAGGGCGCCGCGTGCAACTGCTCCGCCGCGCCGGTCCCGGGAGGCTTCGGGCGGTCGTCCGGGGAGAGGCCGGCGGGTGTGTCGTCGCCGTTCTCGCCGATACCGGTCATGAAGTCGAGGAACGCCTCGTACATCGCGTTGTCGGCGGCGGTGGCCGCGACCGGGTTGGCCGCGGCATCATGCACCGCCTGCGGATCCGTCCCGTACAGCCGCTTCAGCAGCGGCAGCAGCTCAGGCTCGTGCCCGCGCACCCACTCCACGCCGTTGTTCCGAGGCCTGCCCGTCGCCGCGTCGAATCCGTGATTCGTACCCAGATAGACATTGCTCAACTGCGCGAAGAACTCGAACTCGTCCACCGAGGCATAGGTGTCCACAGGCCGGCCCGCGATGTCCCTGCGCACACCGTCCGGCCCCTCGACATCATGTCCCGCGGCATCCCTGGCATGGAAGACGCGCCGGATCAGCTCCCGGTCCCCATCCGTCAGCCCCGCCGTATGCAGCAAGTGCGCCATCTCGTGCGTCGCCGAGGAGTACCCCTCCGGCTGATGCGGAACCCCACCCACCGGCGTCTGCTCCCCCAGCAGGTTCTCCTCCGCCACCGCCGCCACCAGACCACTCTGCGCACCCCGCAGCTCATCCAGCCCACGACCGTCGACACCATGCAAACCGGCAAACGAACTCACCGCCGACAACGGCACATCCAACGGCAACACCACCACCGAAGCCCTCGACCCCAGCAGCCGCGTCACCGCATCCGGATCCCGCAGCATCCGCGCCACCTGCGCATACGCCTCCCACCGCGCCGACACCGGCCGCGCCGACCCACCCGGCACCACCACCAGCAACCGCGCCGCAAACCCCGCAAAATCCTCCAGCGACAACCGCGACCGGACCTGCTCCACGAACTCCGACTGCCCGGCAAGCCACCGCCGATGCCCAACCGGGAGCAGGGACAGCCTGTCGAGGAGCTCCGGGGCCGCAAGCGCGGACAGTTCCGCCAGCAGGGCCTCGGCGTCCGGCGGCCGTACGGCTTCGGGCACGTCCACGGCGACCTCCGAGATCAGCCCGTCCGCGTCCTCCCCTTCCAGGCCGAACGGTTCTCCGTGGACACCGGCGGCCCGGTCCAGTTTCTGCTGTACGAGGGCGTGGGCCGCACGCCGTCCGTCCTCGCGGACGGCCGTCAGCGCGGTCTGGGCGGCCTGGTCGACCTCCTGGGCGGGGACCTGGCGGGTTGTGGTCACAAGCCGGCCGAAGTCACGGACGTTTCCATGACCGATACCGATGTTGTGGTGGGTACGGTCCGTCACGACCGCGTCGACGTCCTCCCGCGTACGGAAGTTGGCGGCGGCTCCGGTACGCAGCCGCTCCTGGTGCACCAACGCCGAATCACGCACCTGATACGCGCCCGTCTGCTGATTCGGCGTCCCGAACCGGCCCACAAAGCCCCAGTACCCATCCCACGGCAACGCGAACTCCACCACCGCCTCATCATCCGAAGCAGCATTCGCATTGCTGAACACACTCGTATGCGACAACGACGTGGTGAAGAACTTCCGGTACTCCGCACTCTGGTTGTACGCCATCGCCGCACCAAGCCCCGCCGCAGGCCCCTTCCCCAGAATCTGCGCAGCCTCCGCCGCCGACATCTTCCGATACAACCGCATCGACTCACCGGCCTGACGGACGATCGGCGTCGCAGCCGCCGCCCGCTCCGACTCGACGCCCAGCAGCTCGGTGTGGAACTTCTCCATGCGAGGCAGCAGACGGCTGTCGACGGCCAACTCCGGGGTGACGACGCTCTGCCGGTCGACGAAGTCGTAGTAGACGCTGTCGAAGTCCGACGCCGTCCGGTCGGCGGAGAAGAAGTGGTCCACGTAGGCACGGTGGAACGCCGCCATGACGTCCGGGGTGAACCTCGCCGAGGGCCCGGCGGGGGCGACCGGGGTGGGGGCGGAGTGCAGGCCGGCTGCCTCGCGTTCCCGCAGCGGCGCGACGCGCTCGGTGATCAGTGCGTCGATCCGGGGGCGGCGCGACTCCCGGGCGGCGGCGACCGCGTCCCGGGCCGCCTGGTCGACCTCCTGGGCGGGGACCTGGCGGGTCGCGGTCACAAGCCGGCCGAAGTCACGGACGTTTCCATGACCGATACCGATGTTGTGGTGGGTACGGTCCGTCACGACCGCGTCGACGTCCTCCCGCGTACGGAAGTTGGCGGCGGCTCCGGTACGCAGCCGCTCCTGGTGCACCAACGCCGAATCACGCACCTGATACGCGCCCGTCTGCTGATTCGGCGTCCCGAACCGGCCCACAAAGCCCCAGTACCCATCCCACGGCAACGCGAACTCCACCACCACCTCATCATCCGAAGCAGCATTCGCATTGCTGAACACACTCGTATGCGACAACGACGTGGTGAAGAACTTCCGGTACTCCGCACTCTGGTTGTACGCCATCGCCGCACCAAGCCCCGCCGCAGGCCCCTTCCCCAGAATCTGCGCAGCCTCCGCCGCCGACATCTTCCGATACAACCGCATCGACTCACCGGCCTGACGGACGATCGGCGTCGCAGCCGCCGCCCGCTCGTCGCGGATGCGGATCAGCTGATCATGGAAGGCCCGCATCTGGTTCAGCATCGAGGCGTGCGTGGCGAGCTTGGGGGCCACGACGTCCTGGGCGTAGGCGAAGACGTAGTAGCCGCTTGCGAAGTCTGCGGCGGAGTCGTCGGTCTCGAAGAACTCCGCGTACGCCCGGTAGTAGGCGTCCATGACGCCGGAGGTGATCTGCTTGGCGGGGCCTGGGGGCGCGGCGTGCACAGCGGGCACGGCGCGGTCGTCAGCGCTTGGCCCCGGGCGGGGAGACGCGTCGGACGCCTCCTGGCCCTGGACGTCCGCCGTGGCGCTCCGGGGCGTGTCCGACGCGGTGGCGTCGCCGGTCGTCTGAACCGGCGGGGCCACATATGAGGAGGTCGTCGCCGTCGGCTGCGGCGGTCGGGGCGCGTGCGGTTCGGCCCCGGGGGGTGTGTCGGAGACCGTGGGCGGCCGACGTCCGGCAGGTCCTGCGGCGGGCCGCTCGGGGGGCGTCGCCGTGAGGTCGCCGACGAGAGCGCCGAGCAGGGCCAGGTGCCGGCCGCGCAGGCCGCCCTGAGCGAGCCCCGCCGGAGCGGGGCGCGTGTAGTCCCCCAGCAGGCTGCCCGGGATGTCGGGCCGCTGGGGTGCGGCCGGGTCGCCGGCCCGCGCCTCGTCCCGCAGGCCGAGTTGGTGAGCGATCTCGTGGGCGTAGTCGACGGGATCGGCGTCCGCCCACCAGGCGGTGCGGGTCATCTGCTGGTCGCGGCCGACGAGGTCGACGTTGAGCGCGTCGGGGTGCGCGTCGCCCGGCGCCTGTACGACGGTGATGTGCAGCAGGTCGCCGTTGGGCAGTTGGTGGCCGGGCGCGTTGAAGTACGCCTCGACCCCGGAGCGCACCTTGTCCCAGACGTCGCCGGGCAGGCCGTCGGGGGCGGCGGCGACCTGGACGGTGAGGTCGGCAATCCACTGACCGTCGTACGCGATGCGGCGCGCGTCGAACTTCGACCGGACCGTGTACTGCGTCGTCTCGCCCGGCCGTGCGGGGTCGGCGGGCGTGGAGATCGGGTCGACCCAGGTGTGCGAGCGGGGTACCGGAGGCACGGCGGACCGTGCCGCTTCGAAGCCGGGGTTGCCGGTCAGCGTGGCCGGTGCGACGGTGACGGCGGGGGCGGGCGGCGCGATCGCGCCCGGCATATCGCCGGTCTCCGGCCGGACGTCGGTGTCCTGTGACGCTTCGCCGTCCGGGACGGTCCGCTGCTCCGGCAGTGTGTTGCCCTGCTGCGGGGTGTGGGCCGGGAGCTGCGTGTCGGGGGTTCCCCCCGACGTCGTGGCACGGGGCCCGGTGGGCTGCACTTCGGCGTGCTCGTCCTCGGACTGCCCCTGCGGTGCGTCCTGTTCGGGGACAAAGGTACGGATCTCTTCGCCGTCCTGCGCACGGGGTGGGGCGCCGGCGCCGCGCGGAACGGAACTGCCGGTGTGCCGGTCGGCGGAGGACTGCTGAGTGTTGCCGTCGGTGCTCTGGTCGGCCAGGTCGTCGGCAGCGTACGGGTTGCGGACGTCGGTCCGTTCGGCGCCGCCAGGCACCGTGCGCGGGCCGGTGGCGGAGGTGTTGCCGCCCTGCGTGGGCGACCCGGTGAGGTCGGCGGTCGGGTTCAGGCCGTCGCCGGCGCCGTCGAGGTCTTCCGTGGCGTCGTCACCGATCCAGGCGTTGTCGCCGTCGGCGCCGGTGCGAGAGGCGGGGGCGCCGGAGCCCTTGGCGGTGATCGGCGAGGACGTGGTCGCCGGGTCGGCGCCGACGGGTGTGTGTGAAGTGGACGCCGATCCGTACGTGGTGTCGGAGGCGAGCGAGTCGGTGTCCGAACCGAACAGCGAGTCGTCGTCGAGGGACGACACATCCGAGGCGCTGTCGTGGTCGTCGTACGTGGAGGAGGTCGTGGCGGGGGACGTGTAGGACGTGTAGGTGGACGTCGATGTCGTCGGGGCGCCCCCCACCGGGGCGGACGCCACCGGCGGCGGCACAGTGGTCGTGGTGTCCGGCGCGGGGGTGGTGACCGCCGGGGGGCCGTCGGCGGCCGTCGGCCGCGGCGACGGCGCGGGGGCCGGATCCGGGGCCGGCGTGGACGTGGTGGAGGCGTTCGATCCGCCGCTGCCGCCGGCCCCGGACAGCGTGGCGGTGTCGTTGACGACGTCGGAGTCGGTGTCGGTCTGGGTTCTCCACTTGTTGTGCAGCCACAGGGCGCCGCCCCCCACGGCCCCGCCTGCGACCACGTCGAACATCGAGCTCGTGCCGGAGCCGACGAACGTCTCCCACTTGAAGTCCCAGTCGCCCTCGAAGGCACCCTGCACGAGGTATTCGCCGAAGGACTCGCTGACTGCGCCGACGACGAACGCGCCGCCCAACTCGCCGACGCCGTTCAGCGTGGTGTTCCACTTGGGGTGGTTCTTGGCGAAGGTGTCGAAGTCGTCGAAGGACTTCTTCATCCAGTTCTTCAAGAAGTCGCCGCCGGCCTCCAGGACCGACCCGAACAGGCCGACGACCGCGCCGAAGGCCGCCGCCTTGCCGACGTCGCTCCAGTCGATCCCGTCGGGCTTGCGGTCCCTCGGGTTCAGCGCGATCTGCGCGAGCCGAACCGCGAGGGTCTGCAGGGCCTCTGTGAAGGCCTCGGTGAGCGTCGGAGCGAGGTGCGTCAACCTCAGCAGGCGGTCGATGATGATCAGCACGGCCAGCCTGCTGCGGGCCCGGGCCAGGGCCATCTCGGAGATGGAGGTGCCGCCGGTGATCGCGGCCAGCGCCGCCATCAGCGCCAGCTCGATGAGGAGCATGACGATCTCGGCGATGATCTCCCACTTCGCCGCCTGGATCTTCATCGAGTGGTCGACCTGGCCCCGGGCGATGTCCTCGAGCTGGTCGATCATCGAGTTGAGGTGGTTGACGCCGCCGTCGTTGGTGAGCAGCGACAGCCCTTGGACGTACTGGTCGCCGACGTCCTTGGGCAGGGAGGTGGAGGCGTCGACGATCGAACGCTGGATCTCGTCGCTCAGTTCACGGATGCCCCGGCCGAAGTCCAGGTAGAGGTCCTTGCTGGCGTAGGCGAGGTTCTCCCTGGCCTGCAACGGCATCTCGCCGATGAGGATCCAGAGCATCTTCCTGACGTCCTCAGGAAATACGATCTCCTGCACCCAAAGCTCCGCTCACCATGAACTGTCGACCGCGCACGCCCTCGTCGCGTCACCTTCGTCGCGTCACCGCCGTCGCGTCACCGCCGTCGCGTCAGTGGCGTCCGCCGGTGTCGCCCTCGACGGCCTCCTCGGTCCGGAGTCTGTGCTCGCGGATCCGCTCCGTGGAATCGGTTCGGGTCTGCTCGATGTTCTCCAGGTTCGCGAGAGTCGCGGAGACCAGACCGTCCAGGGCCTGGAACAGCGTGCTGCTGGTGCCCAGGCAGAACTCGTTGTTGCTCTCGTAGACGGGGCGGACCTCGTGGGCGAAGTCGTCCGTCCAGCCGGGCCACTCCACATAGGACCGCTCCTGGCTGGTGAAGTCCTCGCCCAGCTTGCGGGCCATCTCGGGCAGCCGCCTCATCCGTTCGATGCTCGACCTCAGAGCATCCGGGTACGCCTCGTACACGCCGCTCATGACCGGCCCCTTCCGCGTGTCCGCATGTCGTCGGTGTCCTCGTGGATCTCGTCCCTCAGCCGGTCCCCGCCGCGCCGGCCATACCGGCCGCCGGCCTCCCCGCTCAGCGCCGACCCGAAGATGCGGTCCCAGTCGACGTCGACCCCCCGCAGCTCCGGGACCTCGGCGCTGGGCGAGGTCAGCGGGGCGAAGGTGTCCATCACCTCCCGGGCCATCTGCGCGCGACCCCGCCCGACCGCCTCCATCACGGAGGCGGCCAGCTGGGCGGCGTTCATCGAGCGGTACTTGTTGTCCAGGAACTTCAGTCCGGTCAGCTCTCCCCCGGCTCCGACCGTCACCTCGACGGCCCGGTCCCGGGACCGCACGGTGGCGAATGCGCGGGCGAGCCGCTCCTCGGCCCGCGCCACTGCGGCCTGAACGGACTCCAGTTCTGCCATCGCCTTGGCGATGCGCTGCTCCATCGGTTCTGTCACGGGTGCGTTCTCCTCCGCCGCGCTGGGGGTCACCGGCCGATGACGGCGGGTGCGCCGCCCTCGTCGGTGCCCCACACATCGTCGTCCTCCTGCGCCCAGACCTCCCGGGCGCGGTCACCGCTCTGGGTCTGCGGCTGGCCACCGGGTGCCGCGGCCCCGCCCATGGGGAGGAAGGGGCTGGAGCCGGTGGTGGCGGAGGCACGGGGGGCGGACACCCGTACGTCGTTCTCGTCCTGGACGGTCCGGGGCGCAGGACTCCCGCCGTAGCGTCCGCCGCGGCTGCTCACCGCCTGTGCGTCGTCGATGACGTTGCGGACGCGCTCGGACTGGCCCTGGTTTCCGCCGCCGCCCGTGCCGCCCATCGGCATGCCTCCCATCGGCATTCCTCCCATGGGCATGCCTCCCGTCGGCGCGCCTCCCATGCCGACGCCGCCGGGCAGCGAGCCGGCGTTCAGCGGGGTGCCGATGTCCGCCGCCGAAGCCGCGGCGCCGGTGGACGCCGAAGTGGCGTACGGCGACTCGTAGGGGGACTCGTCGTACAGCTCCTCCTCGTAGGAGCCGTAGTCGTAGGCGGGAGACCTGGAGGAGGGTGAGCCGTACGAGCCGGAGCCGGAGCCGGAGCCGGAGGGCAGGTCGCCGAGGGCGCCATTGAGGTTGCCCGAGCTGACGGTGCCGTCGGGGCGGGTGGTCGTGCCGACGCCCGTGTGCGGGTTGACCGTGGTGGTCGTGCCGTCTGGGTACTCGGTGACGATGTTCCCGTCGGAGTCGAGGTGCGTGACGCTGCCGTCGGGGTTGGGGAGCAGGTCGCCGACATTGAGCGGACCGGTCTGCACGGTGCCGTCGGGCTGGGTGACGGTCGCCGTGCGCAGATCGGGGTCGATCCGCACGGAGCTGCCGTCGGGGTACTCGGTGACCAGTCGGCCGGTCTCGTCGAGGGTGGTGCTGCTGCCGCCGGGGTTGGCCAGCGTGTCGCCGGAGTAGGGGTTCGCGGCGATCCGGTCGAGGGGCTGCGAGTTCAGACCGCCGGTGTCAAGGCCGCCAGTGTCAAGGCCGCCGGTGTCAAGGCCGCCGGAGCCGGGCAGGTCGACGCCGCCCGGGTTGAGCAGCCCCTCCGTGCTCTGCTGGTAGGCGGCCTGGGCCTGCTGCCACGCCTCCTCCTGGCGCTTCTCGGCCTCCTCCTGCCGGGCCAGCTGCTCGGCCTCCCGCTTCTCCTGCTCCGTCAGCAGTTGCTCCTGGCGCAGTTCCTGCTCGGTCCGGAGCCGGCGCTGCTCCTCCTCCTGCTTCTTCTGCTCCTCCTCTGCCCTTGCCTCCGCCTCGGCCTGCTTGGCCTCCTGCTCCTTCAGCCGCTCCTCGGCCTTGGCCTCTGCCTCGGCCTGCTTGGCCTCGGCCTCCTTCTCCCTGGCCTCCTGCTCCGCCCTGGCCTCCGCCTCCTTCTGCTCGGCTTCGGCCTCTGCCTCGGCCTGCTTGGCCTCGGCCTCCCTCTCCTTGGCCTCCTGCTCCGCCTTCGCCTCCGCCTCCTTCTCCTCCTGCCTCTTGCGGGCGGCCTCCTGGTCGGCGCGGGCCTGGTTGAACTGGCTTATCTGCAACTGCTCCGCACGGGCCTGGGCCTCCTCCTGTTTACGCTGCGCCTCCTCCTGCTTCTGCTCCTGCTCGGCCTGCCTCTGTTCGGCCTTCTCCTCCGCTTCTGCCTGCTTGGCCTCGGCCTCCCTCTCCTTGGCCTCCTGCTCCGCCTTCGCCTCCTGCTCCTTCTTCTCCTGCTCGGCCTTCGCCTCCTGCTCCTTCTGCTCCTGCTCGGCCTTGGCAGCGGCCGCCTCCTCCTTGGCCGCCCTCTCCTTGGCCTCCTGCTCGGCCTTCGCCTCCTGCTCCTTCTGCTCCTGCTCGGCCTTGGCAGCGGCCGCCTCCTCCTTGGCCGCCCTCTCCTTGGCCTCCTGCTCCGCCTTCGCCTCCTGCTCCTTCTTCTCCTGCTCGGCCTTCGCCTTCTCCGCCTCCTCCTTGGCCTCCTTCTCCTTCTCCTCCTGCTCGGCCTTCGCGTTCTCCGCTTGCTCCTTCTGCCAGGCAATGAACTCGTCGTTCTTCTTGTTGGCCTCCTCAATGGCCTTGTCGGCCTCTTCCTTCTCCTTCTCGTTCTTGTCCTCGGTGTAGGAGCTGGTGAGGTCCTCGTCGCCGCGGACCTTGACCGAGCCGAGGTCGATGCTCTTGCTGCTCCACTTGTTGTGGATCTCCTCCAGGGCCGCGTTGGCGGGATCCACCAGGTTCTCGATGACGGAGGCCTGCCAGTTCTCGACGGCCCGGTCGCCCACCGCCTTCCAGGTGTCGAGCTGGTCCAGCGGTCCGAAGTTGTCGCTCTTGCCGAACCGGGTGGCCGTCTGGTCGAAGCCCCCCTGGGCGTGGTAGGTCGTGTAGGGGCTCGAGTAGGGGCCGTAACCGGGGTTCACCTTGTAGGTGATCTGCTTGATGTTGTTCTCCCACACGTGGTCGGTGATCTCCACGAGCAGGTCGTGCAGCCAGCGCAGCGGGTTGCCCATGTAGAGCTCCCAGTGCGCCCAGCTGGAGTGCAGCTTGAGAACGGCGTTGCGGAACGCCGAGCGGGCCTCGCGCAGTTCGTTGCCCTGCTTGGACCTGCCGTTGTCGCCGCCCATGTCCTTGGCGAAGCCCTCGTACTGCCGGTTGAGGGTGTCGATCAGGTGCCAGAAGACGCCGGCGGCCTGGCCGCGCCAGGCGTCGTCCTGCTCGGCGCCCACCCGGCGCTGCCACTCCGCGATGGTCTGCTGGCGGTTGGCGAAGAACTGGGCGACCCGGTCGAAGGCTGCGGCCGCGGTGTCGAAGGACTTCAGGGTGACGGCCTGTTCCTCGACGACGTTGACGCTGTTCCAGGAGAAGCCGTAGGTGCCGTTCTCGTTGTTGAGCAGTGCCTCCAGGGCGCGGCCCGTGCCGTAGGCGTACTGGGTGAGCGGTGCGGTCGTCCAGGTCGCCTTGTCACCGGTGAGATCGAGGTGTTTCTCGTACTGGCTCTTGAACTCCCCGCCCTCCACGACACCGCCCGCCGGAGGTCCGTCATGGCTCTTGTTGCCGAGCATGGTGATGCGGGCCTTGTACATCGAGACCCCGTCGCCGGCCGACGGGTCGTCGCCCCTCGTCATATAGAAGGGGATGACGAAGTCGGTGTTCTCGATGCGGTATCCGGCGTTGTCGACACGCCAGTTGAAGTCGTCCGGATCGACGTAGTCGACCCTCCCCTGCTTGCTGATCTCCACCTTCATCTGCTTGATGCCCTCGTTGCCGAGGAGCGTGTCGAAGAGGGTGTGCCGCTCTGGCGCCTTGTATCCGGTGAACAGCTGTACCGCCCTCTGCCAGGCGTCATTGTCTGAGGTGAGCGGTATGACGTTGTCTTCGGGCACGAGCGGACTCCGTTGCCGGCTGGGGGGAAGGGAAACACGAGGGCGTCGGGCGGCGGTGTGAGGCGGGCCCCGGGCGAGGAGGCGCCGCCCCGTTCAGTCGTCGTCGCCGCTGCCGCCCAGGGAATCGTCGACGTCCTCGAAGATGTCGAGCAGCTTGTCGCCCTCGATGTTGACGAGGTTCTCGCCCTGTGTCTTGAACAGCTTGTCGATGGAGGTGCGCAGGTTGTCGTCGATGTCCTCGAAGAGGGTCTTCTGGTTCTCCAGGATCAGATCGATCGCCTCGATCAGTTCGACGACGGCCTCGACGAGCGCCTTTCCGTTGGTCCGCTCGTCGCCGACCATCCCTCCGATGGTCAACGGAAGTTCGGCTCCGGGCAGTTTGTCTTCGGGGTTGGGGCCGTTCTTCAGGAGGCTGGCCACCGCCGGGACTATCTGACCGTTCGGCGCGATCCCGTCCTGGAGGATCTTCTTCAGCTCGTTGCGGAAGTTGAGGATGTCGTGGTTGAGGAAGTTCTCCAACCAGGCCTTGTCGAGGTTGACCGTCGTGCTGTCCGCCATGTCCTTCTCCTGCCGGGGCTGTGGCTGCGGGGCTGCCGGGCGGCCGGCCCGCCGTCGGTCGCGGCGGGCCGCCGCCCCGCCTCAAGGCGTTCGGTCCGGACCGGCTCAGCGGCCGACGCGGACCTCGCTCCACAGCTGGGTGAGGGACCGCTCGCTGTACTGGTAGTTGCCGGAGACGTCCGTGAGCAGCCGGGAGTGGTTCTCCAGCAGGTTCTGCATCGCCTCGACGGCCTTGTTCCAGGCGGCCTGCTTGTCGTTGTAGACCTGGCGGTCCTCACCCTCCCAGGTCTGTTTGAGCGCCTGGAGTTCGGCATCCAGGTTGACCAGGATGCTGGCGATCGCCCTGGTCTGCTGCACCATGTCGTCCGCCGCGTTCGACATGTGCCGGTAGTCGACGTAGATCTGTCCGTCGGTGAAATCGCTCATCGTGGGGCCTCGTCTCGCAACAGGTACGGAAAGGGAAGTCGACGGCCGGTGTCCCGGCCCGATGCCGGAACGCCGTCCGGGATCAGCCCTGCAGCGCGTCGAAGATGCTCTGCGACTGGGTGTACGCGGTGTTGATGGACTCGTTGTTGGAACCCTGGGTCATGCCCTGGACCCGGAGGGTCTCATTGAGGGTGTCCACCATGTCCCGGACATTCCTGGAGATGATCTCGGCCTGGTCGTCCCACAGCTTCAGCAGGTCCTGAAAGGCCTTTCCATCCGAGCCCTTGAGCCCGGAGGCCAGGTTGAACTTCATGTTCTCGACATCCTGCCGGCAGTTCTGAACTCCGGTGAAGGCCGTTTCAAGGGCCTGGATGCCGTTCCGTGTCGCCTGCTCCTCTGACTGCTGGAAGCCTGCCACTTACCGCACCTCCTGGTGATCACGCCGTCTGGCCCGCACACCTGGCCCGAACTGCGGCCGGACGCGGATGACGGTCATCCGCTCGGCGGGGGCAACTGACGCCAATTCTGGATCAGTTAATCAGACAACAGCGAAAGCAACCCGGCCATGCTTGCATGCCGTTCGGTCAACTTCCGACATCTGAGGTTAATTTGAGGGAGATTCACATGCGGGAAATCTCACTGTTTCCTGGTCGGCTCGCCGGGCGTCGCGAAATCTCCCGTGGTGCCCGGCCCATCCGGTTTGCCTGTGGGCCCCTGTGAGGAGGCGGAGTCCACTTTGGACCCGCAGGCAGCGGCCGTGGTCCTGCCCCGTCCGTTCACGGCCGCTTCGGGGCTGAGGTCGGGGCCGGTCGGCAGCATGGCCAGCAGCGGGGAGGGAAGCCCCCGGGCCTGTCCTGCGCCGTATCCGAGCGCCGCCAGGCCCTCCTCGGTGGCGATCCGGTACTTCATGCCGCTGTCGGTCACAAGATAGACCGTCTTCCCGACGGCCCCGCCCCCCGCGCCCAGGGCATGCACAAGCGCGCCGCCGCCCGCTCGGACGGTGATCCGGTCAACCGGCACACAGGCCGGGGTCAGCCCCTCCGGCGCGGGCTGCGCGGCCGGGCCGAGCCCGGACCGCGGCGACAGGGCGACGCTGACCCGGGTGCCCGTGCCCGTGCCGCCGCCCTGGACCCGCACGCACGCGGTCTGCTCCGGCTCCAGTTCCACGGCCTTCGGCGGGGCCTCCGGCATGTCCGCGAGATCCGTGGTCCGGCTTCCGGCCGTATGGCCGTCCAGCGCGTCGGCGCCCAGTTGCCTCGCGGTGGGCGTCCCGTCGGCGTACGCCTTCTTGCGGGTGTCCGGATCACCGAGCACCAGGGCCGCGCCCGTCGCCGTAAGAGGGACGAGCCCCTCTCTGCGAAGCAGGTAGTAGCGGGCTTTTGAACCGGGGGCCGTGACCTGGAAGACCTGGCCGATCCGGGTGTCGAGGCCGCCGAGGTCCGGGCCCTTCCCGCCGCGGCCGGGCACGCTCGGCGGGGACAGGTCCGGGCCCGCCGGGACGGAGTTGAGGAACGCCGACGACACCTTCACCCGGGGCGTGGCGTCGTAGCCGAGGGAGCGGGAGGCGCCGCGTTCATCGTCCAGGCGCAGCCGGCTGCCGCGCCAGATCAGGTAGTCGGCCTTGTCCGGTCCGGTCACTGCCAGGGCCTGGGCGGTGCTCAGACCGGCCCCGTCGGCGGGCGCGCCCACGGCGAGGACCGTCGTCACGCTTCCGGAGGCGGTGCCGGAGCAGACCTGCCAGGGGCCGGTGTCGAGGCCGTTCGCGGCAGGCAGCGCGTCGGGCGCGCCGCTGATGCCCACGGGCGCGCCGTGCGGAACGCCCGCCAGGGAACGGGAGCCGACCGAGACGACCGTCATGTCGACGCCGGCCAGCAGCCGCGCCGAAGAGTAGTTGCGCACCGGCCGGAGCCGGCCGTCCAGGTAGAGGTAGCGGGACCCGGTGTCCTTGTTGACGACGAGGGTGCCCGGCTCCTTCCACGAGTCCTGGGTGCCGGGCTTGAACAGGCCCAGCACGAAGGCGCCCGCCGACAGCAGCACGGCGATCACCACGCCGATGGCGACTCCTCGGTTGGTTCTGCCCTGGGGGCTCTCCGGGGCGTCGGGATCGCCGCGCAGCATGGCGGTGGTGAGGCGACCCATGACGAACATATGCGCCTGGACCTGGTCGCGTTTGGACTGCATCGCGTCCTCCTCAGCCGTTCAGGGCCCGCAGGGCGCCGTAGACGCCGAGCACCCACAGCACCAGCGGCAGCAGGGCGATCGCCGTCGCCGAGTGCAGCAGTTCGGCCCCGCGGCCCCAGTACGGCACCAGCCGACGGCCGGGCACCGTCCATGAGGCGATGGCGATGCCGGCGGTCACGGCGAGCAGTCCGGCCACGGTCAGCAGCCGCCCGAAGGGACCGGCTACCTGGGCCTGGGAGAACACCAGCAGGGCCAGTCCCCAGGTGCCGGGCAGCACCAGGAACAAGCGCTGCCAGACGTTGCCCAGCCCCCTGGCGTGCAGGAGCAGCAGCAGCGCCAGCGCCAGGGACGTCACCACTTCGGCGAGGCCGGGCCGGCGGGCCAGAACGGTCAGGCAGCCGGCGCAGACCAGGCCGACGGCTGCGTACAGCGAGCTCATCCAGCCGTCCGCCAGCACCGAGCGGGAGGCGACCACCGCGGTGGGGTGCGGTTCGATGCCTTCCTGCAGCTGCTGGGCGTTCGTCGGCAGCGGGGGCATGCGCAGTCCGGCCATCCGGAAGGAGAGGGTGGGCACGAAGGCCCCGAGGAGCACGGCGGCCAGCGCGGTGATGCCGGCCACCTCGTGTACGTCGAGGCCGGCGGCCAGCATCACGACGGCGGCCAGTGCCCCGAAGACGGCAAGCACCGCCGGTGCGAGGAACAGGGCGGCGTACGCGGCCACCGCGGCGAGCGCGAGCACCGCTCCGCCCGCTCCGGCGGCGGACGCGGCGAGCATGCGGGAGGCGAGCACCTCCTGGCCGTGCGGGCCGGTGATGTCACCACCCGGCAGCAGCCAGCCGGCGAGGGCCAGGCAGGGGGCGACCATCAGGCCCAGGGCCGCGCCTGCCCCGCCGTCGCCGACCGCGCGACTGGCCGCGGCGGCGCCCGCGAGCAGCAGCAGCGCGGCGGCCGCGGCGCACACCGCCCGGGTGGCGCCCGAGCCGCCGGGCAGCGCGAGCACCGCCAGGCCGACGGCCGGAGCGATCATGGCGAGGCCCCGCAGCAGGGCCCGGCCGGCCTCCGGGGTCCAGCCGTACGGGCGGTCGCGCAGCGTGGTGGAGATGCCGTCGACCAGGTCGTCCAGATGCACCTCGGGCAGCGCCTCGACACGGGGCCGCAGGTAGACGGTCTCGCCGTCGCGCAGCTCGAAGGAGTCAAGGGTGCGCTCCTCGTCCATCGGCTCGCCGCCGAGGCGTTGCAGCACCCAGCCGCCGTGGTCAACGCCGGCTTCCTCGAGGTCGTCCCCGGCGTAGCCGAGCACGGCGGGCAGCAGGTCGGCGACCGGCAGGTCGGCGGGAACGGCGAGATCGATCGTGCGGGCGGGGGCTCGTACGGTCAGGCGGCACAGACCGGCCACCTGGTTGTCGCTCATTGGTCTGACTCACGCCTTCCGGGTGTGCTGGAGCATTTCAACGGACCTGCGGAAGAGGGGGGTTGCTCATCGGTGGTCAGCTCGAAGGATCGTAATATCAAACGTCCCTTCGGGGTGACCCCACCCCCGCAGCATCAGTCCCCCACCCGTGAGCGTGCTCCGTCGGCCCGACGGCCGCTCCGTAAGGAGACCGTACGGTGAGTGTGGTTCTGTTC
The DNA here is from genome assembly GCF_022414575.1 of Streptomyces sp. MUM 178J. Lineage (GTDB taxonomy): Bacteria > Actinomycetota > Actinomycetes > Streptomycetales > Streptomycetaceae > Streptomyces > Streptomyces chengmaiensis. The sequence continues at coordinate 4,023 of NZ_JADWYQ010000014.1, read as the reverse complement.
CGCCGACCGGCCCGCAGGCGCGGCCCCGAGATGCCGGACGGAGAACTGACCTTGCAGGAGCCGCCCGTGCTCCCCGAGGTGGTTCCGGACTCGTCCGCCGTCTGGACCTATCTGCCGATGGCGCTGATGTCGGTGTCGATGATGCTGATGTTCATCCGCCCCGGCGCGCGCGGCGGCAGCAGCTTCATCTACCTCGCCCTCGGCCTGATGGTCGTCTCCACGGCGGCCATGATGCTCGGTCAGGTGATGCGCCGGAACAACGAGCGCAAGCAGCGCCTCAAGGGGGAACGCCGGGACTACCTGCGCTACCTCACCCAGACCAGGCGCAAGGTGCGGACCGCGGTGGTGGACCAGCAGCGGGCCCTGGCCTGGCGGCACCCCGAGCCGTCGGCGCTGTGGTCCGTGATCGGTTCGACCAGGCTGTGGGAACGCCGCCCGCAGGACGAGGACTTCGGCGAGGTCCGGGTGGCGGTGGGCGACCAGAAGCTGGGCCTGCGCCTGACCCCGACGGCCGGCAGCCCCGTCGAGGACCTCGAACCGCTCTCCGCGCACGCCCTGCGCAGCTTCATCCGCGCCTATGCCACCGTCCCCGACCAGCCCATCGCGATCTACCTGCGGGCCTGGGCGCGGGTGCTGTTCCGCGGCGACGAGGACCGCGTCCGCGCGCTGGCCCGGGCGATCGTCGCGCAGCTGGCCGCGTTCCACTCCCCCGACGACGTGTGGATCGCGCTGTGCGTGTCCGACGAGCGGCGGGCCGACTGGGACTGGGCCAAGTGGCTGCCGCACCACCTCCACCCGCAGGAGACCGACGGCGCCGGTCCCGCCCGAATGGCCGGAGCGGCGCTCAACGAACTGGAGGACCTGCTGGGCGCGGAGTTCCTGGAGCGCCCGCCCTTCGATCCCGACGCGGTCCCCGGCCGCGAGGAGCCGTTCACGGTGATCGTCGTCGACGGCGGCACGGTGCCCGGCGGCCACCGGCTGGACGGCCCCGGACTGCGCAACACCGTGGTCCTGGACCTCACCGGCGCGCTGACCTGGCGGCCCGGCCGGGTCACCCTCCGCTTCGACGTGAGCGGCGGCGACTTCGCGCTGGTCCGCACCGACCGTGACCGCAAGGAGCAGACCACCCGTCTGGGCCGTCCCGACGCCTTCGGCCCGCACGGCGCGACCGCACTGGCCAAACGGATCGCGCCCTACCGGATGGGCATGGGCACCGACGCCGTCGAACCGCTGGCCGCCGACGTGGAACTGACCACCCTGCTCGGCATCCAGGACCTCCACCGGCACGACCCCCAGACCCTGTGGGGGCGCAGCACCGGTCCCAGCCGGCTGCGCGTGCCCATCGCCGTGGGCGCCGACGGCCAGCCCGTGGAACTCGACATCAAGGAGTCCGCACAGGGCGGCACCGGCCCGCATGGCATGCTGATCGGCGCCACCGGATCCGGCAAGAGCGAACTGCTGCGCACCCTGGTGCTGGCGCTGGCCCTGACCAACTCCTCCGAGACGCTCAACTTCGTCCTGGTCGACTTCAAGGGCGGCGCGACCTTCCTGGGGCTGGACGAACTGCCGCATGTGTCCGCCGTCATCACCAACCTCGCCGACGAGGCGGCCCTGGTCTCCCGTATGCAGGACGCCCTGCACGGTGAGCTGATCCGCCGTCAGGAACTGCTGCGCGCCGCCGGCAACTTCACCTCCGCGCTGGAGTACGAGAAGGCGCGCGCCGCCGGCACCCCGCTGGAGCCGCTGCCCAGCCTGTTCGTGGTCGTCGACGAGTTCAGCGAACTGCTCGCCGCGCACCGGGAGTTCATGGAGCTGTTCGTCATGATCGGCCGGCTCGGCCGAAGCCTGGGCGTGCACCTGCTGCTCGCCTCGCAGCGACTGGACGAGGGCCGGATGCACCAGCTGGAGAGCCACCTCTCCTACCGGATCGGCCTGCGCACCTTCTCCGCGATGGAGAGCCGCGGCGTCCTCGGCGTGCCGGACGCCTACGAGCTGCCGTCGGCGCCGGGCAGCGGCTTCCTCAAATCGGGTGTCGAGGCGCTGACCCGGTTCCGGGCCGCCTATGTATCCGGGCCGTACCGGCACCGCCGCGGCAGCGCCAACCAGGCTCGCGCAGCCGGCCAGACCGTGCCGTGGACGAGCGGCTACATCGTGCCGCGCGCCGCGCCCGACCTGCCGGACCCCGAGCCGGAGACCGAGGAGAGCGGCGACACTCTGCTCTCGGTCGCCGTCGACAGGATGCTGGGAGCGGGACCGCCCGCACACCAGGTGTGGCTGCCGCCACTGGACCTGCCCGCCACCCTCGACCAGGTGCTGCCGCCGCTCACCCCCGACCCGGAGCTCGGCCTCACCACGGTGGGCTGGCCGGACCGGGGGAAGCTGAAAGTGCCCGTCGGGATCGTGGACCGGCCATTCGACCAGGTGCGGGATCTGCTGACCGTCGACCTGTCCGGCGTCGGCGGGCACATCGCGATCGCGGGCGGTCCGCAGAGCGGCAAGAGCACCATGGTGCGTACCCTCCTGACGGCCCTGGCCCTCACCCACACCCCCCGCGAAGTGCAGTTCTACTGCCTGGACTTCGGCGGTGGCACGCTGGCCGGCCTGGACGGCCTGCCGCACATGAGCGGCGTCGCGGCCCGACTGGACGCCGAGCGGGTGGGCCGCACGATCGCCGAGGTGAACTCGCTGCTGGCGGCCCGGGAGAAGTTCTTCCTGGAACAGGGCATCGACTCCATGGCCGCCTACCGGCGGCGCCGTGCCGCCGGGGAGTTCGCCGACCACGAGCACGGCGACGTGTTCCTGGTCATCGACGGCTGGGCCACGGTCCGCCAGGACTACGACCGGCACATCGCGTCCTTCGGCGCGATCGCGGCGCGGGGCCTGAACTACGGCGTCCACCTCATCGTCACCACGGCCCGCTGGGTGGAACTGCCCTCCGCGGTGCGCGACCAGGCGGGCACCCACCTGGAGCTGCGGATGGGCGATCCGATGGACTCCGAGATCGACATCCGGCGGGCCGCCACGGTTCCCCGGGTGCCCGGCCGGGGTCTGACCAGGGAGGGCAGGCTGCACTACCTCACCGCGCTGCCCCGCATCGACGGCGGCGAGCAGGCCGACGACCTCGGCGAGGGCGTCGCCGGGCTGGTGGCCGCGCTCGCCGAGAGCTGGTCGGGTCCGGTCGCGCCCCGGGTGCGGATGCTGCCCACCGAGCTGCCGGTCACCGCGCTCCCCGAGCCGGAGGGCGACTTCCGGGTTCCGCTGGGGCTGGAGGAGGACGAACTGGCCACCGTGTGGCACGACTTCTCCGAGAGCCCGCACATGATCGTGATCGGTGACACGGAGAGCGGCAAGACCAACCTGCTGCGGCTCACCGCCCAGGCGATCATGCGGCGGTACTCCCCCGCCGAGGCCCGCATCATGGTCGTCGACTACCGCCGCGAGTTGGTCGAGGCGATCCCCGACGAGTACCGGCTCGGCCACGCCGTCTCCATCGACGCGCTGCGCGACCTGGTCGACGGGGCGTCCCGGGCGGTGAAGACCCGGGTGCCGGGCCCCGACATCACGCCGGCCCGGATGCGGCTGGCGGACTGGTGGAACGGGCCGCGGCTGTTCGTCCTCGTCGACGACTACGACATGGTCGGCTCCGGACCGATGAACGCCCCGTTCGACCCGCTTCTCGACCAGTTGGCGCTCGGCTGGGAGGTGGGCCTGCACATGGTCGTGGCGCGCGCCGCCACCGGCGCCGGCCGCGCCATGGGCGACCATCTGATGCGACGCCTTCAGGAGGTCAACACCCCGACGCTGCTGCTGTCCTGCCCTCCGTCGGAGGGGTACGTCATCGGCAACGCCAAGGGCCGCCTGCTCCCCCCGGGACGCGCCACCCGCATCGCCCGACGCCGTACGGTGCAGGTGCAGACGGCGTTCCTGGGCGAGAAGGACGACTGACCTCAACGGCCCTGGCGGCTGGCGGCTGGCGGCTGGCGGCTGGCGGCTGGCGGCTGGCGGCTGGCGGCTGGCGGCTGG
>NZ_JADWYQ010000013.1 GCF_022414575.1 Streptomyces sp. MUM 178J | reverse complement strand
ACGGATCCTGCGCCTGCAACATCGTGCCCATCGCACCATCAGCCACCACCACACGCGAAGCCAACGCTTCACGGAGGGCTGCTGCTCGGGTCCTGCTGTCCGCGGAGGCAGAGGCGGCGGAGGCAGAGGTGGCGGGGGAAGGGGTCGGCGACGAGGCCATGGAATGTACTCCCTGGGATGCGACGGCTGTCGGCTTTGCGTCTTCCTGTGGAAGTCGCACGGGGCCAGAGTAGCCGGGCAGCCCCCTGAAGGGGCGAGTGCGTCCAGCGGGCGGACGCCATCCTGTCGTGCGGGTTTACCGTTCCAGCGGTCACGGCGGACGCGTGGTGCGGTGACGGAAGGTCGACATGGACCGATACTGTTCAGCATTGTCGAACCCTGCCGGGGCCGTCATGAGTCCTGCAGTTGAGAAGCGGAGAGAAGAGGCCGAGCCGATGGCGAAGAACATCCAGTCGCTCGAGCGGGCAGCAGCGGTGCTGCGCCTGCTCGCGGGCGGGGAACGGCGACTGGGCCTGTCCGACATCGCCTCCTCGCTGGGGCTGGCCAAGGGCACGGCCCACGGCATCCTGCGCACCCTCCAGGCCGAGGGCTTCGTCGAGCAGGAGGAGATCTCCGGGCGGTACCAGCTGGGCGCGGAGCTGCTCCGGCTCGGCAACAGCTACCTCGATGTGCACGAGCTGCGGGCGCGCGCCCTGGTGTGGACGGACGATCTGGCCCGCTCCAGCGGCGAGAGCGTCCATCTGGGCGTACTGCACCAGCACGGAGTGCTGGTCATCCACCATGTCTTCCGCCCCGACGACAGCAGGCAGGTCCTGGAGGTGGGGGCCATGCATCCGCTGCACTGCACCGCCCTGGGCAAGATCCTCTCCGCCTACGACCCCGTGGCGCACAGCGAGGCGATCGAGGCGGACCGCAAGGCCCTGACCCCGCGTACCGTCACCGGGCTCGAGGAGTTCGAGCTGCTGCTGGACGAGACGCGCGCCCGCGGCTACGCCTCCGATGTGGAGGAGACCTGGGAAGGCGTGGCATCCGTGGCCGCCCCGATCCACGACCGACGCCGGATGCCGGTCGGGGCGGTCGCCATCACCGGCGCCGTGGAGCGGGTGTGCAACTCCGGCGAACTGCGTTCCGAACTGATCGCAGCGGTGCGGGAGTGCGCCAGAGCGGTGTCCCGTGATCTTGGAGCAGGTCGCTTTTAGGCCAGGTGGGGAGCCCTTGGGGTGTCCGGCGCGACCCCTTGAGGGGATATGCCCGACTTTGGCAGACGATCAGTAACGACGATAACGATCGGGGTTTCAGCCACCGGAACCCTTGACGTCCTGTTAACCCGAGGGCAAAACTTCCGTTCATCGGTCGGCATTGTCGAACACCTACCGGCAATACGCGCTAGAGTGTGGCAACGCCAAGGGCCGGCATCGCCCTCACCTGAGGGCGCGGACCACCGGAGGGACCCGGGGTTCGCCTTCCCCTGGACGAAGGACAAAGGAGTCGCGGGTGTCCAGCTCCGACATCTTCATCGGCGAGATCATTGGTACCGCCGTACTCATCCTGCTCGGCGGTGGCGTCGTGGCCGCCGTCGTACTCAAGCGCTCCAAGGCGCAGAACGCCGGCTGGGTGGCCATCACCTTCGGGTGGGGCTTCGCCGTCATGACCGCCGTCTATATGACGGGAACGCTCTCCGGGGCGCATCTCAACCCAGCCGTCACCGTCGGCATCGCGATAAAGGACGGGGACTGGAGCAACACTCCGGTCTACTTCGCGGGCCAGATGGTCGGCGCCATGCTCGGTGCGGCCCTGGTGTGGCTCGCCTACTACGGCCAGTTCCAGGCTCATCTGCGTGACCCGGAAATCGCGGACAAGCCGGCCGATGCCGGTCCCGGCCCGGTGCTCGGCGTCTTCTCCACCGGCCCGGAGATCCGCAATGTCTGGCAGAACCTCACCACCGAGGCCATCGGCACGCTGGTGCTCGTGCTGGCCGTGCTCACTCAGGGCCTCAACGAGAGCGGCAAGGGCCTGGGCCCGCTCGGCGGACTGATCGTCGCGTTCGTCGTGGTCTCGATCGGCCTCTCTCTCGGCGGTCCGACCGGTTACGCCATCAACCCCGCGCGTGACCTGGGCCCCCGTATCGTGCACGCCCTGCTCCCGCTGCCCAATAAGGGCGGCTCCGACTGGAGCTACGCGTGGATTCCCATCGCCGGTCCGCTGATCGGCGCGGCCGCCGCCGCGGGTATCTACAACATCGCGTTTGCCTGAGCCGACCGTCACAGACTTCTGAGGAGCACTTCTCATGACTGCCACCGCCTCGCACGGCACCGGCCCGTTCATCGCGGCCATTGACCAGGGCACCACCTCCAGCCGCTGCATCGTCTTCGACCGCGACGGGCGCATCGTCTCCGTCGACCAGAAGGAGCACGAGCAGATCTTCCCCAAGCCCGGCTGGGTTGAGCACGATGCCACCGAGATCTGGGAGAACGTCCAGGAGGTCGTCGCCAGCGCCATCGAGAAGGCGGGCATCACCGCAGCCGATGTCAAGGCCATCGGCATCACCAACCAGCGTGAGACCACGCTGCTGTGGGACAAGAACACCGGTGAGCCCGTCCACAACGCCATCGTCTGGCAGGACACCCGCACCAACGCGCTCTGCAAGGAGCTCGGCCGCAACGTCGGCCAGGACCGCTTCCGCCGGGAGACCGGCCTGCCCCTGGCGTCCTACTTCGCCGGACCGAAGGTCCGCTGGCTGCTCGACAACGTCGAGGGCCTGCGCGAGCGCGCCGAGCGCGGCGAGATCCTCTTCGGCACGATGGACTCCTGGGTCATCTGGAACCTGACCGGCGGCGTCGAAGGCGGCCACCACGTCACGGACGTCACCAACGCCTCCCGCACCATGCTGATGAACCTCCACACCATGGAGTGGGACGACAAGATCCTGGAGTCCATGGAGGTCCCGGCCGCAGTCCTGCCGGAGATCCGCTCGTCCGCCGAGGTGTACGGGCACGTCAAGGGCGGCGTCCTGGACGGCGTGCCGGTCGCCTCCGCACTGGGCGACCAGCAGGCGGCCCTGTTCGGCCAGACCTGCTTCGCCGAGGGCGAGGCCAAGTCGACCTACGGCACCGGCACCTTCATGCTGATGAACACCGGCGACAAGATCATCAACTCCTACAGCGGGCTGCTGACCACCGTCGGCTACCGGATCGGCGACGAGAAGCCGGTCTACGCCCTGGAGGGTTCGATCGCCGTCACCGGCTCGCTGGTGCAGTGGATGCGCGACCAGATGGGCCTGATCAGCACCGCGGCCGAGATCGAGACCCTGGCCTCCTCGGTCGAGGACAACGGCGGCGCCTACTTCGTACCCGCGTTCTCCGGCCTGTTCGCCCCGTACTGGCGCTCCGACGCCCGCGGCGTCATCGCCGGACTGACCCGCTATGTCACCAAGGCGCACATCGCGCGCGCCGTGCTCGAGGCCACCGCCTGGCAGACCCGCGAGATCACCGACGCCATGACGAAGGACTCCGGCGTCGAGCTGACCGCGCTCAAGGTCGACGGCGGCATGACCTCCAACAACCTGCTGATGCAGACCCTCTCGGACGTCCTGGACGCACCCGTGGTGCGCCCGATGGTCGCCGAGACGACCTGCCTCGGCGCTGCCTACGCCGCCGGCCTGGCCGTCGGCTTCTGGCCGGACACCGACGCGCTGCGCGCCAACTGGCGTCGGGCCGCCGAGTGGACCCCCCGCATGGACGCGGAGATCCGCGACCGCGAGTACAAGAGCTGGCTCAAGGCCGTCGAGCGGACCATGGGCTGGATCGACGAGGACGAGAGCTGACGAGGAGCTAGCGACAATGACCACCCTGCAGAGCGTCCCCGCACTGGGTACGCACCCGGCCTCCGGTTCCCTGCCGAGCCGCGCCGAGACTCGGGAGCAGCTTTCCCAGGCGACCTACGACCTCCTGGTGATCGGCGGCGGCATTCTGGGCATCTCCACCGCCTGGCACGCCGCGCAGTCCGGGCTGCGGGTGGCCCTGGTGGACGCCGGCGACTTCGCCGGCGCCACCTCCTCCGCCTCCTCCAAGCTGCTCCACGGCGGTCTGCGCTATCTGCAGACCGGCGCGGTCAAGCTGGTGGCGGAGAACCACTTCGAGCGCCGTGCGGTCTCCCGGGAGGTGGCCCCCCACCTCGCCAACCCGCTCACCTTCTATCTGCCGGTCTACAAGGGCGGGCCGCACGGCGCGGCGAAGCTGGGCGCGGGTGTGTTCGCCTACTCGGCGCTGTCGGCGTTCGGCGACGGCGTAGGGCATGTGATCTCCCCGGCCAAGGCGCAGCGCGACGTGCCGGAGCTGCGCACGGACAACCTCAAGGCCGTCGCCGTGTACGGGGACGACCAGATGAACGACGCCCGGATGGCGCTGATGACGGTCCGCGCGGCCGTCGAGGCCGGCGCCACCGTGCTCAACCACTCCGAAGTCACCGGCCTGCGCTTCACCAAGGGCCGGGTCACCGGCGCGGACCTCAAGGACCGGCTGGACGGCAGCGAGTTCGGCGTGAACGCCCGGCTGGTGCTCAACGCCACCGGCCCCTGGGTCGACCACCTGCGGAAGATGGAGGACCCAAATGCGGCCCCCTCCATCCGGCTGTCCAAGGGCGCGCACCTGGTCCTCAAGCGGACCTCCCCGTGGCGCGCGGCGCTGGCGACCCCGATCGACAAGTACCGCATCACCTTCGCCCTCCCCTGGGAGGACATGCTGCTGCTGGGCACCACGGACGAGGAGTTCGAGGGCGACCCGGCGGATGTCGCGGTCAATGAGAAGGACATCTCCCAGATCCTGGACGAGGCCGCCTTCTCCGTCCGCGACCAGCAGCTGTCGCGCGATCTGATCACCTATGCGTTCGCGGGTCTGCGGGTGCTGCCGGGCGGCCCCGGCGACACCTCGAAGGCCAAGCGCGAGACGGTGGTCACCGAGGGCCGCGGCGGCATGCTGTCAGTGGCCGGCGGCAAGTGGACGACCTTCCGCCACATCGGCCGCACGGTGATGAACAAGCTGGCCGAGCTGCCGGGACAGCCGCTCACGGACGACATGGAGCCGATGTCCTCGCTGCCCAAGAAGCTGCCGCTGCCGGGCATATCCAACCCGAACGCGGTTGCGCACCGGCTGCTCATCGACGGCGGCGCCCCCGGCCCGCGCATGGCCGCGGACACCGCGCGCCATCTGGCCACGCACTACGGTTCGCTCTCCTTCGACATCGCACGCCTGGCGTACGACAACCCGGAGCTGGGCGAGCGCATCCACCCGGACGCGCCGGAGATCTGGGCGCAGGTCGTGTACGCGCGTGACCACGAGTGGGCCGCGACCGCGGACGACGTGCTGCGCCGGCGCACGACGCTGACGATCCGCGGCCTGGCGGACGACACCGTCCGCGCCGGGGTCGAGGACCTGCTGGCCAAGAAGGGCTGACGGCCCGGGCTGACCCGACGGGCCCGCCGGCCGCACCAGAGTGGCCACGGGACAAGGTCACGAAAAAGGATCACCATCACGAGGGCGGCTCCTGAGGGGGCCGCCCTCGTTGTACGCTCAGAGATCGGCTTAGACATCGGATGTCTAGCCGATAGGTCCGAGCGACAAGGGGGATGCCATGGCCGTAACGGACGAGGCCATCGAGAAGATCAAGGAAATGATCGTCTCCGGTGCGCTGCGCCCGGGCGACCGCCTTCCCAAGGAGAGCGAACTGGCCGCGGATCTAGGCCTGTCGCGCAATTCGCTGCGTGAGGCGGTACGCGCCCTGTCCCTCATCCGCATCCTGGACGTGCGCCAGGGTGACGGCACCTACGTCACCAGCCTCGACCCCCAACTGCTGCTTGAGGCCCTGGGCTTTGTCGTCGACTTCCACCGGGACGACACCGCGCTGGAGTTCCTCGCCGTCCGCCGCATCCTCGAGCCGGCCGCGACCGCGATGGCGGCGCACCGCATCGGCGACCGGGAGTTGGACGCGCTGGAAGCACAGCTGGACCTGCTCGCACGGGCCGCGGCGGTGGACGAACTGGTCGCGGCCGACCTGGAGTTCCACCGCACCGTCGTGCAGTCGTCCGGGAACGGCGTGCTCTGCTCGCTGCTCCACGGACTCTCCGGGCCTTCCACCAGGACCAGGGTCTGGCGCGGGCTGCTCGAACAACACGCCGTCGATCGCACGCTGTACGAGCACCGGGCGATCCTGACCGCGCTGCGGGACCGGGACGCGGAGGCGGCCCACGCCTGGGCGACGGTGCATGTCGCCGGGGTGGAGCAGTGGCTGAGATCGATGCTCGAGTGACGCCCGAGGGCCGGACGCGCACGGCCCGGGAGGTGTGGGAGCACTGTCAAAGCACTGCCAAAGTACTGCCCGAGCGGTGTTCGCGGCGCCGTGACTCGACCGCAGAGGTCCACTCGCCATCGGATGTGTAGCGGCTTGCACAATCGGGCCTGCCGTGCGGGAAGCCCCCTCCGTCGAAGCTTTCCAGCCACACCCCAAGGATAGCTCGGATGATTCTAGAGTCGACTGTCCCAGTTATCCGATGTCTTCTCTCCTTGTGCCCTCCTTCTCGAAGTTCACCCGGGCGTGCACGGGGGCTGCGGAGGGGCCGCGGGTACGCCGTAAGGTTGGGGCGTACGAACAGGGAACTTCGGAAGGAGGCACTGGGTGATCGAGCTCGAGGGGGTTCCCGAGCTGATCGACCCGGTCATGGTGGCCGCGTTCGAGGGCTGGAACGACGCCGGCGACGCCGCCTCCACCGCGGTCGCACACCTGGACCGGGAGTGGAAGGGCGAGGTGTTCGCGGCACTCGACGCCGAGGACTACTACGACTTCCAGGTCAACCGGCCCACAGTGTGGCTGGACGGCGGGGTACGGAAGGTCACCTGGCCCACCACCCGGCTGTCCGTGGTCCGGGTCGGCGGCGACAAGCCGCGCGACCTGGTGCTGGTCCGCGGCATAGAGCCGTCCATGCGATGGCGATCGTTCTGCAATGAGCTTCTCGGCTTCGCACATGAGCTGGGCGTCGAGATGGTCGTCATCCTCGGGGCGCTGCTCGGCGACACCCCGCACACCCGGCCGGTGCCGGTCACCGGCATCACCTCCGACCCGGATCTGGCGCGGACGATGGATCTGGAGGAGACCCGCTACGAGGGGCCGACCGGAATCGTCGGCATCCTCCAGGAGGCGTGCACCCACGCGGGCGTTCCGGCGGTCAGCCTGTGGGCGGCGGTGCCGCACTATGTGTCGCAGCCGCCCAACCCGAAGGCGACTCTGGCACTGCTCAACCGGCTGGAGGATCTGATCGGGCTGCGGATCCCACTGGGCGAGCTGCCCGAGGACGCACGGGCCTGGCAGCTCGGAGTGGACCAACTGGCCGCCGAGGACAGCGAGGTGGCGGAGTACGTCCAGACGCTGGAGGAGGCGCGGGACACGGCGGAGCTTCCGGAGGCGTCCGGCGAGGCGATCGCCCGCGAGTTCGAGCGCTATCTGCGGCGGCGGGACGGGGGCCCCGGTCAGCAGGGCCCGGGCCAGCCGCCGGGGCCGGGGCACGCCACGGACGGCGGCGAAGGGGGATCGTATCTCCGGGACCCGTCGAGCGGACGGACGCGGCCGCCGAAACCGCCGAAGCAGGACCCGGAGCCCGAGCCGCCCGAGTCGAACCCGGACGAGGACTCGTCGGACGACTGAGCGTCAGCAGTACGCAGGCAGGTCAGCACGCAGGCAGAGAGGCAAGAGAGCAGCGGGGCGGCGGCCGGAGCGGCCGCCGCCCCGCTGCACGTCAGAGCGCCACGCCCAGCAGGGCGTCGACGGCCCGGGAGACAAGACCGGGTGCGGACTCGTCCGCACCGCCGTCGGACTGCTGGATGGCGACCCAGCGGTCCACCGCGAGCAGCGCGGACGGGGCGTCCAGGTCGTTGGCGAGGGCCTCGCGGATCTCCTCGACGAGCCCGTCGGCGACGGGCCCGTCGGGACGGGAGACAGCGGCGCGCCACCGGCCGAGACGCTCGACCGCCGTGTCGAGGACCGGGTCCGTCCACTCCCAGTCGGCGCGGTAGTGGTGCGAGAGCAGGGCGAGCCGGATGGCCGCCGGGTTGACTCCGTCACGCCGCAGGGCGCTCACAAAGACCAGGTTTCCCTTGGACTTGGACATCTTCTCGCCGTTCAGGGCGACCATGCCGGCGTGCACATACGCCTTGGCGAAGGGGTGTTCGCCGGTGAGTGCCTGGGCGTGCGAGGCGCCCATCTCATGGTGCGGGAAGGCGAGATCGGAACCGCCTCCCTGAACGTCGAAGCCCATGCCGAGCCGGTCGAGGGCGATGGCGACGCACTCGATGTGCCAGCCGGGGCGTCCGGGCCCGAGGGCGCCGCCGTCCCAGCTGGGCTCGCCCTCGCGGGCCGCCATCCAGAGCATCGGGTCCAGGGGGTTCTTCTTCCCGGGGCGCTCCGGGTCGCCGCCGCGTTCGGCGGACAGCAGTCTCATCGCCCCCGCGTCGAGGTGCGACACCTCGCCGAAGTGCGGGTCGGCCTCGACGGAGAAGTAGACGTCCCCTTCGAGTTCATAGGCGGCCCCGGCGTTTCGGAGGCGCTCGACGAGAGGGACGATGCCGGGTATCGCCTCGACCGCGCCGATGTAGTCGCGGGGCGGGAGCATGCGCAGGGCGGTCATGTCCTCCCGGAACAGGGCGGTCTCACGCTCGGCGAGCTCCGTCCAGTCCTGTCCGTCGCGGACGGCCCGCTCGAGGAGCGGATCGTCCACGTCGGTGACGTTCTGGACGTAGTGAACCTGCCGCTTGGTGTCGAGCCACACGCGCTGAACGAGGTCGAACGCGTTGTAGGTCGCCGCGTGACCCAGGTGGGTCGCGTCGTACGGGGTGATCCCGCAGACGTAGATGCGGGCGACGGGACCGGGGTCGAGGGTCACCAGACCACCGGTCGCGGTGTCGTGGATCCGAAGGTCGCGGCCCTTGCCGGGCAGGGCGGGGACCTCAGAAGCGGGCCAGGCATGCATGTCTCGAGCCTAACCGGACGCCAGTTCCGGATACGAACCGGAGGACGCCTGTTGGCCGAATAGGCACGCTTGACCCCACTCGCCCGCCCTTGTATGTGCGGGCTTCGCCCCCACGCCCCCTGGCCGCCCGGTGCTGAGCGTGGCTCTGCCCTGCCCGCCCTGCTCCACCGGAGGTGGGGTATCCCGAGCCTGACGGCCCGACGCAGAGCGCCACAGGCTCTCCCCCACCCGCGCGGCCCTTTCATGGGCGTGGGGCTCCGCCCCACCACGCAGCCGTCAGACGGGGGGCCAGGGGATCGCCGGCCAGTCGCCGGACGGCGAGGGATGGCGGCCGTCCGCCGTCAGGGAGCTCACACGGGCACGGAGGGCGTCCACCTCGGCGGAGGTGAGGAGGTCCGCAAGGCGGGCGGACAGCCGGGCTCCGGGGCGGAGGGCGGCGGACAGGCCGCGCAGGGCGTCCGCCGCCTCAGCGGGGAGAGGCTCGCCCGCCCACCCCCACAGCAGCGTCCGCAGCTTGGGCTCCACATGGAAGGTGACCCCGTGGTCGATGGCGTACAGATGTCCGTCCGCCGTGGGCAGCAGATGCCCGCCCTTGCGGTCACCGTTGTTGATCACCGCGTCGAGCACCGCCAGCCTCCGCAACCGGGGGTCGTCCGCGTGCACCAGCAGGGCGGTGCGCCCCTCGCCGACGTCGGCGAACCCGACCGCCTTCCAGCCCTCCCCCGGCTCGTCCGTCTCCACCAGCGCCAGCAGCGACCCGGCCGGGTCGGCGTCCACCCAGAGCTGGACCATGCCCTCGCCGTAAGGCCCGTCCCGCAGCACTGTCGGCGGGACCAGGTCCCAGCCCAGCGCCTCGGACAGCTCGTACGCCGCGACCTCCCGCTGGGCGAGCGTTCCGTCGGGGAAGTCCCACAGGGGCCGCTCCCCCGCGACGGGCTTGTAGACGCAGCGCACCTCCTCGCCCTCGTATGAGACCGAGCAGTACAGCACGGCGTTCGACGCCTCGCGGACCCGGCCGCGCACGGTCAGCTCGCCCTCGGCCAGCGCGTCGGCCGCTTTCCGGGCGGCGCCGACCGTCGTCACAGGCCGCGGCGGTATCCGTTCTGACGCGGGCATACATGTCCTTCCGGGTCGAGCGGCAGACTGCACAGCGGACACGGCGGACGACCCGCGTTCACCACGTCCAGCGCACGCTTGGCGAAGGCCCTGGCCTGCGCGCCCGTGAGCCGCACGCGGAGCATCGGCGGGCCGTTCTCCTCGTCCTGCAGCAGCCGCTCCTCGGCCTCCGCGAGGTCCTCCTCGGAGTCCGCGTCCAGCTCCACCAGCGCCTGCGCTTCAACGATCATGCGCTGCTCCTCGCCGTCCCAGGCCAGCGCCATCGTGCCGACCCGGAACTCCTCCTCCACCGGGGAGTCCAGCGGCGCGGAGTCGGCGATCTCCGTGGGGGCGACCGCCGGCACCGGCGCATTGCCCCCGGTCCGGCGCACCACCTCGTCCAGGAGTTCGTCGATCCGCTCGGCGAGCGCGGCCACCTGGGCCTTCTCCAAGGCGACGCTGGTGACACGTCCCCCGGCGGATGCCTGCAGGAAGAACGTACGGCGTCCAGGCAGCCCCACCGTCCCGGCCACAAAGCGCTCCGGAGGGTCGTAGAGGAACACCTGACGGGACACGTCCTGTCTCCCTTGAGAGTCAGCGGGCTTTCGGCCCGTCCACCCTACTGCGCGAACCGATCACGGTGCGCCCGCACCGCCCCCGACGACGGCGGCCCCGTTCTCTCCGTCCTCCTCACCCTTCTCCTTGGCCTTCCGGGCGGCCAGCGGACGCAGGTCGCCGGTGTCGCCGAGACGCAGCAGAAACGGGCGGGTGCGGGTGTAGCGGACAGCGGTCACGGAGCACGGGTCGACATGAATCCGCTGAAAGAGGTCGAGATGCATCCCCAGGGCGTCCGCGACGATCGACTTGATGATGTCGCCGTGTGAGCACATGAGGTAGACGGCGTCCTCGCCGTGGCGTTCCTCGATGCGGGCGTTCCAGTCCCGCACGGCGTCCACGGCCCGTGCCTGCATGGCCCGCATCGACTCGCCGCCCGGGAAGGCCGCGGCGGACGGGTGGCGTTGGACGACGTCCATCAGCGGCTCATCGGCCAGCTCCGCGAGCTTGCGGCCCGACCATTCGCCGTAGTGGCACTCGCCGATCCGGTCGTCGCTGTGCAGCGGCAGGCCCGAGCGGGCCTCCAGCAGCGGCTGCAGGGTCTGGACGCAGCGCTCCAGCGGGCTGGTGACGGCGGCGGCGAGCGGCACCTCGGCGAGCCGCTGCGGCAGTGCGGCGGCCTGCTCGGCGCCGCGCTCGTCGAGGGCGACGCCGGGCGTCCAGCCAGCCAGGACGCCCGCGGTGTTGGCGGTGGACCGTCCATGACGTACGAGGATCAGGGTGGCCATGACGGCCAGCCTAGTGCCGCGACGGGCAGTGTCTGCCCGTCGAGGAGCGTCGTCCGGCGCCGTCCCCCGCCCCCGCGCCCGAAGGGCTGCGGGGAAGACCGCAAGGCGGGCGGAAGTCCTCGTAGCGGAGCTGCTCGGGCTTTCGGCCGACGCAGCGCGGGGGCGCCTCTCGGGCCCGCAGGGCCCAGGGGGTGGGGGTCCCGCCCACGCCGGAGACCGTGGGGGGAGCGTGCAGGGCGGCGCGACAGGGCAAAGCCTGAAACCGGGGGCAGGGCCCCCGAGGGTCGGCCTCGCCGGATGCTGAGGCGCAGGGTCCGGGGGGCGGAGCCCCCGTCAGATGGCCGGCACGGGGCTCGGCGGGCCGTCCAGCGCGCCCCGGCGCTCAGGCATCCGAAGGCTGACCATCCGGTGCCAGCCGCCGATCCGCTCGTATGCGTACATCCCGTGGATGCCGGCCGTGAGCGCCGCGGACTTGGCCTTGGGCCAGTGCAGCAGGCGTCCCATGTGGGACATCACGGCGATGCTCACATCGCGGTAGACGCGGATCTCGGCGAGGGCGCTCTCGCGGAGCACGCGCTGGATGGCGCGCCCGTGGCCCTCT
This sequence comes from Streptomyces sp. MUM 178J, assembly GCF_022414575.1. Classification (GTDB taxonomy): domain Bacteria; phylum Actinomycetota; class Actinomycetes; order Streptomycetales; family Streptomycetaceae; genus Streptomyces; species Streptomyces chengmaiensis. The sequence continues at coordinate 125,707 of NZ_JADWYQ010000013.1, read as the reverse complement.
GCCGCCAGCCGCAGCAACTCCTCATGGCAGTAGGCGAGGTGGTTGTCCTCGTCGCCGGAGATCATATGGATGGCCTTGCCGACGTCGGGGTGGTCCCCGAAGTACTTGACCAGCATGTCCATCTGGTCGGCTGCGCGCTGCTCGGTGACCCGGCTGTGGGAGAGGTAGACGACGATGTCCTCTTCGGTCAGCGGTTCGTCGCGGCGCAGCTTGTCGTGGGCGAGGCCGATGCCCGCCTTCTCCAGGAGCATGGTGTAGTCGGTCTCGGGCGGGACCGGGACCGGCTCCAGATTCCGCTTCTTCAGCAGCGCGTTGAACAGCCGGCCGTGTTTGTCCTCGTCCGCGCCATGACGGATGATCTTGGGTGCGAGGTCGCGCATGCCCTGGGGGACGAGCGCGGCGATGCGGCCGTTCTCCCAGCCGCCCTGGGTCTCACCGCTGGCCGCGATCGAACAGAAGAGCTGGAAGGAGTCGTCGGTGTCGAGGATCTCCTGGAACAGGCTCTGGGCCGAGAGCATTGCCGCCACCTCCATGAAGGCATCCGGAGGCATCCGCCATCCGCAAAGAACGAGTCAAGTGCGGTCCAGGGGGCGAGGCAACAACTGGGGCGGTCAACTCCGCCGAACGGGGGATCGTACGGAAGGCCGCGGGGGCGCGAGCGGGGCGCGCCGCGGCCGTAACCGGAGCGGGGCGTCGGGCGTTGTGCTGCATGACGGCCGTGGCGGGGAAGACCCCCGAGCCCCCACCACGGCCGCAGTCCTGTCCGGACGCCGCCCCGGGAGAGGGGCGACGCCGCTGCTACGCCAGCCCGGCGGCCTCGAGGGCTTCGACGCCGGCCCGCAGGGCGCCGATCCGCTCGTCGAGCGTGAAACCGGCCGGGGCGAGGGTGAGCGTGGTGACGCCGGCCGCAGCGTACGCCTGCATCCGGTCGGCGATCCGGCTCACCGTGCCCAGCAGCGCGGTCTGGTCGATCAGCTGCTGGGGGACGGCGGCGGAGGCACCGTCCTTGTCGCCCGAGAGGTACCTGTCCTGGATCTCGGCGGCTTCCTTCTCGTATCCCATGCGCTGTGCGAGCTGGTTGTAGAAGTTCTGCTTGCGGCTGCCCATGCCGCCGACGTACAGCGCGGTGTACGGGCGGAACATGTCGGCGAGCGCGTTGACGTCGTCGCCCAGCGCGAGCGGCAGGGTGGGGCAGACGTCGAAGCCCTCCATCGTCCTGCCCGCCTTCTCGCGGCCCGCGCGCAGATGCCGGAGCGCGGTGTCCTCCAGATGCTCGGCGGACGGGAAGATCAGCAGAGCGCCGTCGGCGATCTCGCCCGTCTGCTCCAGGTTCCTGGGGCCGATGGCGGCGATGTAGAGCGGGATGTGTTCACGCTGCGGATGGACGGTCAGCTTGATCGGCTTGCCAGGCCCGCCGGGGAGCGGCAGGGTCCAGTGCTCACCCTCGTACGTCAGCCGCTCCCGGGTCATCGCCCTGCGGACGATCTCGACGTACTCGCGGGTGCGCGACAGCGGCTTGTCGAACTTCACCCCGTACCAGCCCTCGGAGACCTGGGGCCCGGAGACGCCGAGGCCGAGGCGGAACCGGCCGCCGGAGAGGGAGTCGAGGGTGGCGGCGGTCATGGCGGTCATGGCGGGCTGACGGGCCGGGATCTGCAGGATCGCGGAGCCGACGTCGATGCGTTCGGTCTGCGCGGCGACCCAGGACAGGACGGTGGGTGCGTCGGAGCCGTATGCCTCCGCCGCCCAGCAGACGTCGTAGCCGAGCCGGTCGGCCTCCTGCGCGACCGCGAGATTGTCCGCGTCCATCCCCGCACCCCAGTAGCCGAGGTTGATGCCGAGCCGCATAAGCGTTCCCTCTCACTGCTCTTACCGATGAGTAACGTCACGTTCCGCGGACTCTAGCGCTCCGATGCCCGATCCGTCATAGGAAGGTTGTCCACAGGCTCTCTCAGAGTGCGCCCTTGGCCAGTAATCTCGCGGCCATGGAGCAGAGGCATCTCGGCCACACCGGCCTGCGCGTGTCCCGGATCGGGCTCGGCACCCTCACCTGGGGCCGGGACACCGACGAGCATGACGCGGCCGATCAGCTCAAGGCGTTCTGGGAGGCGGGCGGCACGCTCGTCGACACGGCGGACGTGTATGGCGCGGGGGAGGCCGAGTATGTTCTCGGGCGGCTGATCGACGGACTGGTGCCGCGTCAGGAACTGGTCATCGCCACCAAGGCGGGCGGGGTGCCCGACCCGGACCGGAGGGTCGACGGCTCACGCGGCCATCTGCTGGCCGCGCTGGACGCCTCGCTGGAGCGGCTCGGCACGGACTACGTGGACCTTTGGCAGGTGCACGCCTTCGACTCGCAGACCCCGCTGGAGGAGACGCTCCAGACCATGGACCTCGCGGTGAGCAGCGGACGGGTCCGGTACGCGGGCGTGTCGGACTTCTGCGGCTGGCAGCTGGCGAAGGCGGCGACCTGGCAGCTCGCCGCGCCCGGTCTGCGCACCCGGCTCGCCAGCACCCAGATGGAGTACTCCCTGCTCCAGCGGGGCGTGGAGCGGGAGGTGCTGCCGGCGGCCCTGGATCTCGGCGTGGGGCTGCTGCCGTCGTCCCCGCTGGGCCGCGGGGTGCTGACGGGGAAGTACCGGGCGTCGACCCCGCCGGACTCCCGGGCCGCCTCGGAGCAGTGGGGGCCGTTCGTCGAGCCGTATCTCGACGACGCGGCGAGCCGGGTGGTGGACGCGGTGGCGACGGCGGCCGACGGGCTGGCGAGCACACCGCTCGAAGTGGCGCTGGCGTGGGTCCGGGACCGGCCGGGCGTCGTCGCCCCGATCGTCGGGGCACGCAACGCGCAGCAGCTCACGGCCGCGTTGTCAGTGGAGACGCTTAGTCTTCCTGACGAGATCTGCCAGGCGCTGGACGACGTCTCCGCGCCGGTGCACCGCTATCCCGATCAGGACTGGAGCACGCTGTGACTGTGCCTTCCCGGGGGACCGACCCCGACGCCCCGGCCGCCGCCGGATCGTCGGAGGGAGGCCCCGAGGCCGCCGAAGCCCCCGAAGCCACGCAGCCCGCGGAGGCAGCGGAAGCCGCCGGCGCGGGGGAGGCGGCGGCGGAGACGGCCGCCGCCGCGGGGCCCGAGGCCGCGGAGCCCCAGGCAGGTGCTTCGGGCTCGGGGCCGCAGACCGGGGGCTCGGACTCCGAGGCGTCCGAGGCGTCCGAGGACGGACGCCCCGCGGCGGGAGAAGCGGGTTCCGGAGCGATCCGGGAAGCTGGCGCAGAAGACGAGGAGACCGGGCCGGAGGCCGGAGCGCCGTCCGAGGCCGAGGCCGAGCTCGCGGCGCAGCGGGAGCTGCGGGCGCGGATCGAGGAGCGGAAGGCCGCCAAGGGCGGCCCCGTCGACAGCGGCGGCAAGCTGAGCGGCACGGCCGCCGAACTGCTCGCGGCGGTGCGGGCCGTGGAGAGCGGCGAGAAGTCCACGACAGAGTTCTTCGACTCCCCCGCGTTCCCGCCGCGCAGGCCCTCCCCGGCTGCCGCTCCGTCGGCACGGCCCCGAGCCGCCGAGGCTCCGCGGACACCGCCCTCGCCGGACCCGCTGACGGTGCGGGGTGCGGCGGCCGTGCTGGCCGAGGGCGGTGCACCCGAAGCGCTGGCCGGGCAGGTCGCGGGCGTGCTCGGGGAGCGGTCGGCTCAGCTGCTGCGCGAGGACCCGTGGCGGCTGCTGTCCGTGCCCGGCGTCCGGCCGGAGCAGGCGGACGCCTTCGCTAGGGCGCTGCTGGGCGCGGAGTGCGGCCCGGGTGACCGGCGCAGGGCCGTGGCCCTGGTCTCCTGGCTGCTGGAGCGGGCCGCGCTCCAGGGCCATACCGCACTGGAGACCGCGGCGGTGCGTGACGCACTCGCCGGGCAGTCGGTCCCCGCCCCGGAGGAAGCGCTCCAGCAGGCCGTCGCAGAGGGGGCGGTGCTGGTGTTCCAGGACGGCCTGGAGGAAGAGGCCGGCGCAGCCGAAGAGCCCGGTGCGTCTGAGGGGGCGGGCGCTTCCGGAGAGGCCGAACCCGAGGAGCCCCCGGCGCCGGTCCTCCTGGGGCTCGACCGGTACGCCCTCGCGGAGGAGAGCCTCGCCGACGGGCTGGCCCGGCTGATCAGGACCGGACACGGCGAGGTGTGGGAGGGGCCGGAGCTGGTGCGCGCCGTCGGCGCGCACGGCGTCGTCCTGCACACCGGCGGTGAGGCGGCACGTGCCGAGGCGGTCGCCGTGGCACAGGCGGCGCGGGAACGCGGACTGCGCGCCGCGGTCGCTGTCCACAGCGAGAACGGCCGGCGCAGACTGGGTTCCGAGGCCGTCACCATGGCCGGGCTGCTCTCCGGAGAGCAGGGGCCCGCCCGCGACGACGAGGGCGCCTTCGCCCTCGACGTGCTGGCCGTCCTCGACACGCCCCAGCTGGATGTGGAGACCGCGGCCATGCTGGTGGAGTCACTGCCCGACGGGTGCCGGCTGCTGCTCTCCGGGGACCCCGCGGTGCTGGGCTCCGCGGGTGCGGGCCGGGTCTTCCAGGACGTCCTGACCGCGGAGGTGTGTCCGAAGATCGCCTCCCGCACTCCGGATCCCGGACCGATCGGCGAGCTGGTCTCGGGTATCGGCGTGGGCGAGCTGAACGAGGTCGCCGCGCCCGGCAGGGAGGTCGTCATCGTGCCCGTGCACGACGCGGGCGAGGCGGTCCACCGTACGGTGCAGCTCGTCGCGGACTCCGTGCCGCGGGCGCTGGGGGTTCCTACGGAGGACACCCAGGTGATCGCCGTGGCGCATGGGGGCGCGGCGGGGACGCGCGCGCTGAATGCCGCGCTCAAACAGCGGCTCAACCCCGGTCCCGGGCGCTTCGGGGGCTTCGACCCGGGTGACCGGGTGGCCTACGCCCCGGCGCCCGGCCGGACAGTGCTGGGCACAGTGGTCTCCGCGGACGCGGAGGGACTGCGCCTGGAGTGCGAGAGCGGGCGCGTCACCGTGCCGAGGGAACGGGTCGGCACGGCGCTGCGGCACGGCTGGGCGGTGACGGCACACCAGGCGTCGGCGATGCGGTGGGCGGCGGTCGTGGCGGTGGTGCCGGGCGACGCGGGGGCAGCGCTGAACCGGGCATGGGCGTATACGGCGTTCAGTCGCGGGGAGCGGCATCTGTCCGTGGTGCACGGCGCGGACAAGGCGCTTGCGGAGGCGGTGGCGTCGCGGTCGGCGCCGGCGCGCACGACACGGCTGCGGGGACTGCTGGTGCAGCTCCTGGCGGCGGCGGAGTAGTCCGGCGGCGGGCCCCGGGGATTGCGCACAGGACCTTGTCCTCCTTCTGCGCCGCCGTTGCCGCGCCGTGGGGTGGCCCCTGCACCGGTGACAGTTGGGATGGGGCCACCCGCGGGAGCGGGGTTTACGAGGGAGCCTCGGGGTGGTCTTCCTCGTCGAAGACGGAGCTGACGTCGAAGCGGCAGACCACGCGTTCGGGGTCCGCTTGGTCGAAGGGGGTGGTCAGCCACTCGCCGGGTTCGGGGAGCTCCTCCGCGGCGGAGACCCAGAGTGTGGAGTCGCCTTCCTCCAGGCCGAACTCCTTGTGCCGGCTGGCGATTTCGTCCGGTTCGAACTCGCCGAACAGCACGCCGAGCGCGGCGTGCACGCTCTCGCCCACGGTGGGGGCGTTCTCCCGGCGCTCGTCATCGGCGTCCAGGTCGGCGATGCGCTGTGCCTGTGCGAGCAGTCGCTGCGGCTCGACCACCGCGTAGTCCCGGCGGATCAGCACGCTGAGGGCGCTCGGTTCCTCGGGGCCCGTGTACGGCGGCAGGGAGTCGTCCGCGCCGGGGATCTCGAAGGGTGTCACTTCGTCGTAGCGGTCGTACAGCCGCTCGTCATACGCCTCCGCCGCCGCGGCGAGGGCGTTGAAGGCGTCGTACACGGCCGGGTCATCCTCACCCGTGCGGCGCTCGACCGCCAGCAGGTGACGGTCCAGCGCGGCTTTGAGCGCCTCCGCGGCGGCGCGTACCTCGGCAGCGGTGGGCTGCGCAGCATCAGACATAGTGCAGACGCTATCCGTACCGGGGCACTGGCGTCACAATAGATTGCGATGCCGGAATACGAATTTGTCGACGTGTACGTACCGCGCGGGGTTTCCCGCAAGGAGGCGACACGTCTGCTGACCGACCATGCCGAGTACGGTCACTGGGAGTTGGACCGACTGACGTTGCGCCGGGACGGCAGCCGCAGGGTGCGGCTGCGCCGGCGCATCATCCGTCAGGTTCGCGCCACCTGGTGACCTGAGAAGACAGCGCGAGACAGAGCGAGCCGGAGCGGGCCCCCGCAGACGCGGGGCCCGCTCCGTCGCACCGGCGGTGAGGACCTCTCCGGTCAGGCGGCGGCGCGGGCGCGGCGGTACAGGACCGCGCCGCCGAGCAGCAGCCCGGCGCCCGCCGGGATGATCAGTCCCATCCCGTTGGTGCCGGTTCCGGCGAGCTCCGCGGCGCTCTTGGCTCGGGCGATGTCCTGCCCGCCCGAGGCGCCGGCCTCGTCCCGGGTCTCGACCTCGACGCCGCCCTCGGCCTCGACGCTGCTGCCCTCGTGCTCTCCGGCGGTGCTGGAGTCGTCCGAGCCGCCGATGCCCTCGGAGCTGCCGTCGGCCTCGACGCTGCTGCCCTCGTGCTCTCCGGCGGTGCTGGAGTCGTCCGAGTCGTCGGTGCCCTCGGAGCCGGTCTGGTCGGAGGTGCCGGAGTCCTCCGAGTCGGCGGAGCCGCCCGGGTTGTCGGCCTGGGCGGGACCCGCCACGTTGGCGCAGCCGTTGCCCGTCGTCGCGTTGCCGAGCCCGCCGACCGTGACGGTGTTGCCGCAGGCGCCGACGGGCACATGGATGGGCGCCTGGACGTTGTTGCCGGACGCGACGCCCGGCGAGTCGGCGGTGCTCCCGGTCGCCTGCGACCCGACGCCCTGCTGACTGCTGCCCTCGCCGTAGGCGTCGCCGGTCCCGGACGAGGACGAGCCGTTGGCGCAGGCGTTGCCCATGGCGGGGTTCAGCAGCGCCACCGCGTTGACGGTGTTGCCGCACGCGTTCACCGGCAGGTGGACGGGCGCCTGGACGTTGTTGCCGGACGCGACGCCCGGCGAGTCGGCGGCGCTCCCGGTCGCCTGCGACCCGCCGCCCCCGCCGGTCCCGGACGAGGACGAGCCGTTGGCGCAGGCGTTGCCCATGGCGGGGTTCAGCAGCGCCACCGCGTTGACGGTGTTGCCGCACGCGTTCACCGGCAGGTGGACGGGCGCCTGGACGTTGTTGCCGGACGCGACGCCCGGCGAGTCGGCGGCGCTCCCGGTCGCCTGCGACCCGCCGCCCCCGCCGGTCCCGGACGAGGACGAGCCGTTGGCGCAGGCGTTGCCCATGGCGGGGTTCAGCAGCGCCACCGCGTTGACGGTGTTGCCGCACACGCTCACCGGCACATGGACGGGCGCCTGGACGTTGTTGCCGGAGAGGATCCCGGGGGAGTCCGACGCGCCGCCGATCGCTCCGGCCTCGGCCTGTGCGTATCCGCCGCCGAGGGCGACGATTCCGCCCGCGGCCGCCATGGTCATCAAACCCTTGCGAGTGACCTGTCGCATTGGTTGATCTCTGCCTTCCGTTTCAGCACTGGTCCGGGTCCAGCCTGACCCGGATGGAAAGCCAGACGGCCCCGGAGCGCATGGCGCGCATCCCGGGCCGCCCGGTAAGACTTCTGGCCCCGGCCCCTGACGGGCCGGGTCAGCACGTCACTCGTTGACGCAGGTGTTGCCGAAGGCGGGGTTCAGCAGTCCGACCACGTCGATCGTGTTGCCGCACACGTTCACCGGCAGGTGGACGGGCGCCTGGACGACGTTGCCCGAGAGCACGCCGGGGGAACCCACGGCGGCACCCTGGGCGCCGGCGTCGGCCATGGCCACGCCCGCACCCGCGAGCACCAGACCACCGGTGGCAGCCGCAGCGGCGACGACCTTCTTGATCATTATTCCTCCTTGTTGGCAGTGCGGTCCCAGCCGCGGACCGCACCACCTGTAACGAGGAGTGACGTGCGGGGCCACGCCCCCGGGCGCACATTCACTCTTTCCAGCAAGGAGCGCACATGATCACGATTATGGAAGTTTCGTTTCAGCGGACGATGCCCTTCGGCCGCACCCGGTCGAGCCGGGCTTTCAGCAGGCGTCGAGGAAGCGGTCGAGCACCCGTACGCCGAACTTCAGACCGTCGACGGGCACCCGCTCGTCAACCCCGTGGAACATGCCTGCGAAGTCCAGCTCGGGGGGCAGCCGCAGCGGCGCGAAGCCGAAGCAGCGGATGCCGAGGTCGTCGAAGGACTTGGCGTCCGTGCCGCCGGAGAGCATGTACGGCACGGCGCGCGCGATCGGGTCCTCGGCGCGCAGCGCCGTCTGCATCGCGTCCACGAGTGATCCGTCGAAGCTGGTCTCCAGCGCCTTGTCGGCGTGCACGTCCTCGCGCCGCACCCGCGGACCCAGCAGCCGGTCGAGGTCGGCCAGGAACTCCTCCTCGTAGCCGGGCAGGAAGCGCCCGTCGACATGGGCGGCAGCCTGGCCGGGGATGACATTGACCTTGTACCCGGCGCCGAGCATGGTCGGCGCGGCGGAGTTGCGCAGGGTGGCGCCGACCATCTTGGCGATGCCGCCGAGCTTGGCGAGCGTCGCGTCCATGTCCTCCGGGTCCAGCGGGGTGCCCAGGGCGTCCGACAACTCGTCCAGGAAGGACCGCACGGTCTTGGTGACCCTGACGGGCCACTGGTGCCGGCCGAGGCGTCCGACCGCCTCGCACAGCTCGGTGATGGCGTTGTCGTCGTTGGTCATGGAGCCGTGCCCGGCGGTGCCGTCCACGGTCAGGCGCATCCAGTGCATGCCCTTCTGCGCGGTCTCCACGAGATAGAGCCGCAGCTTCTCGTTCACCGTGAAGGAGAAGCCGCCGACCTCGCCGATGGCCTCGGTGACGCCCTCGAAGAGGCCGGGGTGCCGGTCCACGAGATACCGGGCCCCGTACGTGCCGCCGGCCTCCTCGTCGGCCAGGAAGGCGAGCACCACGTCGCGCGGGGGCTTACGGCCGCTGCGCAGCCGGTCCCGCACGACGGCGAGGGTCATCGCGTCCATGTCCTTCATGTCGACCGCGCCCCGGCCCCAGACGCAGCCGTCGGCGATCTCGCCCGAGAAGGGGTGGTGGGTCCAGTCGTCGGCGTCGGCCGGCACCACGTCCGTATGGCCGTGGATCAGCAGGGCGGGCCGGGACGGGTCCTCGCCCTCGATACGGGCCACGGTGGAGGCCCGGCCCCGGTGGGACTCCACGATCTGCGGTTCGAGGCCGACCTCGGCGAGTTTCGCGGCGACGTACTCCGCCGCCGCCCGCTCCCCCGGCCCCGAGTGGTCGCCGTAGTTGCTGGTGTCGATCCGGATCAGTTCTCGGCACAGGTCGACGACCTCGTCCTCGCCGGAGACATGCCCTTGGACGGGCCCTGAGGCAGGCCCCGAGACGGGCGCGGCCTTGTCCGCACTGGTCGACTCGCTCACGCCGATTCCTCCCGCTGTCGCTGTGTGGCCCCCGGTGGTCCCCCTCATCCTCCTCCTGTCCCGGGGCGGACCCCAAGGGAACCGGCCGTGATCGAGCACCCTCGATTGTTTGCTATGGTTTTCCACGTCGGAACGGCCCAGGGCCGCGCGACAGACACCTTGTCCGGGTGGCGGAATGGCAGACGCGCTAGCTTGAGGTGCTAGTGCCCTTTATCGGGCGTGGGGGTTCAAGTCCCCCCTCGGACACCAGCAGAGACCCCAGTCGATCTGGGGTTTTTCTGTTTCTCCGGCTGTGGCGTGACCAACCATGTGACCAACAGCCGAGCGAACTTCCTGGTCAGACCAGGGATGACAGGCCGAGTCGGCTGGCACTGGAAGCGGCCGGCTTCTTCGCTCCCTCAGCGCGACGCCTGCCGTACCGCGCCATGGTGTAGCCCGGCGAGTGGTGCCGGGCGTTGGCCGAGACCTCTACCGGGTTCTCGTGGTTGTCCAGATCGTTCGTGACCTTCGACGCCCGCCAGTCGTGCAGCCGGAAGTTGTCCGGCAGGTGCAGACGATTGCGTGCCGTCCACCAGCGGGCCGACACCTTCTCGGGGTCCTGCGGTCCGCCCGCCTCGCCCTGGTACAGCTTGAAGCCGTCACCTTAAGACATGGCGGTCAACCAAGACCCCTTCAGAGGGTCATCCCCCACCCCTTCCGCCGTCGCCATCTCTTACGCCCTGCCGGTCACAGGCTCCCCGCCTCGCGCCAGCGGGCGTGAGGAGGTCAGCCGAGCCAGAAACGCCAGCGGGGGTGTGGCGGTGCGCAGTCGCCAGAGGCGACGGCTTGCCAGTAAGCGCGCTCTGCGGCTTCCTCCTGTTCCGCCTCGGACCCCACGAGGATCGTCGAGTAGGAGCAACTCGGGCGGACCTCTTGGGCGGCGAACCAGCCGAGAGCCCCAGCGGTCAGGGCCGTGACTGTGCAGGCGACAAGGAGAAGCTGACGGGTGTCAGCGGGTATGTAAGGGATCACGGGCGCATCGTACTGAGCGCATGTCGGCCGTCTCGAAAACCAAGGTTTGTGAGACGAGACAGCACACACCCCGGAAGGGGGCGCAACCCTGTTCAAAACCCGCCTCGAAACTTCCATCTCAAACTGATCTTTTGAGACGAGTTATGAGACAATCTGTGTCGTGACGACGAACACCACCACCGGCCGGCTCATCGGGTACGCCCGCGTCTCCACCGATGACCAGGAGGCGCAGCTCCAGCGCGACACACTGACGGGCGCAGGGTGCGCCCGCATCTTCGAGGACAAGGCCAGTGGCAAGAACACCGACAGGCCGGAGCTCACGGCCGTACTGGACTACGCCCGACCGGGCGACGTGCTGTGCGTCTGGAAGCTTGACCGGCTCGGCCGGTCACTCATCGACCTTGTGACCGTCGTCGACGGCCTGCGCAAGCGAGGCATAGGTTTCCGCGTGCTCGATGGTGCACTCTCCTCTGTCGACACCACGTCGGCCGATGGCCGCCTGTTCTTCCAGATCATCGCGGCCATGGCGGAGTTCGAACGGTCGCTCATCAAGAACCGCACGCGGGCCGGGCTGGAAGCAGCCAAGGCGCAGGGGCGTACCGGCGGCCGACCGTCTGTGGTGGACGAGGATGTACTGACCGTGGCCCGTGCCAGGAAGGCCAAGGGAGAGAGCGTCAGCGCCATCGCCAAGGCCCTGGGGATCTCCCGAGCCACCTTGTACCGGCACATCGGTGAGAGCGCCTGAGACAGGGGCGCAGTCAGACGCTCACCTCGGAGTGCACAGGGACGGGCGGGCGAACTCCGGTGAGCGCCTCTGCACGGGCCACGAGGCGGGGCGCAAGGTCGGGATACCAGCCACGGGCTACGGCTTGCAGCATCTCGGCCAGGGCCGCGAGTTCCCCGATTCGGCCGGCGGGGGTGTCAAGGGTCGGCGCGAACTCCTTCCGGATGCGGGCGGCAACGTCGGGCACGAGCAAGCTGTTCGCGTGGAGGAGCCCCGCGTCATAGCCGAACGGCACCCGGCCCCACCGCTCCCAGTCCAACAGGCACAGGGGTGCGGCAGTGAGGTTGCCCCAGTGCAGGTCACCGTGACCGGTCACCCGCTCCACCTTGGCGGGGGCCGGGACGCCGAGGAACTGGGGGAAGGCCCGTTCAATCCACCTGTCCCGCACGGTTGCCTTCACTCCCTCCGCTTCAGCGAGAAGGGCAAGGGCCTGGCGAAGGTCCGCCCACCACTCGTCAGGCAACCCCGGGTCATGGTCGATGTCGGCCCGGTCTGGGGACACGATGGGTTGCGTGAGGTAGTCCAGGACTTCCGACTCGAAGGCCCACTCGCCGTCAGTCCAGTCATGCACCGCGTACAGGTGGGGGCGGGGCACGCCGTCAGGCACCAGCTCCGAGGCACCGACGATGCCTTCCCCCGCCTTCCTGCCCGCGTTCCTCTTCGCCGTCCGGCTCACCCGTAGCCACCGGTCCCCCGCTCGGCGCCCGAGGGTGACACCGAGGAAGCCCCACGCCAGTGGCCCCGTGCAGGTGAGACCCAGTGCCTTGGCCGCCCGGTCGTGGGCGGCCTCCATCAGGGCCTGTACCTCCTCATTCACCGGCGAGTTCATCCGTCACCCTCCTGAGTTCCTGGGCCGTCAGCGGCGCAGCCAGAGCCTTGGCCACATCGTCCCAGTGCTCGCGGGTGCTCGCGGAGGTGAGGACGACATCGAGGCCGGGGCACGAGCCAGCGGCCAGCAGGGCAGCGGCTGCGGGCGACAGGCCGGGGCGGATGAGGTTCACCAGTTCGGGTGTCATGGCGGCTGGATGCGGGACCAGGTGACCGCGGCGGTTCGTGGTCGGGATCGCGTAGCGGTGGAGCGGGACGAAAACAGGACATGCCTGCGCGACGGCTGATAGCCGTGGCGCAGGCATGCAGAGTTTTCGGGGGGCGGAGCGCGGCGGAGTTCTGTCACTCGCGCGGCGGAGGCTCGACCTGCTTGGTCGGAAGCCGTCGCGCTGGGGGCGGATCGCAGGGCTCACCGGGTTGGGTTGCGGCGCTCTGCGTGCTGGCTTTGCGGGGCTGGATGCCCTGGTCGCAAGGAGTGGAACGAGGACCCAAAGCCGTTCATCTCTAGCAGGTGCCCAGCAGTCCGGTACGGATCACCGGGTCGCGCAGCAGAGCGAGGGTGTCGGACTCGTCCGTGAAGATGTCCTCGGCGCCCGGGACGACTGCTTGGTGGAACATGGCATGAACAACGTCGGCGGTGGGCTGCTCCCAGATGGTTGCCGCACAAGCTGCCGCCTCCTCCAGGTCGTCCTTTTCGAGGGCAGTACGCCACTTGTTCAGCAGAAGCGGGGTGATTCGGTAAGCATTGAGCCGCCCCCGGACGAGGATGCTCCGATTGAGGCCGAAGACCTTGATCGTCGCGGTGCCCCTGTCGGTGAGATCGATGTATTCACCGGCAGCGAGCGAGAGGTGCAGATGCGGAGCGGGATCCTCACTGCTCGGGTCGATGAGCAGGGGCGTACCGTCGTCGGCGAGGGGGAAGAGGTCACGTTTGAGGTGGCTGTTGCACAGGGAGCACGCCAGCAGGTGGTTGTTCCAGTCGAAGGTCCGTAACGGATTGACACGGACGGGCTCGAAGTGGTCGATGTCCGTGCCCTGGTTGTCCCCGCAGTACATGCACCGCTCCAGCCCCGGCGCCATCTCCGCGAGGGCGCTTTTCAGCACGGGGTGTATGTGCCTGCGGACGGACGTGTGCTCCCATAACTGCCTGGCTCGCTTCTTGGGCGCAGCGGCCTGCCCGATGTCACCGGTGTGACCGGCCATGGAAGTCAGCGTCGTCTGCGGGAGTGGCACCCTCGTCACTCGGATCATGAATCGTGCCGTGGACGACGGGAGTGGAGCCGGGCTGCGATTTCGTCGACGCGAGTTGCCGGTGAACTGGCCAGCTTGCGTTTCAGGTGACGGTACCGGTCCTTTTCCTCTTCGCTGGCCCGGCCTCGCACGACGTCCAGTTCCAGGGCGAGGAGTTCCTCCCGTTTCTGTTCGGCCTGGTCAGAGTAGAGGGTGTCGAGCCCGAACAGGTCCGAGAGTACGGCGTCGTCGCCGCTGCCGAAGATGATGCGGTCGTAGAGGTGCTGGGGCACGACCTCCACAGGGCTCTCCTCGTCCGGGCCCGGCAGCCGGATCAGTCCGCCCGGGTCCGCTGCCTGGCAGATGTAGGGGCTGTGTGTGGTGACGATGAACTGGATGTTCGGGAAGTGCGCCTTCAGCCAGCCGCCGATGCGCTTCTGCCAGGACACGTGCAGATGGGCGTCGATCTCGTCGATGATGACGACCCCGGAACTCGGAACGTTCGGCGTGCCGTCCGTCGTGTCCAGCACGAGTTCGCCGTAGGCGTCATGGATCTGCTTGAGGATGTCCACGACCAGGGCAGCCACCGTGCGGTAGCCGTCGCTCATCTCCCGCAGGGGGAATCGATGGTTTCGGTTGACGACCCACAGGCCCTCGGAGTCGACGTTGTCGATCCGGTAGTCGTCGGGCAGCAGGTCGTCGCCCAGGATGGCCAGGGCGGCCGCCTTGAGGTCCCGGGCGCCGTCGCGGTCCTCGAACGCGCGCAGGTGCTGCTCGATGAGCCAGCTCACGCCTTCCGCCAGCGACGCGTCCTCGTGGAAGAGACTCGTCAGCCGGGCGACCGAGCCTGAGCTGGACATCAGCCGCTGGATGTCGCTCGAGCCCCCGGCGAGCCTGCGGAAGGGACCGTACCCCGCGCAGAACCATCCCACCGGATTGTCCGCCCATGGGCCGCGCTGGGCGACGGGGCGTTCCTTCTGGTAGCCGATGGCGTTCAGCGCAGGCTGTCCGGCCCTGCTGGAACCCGGTTTGCCGGAGAGTGACGTCTGCTCCGCCGCCGTCCAGCGGAGTCCTGCCCAGATGGGTCGGACCGGACGCCGCCCCGAAGTGAATTGGTCCTGCTCCGGGTCATGGACCAGGCACACTTCGGCTTTCGCCACCGTCTCGTCTCGCGAGACCCAGGTGTCGAACCCGGGGACGAGACTGCGGGCCACGGCGGGTCCGCTGATCGTCAGGGCGACCGCGCGAAGCAGGGTCGTCTTCCCCGAGCCGTTGCGGCCCGCCAGGACCGTCCAGCCGGCGTACGAGCCGTCGGGCCTGGTCAGGTCCAGGTCGACGTCGCGTGCACCGTGGAACGACCTGATGTTCCGTAGGCGAAGGTTCTTCAGGTACATATCTCGTCCGCCCGGATCCCGTTCTGAGGTGAGAGCCGGACTACGGCCGGCTCCGTGGTGACTCTAACGCGGCGGCGTTGTCTCGCGTCACCGCAGGTCAGTGGCTTCCCTCCAGGAACGGGCTGCGTGGTCCGGCCCAGGTGACGGAGAGTTGTTCGCGTGCCCTGGTGGCCGCGACGAACAGCAGCGAGCGCTCGCGCTGCAGGTCGCGGTCGTGCTGGGTACGATCCTCGGAGATCGGTGTGACGGCGCCGGGCTGCGGCACGTGATCCGCGCCCGCTCCGATGATGGCGACCGCCCGGTACTCCAGGCCCTTGATCCGGTGCATCGTCATCACATGCACCCCGGAACCGATCGCCGGAGTCTGCCGCGGTTTCACCCTGACGGCCTTGATCCCCGCGTTGTGCAACGCCTCCACCGCCGCGTCCGCGAGCTTGTTGGTGCGAGCGGTGACGACGAACTCGTCCTCCTTCAGTCCTTCGCCCAGCCACTCCCCGACCCGTCCGGCCAGGCCCGCGAGTTCGGCGGCCGTGCTCGGGTACTCGGTCAACTCGGGCTTGGCCCCGCCGAGAACGGAGCGGTAGCCGCCCAGGTCCTCGGTCGCGTCGTCGAGGTCGTCGAAGCTCGCGTCGCCCAGCAGGCTCAGCGAGGTTCCCAGGATCTGACGGGTCGTGCGGTAGTTCAGGGTCAGCCGCCTGGAGCGTCTCCCCCGCACGTTGATGCCGTGGGCGCTCAGCGCGGTCCGGTTGTCGTAGATCCGCTGGTGGGCGTCGCCGACGATGAAGAGGTCGTCCTCGCCGACCGGGACGAGCGCCCGCAGCAGCTTCCAGTGCGCGGCGTGCAGGTCCTGGGCCTCGTCCACGACGATGTGCCGGTACGGGCGGGTCTCGTCGCTCCAGCCCGAGGCGATCCGGGCGGCCTGCGCCGCGAGTTGGGTGACGCCGACCTCACCGGCCGCGTCCAGCCGGTGCTCGAAGGCCTCGATCAGTCCCCACACCTGCGCCCGTTCCGGGCGGTTGAGTCGTCGGCCGCGACCGGCCCGGCTGGCGACGAGGTACTCGTCGCGGCTGCGCACGTCCTGGGCGAGCACGACCTGCTTCCATTCGGCCTCCAGGAAACGCGCGTCCCAGCGGTGCGGCTGCTGTTCCTCGGCCAGGTCTTCCCAGCGCCTGCGGATCTCGTCGTCACCGAGGGATTTGGGGGTCTTCGCGCCGAAGACCTCCTTGGCGATGCCGTAGGCGACCTTGTCGATGTTGCGGATGTCGACCTTGGCGGTGAGCTGGGTGCCTCCGAGGTCCTCCAGCAGCGAGCGCAGCAGTTCGGCGAGAGTGGTGGTGTAGGTGGTGAGCAGGATCGCCTGGCCGGGCGGCAGCCGTTCGGCCAGGGCCCTGACCCGGTGCAGGGCGACGACGGTCTTGCCCGTACCGGGGCCGCCGGTGACCCGTACCGAGCCCTTGTTGGGAGTCTTGCGCTCGGCCAGGGCGCGCTGGGCCGGGTGCAGGAAGATCCGCCAGGCCGACAGCGGCTCGGACATGATCCGGCCGAACTCGGCGACGTCGCCGGTGACGACGAAGGACTCCTTGGTCGCGGGCCGCTCGTTGGCAGCCTCGTAGTCCTCCGGGTCGATGGTGTCACTGGTCGCGGCGACGGAACTGACGTGCTCCCAGACGTCCTCGACGGTCATGCCGTCGGCGAGGCAGAGGATCACGTCCCTGGCGAGCTTGGGCAGATGCTCCACGAAGCCGAGTATCGCGTCGACGCTGCGGATCTCCCGCAACGCCGGTACGACCGAGGGGTGCACGCCGAGACGGTCGAAATCGGCGTCCGAGACGTGGGCGAAGACGGACGGCTCGTCGGTGGCGGGTGTCTGGGCGGGCTGCCCGCTCAGGGTGCCGTGGAGGCTCGCGAGGTTGATCAGCTCGACGCCGCCGGTGACCTTGTTGATGTCGAAGATGATGTGCGAGGCGAGGGTGTAGGCGTCGTCGTGCGGCAGCACCGCGACCAGGTAGTAGATGCGGTCGGCGTAGTGCATCAGCACCGCGCGGAAGTTGTCGTTGATCCTGGCCGTGCGCACCCGCTTGTCCTCGGCGCCCTTCGGCGGCTTGAGGTTCAGCCCGTTGGCGTCCGGGTCCCGCTGCATCTTCATGATGAACTGCAGGACCTGTGCCTGGACCGACCCGTCGAGCTTGTCGTAGTACTTGCCGAAGACGTCCGCCATGACGACCTGGGCCTTGGACATCACACATTCTCCAAACGCTCGGCCAACTCGGCCACATCAACTGTCCCGGCGTGTACGACGTGCCAGCCGGCCTCCGCGAACGCGGCATCCCGGTGCTCGTCCACGTCGAGGAACACCGCCACCCTGGCGTCCGGCCAGGCGAGTTCCGCCTGCTGCGCGACCCGGTCGTCGAGCTCGAAGCCGACCTCCGGGGCGCCGAAGTGGCGGGTGCGGGCCTCCCGGCACAGGGCGAACAGCAGTTCCTCGGCCTGGGAAGAAGCCCACTCGACCGCCTCCGCCCAGGGCTCCGGCAGTTCGTCGGGCAGGCCCGTGGTGGTGGGCAGCGCACCCGCGAGGAAGGCGACCGCGTGCGGGTCGAGCTGCCCGGCCATGGACATCGCGACCTGGTGGAACGAACGCGGCAGTGCCGAACCCCCCTCGCCCGTCAGCAACTGCAGCAGATTGGACCACCGCAGCCAGTCGGCCCACCGCGCCCGGTGACCCGGCTCGGCGACCGCCTCGTCGCGGTCGTCCAGCACGGTGAAGGCCGACCAGGCGGACATCCCGGGCTGCCCGGTCGCGGGCTCGGCCCGCCGGTCGAGCAGCCCGATGACGCGCAGCCCGCCCAGGGTGCGGACGTCCATCGCGATGGCGTCGGCGGCGGCCGGGTTGCCGGCGACCGGCAGGGGGCCGCCCGCCAGCACGTCCGGCAGCCGCTCGCCCACCACACGCCGGTCGATCGGCGGCCGCGCTGCTCCGCCCCCGGCGAAACCGCTGATCAGCGCTGCCGCCCTACGGGACCACTTCTCCGAGTCGGGATCGGCGAGCACCGCGAGCAGCGTCTCGATCGGGTTGCGCAGTGCCGGGTCCAGCGTGTCGTCGGGGCGTGGGCCGCCCGTCAGCATCTGGTGGATCTGCCGGGCCGTCCGCAGCGCGCCCTCCCCGAGGAGCGGTTCGGCGGGGGTGCGCACCTCGCGGTCGTCCGCGGTCCCCTCCACCGCCGCCTTCCAGGCCATCACGTCCGCGTGCGTGAACTGCCACACCTGCATGCCCTCGGCCCGCAGTGCCTCGCGCTTGGCGGCGTCGTCGGCGATCCGGTTGATGCCGGTGCTGGCGTGGAAGGCGTAGCCGTCGAGGAAGACCGCGATGCGCGTCGACGGCCCGTCGATCCGGGTCAGCAGATAGTCCGGTTCACTGGGCGCGGACGTCAGCTGCCGCACATGGTCCTGGAAGAGCCAGCGGGTGCCGCCGCCGTCCGGGCGCGTGAAACGCAGCTCGTACTCCATGCCGCGCTCCCCGGCGCGGGGCGTCACCGAGCCGGACTCCGGGGGACGGCTGCCCCAGTCGACGAGGGTGCGGACGAACTGCTTCTCCAGCTCGCTCTCGGCGAGCTGGTCGATGCGCACCCCGGACAGGGTGTCGACCTGCTCCGTGTCCCAGCCGGTGACGATCTCGTCCAGGAGCTCCCTGGCGACCCGCAGCGACGCGAAGGGGTGTTCGTTGCTGCTGACGTGCGGCAGCAGGCAGCGATGGCAGGGGGTGCGCAGGTTCTCCTTGCCGCAGGGACAGTCTCGCAGGGCGGTCTGGGCGAGGGTGAGCACCCGGTGCAGCACGGTGGCGTCGGCGAGGTGCTCCAGATAGCCGGTGCCGCCCGGCATGGAGTCGTGCAGCACCAGGAAGCGGCGGCGCAGTTCCCGGGTTCCGCCCGGCATGGTCGCGGGTACGACGCGCAGGTGGTCGGGGGTTCCGCCGAAGTGCATGGTTATGCCCAGCAGCAGCGCGGCCTTGAACGACACCAGCCGGGTCTGCAGTTCCATCGTGGACACAGGCAGCAGTATCCGCAGTGCCTGTGTGGTCAGCTCGTGCGCGAGCACGAGCCGCTGCATCGACGCCGTCTCGGCGTCGATCCCGTCGTCCTTGTGGCCGCACCAGTACGCGTGCCGGGTACCGATCCGCTGGGCGGACCGGTCCCAGGCCTGGGGGTGCACGCCGCGTACGGCCCCGCACTCCAGGCAGGTCTCGAAGCCGGGCACCTGGACGTCGTCGCCGGCGATTTGGTGCTCGGGGCCCGCGGCGGCGGCCGGGCCGAGGTTGAGGGTGCGGATGGTGGCCACCCGGGCGAACTCCACACCGAACGGCAGCTCCCCCACCCGCTTCCAGGCGCGCAGTCCCTGGGGCTGGTCCGGGTCGATGTCCACCAGCGTGATGTCGTTGAACCGGCGCCGCTCCCGCTCGTCGCGCTCGTCGGTGAGCCGTGCGTCCTCGCGCCGCTCGCGGGCGGTGACCCGTTCGGGCACGAGCACGGTGTGGAGCGCGCCGGGATCGGCGATCTGCGGCGTCAGGCAGCGCGGGCAGGCGGTGAGGTCCAGGCCGGACTCGGCGGTGGCGACGTAGCCGCACTCGGGGCACAGCCGCCACTTGGCATAAGCGGTGTCGCCCTCGCCGGCTCCCAGGTCCAGGCCGTTGACGATGTACTTGTAGCCGTCGGTGTGGAAGGTGTTGCCGGGCGCGAGTTCCAGCAGGCCCATGCGTGAGCCCCGCCCGTACTCCGTCAACTGGTCCTGGAACTCGCCGTCGGCGTCTTTCCACCACAGCGTCGCGTCCAAGAGTGTGGCCTCGTCGTGGAGGGTGTAGTTGGGCAGCAGGCCCAGACGGACCATGGCGTTGACCGAGTTCTCGCCGACCAGGGCGTCCCTGCGCCGGTTGACCGATCTGCGCTCGGCGTAGAGCTGGCGGCGCTGCTCGTCGCGTTCGCGGTCCCCGGAGGCGGTGGACAGGGCGTCGAAGGCCCGGCCGATCTGCCGGGACCGGGAGCGCAGAGCCTCCAGGCGTTTGCGCCACGCGGTGGCGGCCTGGCCGACGGTCTGCTCCAGCTCCAGCTGCGCGAACTGCCGCAGGCCCTGCTCGGCCTCGGCCGACATCCCCGGGAAGAGCTGGACGAAGGACGACGCGAGTTCGGCGTGGCGGGCGTGGGCGACGTCCAGGAAACGGCGGAACCAGCCGTCCTCTGCCAGCCCCCGGGTGAAGAGCGCGCCGATGCGGTGCGGCATGGGCTCTTCGGGCATCATCGTCCCCCGCCACAGGCTCCGGTCGGCGGCCCGGTCTAACAGGTACGCCAGGTACTGGCGGCGCAGGATCTCGGAGGCGTCGAGGTAGCAGTCCGGCGGGATGATCCGGCCCGCGAGCATCTGCTGGGGTGCGTGCAGGTAGTACTGGTTGCGGGCGCCGCGCGGTACGAAGGTGACGGTGAGCGAGTTGCCGGTGCTGCGGCCGGCACGGCCGATGCGCTGCGCGTAGTTGGCGGGCGCGGGCGGCAGGGAGGCGAGCAGCACGGCGGACAGGTCGCCGATGTCGATGCCGAGTTCGAGGGTGGGCGTGCAGGTCAGTACGTTCGGGTCGAACGGCGAGGGGCGGTTCTTGAAGGCCTGCTCGACCTCCTCGCGGCGGGCCCGGCTGAGCGCGCCCGTGTGCTCGGCGGTGAGGACGTCACCGGGCCGGTCGACCGTGTAGAGACGGCGGTAGTAGTCGTCGCTGTAGTCCCGGTCGTCAGTGGTGAAGGTGCCGCCGCACTGGAAGCGCAGGCAGGGCGTGCCGAGCCAGTCCTCACGCCGGCCGGGCGGGACGGTCTGCCGCCAGGTGCAGCTGTCGCAGCGGACGCCGTGGTCGTTGACGCCGGTTCCGTCGGCCCGGGCCCCGTCCGTCCCGCTGTCGTTGTCCGGAGACGACGGGCCGGTGGCGAGGCTGTGCACCATGATGGTGCGCGGCCTGAGAGCGAAGACGGTCGAGCCGCCCTCGGCCGGGTAGGTCGCCAGTACCTCGCGCTGCGCGAGCAGCTTCATGGCCTGTTCGGCGAGGGCGCGGGCCTCGCGTCGCTCGCAGCCGAGGGTGCGGTGCCCCCAGTCGGCGAACCAGGTGTTGTCACGGGCCAGTGAGTCGAACTCGGACGTGCCCAGGCGCCCGAGGACCGGGAACGTCGGTGCGGCCAGGCCGCGCGGGAACGCGGGCATGCCCGTGGGCCGCCCGCCCCAGATCGGCCAGCGCCTCGCGCCGGCCTGCGCGATGTACTCCTTCAGCCAGGGGTGGAACAGCGCCCCCCGCAGACGCATACGCTCCAGCAGGCCTCGCAGGTAGACGATGTAGTCGGCAGCGTCGGTGGGGAGGGTGATCTGCCCCGGGAGGCGCTGGTGGGCTTCCCGCAGCAGGGCCGCCACGGCGGCGGCATCGGGGAGGTGCACCTCGGCGGCGGCGGTCCGGGTCAGTTCGAGGGTGCGGCCCAGGCGTGAGCGCAGGCCGAACTCCAGCAGCGTCTGGAAGACCATGCGGTCCTGCAGCATGTACGCGCCGGCGTCACTGAACCCGTCGCCGCTGAGGAGCGTCCGGATCTCCGGGTTGTCACGCAGGTCGGGCGGCACGATCGAGGCGAGCTTGCTCATCTCGCCCTTCTCCGCCGCCGTCACCACGGCTTCGGCGGCGTCGGTGGCCAGATCGTGTACGGCGACCGGGGCGCCCGGCTCGAGCTGCTCGGCGAGCAGCCCGCGGAAGGTGAAGCCGAAGCTGCGGTTGGCGATGAACGCGGCCCGGTGGGTGGCGTCCTGGACGGAGTCGGTGAAGACCAGCAGTTTACGCTCGTCGTCGGTCAGGCCGCGGTCGGAGAACAGCTGGGTGGTGGTGACGGAAGCGAGGGTGGCGGTGCCCGCACCGAGAAAGCGCATGCCGTCGGTCAGGTCGCAGGAGGGGCACTTGTCGCCCGCGCCCGCGGGAACGGGCCCGGCGACCGTGATGACGGGCACGGTGTCGTTGCTCGGCACCGTGCGCAGTTCGGCTTCCTCGGCGTGGAGGAAGACGGGGGTGTGCTCGCCCGGCCTGGCCCGGATCATCCAGCGGACGGCCCGGTTGCCCTGGGCGGAAGCCCGGTAGATCTCCAGCGGCCTGGTCTTGAGCTGCTGCCACTCCAGATCCGTGGACAGCGCCGCCCAGCCGGAGCGTCCGCAGTGACGGCAGTACGCGGCGGGAAGGTGGGCGCGGTAGGCCGGGCCGACGGGGCGGACGAACGGGACGGGGCTGTCCGAAGCGAAGTGCGAAGTGCCGCCGTCATCCGGGTCGGCGTCGGCGGTGCTGTCCACCTCGGCGGCGGGGTAGACGGCGAGGTTGGCCGGGTTGGGCCGGGTGTCCCCGGTGGGACCGTCGTCGTCGAACCAGCGGAAGTGCGGCGTCGGCGTCGCGGCGCGGATCACGCGGCGCACCTCGCGGACCCAGAGCTGGGCCTCGACGCGGAGGAAGGGGATGACGCGGTCGGCGACCCGGTCGTAGGTACGGGCGGTCGAGACCAGCGCGAGGAGACGGGAAAGGCCGGTCGCGACCAGGTCGATGTCGGTCCGCGCCGCCTCGTCCCAGGCCGCGCCGCCGCCGCGCTTCGCGAACTCGCGGGCTATCTCCGGGACGGTGACGGGAGTGTCGCCCGCGACGTCGAGGAGGGCGCGGATGAGGTTGTGCTGGCTGAGCTTCTCGCCGAGTTGTATCGGGTCGGCGAAGTCCATGCCGACGACAAGTTGGGCGAGCCGGTGGAGGGCCGACGGATCGTTGAGGGGGTCGGGGACGGCGGCGAGGGCGGCCGGGGAGGGCACGGGGAGAAGGAAGTCGGGCTCGGCGACGAACTCGCCGGGCGTCTGGCGGTCCTCACCGATGAGGGTGGCGTCCGGGAAGGGTGCGCCGAAGACCTTCTCGGCGAATTCGAGGAGCAGTTCGCGGTCGGACTTCTGGGGGCCGTCGGGGGTGGGGGCCGCTTCGGCGGAGGGGGTGGCGCTGGTGGCTGCGGTGCGGCCGACGGCGCCGGTTCCATCGGTTGCGCCGGTTCCACCGGTTCCACCGGTTCCACCGGTTCCACCGGTTCCACCGCCGAGGGTGGCGGAGGTGGCGACGGGGGTGATCGTGCCGAGGGGGCGGCCCGGCTCGGCCTTGCCGGTGGCCGCGCCCAGGCGGCGCAGCAGCATCGCCACATCGGTGCCCTGGGCGCCGTCGTAGGTGTGGAACTCGTCCAGGACGACGTACGTCAGCCCGCCGTCCTGCCAGAGCGGGACGTCCGGGATGCGCTGGAGGAGGAGGTCCAGCATCTTGTAGTTGGTGAGCAGCAGGTCCGGCGGGTTCGCGCGGATGGCCTCGCGGTCGGTGATCAGGCGGCTGTCCGGGGACAGTTGGGCGGGGGTAATGGTGCTTGCGCCGGACTCGCGGGCGTAGGAGCCGGGGGCGTTCTCGTCCTCGTCGTCCGGGAGGCGATTGCCGGAGGCACCTCCGATGTAGATGCCGGCCGTGACGGAGGAAAGGGCGGCGTTCTCGGCAAGAAAGTCGTCGATACGGCGTGCCTGGTCGTCGGCCAACGCATTCATCGGATAGAGGAGCAGCGCCTTGACGCCCTTCACCCCGGCGGCGCGGGCCCGGGCGCAGTGATCGAGGATCGGGACGAGGAACGACTCCGTCTTTCCGGAGCCGGTGCCGGTGGTGACGATCGTCGGCTCGGGGGCGTGGCCCGACTTGCTGGACAGCCGCCGCCAGGCGTTCGCCTGGTGGGTGTAGGGGCGGAGGTCAGAGGGTGACCAGTCCAGAACCTTCTCCCAGCCGGGAGGCGCGTACCGGAAGGGCGTACGGACCCGGAGGTACGGGCCCCGGAAGAGGCGACTCTCCGGCCGCTCAAGGAACGCTTCGAGCTCCTCGCGGACGTCATCGTCGGCGAGCGCGAAGCTCGTCGTCAGGTACGCGGCGAGGGCACGGCGCAGATCCTCGGCGGCCAGGGAGGGAAGCATGGCTGGGTGCTACCTGCTTTCCGGGGCGGGGGTGGACGTGGCG
The DNA here is from genome assembly GCF_022414575.1 of Streptomyces sp. MUM 178J. Lineage (GTDB taxonomy): Bacteria > Actinomycetota > Actinomycetes > Streptomycetales > Streptomycetaceae > Streptomyces > Streptomyces chengmaiensis. The sequence continues at coordinate 101,855 of NZ_JADWYQ010000013.1, read as the reverse complement.
GTGGGCGGCTCGGCGGGCTCGGGCATGGTGAGGGGGTGCTCGGCGAGGTAGGCGGCGTAGTCGCCGTATTCGCCGGCGTGGAGACGGGCGGTGAAGTCCGCGTGGGCGCGGGTCATTTCGGCCTCGCGGTTCGGCTTGACCCAACCCTCGGGGATGGCGGGGGTGGGGTCGCCTGCGCGGGCGGCTTTGGCCCAGGCCTTGACGAAGGCGGTCTCTTCGGGGGTCTGGCGAATGCCGACGTTGTACGCATGAGTGGTATCTGCAACCTTGTGCCCATCTGAGGCAAAGAAGGTCTCCCACTCGTACATGCGCAGGGTGTCGAACTGTGAACGGTACATTGCGCAGAGCTGCTCGGCAGTCAGGCCGAGCATTACGGCAGAAATGGCATCAATTTCCACTAGGGCTCTCCTGCGATCGAATTCCGTTCGCAAAGGTGTCGCCATGGACCACGCTGGGTCGATGTCCTGAATTCGTAGCCCATGAGCTTCCGAACTAGTCCAGCGATCTCGGAGCCAAATACGATCAAAAAGCCTCTCCCACAAGGGGGAATACTCGCGGGTCAGGCAATTGAGCCGAAGCGTTCGGAGCAGAAGCGGCGCGGAGAGTGGGTGCGACAACGGCGCCGGGAAAAGGCTAACAAGATCGTCAGACAAATTTGTCTTGCCAACTACTTTCACAAAGTAGTCAAGGGGTAGGCTTGCCCAGAGACCAGCCGTAACGATTGTGTCTCTTTCAGACGGTAGTGCCAAGGTGCAGGTGCCGTCTGTATGCGTAGGACCGGGCGGGAGAATCGCGGCGTTGAGCGTCCGCTCTGTGGCAGGATCCACCATCCTGCGCCATGCAAGACGGAACCAACTAGTCGAGCTGCTGCCTTCCCAAATCCCCGCGTGCGACTCGAACACGTCCCGTTCACAATCACGAACATAATTGGTGCGCGGGATAATCGATTCTGGAAGATCTTCAAGTGCCCACGGCGAGTAGTCGCCCTTGCTTCTGCAGTTTTCATTTGGCTGCTTCGCGTAAGGGTTTGCCACGCTAATGTGAGGGCCTTGCAGAATTACCTCACTCCACGATTGTGGAACATGAGTCCGCCGCAAGACAGGGCCATCCTCTCGAACCGACGCAGTCCACCAGAAGTTACCCCCCAGCCGTTCAGGGAACCGTGAGAGTTTATGAATTGCGCCGTCCTCATCAGTGGTGAGAGGCCTGAGCATCCTAGCGTGAAGTGCGGGTGAGTCGCTGTTGTCAACCAGATCCGCCCAAGACCTGAGCATGTCGACAGTAACATGCACAGTTCGCTTTGAATGGGCTCGCAAGTCCCATCCTCCCGACTCGAACTGACGCCCCGGAACCTCTCCACTTCCGTCATGAGTCAAAGATTTCTCAGCCGTTGACGGATGAAATAGGCCCGACATATTCACAAAATTAACCTGACGCGGAGACCCGTACACATGGACCCCATAGTCCCGCGTGTGTCCAATCTCGAAGAGTTCCAGCTCGTTACGGAACTGAAAATGTCGACGCATTCTGCGATACGCAGCCGCGCGCAATGAGCCACCCTTCGGGTTCTTGAAATGGGTATCCGGATGGATCATTCCAGCGATACCTCGCAAGTTTGCGCTGCTCCATACCCGTTCAATGAAATTCAGGTAGAGGTTATTCTGATAGCCAATAAGTATTGGATGCTCCACAGGGGAGCCTAGATGAGCATTCATGCCCGCCCATGAACTCAAGTCGGCGAAGTATTTGACCCGAATAGACTCCTCCTTTAGCAGGTTTGCGCGACGTCTAGCTAGAACATCCAAGGTGGGATTTTCCAGAATAAACCACGGATCGTATTCAGCCAGCGCTAGAGGATCACCCCACTTTGGTTGATGCCACGGTGGATTTCCCATTTGCAGGTCGAATCCTCCGCGCTCGAAAATGTGAGCGAACTCCAACTCCCAGTGGAAGAATCCCTCCCGCCGGGAGCTTGCGTCCACCTCGCTTAGCCACGGGAACTGCACCATCACCGACGGCAAGTCGACACACTGGCTCATCACCCGGTCGAACTCGTCGTCCGCCGCCAGTTTCTCGAACTCGCCTGTGTCGGCAAACAGCCCGAGTTCATCGTCCAGTCCGGCCGCACCGCCACGCCTGCTGCTGGCCTTCGCCTTAGCGGGCGGAACACCCAGCACCGCCTCGCAGAACGCCAGCCACTCCTCCATGCTGGGCGGCGTGGGAGTATCGGGTTGTCCCACTGGCCAGAACCACAGGGCACACCAAGCATCCATGACCAACTTCAGCCGGCCGCGCGGCGAGCCCGGCTCGTTCAGCGCGCTCTCGATCTGCTCACGGGTGACGTCTCCCGACGCCTTCTCCAGCGGCTGGTCGGGGTCGACCCCCCATACGTCGATCTGGCGCCGTACCTCCCGCTCGCTCACGATCAGGCGGCGCCAGGCCAGCTCCCACAGTCGCTCTACTCGTGTCGCCAGCGCGAGCAGCCGCTTGCCTTGCGCTGCCGACGGCGTCGCCGTGACAGCGGTTCGCCACTTCGCCAGCGCGTCGCGCTCGTCCTTCGCCAGCTCCTTGGCCTGTTTGGCGTCCGCGACCGCTCCCCAGCCCTTGGCCGGGAGCAGGAAGTGGTGGATTTCTTTGCCCGCCTGGAACTGGCCGTCCTCGGCCCCTGCCCGCAGTGGCCGGTCCGTCGGGACCGTCGTCAACCACGCCTTCCGTTTCAGCGCCTCCGCCGCGTACACGGCACGTCGCGCCCCGATCAGCGAGTTGCCGCGACGCAGATGCAGGCCGAACCAGGGGGCCTTCAGGCCCTCGTGCATCGAGTTGAGCCACAGCGAGACCTCGGCCAGCTCAACAGCGGTCTGGTTGAGGTCGACGCCGTAGCAGTTGTGCAGGGCGAGGTACGCCTTGACCTTCTGCAGCTCCGCCTCGTATCGGTCCGGAGGCAGTTGTTTGCCGCCCAGCTCCGCCATCCTGCGCTTCAGGTACTCCGCAGCCAGCTGATTGATGGCCTCATTGAGGAACGCGCCCGAACCCAGGGCGGGCTCGCACACCGTCAGGTCCAGGATCGCCCGAGCCGGAGTCGTCACTCCGTCCTGGTCCAGCAGCTCAGCCAGCGCATGCTTGACCGTGCTGCGGGTCAGTACCTCCGGCGTGTAGTACGAGGCCGACCGCTGCCGTTCCCGCCCTGACAGGCGGTACACGAAGCTGCCCTTCTTGTGCAGGACACGCTTCTTTGCGCCCGTCAGCTCGTCCGTCCGTTTGACGAAGACGTCCTCGTCGTAGTTGTCGGCGTCCTTCAGCGGCACGACCCAGGTGCCGCTCAGCCCGTCCGAGTCCGGCTTGGCAACCTCGTACAGGTCGTCCCACGCGAAGAAGCCGGTGTACGACATCAGGCCCTCGTACACCGCACCGAGCTGGTTGATGCCGAGCTGCGCGTACGAGATGAAGCCCTTGCCGGTGCCGCCGCCGGCCTTGCCACGTCCGGTGCGGCGTCCCTGCGTGAGCATCAGCAGGTTGAGCACCCGCCACAGCACCTTGTTCCGCAGCTTCGTCTCGATCCGCTCGCCCTCGACCGACACCGAGCCGATCAGCGGGGTCGCATCGGCCTTGAACAGATCGCTGCGCAGGGCCTCGAAGCGCAGGCCGTCCGAGTCGAGGACGGTCACGTTGTCCTCGGAGGGTGCCTCATCCCTGCCCAGGGGGCGGTGGCCCTGGTCTACCAGCCGGAACAGCAGGTCCAGCGAATCGGCGAAGTGGGTGCCGTCCTGGGCCTCCTCCGGAAGGTCGTAGGAGACCAGTTCGCCGAGCCGGGCGAGTCCGTAGCCGTCCTGGTAGGCGTCGTCCTTGCTGGGGAGGATGCCGAGCTCGGGCCGGGCCTCCGCATACAGCAGGAACAGAATCCGGTACAGGTACCTCAGCGATTCCCGAGTGAGCCGACTCGCGAGGTCGGCCGGGTCGCCCAGCTCCGCCGGGTCGGCGCCCCCGTCGTCGAGCCGGTCCAGGATCTCCTGGGCGATGAGTTCGACGGACTGCCGGAGTCCCTCCCGCAGCTCCTTCGAGACGCCCACCGCGTGCTTGCGGCCCTTGTCGACCAGCCCGTCCAGGTACCCGGCGACGCCGCCCTCCGTCAGCAGCGACTCCGCGCCGAACAGTGCGGCCACCGCTTCCAGTTCCTGGCCGTCCGCGCTGAGGTTGCGGTCCAGGGCCTCATCCACGCTCACCGCGAGGAACCGGCCCTCGTGCCAGGCCGTACGGTCGGCGAGCAGTACCGCGCCGCCCGCGAGGAGCAGGACGTAGCGCGGGGCGTAGCCGTCCTCGCAGCCGAAGAGGAAGGTGACGGCGTCGGCCGCACCGGTGATGAGCTGCTTGCCGTCGAGCTGGATCGGGTCGAGGAGTTGCGCGCCGCCGTCCTCGACGTCCGCGACGACGAGTTCGCCGTTCACCTGCCAGGTGACATCCAGGGCGACGAGTTCCAGGCCGCCCGGGCCCGTGACGGCGAGCGCCACCGGCACCGACCGTTCCTTGTCGCCCTGCATCACACCGAAGTCGCCCCGGCGGAGTCGGGTGTGGGTGGAACCTGCGGTCTCCGGAGCGGCTGCCTCAGCGTCTCCGCCCTCGCCCTCCGGTTCGACATACGCCAGCGCCGTCAGCAGGCGGTCGTTGAGCTGCCGTACCTCGGGACCGTCGAAGGCCTTGTTCTCGGTGATGCGGACCTTGGCCTTGAAGTACTCGCGGCGCAGGCCCTTCACGCCCGACCGGGACGATGGAGCGCCCGCCCGGTCGGCGGAGGTCCAGCGCTTGCGCAGCTCGGTGAGGTCCTTGGCGAACAGTTCGGCGAGGTAGTGGGCGGAGATGTACTCTCCGCGGTTGGTGATCGCTTCAAATGCCACGGTGTCACGCTCCCCTCTGCTGCGGAATCGCGTTGCCGCCGGCGGCCGCTGGGGGTGCCAGGACTCCGATCACCCGCACCATCGCCTCGCCCTGGGTGGCCAGCTGCTCGATGAGCTGCTCGACCTCCACCGCGGTCTTCTGCACGCGCGTCTCCTCGTGCTTCCGCCGCATGCCGCTGAAGCTCAGTTGCTCGAACGTCGACAGGCTGGCCTTCCGCCAGGCCTCCAACCGCTGTTCATACGCGACGAGTTGTTCCACCAGCGGGGTTTCCTGCTCGCTGCGCAGCGCGGCGACGTGGTTGCGGCTCGCTTGTACCGCCGCCGGGACCAGTGCCTGGAGGGCAGTCCTGTCGCCGGTGAAGGGCCGGTTGAGCATTCCCGGCTTGACCCCGGCCTGTTCGAGTACGCCCACCAGGTCGTCGTCGAAGACGGGTGTGCCGCTCGTCAGGCCCCTCACGCACGTCCACGCCAGGACGGTCGGGTGCCCCTTGGCGTTGGAGTACATGCCCTGGGTGAGGAACACAGGTTCGCTGACGTCCGCCGTGATGATGGGGGCGGTGTTGCGGGTGAGTCTGACGAGGACCTTGTCGGTGAGCCACTCCACCACCGGGTGCTGGTCCGTGAGGTAGCTGACGTCTGGCCAGCCGGAGGTCTCGGTGCGCTCCTGCTTGGTGATCGCGCCCTTGGCGCGGTTGCCGCTGCGTTCGCGGGCACGGTCCAGCCGGTCCTGGCCGAACTGCTTGTCGAAGGTGACGCGGAGCTGGTCCAGGACCTGCCGCTCGTCCAGGTACGACTTGGGGAGGACCAGCAGGCGGCGCTGGAGTTCCCGGTCCGGGGTGAAGACCATCATCTTGGGGTGGTCCTCGTCCCAGTGCTTGCCGATGCGTTGTTCCGGGTTGTCGTAGATCTCCTCCAGGGCCTCTTCGACGAACGCGCGGGTGGAGGCGAACAGTTGCGGCACCCGGTAGCCCGGTGAGTCGCCGTCCGGGGTGTGGTCGGCGAGGAACGCATCGAAGGGGTCGAGCGGGACCGACGGCACGGCCGTGTCGAAGGGTTCCTCGTTCGCCAGGAGCCGTTCCATGATGGCGTTCGTCTCGGCGTCCTCGTCGCGCAGCCCGAGGATGGAGGCGGCCTCGCCGAGGGTGCGGTGGACCTCGTCCTCACGCTTGAGCAGGCGCTCGGACACCGCCCGGTCGGCCGAGGGGCGGTCGGGGTCCTCGTCGGCGGTGAGCAGCAGCAGTGCGCGGATCTCCGGGGAGTGCTGCTGGCCGTAGCGGTCGATACGGCCGTTGCGCTGCTCGATGGTGATCAGCGACCAGGGCAGGTCGTAGTGGATCATCTGGTGGCACTGGCGGTGCAGGTTGACGCCCTCGGCGGCGATGTCGCCGGTGAGCAGGACCCGCAGTTCGCTGCTTGCCAGACCGAAGTCCTTGACGGTGCGCTGCTGCTCGTCGTCGGAGAGGCCGCCGTGGAGCTGGCGGACGGCGCCGCTGGTCTTTCCCCGGCTGGGGGCGAAGCCCAGGGCCGACGGCAGGGTGTCCTGCAGTATCTGCAGGGTGGCACGGCGCTCGGAGAAGATGACGACGCGGGTGTCGGAGCCGGGGCCGACCTTGATCTCCTCCTTGAGGACCTTCACCAGCTGCCGGAACTTGGCGGCGTCCTCGATGTCCACGGCCTCGGCGATGGTGCCGAGGTTGACCAGTGCGTCGCGTTCGGCCTGGCGTTCCTGTGGGTTGGTGCTCCGGTCGATGCTGTCGATCCGGTTGTCGACCGTTTCGACGAGCGCGGAGTGGGAGGAGAGGAAGGACTTCAGCAGGGTGTAGGGGAAGAGCCGGGCGCCCTTGCCGGAGACAGGGGGCTTGCGGCCGTCCTTCGGATCGATCCAGACGTCGTACAGCTCGTCGAAGACCTGCTGCTCGGCCGGGGTCGCCATGCAGTCGATGGCGACCGGCGGCTTGCGGGTCGCCCACATGTGGCCGATCTCGGCGGAGACGTCGGGGGACATCTTGTGGCGTCGGATGTAGAGGTGCTGGAGCTGCGTCTCGTCGTAGTCGCTGGTGTCGGGGATGGCCGTCGGGTCGAGGAGGCTCAGCAGCTCGCCGAAGGACTCCCGCTGGCCGTTGTGCGGTGTGGCGCTGGCCAGGATCAGGGCGTCGGTCTTCGGCGCGAGGAGCTGCGCGAGGCGGTTGTTCTTCGTCCCGGAGTTGATGAGCTTGTGCGACTCGTCGATGACTACGGCGTCCCAGGTGACCTGCATGAGATGGCTGCGCCATCGGTCGGAGCGCAGGGTGTCGATCGAGATGATCGCGCGCTTGTAGTAGGAGAAGGGGTTGCGGCCGGCGGGTATGTCGTTCTTGATCCGCTCGATGCCGGCCGAGTCCAGCCGCACCACCGGGATCGCGAAGCGCGTCCACAGCTCGTGCTGGAACTGCTCCAGGATGTGCTTCGGCGTCACCACCAGGATGCGCTCACCGCGTCCGCGCCTGACCAGCTCGGACAGCAGCAGCCCGACCTCGAGCGTCTTGCCGAGACCGACCGCGTCCGCAATCAGCAGCCGGGGGCGCAGGGCGCGCAGGGCGGTCTTGGCGGGTTCGCGCTGGTAGGCGAGGTCGTCGGCGAGGTGGGTGCCCACGGTGGCGAGGCGCTGCTCGGAGAGGGGCAGCGGGGTCTTGCGCATCAACGCGTCGATGAACAGGCGCGAACGGCGGCACTCGGGGGAGTCGTCCGGGACGAGCTCGGTGTCCTCGGGGCGCAGCGGGGTCACCTGGTCGAGGCTTTCGTGCGCGAAGAAGACCGCCCGCTGGTCGCGGACCAGGGGCGAGATGCCCCGTACGTCCAGGCGGGTGCCGTCCTTGGCGGCTTCCACGGCCTCCACGACCAGCCAGTCCTCGTCGCGGGCACGGACCTGCATCCCTGCGGCAAACCGGACGCCGCCGGACGCATCGCCCGGGACGTTGCCTGACGCACTGTCGGTGACGGTGGTCATCGGCGGGTCTCCTTCGATTGCTGCTCTGCTGCTGTGCTGCTCTGCTGCTGTGCCGTTCGAGCACTGTGCGTCTGTGGTTGGTGCGTGGGTTTGGCGGGCTCAGCCGCCGTAGTCGCCGCGGCGGTCCTCGATACGGCTGCGCCATCGAGCGGCCCAGCGGTCCGGCGTGGCGTCCGGCCGGCGCCCGGGATCGAGCGGCTCTGCGGGCCGGGGCAACACAGCGGGCTCGGGCACCGGCTCGGGGGCGATGTCCGCAGCGCCGTCCGGCTCGGCGTCCACCGCGGCATGCGGATCCGGTACGGGATCCGGTGCCTCGACCGGTGTGGCCTGCCGCTCCAGCACCGCCGCGAGGAAGGCCTCGGGAAGCGGCGGGTACGCCTGCGCCTCCGTCGGCACACCGAAGTCGAACAGGCGTCCCATCGCCTCCTCCAGCACGCTCTGTGCCGTCGGCCGGTCCTCGGCGTCGAAGGCCAGCGTGTGGGTGACCAGGTCGAGCAGCGTGGGCGGGAGGCCGCTCAGGTCGGGCTGGATGTCCAGCGTCCGCTGCGCCGGCATCTGTGCGTAGAAGGGGACGTGGCCGGTCGCCGCGTGCACCAGCGTGGCACCGAGGCTGTAGACGTCCGACGCCTCGCTGGCCTTACGGGAGTCCGCTGCCTGCTCCGGTGCCATGTAGGCGAGGGTGCCGAGAGCCGCGCTCGCCGAGGTCAGGCCGGTACCGCCGCTGACGTGGGAGATGCCGAAGTCTATGACCCGGACGCCGTCCGCAGCGACCAGGACGTTGCCGGGCTTGAGGTCCCGGTGCAGTAAACGTACTGAGTGGATGTGCATCAGGGCGTCCGCGAGACCCGCTGCCAGCCACCACGCACCCAGTTCGCTGACCGGGCCGTGCTGCTCCACCAGTTCCAGCAGTGAGGGCGCGTTGATGTACTGGGTGGCGATCCACGGCGTCGCGGCTCGCGAGTCGGCGCCCACCAGAGCGGCGGTGTGGAAGCCGCCGACGCGGCGGATCGCCTCCAGCTCCAGGGCGAAGCGCTTGCGGAAGTACTCGTCCTCCGCGAGCTGCGGTCTGACGACCTTCACCGCGACCGGACGCGTCGAGCGGTAGCCGAGGTAGACCACGCCCATCGAACCCTGGCCCAGACGGCCGATCAGCCGGAAGTTGCCGACCCTCGTCGGGTCAGCCGGCCTGAGCGGCTGCAGCACCATTTCCCCCGTGGCATCCTGCCTTGACTAGATGAAAGGCAGGTTATCAGTGGAATGGCTCAACGCCCCTATGCTGCCTGCGACTTACCTCGCCTCATGGGCCGCGCCGCTCTCAGCGGATGCACCGCGGATTCGTCGCACGCCACCGGAGAGCCGAGGGTCATGCCGTCGGTGAGATGCGGGATCGGTGTAGAGCCGTCGCGAGTTGGACACGGCTGCGCGGATCATGGCGGCCGGGCTGCTTCGGCTCCCCACCGGTTGATGAGACGGTTCCGGGCCAGGGCCCGTATCACGGCCGGAGCCGGGGACGGCGACCACGACCTCGGCCGGCCGCAGCACCTGCTGCCTCACGCCTCACGCCTCACGTACAGTCTCGACGTGAGACGCAGACCCGGCAGACGCGCCGCCCGGCCGTCGCCGCTCGCACAGCGTGACGGGATCGATCCTGTGCACATCCGGCTGCCCGCGGATCCGGCGGGCGGCTGGGGCACCGTGGGTGCGTACCTCGCCGCACGCTACGGCCGCGCGATCGGCGCCGACAGTGTCGCCGCGCTGTTCCGCGACGGGCGGATCGTCGGCGAGGAGGGGCGTGGCGTCGCGGCCGACGAGCCGTATGCCGAGGGGTTGCACCTGTGGTTCCACCGGGACTTCGCCCCGGAGGAGCGGGTGCCGTTCGAGGTGGGGGTCGTGTACCGGGGCGAGCGGCTCGTCGTGGCCGACAAGCCGCACTTCCTCGCCACCACGCCGCGAGGCGGACATGTCACCGAGACGGCGCTTGCCCGGCTCCGCGCGGAGCTTGGGATTCCCGCCCTCCAGCCGGCGCACCGGCTGGACCGGCTCACCGCCGGACTGGTGCTGTTCGTCGTACGCCCCGAGGACCGCGGCGCGTACCAGACGATGTTCCGGGACCGGCGGGTGCGCAAGGAGTACGAGGCGATCGCGCCCTACGACCCCGGTGTGGCGCTGCCCCGGACGGTGCGCAGCCGGATCGTCAAGGAACGGGGCGTGCTCGCCGCCCGTGAGGTGCCGGGCGGTGAACCGAACAGCGAGAGCCGGATCGAGCTGGCGGAGCAGCGGGGCGGGCTGGGCAGGTACCGGCTGTCCCCGGCCACGGGCCGTACGCATCAGCTGCGGGTCCATATGAACGGCCTCGGGCTGCCGATCCTGCACGACCCGCTGTATCCGGTGGTACGGGACGAGGCCCCGGACGACTATGCGCGTCCCCTGCAACTGCTGGCGAAGGTCCTGGAGTTCACGGACCCGGTCACGGGCGAGCCGTGCCGCTTCGAGAGCCGCCGTGAGCTGTCGAGGCTCCCCCTGTGACCTCGGGCGCGGTCCCGCAAGCGGAGTGCTCCCCGCCCGAGGGACGTGTCTGCCGGTGCGCCGTGGCCGCTGTCGGCACGCCCGCGGCCCTCATTCCTCGGGCAGTGGCTGTTCAGCCCAGATGATCTTGCCGTCGGCCGTGTAGCGCGTGCCCCAGCGGTCGGCGAACTGCGCGACCAGGAACAGCCCCCGGCCGCCCTCGTCCATGGTCGCCGCGTGCCGCAGATGCGGCGAGGTGCTGCTGGAGTCCCACACCTCGCAGATCAGCGTACGGTCCCGGATGAGCCGCACCCTGATGGGACCGGAGGTGTACCGGATCGCATTGGTGATCAACTCGCTGAGGACCAGTTCGGTGGTGAACGCCAGCTCGTCCAGCCCCCAGGCGGCCAGCTTCTCCGTCACCGCCTCCCGCATCGTGCGGACGGCGGAGGGGTCGGATGCCACGTCCCAGTCGGCGACCTGGTCCTCGGCCAGCACCATGGTGCGGGCGACGAGCAGCGCCACATCGTCGGTTGGCTGGTCGGGCAGCAGGGCGTCGAGCACCGCACCGCAGGTTCCCTCGGGTGTCGGCGGAGCGGTCGCCAGAGCCCGGCGCAGCAGCTCCAGTCCCGTGTCGATGTCACGCTCACGGCTCTCGATCAGGCCGTCGGTGAAGAGGACCAGCCGACTGCCTTCCGGCAGCTCCAGTTCCATCGTCTCGAAGGGCATTCCGCCGAGGCCGAGGGGCGGGCCTCCGGGCAGTTCGGGGAACTCCACGCCGCCGTCGGGGCTCACCAACGCCGGTTCGAGATGCCCGGCCCGCGCCATGGTGCACCGCCGGGAGACCGGGTCGTAGATCATGTACAGGCAGGTGGCGCCCGTCATCGCCGCCCGCGCGCCGCCGGCCTCGTCCTGGTCGATGCGGGTCACCAGCTCGTCCAGGTTCCACAGCAGCTCGTCGGGCGACAGATCCAGAGCGGCGAAGTTGTGCACGGCCGTGCGCAGGCGGCCCATCGTCGCCGCCGCGTGCAGGCCATGGCCGACGACGTCGCCGACGACCATGGCCACGCGCGCTCCGGACAGCGGGATGACGTCGAACCAGTCGCCGCCGACGCCGCCGACTGCCGCATGGGCCGGCATATAGCGGTGCGCCACGTCGAGCGCCCGCTGCTGCGGCAGCACGCTGGGCAGCAGGCTGCGCTGGAGCGTGACCGCCATCGTGTGTTCCCGGGTGTAGCGCCGGGCGTTGTCGACGGCCAGAGCCGCGCGGGCGACGAGCTCCTCGGCGACCGACACGTCGTCCTGGTCGAACGACTGGGGTGTCCGAGAGCGCCAGAACGTGACCACGCCCAGGACGTCGCCCCTCGCCCGCAGCGGAACACTGATCATCGAGTGCAGCCCGTAGTGCACCATCCTGCGCGCCCGGACGGGGTCCTGCTCCTGCCAGCCCGCGTAGGCGCCCAGGTCCGCTTCCAGCATCGCCTGGCCGCTCTGGAAGCCGGTGGCCTGAGGCGTCGCGGAAACAAAGTTGATCAAGGACCCCTCGGGGTAGATCGGAGGATCGGCGCGGACTCCGGAGAGGGCGACGCGCCGCATCGGGTAGGAGTTCCGCCCCGTCGCGATCGGCTCGTCGCCCGTGAGTATCCGCTCCAGCAGATCCACGGTCGCGAAGTCCGCGAACCGGGGGACGGCGAAATCCGTCAGCTCCCCCGCGGTCTGCACCACGTCCAGGGTGCTGCCGATCTTCAGCCCGGCCTGGTAGAGCAACCGGAGCCGGGCGTGGGCCACGTCCGCGCGTCCCGACAGCTCACGCAGTTCGGTGGTGTCACGCAGGGTCGCGACGCTGCCGGGCGGACCGCCGCTCTCGCCGGTCGCCCGCTGGTTGACGGCCAGCAGCAGGTCACCGGCCGGATACACCTCGTCGGTCACCGACCGTCCCGACTCCAGCAACTCGGCGATGGGCGGGCTCAGGTCGTACTCTGCGACCCGCCGGCCCTCGGCGCCGGGGGGCAGGCCGAGCAGGCGGCGCGCCTCGTCGTTGACGAGAACCAGGCGCCGTTCGCCGTCGACGATGATCACGCCCTCCCGGACGGCGTGCAGCACGGCGTCGTGGTGGTCGTACATCCGCGTCATCTCGGTCGGGCCGAGGCCGTGCGTCTGCCGGCGCAGCCGGGTGCTGATCAGGGCCGCGCCGCCGGTGGCGAGGACGAGGGCGGCTCCGCCGGCGCCGACCACCACGGGCAGCTGCTCGTTCGCCCTGCCGGTGACGTTCTCGACGGTGACCCCGGACGTCACGGTCCCGATGACGGTGCCGTCGTCCTCGGTGACCGGAACAATGGCCTGGACCAGGGGGCCGATGGTGCCGGTGATCCACTCGACGACCACTTCGCCATCCAGGGCGGGCTGGATGTTGCCCACGAACTGCTTGCCGATGCGGTCCGGGATGGGGTGGGTGTAGCGGATCGCGTTCGTGTCCGTCACCACGAGGAAGTCGACGTTGGCGGTCCTGACCACGTTGTCGGCGATCGGCTGGAGCACCTGGGTCGGGTCGGGGCTCTTCAGGGCGGTCTGGATGCCCGGCGACTGCGCGAATGTCTCGGCGACGGCCACGGAGCGGTCGCGGGCCGCCATGTTGACGTCGTTCCGGGACTGCAGCAGCAGGGCGACGACGGCCGCGACCACGAGGAGCAGCACGATCGCGATCTGCAGCACGAACACCTGACCGGCGACGGTGCGCACACCGGGGATCGAGCGTATTCGCCCGAAAAGCCCCTTGGTGCGGCTTTGCTTCATGTTTCCCGTTCTACCACTTCGGGCTTGGCGACCGGGAATGCCCTGGACGGGGCCCGGCCCTGCCCGTGCGCGTATCCGTGCGCGTGCGGCCGCCGTCGAGGGTGAAGACGCTCGCGGTGACGAGCCGGTCGATGCGGACGGCCATCAGAGGACCACCACCGAGCGCAGCACGTCTCCCTCGTGCATCCGGGCGAACGCCTTCTCCACCTCGCCCAGTGAGATGGTCTCGGTGACGAAGGCGGCGAGGTCGATACGGCCCTGCTGATGGAGATCGATCAGCATGGGGAAGTCACGGGAGGGCAGACAGTCGCCGTACCAGGACGACTTGAGCGCGCCGCCGCGGCCGAACACGTCCAGCAGGGGCAGTTCCAGCGTCATGTCGGGCGTGGGGACGCCGACCAGCACGACGGTCCCCGCCAGATCGCGGGCGTAGAAGGCCTGTTTGTACGTCTCCGGGCGGCCGACGGCCTCGATGACGACGTCCACGCCGAAGCCGCCGGTGATTTCGCGGATGGCCTCGACGGGATCCGCGGTGCGGGAGTCCACGGTGTGAGTGGCGCCCATCGTCCGTGCGATGTCCAGTTTGCGGGCGTCGACGTCCACGGCGATCACCTTCGCCGCGCCCGCCAGCCGCGCGCCGACGATCGCCGCGTCCCCGACGCCGCCGCAGCCGATGACGGCCACGGTGTCGCCACGGCCGACCTGGCCGGTGTTGACGGCGGCCCCGATGCCCGCCATGACGCCGCAGCCGAGCAGTCCGGCCACGGAGGGCGCGACGGCCGGGTCCACCTTGGTGCACTGGCCCGCGGCGACGAGGGTCTTCTCGGCGAACGCGCCGATGCCGAGCGCCGGTGAGAGCTCCGTGCCGTCGCCGAGAGTCATCTTCTGCCGGGCGTTGTGGGTGTCGAAGCAGTACCAGGGGCGACCGCGCAGACAGGCGCGGCAGCGCCCGCACACGGCACGCCAGTTGAGGACCACGAAGTCACCGGGCACCACATCACTCACCCCGTCGCCGACGGACTCCACCACGCCCGCGGCCTCATGGCCGAGGAGGAAAGGGAAGTCGTCGCTGATGCCGCCCTGTTTGTAGTGCAGATCGGTGTGGCAGACCCCGCAGGCCTGCACCCGGACCACGGCCTCTCCCGGCCCCGGGTCCGGCACGGTGATCGTCTCGACGCACACCGGCTCGTCCCTGCCCGGGGCGACCACGCCTTGCACCTGCTGCGGCATCGCAGAACCTGCCCTTCCTCAACGGCCGACGGATCCCGTCGATTGTCGGCCGTTCGTCGGGGCCGGGAGGGGATTTTCGACCTTTTGGCGGCATCCCGTGCGGTCGCATCCATGGCAGTGGGCACAAACGGCGACGTGGTGGCCGTGATGGGCGTGGCGGGGAACGTGCGCTCACCGAGGCGCGGATGCCGGCGCGCCGGGGGCACTTCATGACGGTGGCACTGCTGGATTCGCAGTTCGCGGCGTTGGAGCCGCTGGAGGGCGATGAGGCGGGCATGGCGGTTGAGGTGTCAGGGACGCCGGACGAGGTCGTGGTGCGGACGGTGCGGGCGCTCGCGCGCTGAGGTGTATCCCCCGTCCGTCCTCAGGCGTCGTCCGTCTCGTCCGCCGCCCACAGCGCGTGCTCCCTGCGCGCCCACCCGCGCTCGACCCACCCCGTCCGCATCCCCCGGCGCGCTTCGGGGTCCGCGAGGGCCTTGGCGACATGGCCGGCGACGACGATGCCGACGGCGAGCGCGAGCCAGTCGTGGACGAAGGTCGCGCTCGTGCGCCACACCAGCGGCGTGAGCGAGGTGAACCACATCATCAGCCCGGTGGCGAGCATCACCAGCACCGCGCCGGCGATCCAGCTCGCATAGACCTTCTGTCCGGCGTTGAACTTCCCCGCGGGCCGGGACTCCGGGCTGCGGTCGCGCCGCCGTGCTGCGCGCAGCCAGGTCCGGTCATGCGCCCCGAAGCGGTTGAGCCGGCGCAGATCGGCGCGGAAGGCGGGTGAGGCGAGTCCCAGCAGGAACGGCGCGGGCGTCAGCAGGCCCGACCACTGGTGGAGGGTGACCACCAGGGGGCGGCGGCCGACGAGTTCGGCGAGCTGCGGCACATACAGGGCGGCCGCGGTGGCGATGCACAGCAGCATCAGCGCGGCCGTGGTGCGGTGCACCCAGCGCTCCGCCCGGCTGAACCGCCGTAGCTTCCCTTCGCTTTCCGGCCGTTCAGACGGTGGGGGCGTCGGTGCGGCCGTTGGAACGGCCGACCCAGGCGTCGACGTCATAGCCTCGCTCCTCCCAGTAGCCGGGCCGGACGTCGGATGTGACGGTGATCCCGGAGAGCCATTTCGCCGACTTGTAGAAGTACATCGGCGCCACATAGAGCCGGACGGGGCCGCCGTGGGAGTGGCTGACCGGCTTGTCCTGCATCCGGAGCGCCACCAGGACGTCGTCCCGGCGGGCCTGCGACAGGGTGAGGCTTTCGCTGTAGGCGCCGTCGAAGCAGGTGAAGCGGATCGCCTTGCCCTCGGGCCGTACGCCCGCCGCGTCCAGCAGCGCCGACAGCTTCACCCCGGAGAACGGCGTCTGCGGCACACGCCAGCCGGTGACGCACTGGACGTCCCGTACGGTCCGGGTCTGCGGCAGCGCGCGCAGCTGGTCGAGGGTGTACGTCGCCGGGCGGTCGACCAGTCCGTCGACGGTCAGCCGGTAGCTCGACTCGTCCTTGCGGGGCACCGAGGAGACGACGGAGTAGTAGCGGAACCCTCCGCCGTTGGGGAGGAGTTCGGTCAGCCCGGTGGGGTCCTTGTCGGCCGCCGCGCCCAGGAGGGCCTCAAGGCCGCCCTGGAGCTGCGGCGCTGCGACGACTCCGGCCGCGCCCAGGCCGAGCATCGACAGCACGATACGGCGTCCCATGGGCGCGCCCGCGGCGTCGGGGTGGTGTCTGCTCACGCCTCGATTCGAACACCCTCGGGCCGCGTAGGCCAGGGAGGGACGGAAGACGTCAGACTTCCGTCATACCTCGTCACGGCCGGGCGGCGTCATGCGACCGCCTTCGCGGCGGCGCGGCCCGCCGTACGGCCGGAGAAGAGGCAGCCGCCCAGGAAGGTGCCTTCCAGGGACCGGTAGCCGTGGACGCCGCCGCCGCCAAAGCCGGCCGCCTCACCCGCCGCGTACAGCCCCGGCAGCGCCTCGCCGCCGCCGTCGAGGAGCCGCGAGGACAGATCGGTCTCCAGGCCGCCGAGGGACTTGCGGGTGAGGATGTTCAGCCGTACGGCGATGAGCGGTCCGGCCTTGGGGTCCAGGATGCGGTGCGGGGCCGCGGTGCGGATCAGCCGGTCGCCGAGGTAGTGGCGGGCGCCGCGGACGGCGGTCACCTGAAGGTCTTTGGTGAACGGGTTCGCGATCTCCCGGTCCCGGGCGATGATCTCGCGCCGCAGGTCGTCCTCGTCGATGAGCGGCTCCTTGGTCAGGGAGTTCATGCCGCGCGCCAGGGCGGGCAGGTCGTGCGCCACGACGAAGTCGACGCCCTTGTCCATGAACGCCCTGACCGGGCCGGGCACTTCGGCGCGGGCGCGGCCGATGACGCCGCGCACCGACTTCCCCGTCAGATCGGGGTTCTGCTCGGAGCCGGAGAGGGCGAACTCCTTGCCGATGATCTTCTGGTCGAGGACGAACCAGGTGTGGTCATGGCCGGACCGCATGATGTGTTCGAGCGTGCCGAGGGTGTCGAAGCCGGGGAAGAGCGGCACGGGCAGTCGGCGGCCGCGGGCGTCGAGCCAGAGGGAGGAGGGGCCGGGCAGTATGCGGATGCCGTGGCGGGCCCAGATCGGGTTCCAGTTCTCGATGCCCTCGGTGTAGTGCCACATGCGGTCGCGGTTGATGTGGCTGGCGCCGGCGCGCTCGGCTATGCCCAGCATCAGCCCGTCGACATGGGCGGGGACGCCGGAGAGCATTCTCTTGGGCGGGGTGCCGAGCCGCTCAGGCCACTGGGCGCGGACGAGGTCGTGGTTGCCGCCGATGCCGCCCGAGCAGATGATCACCGCTTGGGCGCGGTATTCGAAGGCGCCCGCCACCTCGCGGCTGCTGGCGGCGCCGCGCGGCGCGGACGACTCCTCCAGGACCTCGCCGCTGACGGTGTCCAGCACGCCCCCGCTGCCGCCGAGGCCGGTGACGCGGTGCCGGAAGCGCAGGGCGACCCGACCGCGGGCGACGCCCTCGCGGACCCTGCGCTCGAAGGGGGCGACGAGGCCCGGGCCCGTGCCCCAGGTGATGTGGAAGCGGGGCACGGAGTTGCCGTGGCCGCGCGCGCCGTAGCCGCCGCGCTCGGCCCAGCCGACGACGGGGAAGAAGCGCACGCCCTGAGCGCGCAGCCAGGCCCGCTTCTCCCCGGAGGCGAAGTCGACGTATGCCTCCGCCCACTCCCGGGGCCAGTGGTCCTCGTCGCGGTCAAAGCCGGCCGTGCCGAGCCAGTCCTGGAGGGCGAGCGCCTGGCTGTCGCGGACGCGCATCCTGCGCTGCTCGGGCGAGTCGACGAGGAAGAGCCCGCCGAAGGACCAGTGGGCCTGTCCGCCGAGGGACTGCTCGGGCTCCTGGTCCAGCAGGATGACGGTGCGTCCGGCGTCGACGAGCTCCGCCGTGGCGGCCAGCCCGGCGAGCCCCGCCCCGATCACGATCACATCAGCGTCGTACGCCATGGCTCCACCCTCGTCGGCTCGTCGTCGCCCGTGGGCCCGGGCAAGTGGTCCGATCCTCCGTACGCGCCAGTAACGAGTCAACAGGTGTGACGGGGCATGCTGTCCGCATGAGTTCTGCTGACGAGATCCTGGACGTCGTCGACGCTGCCGACCGGGTGGTGGGGCAGGCCCCGCGCGGGGAGGCGTATGCCCGGGGGCTGCGCCACCGCTGTGTGTTCATCCAGGCGAAGGACGCGCAGGGCCGCATCTTCGTGCATCGCCGCACCCCGGGGAAGCTGGTGTTCCCCTCCCTGTACGACATGTTCGTCGGCGGCGTCGTGGGTGCGGGCGAGAGCTACGGCGAGGCGGCGCTGCGCGAGGCGGAGGAGGAGCTGGGGGTCTCGGGGCTGCCCGCTCCGGAGCCGCTGTTCAAGTTCCTGTACGAGGGAGGGGGCAGCCCTCGGCAGAGCTGGTGGTCGTATGTGTACGAGGTGCGCTGCGAGTTGCCGGTGCGGCCCCAGGCGGAGGAGGTCGCCTGGCACGCCTTTCTTCCGGAGGAGGAGCTGGAACGGCGGATCGGCGACTGGACGTGGGTGCCGGACGGGCTGGCGGCGTACGAGCGGCTCAAGGCGTTCCGGTCCGGCGGATCCGCGGGTGGTGCGGGCGGGGGCGGGACCCGCGGCAGGGGCGGGACGGCGGAGCGTGCGTAAGGTGCGTAGGGTGCGAGCGTGAGTGACTTCCTACAGGGCCTGCGGCTGTGGTTCGCGCCCCGGCGCATCAGCGAGGAGGGCGACACCCCCGACTACCGCTTCTCACTCGCCAACGAGCGCACCTTTCTGGCCTGGCTGCGGACGGCGCTGGCGCTGGTCGGCGGCGGCTTCGCGGTCGACCAGTTCCTGCCGGACCTGCGCTGGGGCGTACGGGTGGGTCTGGCGCTCGCCCTGATCGGCGCGGGCGTGCTCTGCGCGGTGCGGGCTGTCAATCACTGGGTGCGCTGTGAGCGCGCGATGCGCCGGGGCGAGGACCTGCCGGTGTCGCGCTTTCCCGTGCTGCTGGCCCTGGCCGTCGGGGTGGTGTCGCTGACGATGGCCGCGGTGGTGGCGTGGGAGGGCGCGGGGTGAGCGGACGGGGGCCGGGCGACGGCCCGGCACCCGCGCGCGACCCCGGGCTACAGCCGGAAAGGACCCGGCTGGCCTGGCGGCGCACCACGCTGACCTGCACGGTCGTCGCCGTACTTGCGGGCAGGGGCGCGCTCCGGTCGGACCCTGCCGCCGTCGGCGGTGCGGCGGCCGCCGTGACGGCGGCGGTGTGGCTCTGCTTCCTCGCGGTGGCCCACCGCCGGATGCGGTCGACGGCCCCACCGCGCCCAGCCGCCCTCTCGCACCGGGCGGCGCTCGCCGCGACGGGATGCGTGCTGGGGCTGGCCCTGGCCGGATGCCTGATGGCCGTCATCGGCTGATCACGCCCCCTCGACGGGGAGGGTGCGGCCGTCCGGCCGGGGACCGGGGCGGGAGGCGTCACGTCCGGGCGACAACGAGGACGAAAGGGGCGTCCCGACCACCGGTACGGGGGTGTGCTGCAGGGCCGGGCGGCGGGGCGCCCCTGTGCCGCTGCCGCCGCGCGAACACGCGGGCACGGCCGTCGGCGAGGTGACCGGCGCTCCATCCGCGCCCTGCCGCCCCAGGGGTCCGCGGCCGGCCTCCATGGCGGTCGTGCCCGAGGTCGGCGCACATGGCGGTTGCCGACCGAGGTCAAGGCGGCGGGGCAGCGCATCCGGGAGGGCCGAGCCAGGCTCAGCCGGCAGGCCCCGGGGTCGGCGCCGGCGAGACGGCACAGCCCGTCCTGCGGCGCAGGCGGGTCTCCGCACCGACCGGGGGCATGGCGGCGGGGCGCGTGCGGGCAGGAGGTTCACCGGGGCGGGCCTTCGTTCGGCCGACACGACGCAGGGCGACTAGCCTTGATTGACACAGAACATCACCATTCTCAGCAAGGTGAGGGCTATGACCGTTCTGCACCATGAACATGACGCCCATGAGCACGCCCACGGCCCCAGATGCGGCCACCCCGAGGTCCAGCACGGCGACCATGTCGACTACGCCCATGATGGACATCTCCACCGGGCGCACGCCGGGCACTGGGACGAGTGCGAGCCCGGCGAGCACGTCGAGCACAGCGGGCACGCCCACGAGCACGGCGATGGGTGCGGCCATCCGGCCGTGGTGCACGGCGATCATGTGGACTACGTCCACGACGGGCACCGGCACGCCGCACACCACGGACACTGGGACGACCACTGACGCCCCGGCTGCCCCACACCGCCGACGAGCGGGCGGACCGACCGACGCGGGCGCGGACGGGCCGGCACCGGGCTGCCCGCCCGCCGGTAGCCCGCCTTCCCTCGGGGTGGCGGCACTGGCAGTCTTGACCGGCCAGTTCACTGACGACACCCCGGGGGATCGCCATGCCCGCCGCAGACCCGTACACCGTCCGGCTCACGCCCGACGCCCGGCAGGACGCGCAGGTCTTCGCCTATGTCCAGCCCGACGGCGGCTGGTGCCTGAACAACGCGGGATTCGTCAGCGACGGGGAGACGACCGTGCTCGTGGACACCGCCGCCACCGAGCGGAGGGCGCGGGCGCTGCGCGAGGCGGTGCTGGCGAGCGGCGTGCCGCTGCCGCGCACCGTGATCAACACTCACCACCACGGCGACCATACGTACGGCAACGGCGTCTTCACGGACACCGCGGTCGTCGTCGGCCATGAGGCCTGCCGGAGCGAGGCGCTGGCGGCGGGCCGTCAGCTGCATCTGTTCTGGCCGCAGAACGACTTCGGCGACATCCGCATCACCGTTCCGTCCGTGACCTACCGCGATCGCCTGATCCTGCACGCAGGCGACGTCGAAGTGCATCTCATCCACCCCGGCGGGCCGGCGCACACCCGCGGCGACACCCTGGTGCACCTGCCCCGCCAGCGGATCGTCTTCACCGGCGACCTGGTCTTCCAGGGCGGCACCCCCTTCGTGCCGGCAGGCTCGCTGAGCGGGTCGCTGCGCGCGCTGGACGTGCTGCGCTCGCTGGACGCGGACATCGTGGTCCCGGGCCACGGCCCGGTGACGGACCCGTCCGCCTACGACGCGACCGAACGCTATCTGCGGTTTGTGGCGGGTCTGGCCGAGCAGGGCCGGGCGGAGGGGCTCAGCCCGCTTCAGACGGCCCGCGCCGCAGACCTCGGGGCCTTCGCCGCACTGCAGGAGAGCGAGCGCCTGGTGGCGAATCTGCACCGGGCGTACGCGGAGCTCGAGGGCGCGCCGGAGGGGTCCCCGCTGGATCTGGCGGCGGCGTTCGGGGACATGACGACGATGAACGGCGGAGCGCCGGTGGCCTGCCACGCGTAGCCCGGCCGGGCCGGCGGCGAGATCGCTCCCACTCGCGCCGCAGGAGTGGTCCGTCTTCCTTTGCGGGACCCCTCTGGACGACATACCGACTGGTCGGTCATCATGGTCGGGATCTGTCGACCGTCCACCCGCACCGCATCGGAGGTACACGTATGAGCTCCGCGCCCCATCACCCCGGCCTCGACCCCGAGGAGCTCCGGCAGGTGCTGGACCGTGAGCGGCCCGGACTGGTGGGAGGGCCGCTCACCGCGCAGCTGGTGCAGGGGGGCCGGTCCAACCTCACCTACGCCGTCACGGACGGGACGAGCCGGTGGGTGGTCCGGCGGCCCCCGCTCGGGCATGTGCTCGCCACCGCCCACGACATGAAGCGCGAGCACCGGGTGATCAGCGCGCTGCACCAAACGCCCGTGCCGGTGCCCGCGCCGGTGCTGCTCTGCGAGGACACATCCGTGCTCGGCGCGCCGTTCTACGTCATGGAGTTCGTGGCCGGCACGCCCTACCGCACCGCGCAGCAGCTGGCCCCGCTGGGCCCGCAGCGCACCAGGGACGCGGTGTTCCAACTGGTCGACACCCTGGTGGAGCTGCATGCGGTCGACCCCGAGGCCGTCGGCCTGGGCGACTTCGGCCGGCCCGACGGCTTCCTCGACCGACAGCTGCGCCGCTGGGGCAAGCAGCTCGACGCCTCCCGCAACCGGGAGCTGCCGGGCATCGACGAGCTGCACGCGGCGCTCGGCCGGACCCTCCCCCGCTCCCCCGCGCCCACCGTGATCCACGGCGACTACCGGCTCGACAACGTCCTCATCGACGAGGGCGACCGGATCACCGCGGTGCTGGACTGGGAGATGTCGACGCTCGGGGACCCGCTCACCGATCTCGGGCTGCTGGCGATGTACAGCACGCCGCTGGAACTGGCCTCCTCACCCGTGAGCACGACCGCGGAAGCCCCGGGGCACCCCTCGCCCGCCGAGCTGATCGAGCGGTACGCCACGCGTTCCGGCCGCGACACCTCCGCGGTGGCGTGGTACACGGCCTTCGCCTGGTTCAAGCTCGCCGTGATCCTCGAGGGCATCCACTACCGCTACACCCTCGGCCAGACCGTCGGGGCGGGCTTCGACAGGATCGGCGAACTCGTCCCCGTCTTCATCGAACACGGACTGACCACCCTCCAGGAAGGCTGAGACGACCTCATGGACTTCGCATTCGACGCACGTACCGAGGACCTGCGCGGCAGGCTGCTCGCCTTCATGGACGAGCACGTCCACCCGGCCGAGGAGGTCGAGCGGGAGCAGCGCGCCGCGCTCGCGTCGCCCTGGGACACCCCGGCCGTCATGGCGCAGCTGAAGGCCGAGGCCCGCAGGCAGGGGCTGTGGAACCTGTTCCTCCCCGACGCGGAGTACGGGGCGGGGCTGACCAACCTCCAGTACGCGCCGCTCGCCGAAATCACCGGCCATAGCCCGCATCTGGCGCCCGCCGCGCTGAACTGCGCGGCACCGGACACGGGGAACATGGAGCTGCTCGCGCAGTTCGGCAGCGAGGAGCAGAAGAAGCGGTGGCTGGAGCCGTTGCTGGCCGGTGACATCCGCTCGGCGTTCGCGATGACGGAGCCGGAGGTGGCCTCCTCGGACGCCGTGAACATCGAGACGCGGATCGAGCGCGACGGCGACGAGTACGTCGTCACCGGCCGCAAGTGGTACATCTCCGGGGCGATGAACCCCGACTGCCGGGTCTTCATCGTGATGGGCAAGACCGACCCGGACGGCGCCGACATCCGGCGTCAGCAGTCGATGGTCCTCGTCCCGCGGGACACGCCGGGCGTCGAGGTCCGCCGGGCCATGCAGGTGTACGGGTACGAGGACCACTCCCACGGGGGTCACGCCGAGGTCGTCTTCGACGGGGCGCGGGTGCCGGCGTCCTTCCTCGTCGGCGAGGAGGGCGGCGGCTTCGCCATCGCCCAGGCCCGGCTGGGACCGGGCCGCATCCACCACTGCATGCGGCTGATCGGCATGGCCGAGCGGGCGGTCGAACTGATGTGCCGCAGGGCGGTGTCCCGTACGGCCTTCGGCAAGCAGCTCGCCCGGCAGGGCGTCGTCCAGAACTGGATCGCCGACGCGCGCGTGACGATCGAGCAGCTCCGGCTGCTGGTGCTGAAGACGGCCTGGCTGATGGACACGGTCGGCAACCGGGGCGCGCACACCGAGATCCAGGCCATCAAGATCGCCACACCCCGTGCCGTGGTGGACATCCTTGACAAGGCGGTGCAGGTGCACGGCGCGGGCGGGGTGAGCCAGGACTTCCCGCTGGCGGAGCTGTGGGCTGCGGCGAGGACGCTGAGGTTGGCGGACGGGCCGGACGAGGTGCACCAGAGGTCGCTGGCGCGGCGGGAGCTGAAGCGGTACGCCTAAGCCCCTGATCCGGAAGGACGGGTCCGAGTCCCCCTCCCGGCGGACTTCGCCCCTGGCGCGCCGCCCCGCGCACACGTTTCCTTCGTCGGCGGACACCGCCGGGAGCCGCCGACCGTCGAGACCCGGAACGGCGGCGGCCGGTGCCGCGATTGTCATGCGCGGCCGTGTCGACGCCGCTTGGCCGCCGGTCACCGGTCTGCCATCATGAGCGAATCGGAACCTCGCTCCGGTATCGATGCGGGCGCTCTTCCGCACAGCCGGCTCATGGAAGGAACGTCGCGGTGAACGACAGCGGCCGGAGCACCGGGAGCTCCGCCGGATCCAAGCGCAAGGACGCCCGGCGTAACCAGCAGACCCTGCTGGACGCGGCCGCCGCGGTCTTCGTCGCCTCGGGCGTGGACGCGCCGGTGCGCGACATCGCGGCCAAGGCCGGCGTCGGGATGGGGACGATCTACCGCCACTTCCCCACCCGGGCCGACCTCGTCATCGCCGTCTACCGCCATCAGGTCGACGCCTGCGCGGAGGCCGGACCGGCGCTGCTGGCTGCCGGCCCGACACCTCACGCCGCCCTCGGGCGGTGGGTCGACCTCTTCGTCGACTTCCTGGTCACCAAGCACGGTCTCGCGGCAGCGCTGCAGAACGACAACGCCGGCTTCGAGACGCTGCACGCCTACTTCCTCGACCGCCTGCTGCCGGTGTGCACCCGGCTCCTCGAGGCCGCGGCCGCCGCCGGCGAGATCCGCCCCGGCCTCGACGCCTACCAGCTCATGCGCGGCATCGGAAACCTCTGCATCGGCGCCGAGAGCGACGCCCGCTACGACGCGCGGCGACTCGTCGCGCTGCTGGTCGCAGGACTGCGCCGGCCCGACTGACCGGCACTCCTGACCGACCGGCACTCCCGACCGACCGGCACTCCCGACTGACCGGCACTCCTGACCGACCGGCACTCCCGACCGACCGGCACTCCCGACCGACCGGCACTCCCGACCGACCGGCACTCCCGACCGACCGGCACTCCGACCGACCGGCGCTACGGCCGCAGCGCCCTCATCAGCAGGTCCGCCAGATGGTCCGCCACCTGCCGGGCGCTCAGCGGACCGTCGGGACGGTACCAGGTGGAGAGGTGGTGGACGGAGCCGAAGTGGTAGTCGACGACCAGGTCCGCCGGGGTGGCGGAGGAGAACACCCCGCTCTGCTGACCCTCCTCGATCAGCGCCCGGAACCGCTCGTGGTAGCGGCGGCGCTCCGCGCGCACCTGCTTGTGCTTCTCGGGGCTCAGATGGTGCATGGAGCGGAAGAAGATCGCGGCGTCGTCGAGGTTGGCGATGGTGGTGACGACGACGTCCGCCGCGGCCGCGCGCAGCCGCACCTCCACCGGCTCGTCGGCGCCGGCGAAGGCGTCCAGCCGCTCCTGCTGGAGGCGCAGCATACGGGCGTAGACCTCGTGGAGGAGGTCCTCCTTGGAGCCGAAGTAGTGGTACAGCGCGCCCTTGGTGACGCCCGCGGCCTCGACGATCTCCTGGACGGAGGTGCGGTCGTAGCCCTGTTCGGCGAAGAGCCGGGTGGCGGTGGCCAGCAGCCTCTGCGGGACCGGGGCGCCGCTCCCGTCCGTCGTCCTGGCTGTCGCCATCGCCGCTACCTGCCTTTCGTCGAGTGTCCGTTCGCTGTGCTTACCGACGGAAACCTGGTTCCCGCCCGGGAATCTTCCCATCCGTCAGCTTCTCTTCCCACTTCTGCTGGATCTGGTTCATCGCGGTGAGCCAGCGGTCCGGGTCGGTCGCACGGTTCTCGTAGTATCCGGCGACCTCGGGGTGGGGCAGAATCAGAAAGCGGTCAGCCTCGATGCCTTCGAACAGGGCGTCGGCCACGTCCTCCGGTTCGATCGCGGTGGGCGCGAGAACGAGCTCGCCGGCCGATCCGGCGGCCGTGAGCATATCGGTGCGCACACCCTGCGGGCAGATGGCGTGCACCTTGACCCCGCGGTGGCGGTAGGTGAGGGAGAGCCACTCCGCGAAGGCATAGGCGCCGTGCTTTGACACGCTGTATGGGGCGGCGCCCACCATGGTGAGCAGCCCGGCCGCGGAGACGGTGGAGACGAAGCGCCCGCCGCCGCGCTCCAGCCAGTCGGGCAGCAGCGTGCGGGCGGCGCGCACATGCGCCATCACGTTGACGTCCCAGGCCGCTGCCCAGGTGTCTTCGCCGGCGAAGGCGTCGCCCGCGGAGGAGAGTCCCGCGTTGGCGCAGTAGACGTCGACGGTTCCGCCGAGGGCCTCGCGGGCCTCCTCGACGATGTGCGAGGCGTCGCCGGGGACGGCGAGTGCGCCCGTCTCGTCGGCGACGGCCTTGGCGCGCTCCGGGTCGAGGTCGTTGACCACGACGTGCGCTCCTTCGGCCGCGAACCTGCGGGCGAGCGCCGCGCCGATGCCGCCCCCCGCGCCCGTGACCACGACCCTGGCGCCCTGCACCCTGCTCATCACGGCCCGTCCTTCCTCATCGCCCGCGCCTGCTTCCGCCCACAGACTAACCGGTCGGTATGCCAAGAGGAAGAGTGTGCGAGCACGCCGCCGGGATCGTTCCGCCCGGGGCTTGTTCACGCTAGCGTGCGTGGCCATGACAGAGCGTGCATGACGGCGGCAGCGGAGGTGGACCGTATGGATCTGTCCAGACGAGGACTGCTGGCGACGGGCGGGGCGCTCGCCGCGGTCGCGGCCGGCGGCCCGGGGACGGCTCGGGCGCACTCAGGCCACCGGGTGCGCACCGGCTTCGAACGGCTCGCGGACGAAGGCTATGCGCCCCTGGCCGGCTACCGCGTCGGCGTGGTCACCAATCCGACCGGGATCACCCGCGACGCCCGCCACATCGTGGATGTGATGCACGCCGACGAGCGGGTGGACCTCGTCGCCGTCTTCGGCCCGGAGCACGGCTTCCGCGGCACGGCGCAGGCGGGCGGCTCCGAGGGCCGCCATGACGATCCGGCGACCGGACTGCCCGTGTACGACACCTATCTGAAGCGGGGCCAGCCGCTCGCCGACATCTTCACCGCGGCGGACGTGGACACCGTGGTGTTCGACATCCAGGACGTGGGCGCGCGTTTCTACACGTACATCTGGACGCTGTACGACTGCATGGAGGCCGCGGAGCTCGCGGGGAAGCGATTCGTCGTGCTGGACCGCCCGAACCCGGTCACGGGCCGGGCGGCCTGCGGCCCGGTGCTCGACAGGGAGTTCGCGACCTTCGTGGGGCGCGAACCGATCGCGCAGGCGCACGGGATGACGGTCGCCGAGCTGGCTCTGCTGTTCAACGCGGAGTTCCTGGCCCGGCCCGTCGAACTGGAGACCGTCCACATGGCGGGCTGGCGGCGTACGGCGTTCTATGACGAGACCGGGCTGCCGTGGGCGCCGCCGAGCCCCAACATGCCCACCCCGGACACAGCGCTCGTCTACGCGGGCACCTGCCTGTTCGAGGGCACCAACCTCTCGGAGGGCCGCGGCACCACCCGCCCCTTCGAGCTCCTCGGCGCCGAGGGCGTCGACCGCCGCTGGGCCGAGGCGGCCAACGCACTCGGCCTGGCCGGGGTGCACTTCCGCGAGGCGTACTTCACCCCCGCATTCTCCAAGTTCCAGGGCACGACCGTCGGCGGCGTCCAGCTCCACGTCCACGACCGGCAGGCGTACGATCCCGTCCGCACCGGGGTAGCCCTGCTGGTGACGGCGAAACGCGTATGGAGCGGATTCGCCTGGCGGCCCGATCACTGGATCGACAAGCTGACCGGCTCTACGACGGTCCGAACGCTGATCGACGCGGGCGCGGGCCACGATGAGGTCGCCGCGGCATGGCAGGAGAAGCTCTCGGAGTTCCGGCGGGTACGGCGGCGGCATCTGTGCTATCCGCACCGCTGAGCGGCGCACTGCGCCCGTCGCGCCGACGCCGCCCCTGAAGCCCCCAAGCCCCCCAAACCTTCAAGGTCTCAAGGTCTCAAGGTCTCAAGGTCTCAAGGTCTCAAGGTCTCAAAGGGAATTCTCAGAGCGTTCCCATGTTCCGCACAGCCGGACGCCCCATCGTCGATCACGTCACAGTAACCGGACGCCGGAGGTTCTCCATGAAGACCAAGCGGGCCCGTGCGGGCCTCGCCATCGCAGGAATCGCGGGCCTGGGACTGCTGTTCCCGGCCGTGGCCCTGGCGCAGGACGACGGGCAGTCCGCCGCGAGCGAGTCAGCGTCTGCGTCTGCGTCGGACGACCGAGCGGAGCACCGCAAGGATCACAGGCAGCAGGGCAAGGAGCGGAGGGAGGAGCGGCAGCAGGAGCTGGCCTCCGCGCTGGCGAAGGAACTCGGCGTCTCCGAGGACAAGGTGACCGCGGCGCTCGAGAAGATCCGCGGAGAGAAGCAGCAGGAACGCAAGGAGGACAGGCAGCAGCGTCTGTCGGAACGCCTCAAGAAGGCGGTGGAGGAGGGGACCCTCACCCAGGAGCAGGCCGACGCCGTCCTTGAGGCGGCGGAGAGCGGCGTACTGCCCGGCGGCCACGGAGGGGGGCCCGGACACCCCCGCGGCTGACACCCCGACGACGGGCGGCCGGGCGCGGATCGTGCGGAGCTGACGCCCGACAGGGCGTGGGCCGGCGAGCCGGCCCACGCCGTACCCGCATTGACATTATTGCACTCGCGATGCAACGTTAATTCATGCACCGCGAGTGCAATTTTTTGTTGTGTGCGGACCGGGAGCGCGGCCGGCGGCGGTGCACCGGACGAAGGGAGACATGCGAGATGCTGCTGGCCCTGGGGCGCACCTGCGCCCGCGCGCCGAAACGTGTGATCGGCACATGGCTGCTGCTCCTGCTGGCTCTCGGCGCCGCGGTGGCCGTCCTCGGCCGGGTCACCAGCGAGGCGGTCACCATTCCGGGAAGCGACAGCCAGGCGGCCGCTGACGCCGCCCGCCGGTTCCCCGGCCCGGTCTCCGGGCCGCAGCCGCTGGTACTCCACACCGGTCCGGACGGCGCACGGCTGACCGACGACGGCGCACGTGCCGCCGTCGAGGAGGCGGCCCGCGCCATCTCGGCCGTGCCGCACGTGTCCTCGGTGAGCACGCCGTACGGCGCTTCGGCGGCGGCCCACGCCGTCAGCGCGGACGGACGCACCGCGTACCTGACCGTCGGGCTCGACGTCACCGGCCGCGACATCACGGCCGAGACTGCGGACGACATCGTGGCCGCGGCCGCGCCCGCCCGCGCCGTCGGCATCTCGGTCACCCCCGGCGGCGACCTGGCCGCCGCCGTCGACAAGCCGGACACCGGGCACAGCGAGCTGATCGGCCTGGCGGCCGCCTCGGTCATCCTCCTCCTCGGCTTCCGCAAGGCGGCGGCAGCGGCACTGCCCCTTGCCGTCGGGGTCACCGGGCTGGCGGTCTCGGTGGCCGCCGTCGGGCTCGCCGGCCATCTGACGGACATGCCGGCCTCGGGCACCACCCTCGCGGCGATGATCGGTCTGGGTGTCGGCATCGACTACACCCTGTTCTGCCTCACCCGGTTCCGGGAGCTGCGGGGCAGGGGGCAGGGCGTCGTCGAGGCGGCCGCGGCTGCCACGGCCACCGCGGGACGGGCGTGCGTCTTCGCCGGCGGAGCGGTGATCGCCGCCCTCGGCGGCCTCGCCCTCGGCGGACTCCCCCTGCTGTACGCGCTCGCCCTGGCGCCCGGGGTCGCGGTGCTGGTGGCGGTGGCCGCCGCCACCACACTGCTGCCCGCCCTGCTGAGCCTGCTCGGGAGGCGTCTCGGGGCAGAGCCGCCGCTGACGGACGAACGGGACGGAGACCGGCAGGCCGGCCGCCGCGGCTGGCGGCGGCTGGCCGCTCATGTCGCCGCCCGGCCCTGGCGTCATCTGCTGACCGGCGTCGCCGTGGTTCTCGTGCTCGCCGCACCCGCCGCCCAGCTCGCGTTCGGCCTGCTCGACGGGGGGACCAAGCCCGTCGGCTCCGCCGCCCGCACCTCCTACGAGCGGCTCGCCGACGCGTTCGGGCCCGGTGTGAACGGCGCGCTCCAGGTGACCGACACCCTGCCCACCCCGGCCGCCGGACCCACCGACGCACGCGTGGCGGCGGTCGGCGAGGCCCTCGCCGAGACGCCGGGAGTGGCCGCGGTCGGCACGGCGCAGCTCGCGCCTGACGGCCGGACCGTGCGCTGGCAGGTCACACCCGCCACCGCGCCGGGCGACGCCCGGACGGCCGAGCTGGTGGACCGGCTGCGGGCTGACACCCTGCCCGGCGCAACCGACCGGGGACGCGACGGAACCGCCCATGTGGGCGGCATGACGGCGACTCAGACGGATCTCAACGACCGGCTGGCCGCCCGGCTGCCGCTGGTCATCGGCGTCGTCGTCCTGGTGGCGGCGCTGCTGCTCCTGACAGCGTTCCGCGCCCCCGTCCTGGCAGCCAAGGCCGCCCTGATGAATCTGCTGTCGGTGGCCGCCGCCTACGGCGTGCTCACCGCGGTCTTCCAGTGGGGCTGGGGCGCAGAGCTGATCGGGCTGGAGGGAGCGACGCCCATACCGGGATATGTGCCGCTGGTGCTGTTCGCCGTGCTGTTCGGACTCTCGATGGACTACGAGGTCTTCCTGCTCACCGCCGTCCGCGAACACCGCATGGCCCATGGGGACAACCGACGCGCCGTGGTGGCCGGACTGGCCGGCACCGGACGGATCATCACATCCGCCGCGCTGATCATGATCAGTGTCTTCCTGGCGTACCTCCTCTCCCCGGACCCGGTGGTCAAGATGTTCGGCCTGGGGCTCGCCGCCGCGGTGGCCCTGGACGTCACGGTGGTCCGCGGGCTGCTCGTCCCCTCGGCGATGGTGCTGATCGGTGAGCGCAGCTGGTGGCTTCCGCGGTGGCTGGACCGACTGCTGCCGCACCTGGACCCCGAGGGCGGGGCACGACCGGAAGCCGGTGGGACGACCGGCGGCCCGGCCTCCGCGACACACGACGCCGTGGCCGGCGAAGCCGCCGCACCCGGACCCGGGCCGAATCCGGAGTCGCAGGCTCAGTCGCAGTCGCAGTCGCAGTCGCAGTCGCAGTCGGACGGCGTCGGGCTCACCGTGCGGGGCGGAGGACTGCCGTGACCCCGCGGCGCGCAGGGGCCGCCGCGGCGCCGCGGCGGCCGCGTACCGGCGGCCGGCCCCCGGCCGCCGGAAGGCGACGTCGGGTCGGGGCCGCGGCGGCGGTCCTGGCCCTGGTTCTCGCGGTCGGCCTGCCCGTGGCCGACGGGGTCAGCCGCCGCGTCGCCGAGGGGCGGCTGGCCGACCGGGTCGCCGCAGAACGGCCCTCGGTGAGAGGCGAGCCGGACGTCGACATCGCCGGCGGTCCCTTCCTGCTGGAGGCTGCGCGGGACCGCTACCCGGAAGTCCGGGTGCAGGCGGACGCCGTCACGGAGAGGGGCCGTCCCGTCCGGGCAGACCTGACCTTCCGCGACGTCTCCGGCCGGCCGGACGGCTACCGCGCCCGCTCGGCCGACGCCCGGTTCACCGTGTCCTACGACTCCCTCGGGGCGACCGGCATCGGCGCCCAGAGGCGGGGGCGGGCTCCTGCGCCCCGGCTCTCCTATGCCGGGGACGGGCAGGTGCTGGTCCACAGCACCGTCCTCGGCATGACCGCCGAGGTCACCGCGGACGTCGTGCTGGCCGAAGGAGCCGTCGCGCTGCACCCGGTCTCGGTGTCCGTGGCCGGGCGGGCCGTGGACCCCTCGGGCCCCCTGGTCGCCCGGGCGTTCACCGGCGCCCGGCTGCCGCTGCCCGCGCTCCCGCTGGGCCTGACGCCGTCCGGCGTCTCGGCCGGGCCGGAGGGAGTGACACTGTCGGCCGACGCCGGCCCGGTCGCCCTCTCCTGACCGCCCGTTCACCCGTACCCGCACCCGCACCCGCACCCGGCCGGGGCGTACAAGCCGGGGGATCCGAACGAAACGCCCCGGGGCCCGCGGGAGCGCCGCGATGGGCCGCCGAACGCGCACGGGCACATCGTGGCCCATCGCGCCCACACGGCGGAGCCGCACATCGACGCAGCCCCACGCCCCTGGAGACACCGCCGGACCCCGCCGATTCTGAAGCGGAATCTGAACGGCAAGGACGCGGAGGCGGCCACAGGCAAGGGTCCGGACGCCACGGCGGCGGGCCGGGGCGCACGCAGCCGCGCGCTCCTCGGCGGATGCGGCTGCGGCTGCGGCTGCGGCTGCACGCTGCGGCGCGACCCGCGACGGCGGGCCCGGGCCGGTGCGAGCCGGACATCAGTCCCGCGCCGCTCCCGGCTCCCGGTCGGCGGCGGCCAGCAGGCTCAGCACCGTTTGCTCCATCACCCGGCGGGCCTGCGCGGGCGTCTTGCCCGTGGAGCGCCAGTGGTGCCAGGCGCCCCAGGTGGTGACGGCGTCGAGGCCGTCCAGCAAGAGGGCCCGGGGGTCCTCGGCAAGGCGGCCCAGTTCCTCGGCGAAGATCTCGGCGACGCGACGCCGGCCGTCCGCGAAGATCTCCTCCGCTGCCTGCCGGACCCTCGGCGACGGATCCTCGATCCGCAGCATCGTCAGCCGGGTCGGCGTGATCCACTCCAGGATGCGGGCGCGCTGTTCCGCCAGGGCCGCGACCCGGACCTCCCGCGATCCCTCCTCGGGCAGCGGCCGGATCTGCTCGGCCAGTTGCTCCAGCCGCCTGCTGACGGCGGCGTCCACCAGCTCCGGCATATCGGTGAAGTGGTGGAAGACCAGCCGCCGGGAGACGCCAGCCCGTTCCGCGACCAGGTCGGCGGGGAACTCCGTCACCCCTTCGTCCACCAGCTCGAGCAGCGCGTCGACGATCCTCAGACGGGTCCGGCGGCCCCGCTCGGTCCGGCCGTCGCCACGCCGCGCCGTCGCGCCCCGCGCCGTGTCCGTGTCCCGGCCGGCGGTCCGTCCGCCCGCCTCCGCATCGACCTCGGCCACCCGTGCTCCTTCCCTCGCCGCCATCATCCCACCGCCGGACTCTCGCCCCCGCTTGCGCCGGCGCCGGGTTCAGCGATGCGAGGGAAACTCGACGACCTGCTGATAGGTCGGGCGGTTCTGCCAGTGCGCTGCGGGGTGGGTGATGCCGCCCAGCGGGCGGTGGACCAGCGCGTCCGAGCACCACTGGTCGCCCGCCGCGCAGTCGTCGTCTCCCGGATAGACCTCGGTCGCCGGAGTGGCGGCCGCCTGCCCGAGGGTGGTCAGCAGGGCGTCACGGCATGCGGTGAGCGACCCGCCGCCGCAGTAGGTGCGGGCCAGCGGTCCTTCGACCCGCTCCCCCAGGACCTGCCGGAGGTCCTTGTCGGCGAAGCCCCACCAGCCGTACTGGAACGCGGAGCCGCCGTGGGCGCCCGCAGCGCCGTGGCGGGCGGCCGGGGACTCGTCGACCGCGAGGTTCGCGGTGAACGCGCCGTACAGCTCCTCTCCCAGACCCGGCTTGAACTGCTCCTCGATCAGCAGCGGCCACCAGGCGTCCATGGTGCGCACCGCGTCTGCGTGGGCGTAGCGCCGCGATCCCTGCGTGGTCTCCTTGCGCTGGGCGCCCGCTGCCCGCCAGGACTCCAGCTGCCGTACGACGGCGTCGAGCCGGGGGTCGGTGACCGGCTGGGACCGCAGCACGGCCAGCAGCTCGGGCAGCAGCTGCTCGCCGCGCAGATCGGTCAGGCCCGCCTCGGCCATGGCTCGGGTGAGCGACGCCCGGGTGACCCCGCCCCGGGCGACGAGAGCGGCCACCCGGTCGTCCAGCAGATCCCCGCGGTGCACCGAGCCGAAGCCGAATCCCGCGGCGGCGTAGCCCTCGGCCTGCCGGTTGTTCCACGAGATGTAGTAGTCCTGGCCTGCCGACTGCGGGTGCTCGGCGAACGGCGTGTACGCGGCGGTGTTGTGGGCCGGGTCGAAGTCCCGCCACTCGTAGGCCTCTTCGGCCCGCACCGGCAGCGCGGGGTCGACGCCCTCGGCCCGCACCGGGTTCATGCCGCTGTTGAAGTACGCGGCGGTGCGGGAGTCGGCGTAGAACCAGTTGAAGGCGTAGTCGATGTGGTGCGCCGCCTGCTGGAAGGACGCGGCGTCCGTGACGTAAGAGGGGTCGTTGAGCAGCTGGAAGCCGATGATGGAGTCGGCTTCGTGCCGGTAGGTGGAGCGCAGCGAGGTGTAGGCGACGGGAGCGCCGTCGATGGTGGCGCGGTGGGTCACCATGCCGTACTCGGTGCGCCAGACCTGCATCCGGTAGGAGCCTTTCGCCGTGGAGTCGGCGACGGTGGGCTTCCAGGCGTTGCGGCGTTCCAGTTTCTCCATGGGGGTGCAGCGGCCGCGGTGGAGGTAGTGGTCTGCGGTCTGCTTGTCGGGGACGCCGCCGTCGGGCGCGCACAGTTCGACGGCGTAGGTGTCGGTGATGTCCTGGGCGGCGGAGGTGGCGGACCAGGCGTAGTCGGGGCCGCGGCCCATCTGCACGTACATGCCGACCCCGGCGAAGGAAACCCCGCGGGCGGAGATGCCGGGCCCCTGGAGCTCCTGGAGCATCAGCAGCTGCGGGGCGAAGTAGCCGGTCTGCGGGCCGAAGACGGCGATGGGGTGGCCGCTCGCGGTGTGGGCGCCGGAGACGAGAAGCGCGTTGGACATGCCGCGTCGGGGGTCGAGGGCGCCGGGCGGGAGGACGCCGTCGTCGTATATGCCCTGGGCGGGCCGGAGGAGTTCGGGGGCGCGCACGGGGCTCTTGGCGCCCGTTCCGGCCGAGCCTGTCCTGTCGTAGACGAGCTGCTCGGGAACGACGGAGCCGGGGTCGGGCAGCGCGGCGCCGCGGGGGTTCTCCGGACGGGTCGCGTACGGGAAGCGGGTGCCGTCGTGGACGGTGAGCACGGCTTCGGGGTCCTCGCGCTGCCGGAACGACTCCCAGACGCGGGTGCCTTCCACGACGCCGTACTTCTGCTGTGCGGCGAGGAGGGAGAGCGCGGCCTGGACCTCGCCGCCCCCTCCGCCGCCGAACTGGCCGCCGACGACGGAGGCGATGGCGATCAGATCGGTGAGGGAGAAGGGTTTGATCTCCCCGATGTTGGTGATCGCGTCGACATGGCCGGTGAGAACGTATTCGCCGGGGAAGTAGCGTCCGTCCTTGGCGGCCTTGCGGTAGGCGTTGACGCCGTCGACGTAAGCCTGGGCGTCGGCCATGGCCAGTTCGCCGCGGGCGCCTTCGGTCTGTCTGATCCGTTCGATCTGGGACCGGTAGTCGGCTTCCGTGTACGGGGCCTGCGGCCAGAACTGCTGCTCCATGGCCTGGTTGGCGAGCGCGCCGCCGGCGAAGGAGGTGAGCGATCCGCGACCGATGTGCCGGAAGAGGTCCATCATCCACAGGCGGTCCTGCGCTGCCGCGTAGCCGGCGCCGAAGGCGGTGCCGTAGCGGGTGTCGCCCTTGATGTGCGGGACGCCCGTCTTCTTGTCCCGGGTGATGGTGACGTCGTTGCGAGGGCGGGTGACGGACTCGACCTGGTCCTCAGGAACACCGAAGGAGGCGTCGTTGAAGAACTCGGTGAGCGCGGCGTCGGTGAGGCCGCCGTAGCCGCCCGTCAGGGAGTCGTAGCGGGCGAGTTGGTCGGAGCTGTGGGCGGGACGGGTGCCGAAGAGCTGATGGGCGAGGATCTGGACGAGGGTGGCGTTGCCGTTCTGGCCGGGCGGCAGGATGTCCGCGCACTGCCCCCGGCAGTGGTCGGCCGGGGCTGCCTCATGGGTGACGCGGTCCGGCGGGGCGGCGGCCGCGGAGTGCGGGGCGGGGGCTGCGAGCCCCGCGCCGAGTGCGAACACCGCCACGGCGGTCGCGGCGGTGAGTCTTCCGGTGCGTCGGCGCATGGCTGCTCCTCGTGGGGGGCCGGTGCGACGGAGGTTACTGACGGTATGACGCGACAGTAAGGTGAGTGCCCGTCATATTTTCTGAATCCCCACAACGGGCCTGCGCCGCCGAACGCCGGACTGCCGGGGCCCGCCGGGATCGCCTGGGCCACCGGGGTCGCCGGGGCCACCAGGGCCACTGGGCTCACCGGGGTCGCCGGGTGACTGATGGCGGCCATCGGATTTTCGATGGAGCCGGATCGGGCACTCGTACGTCCATTCCTTGACGCCGAAGTACGAGCGACGGAGGTGGCAGTGCGATGGCCGGTTTCCGGAGTCTTGCGAGACAGGTTCGCGACACACGGTGCGATCTGGCGCTGCGGCGCTATTCGCTGCGCAAGTGCCTTGAGCGGTTCGCCCCTTATGGGCACCGTGCGACCTGGGACCATCTGTGCACGAGGCACGGTTTCGGACCCGAGGACAGGCAACCCGATCCGGCGCGGCTGGTGGCCGCGCTCGAGGAACTGGAAGAGGCGCGGGCCGTCTGGCTCGCGTACGAGAAGAACTTCGCCGTCCGCCGCAGGCGCGAGAAGCATGCGGGGCTGCGCAGACCGGGGTTCGTCGACGACTGGCACCGCAGGACCTGGGGCGGCAACGGGATCGCCCGCTGCGACAGCCCTGCAGACCATCCGAAGGCGCCGCTCGGCGAGGTGCTGCGGCGGCTGACGGCAGCACTGGAGGCCGAGCCGGGGGCGGCCTGTCCGGTGTGCGGGGGCACGGACGTCGTCTGGCGTCAGGATCTGAGCTGTGAACCGTCGTTCGGCCCGGTGTGCACGGGGTGCGGCATCGTCGTGCCGCAGCCGGTGCTCACGCGCGAAGCGGTGGACGCGGCGAAGCGGGCGGCGACACGGGGGACGACGCCGGACATGCGGGGCACGGCACGGGGGGAACGGGCCGATCGGGGCCCGCGGGGAACGCAGGGGGCATTGGCGTCGGTGGCGTGAGCCGGCGCCGCCGGGGTGCTGAACGAACCGGCGCGGGGCGCAACTGCGGCGTCGTCGAACCCCGCGTCGGCCAGGCCCGTTGACAGGCCCCGGCCCGACCCGCATGCTGAGCAAGCGCTTGCACAGTGGTCGCGACAGTCAGGGAGCAGGGACATGGCCGAGCCGAGGGTCTTCACCTCCGCCGACGAGCTGCGCGCCGGGGTCGGGGAGCAGTTGGGGCACAGCGACTGGCTGGAGATCGAGCAGAAGCGGATCGATCTGTTCGCCGAGGCGACCGGCGATCACCAGTGGATCCATGTGGACCCGGAGCGCGCGGCGGCAGGCCCGTTCGGCGGCACCATCGCCCACGGCTATCTCACGTTGTCCCTGCTGCCGGTGTTCGTGCCGCAGATCCTGCGCGTCGAGGGCATGACCATGGGTGTCAACTACGGGGCCAACAAGGTGCGCTTCCCCGCACCCGTGCCCGTCGGCTCACGGCTGCGCGCGTCCGCCGTGCTCGAGGACGTCACGGAGGCGGGAGGCGGGGTGCAGGTGACGGCGGTGGTCACCGTCGAACGGGAGGGCGGCGACAAGCCTGTGTGCGTGGCCGAGACGGTGTCCCGCTACTACTTCTGACCCGCTCCCGACGCGCGGCCCCCGCTGGGCGCGGCTCATCTGCGCGCCGTCACTTCTGCGCGCGGACCATGCGCAGCACGAGGTCGGCGTAGAGCGCGCCGACCTCGTCCGGCGTACGCCTGCCCGCGACGTTGAACCAGCGCGCCACGTCGATGCAGAGCGAGAGCACCGCGACGGTCGTCCCCGGCACGTCGGGGACGTCGAACTCTCCCGTCTCCACACCCTCGTCGAGGATGTCCCGCACCACCTCGTCGCTCCGGCGGCGCAGGCCGACGATCTCCGCGCGGTGTTCGTCGCTGAGAGCGTCCAGCTCGTACTGGACGACCCGCGCCGTGTCATGCCGCCCCGCGTGCCAGCGGACGAAGGAGCGCACAGCCTCGGCGAGCCGCTCCGAGGGGGCGCCTCCCGAGGCGTCGGCGGCCTGGAGGATCTCCAGCGCCTTGTCGTGGCCGATGCGGCTGATCCGGTGGAGCAGCTCTTCCTTGGTCTTGTAGTGGATGTAGAGCGCGGCCGGGCTCATCCCGGCCCGGCCCGCGATGTCGCGGGTCGTGGTGGCGTGGTAGCCGCGCTCCGCGAAGGCCGCCACGGCGGCGACGAGCAGCTTCCTGGCCGCCTCGGGAGTGACCTCGCCCCACGGCGCGTCCTCGCGGGCCGTCTCCTCCGCCGCAGTCATCGTCCTTTGCCCCTTCCGCACTGTCAGGACGAACAC
This sequence comes from Streptomyces sp. MUM 178J, assembly GCF_022414575.1. Taxonomy (GTDB): domain Bacteria; phylum Actinomycetota; class Actinomycetes; order Streptomycetales; family Streptomycetaceae; genus Streptomyces; species Streptomyces chengmaiensis. The sequence continues at coordinate 64,064 of NZ_JADWYQ010000013.1, read as the reverse complement.
CATACCGCGACGGTGAGCAAGCGCTTAGAGTCTGCGCAGGTCAGCGTACGTCCAGAACGCGCCAGAACGCGCCGGAACGCAAAGACCCCGGTCAGGGCAGAATGTGTCGCATGGCCCGACCGCGCAAGCCCCTGCTCAGCCGACAGCTCATCGTCGAGACGGCGAGCGCGCTCGTGGACGCCGAGGGGCTCGACGCCGTCTCCACCCGGCGGCTCGCCGCGGAGCTCGGCGTCAGCGGCCCCTCCCTCTACAACCACTTCCGCAACAAGGACGAGATCCTCGACGCCGTCGCCGACGCGATCAGCGCCCAGGTCGATCTGTCGATGTTCGACGAGGGCGACGGGCGGGACTGGCGCACCGCGCTGCACGACTGGGCCGTCTCCTACCGCGCCGCCCTGCTGGCGCACCCGCACACCGTCCCGGTGCTGGCGCGCGGCCCCGGCCGCCGGCCGGCCGGGCTGCGCCTGGCGGACGCCGTATTCGGCGCGATGGTCCGCGCGGGCTGGCCGCCCGCCCAGGCGACCCGGGTCGGGGCGCTGATGCGGTACTTCATCACCGGCTCGGCGCTCGGATCCTTCACCGCCGGATTCGTCGGCGACGCCGCCGCGTACGACCCCGCCGACTATCCGCACCTGGGCCAGGCGCATCTGCTGGCCGACCGCGGGGAGGGGATCGACGAGGAAGCCTTCGAGACCGGCCTGCGCGCCCTGCTGGACGGGCTGGAGCTCCAGCACCGGGCGCTGACCCTCGGCTGACGCTTCGGCCGCGTCCGGGGCTCGCCCCCGGTATCCGCGCTCCTCAGGCTCCAAAGAGCCCGATGTGCAGGCCGCCCGGAGGGGGTTCACACGGCAGCCCGCCGGAAGGCCGTCAGAAGACCACCAGCGCACGGCCCCCCTTGCCCGCCGTCATGTCGGCGAACGCCGCGGGGATTCCTTCCAGCCCGATCCGCTCCGTCACCATCGCGCTCAGGTCCAGCCGCCCCGCGCGGATGTGCTCCGCCAGTACGGGAAGGTCGGCGGCGGGATCGGAGTTGCCGTACACGCAGCCGGAGAGGGTGCGCCCCCAGTGGAAGATCTCCAGGGCGTTAAAGGTGACCTGCTGGTCCTTGCCTCCGATGCCGACCACCGTGGTGCGGCCGCCGCGACGGGTGGACTCCCAGGCGGAGCGGATGGCGGCGGCCCGGCCGGCGCATTCGATCGAGACGTCCACGCCGTGGCCCGCCGTGAGCGCCCGGATCTCCTTGGGCGTGGTCTCGGAGGCGAGGAGGAAGTCGGTCGCGCCCGCCGCGCGGGCGAGTTCCTCCTTCGCGGGGGACACGTCGACGGCCACGATCGTCTCCGCGCCGGCGATCCGCGCGGCCTGGAGCGCGGCGAGGCCCACTCCGCCGACGCCGAAGACGGCCGCCGACTCGCCCTCGCGCAGCCGGGCGGAGTGGTGCACCGCTCCATAGCCGGTGAGGACGGCGCAGCCGAGGAGGGCGGCGTCGGCGAGGGGGACGGAAGCGGGGGCGGGCAGGACGCAGTTCGCGGCGACGACGGTCTCCTCGGCGAAGGCCGCGACATTGAGGCCGGGGTGCAGTTCGACGCCGTCCGCGGTGACCGCGTGGACGTCGCCCACCCCCGCGAGGGCCTTGGCACACAGCCACACTTCGCCCAGGGCGCAGTGGTGGCAGCCGCCGCAGGACGGCGCCCAGTTGAGCACCACGCCGTCGCCGGGGGCCACATGGCCGACGCCCGGCCCGACGGCCACGACCGTGCCCGCACCCTCGTGGCCGAGCACCGCAGGCACCGGCACGCGCATGGTGCCGTCGGACAGCGACAGGTCGGAGTGGCAGACCCCGGCGGCGGCCAGGCGGACCTGCACCTGGCCGGGGCCCGGCTCGGGCAGTTCGATCTCGGTGATCTCCAGCGGGGAGCCGATGGAGGGCAGAACGGCGGCGCGGACCATGGCGGTGGAACTCCCCGTCAGTGCTGGAGGGACTTGGTCTGGAGGTATTCGGCGAGCCCGTGCGGGCCCAGTTCGCGGCCGACCCCGGACTGCTTGTAGCCGCCGAAGGGGGCGAGCGGGTTGAACCGGCCGCCGTTGATGTCGATCTGGCCGGCGTCCATCCGTCGGGCGAAGGCGATGGCCTCTGCCTCCTCCCCCGCCCAGACGCCGCCCGCGAGCCCGTAGACGGTGCCGTTGGCGATGCGTACGGCCTCGTCCTCGTCCGCGTATTCGATCATCGCGAGGACGGGGCCAAAGATCTCCTCCTGTGCGATGGTCATCTCGGGTGTGACATCGGCGAACAGGGTCGGGCTGACGTAGTAGCCCGTCTCAAGCGGGGCCTCGGGGCCCCCGGCGACCAGCCGTGCGCCCTCGGCGATTCCCTTCCGGATGTAGGCGAGCACCCGCTGCTGCTGCTCGGCGTTGACCAGCGGGCCGATCCGCTCGCCGGGCGCATACGCGGCGATCGCGGCGGCGGCGAGGGCGACGGCCTCCTCGTAGCGGTCCTTGTGGACCAGCATCCGGGTCCAGGCGCTGCACTTCTGGCCGGAGTTGGCCATGACGTCGGCGACGCCGGCCTTGACGGCCTTCTCCAGATCGGCGCTGGGCAGGATGACGTTGGCGGACTTGCCGCCCAGCTCCAGGGCCACGCGCTTGACGGCGCCGCCCGCCGTCGCGCCGATCTGCCGGCCGACGGCGGTGGAGCCGGTGAAGGAGACCAGATCGACGTCGTCATGGGCGGCCAGCGCCTGGCCGGCGACCGGCCCCAACCCGGTGACCAGGTTGAACACCCCGGCGGGCAGGCCGGCCTCATGGACCGCCTCGGCGAAGAGCCGGGCGGTGAGCGGGGTGTCCTCCGCCGGCTTGAGGACGACGGTGCAGCCCGCGGCCAGCGCGGGGGCCACCTTGGCGACGATCTGGTGCAGCGGAAAGTTCCACGGCGTGATGGCCGCGACCACGCCGACCGGCTCCATGAGCACCGTGGAGTTGCCGATGGTCTCCTCGAAGCGGTACGAGGCGGCGAGCTCCGCGTAGGAGCCGGCGACCAGCAGCGGCAGCCCTGCGTGGACCCTCTGGGAGAACGCGAGCGGCGACCCCAGTTCGGCGGTCACGGTCTCGGCGATCTCGTCCTTGCGGGCGGCCAGTGCATCGCGCAGCGCGGTGAGCTTCGCCGCGCGCTCGGCGGGCGGAGTGGCGGCCCAGGCGGGGAAGGCGGCGCGGGCGGCGCGCACGGCGGCGTCGACGTCCCCGGCGTCGCCTGCCGGCACCCGGGCGATGACCTGCTCGTCCGCGGGGTTCACCACGGCGATGGACTCCGGTCCCGCCGCGGGCGTCCACCGGCCGTCGATGTACATGCCGTCGTGCACCTTCATCGCGCTCCCTCCGAAGCTTCTGGACCGACCGAAACGATGCGCCCGCATCGTACGGGCGCATCGGGCCGCACCGTCAAACTAACACCGTTAGTTTTCTGGCGCGCGTGCTCGCCTCTCCACCGGGGGCGCCCCCGGCTCATGCAGGCGTGATCTCGACGGGGAAGCCGTTGAGCACGGCGGTGCCGGACAGCGGGTCGAGCCGGGAGCCGTCGAGGAGCTGGTTGACGTTGACCCCGGGACGCGCCGCCGCCACGCCCATCCGGGTGCCGGGCCGGTCGTGACCCCAGCCGTGGGGCAGGCTCACCACTCCGGGCCGTACCGCGTCCGTGATCTCCACCGGGGCGGTCACCTCTCCGCCGTCCGCAGCGATCCGGGCCGGTTCGCCGTCGCGGAGGCCGAGCCGCTGCGCGTCCGCCGGGTTGACATGGAGCGTGCAGCGGTTGGACCCGCCGTTCAGCGAGGCCACATTGTGCATCCAGCTGTTGTTGGAGCGCAGATGGCGGCGGCCGACCAGGACGGTCCCGGCGGCCCCTCCGGCCAGTGCGCTCCGCAGCCGCGGCAGGTCGGCGGCGATCGGGGCGGGCAGCAGCTCGATCCGGCCGCTGCGGGTCCTGAGCACCTCGGCCAGGCGGGGCCGCAGCGGGCCGAGGTCGATGCCGTGGGGCTGCTCCAGCAGGCGCTGGAGGGTGAGGTCGTACGGCCCGAGACGCAGCATCATGTCGAGCCGCCGCTCGGGCCCGGTGCGGCCGGTGAGCCGGGCCGCGACCTCGTCGGGGTCCTGGCCGTGAACGGGCGAGCCGGGGTCGCCGACCGCCTTGCCCAGGGTCCTGGCGATGACCATGTCGTCGACCCCGGAGGGATCCTGGCCGTGCATCCCGCACACGGCGAGGACGAGTCGGGCGTGGATCTCGCATTCGTCCATCCGCCCGAGCTCGAGCGGCACGGGGGCGCGGGTGTAGCGCACCTGGTTGCGGACGGCGAAGGCGTTGAAGGCGAAGTCGAAGTGAGCGCTCTGGGAGGGCGGCGGCGGAGGCAGGACGACATGCGCGTGGCGTGAGGTCTCGTTGAGGTACGGATCGACGCTGACCATGAAGTCGATCCCGGCCAGGGCACGGTCGAGGCGGTCGCCGTCGGGGGCGGAGAGGACCGGGTTGGCGGCCACCGCGAGCACGGAGCGAATCCGCCCGGCGCCGGGAGTGTCGATCTCCTCGGCGAGAGCGGCCATGGGCAGTTCGCTCTTGGCTTCGGGGTGGCCGCCGACCCTGCTCGCCCAGCGGCCGAGCGCGAAGCCCTTGCCCGGTCCGGGCGGGCGGGGCGCGCGGTCCGTGGCGGCGAGGGGGAAGAGCGCGCCGCCGGGGCGGTCGAGGTTGCCGGTGAGCACATTGAGGACGTCCACCAGCCAGCTGGCGAGCGTGCCGTGTTCCACGGTGCAGCTGCCGATGCGTCCGTAGACGGCGGCGGAGGGCGCGGCCGCCAGTTCGCGGGCGAGAAAGCGGATGTCCTCGGCGTCGACGTCGCATGCGGGGGCGACGGCGTCGGGCGTGAAATCACGCAGGGCCTCGCGGAGCCCGTCCACTCCTTCGACATGTTCTTCGAGGGCGCCGAGGCGGGTGAGCTTCTCCTCGAACAGGACATGGGCGATGCCGGCGAGGAGCAGGGCGTCGGCGCCGGGCCGGATGGGGAGATGACGGGTGGCGAGCCGCGCGGTGCGGGTGCGGCGCGGGTCGACGACGGTGAGGGTGCCGCCGCGTTTGCGGAGGGCTTTGAGCTTGCCGGGGAAGTCGGGCGCGGTGCACAGGCTGCCGTTGGACTCGACGGGGTTGGCGCCGAGGAGCAGCAGATGCCCGGTGCGGTCCAGGTCGGGGACGGGGATGGCGGCGGCGGAGCCGAAGAGGAGACCGCTGGACACATGCTTGGGCATCTGGTCCAGGGTGCTCGCGGTGAAGAGGCTGCGGGTGCGCAGCAGGGAGAGCAGGACCGGCGGGTAGAGCGCCCCGGCCATGGTGTGGACGTTGGGGTTGCCGAGGACGACGGCGACACAGTCCGGGCCGTGCTCGGCGACGAGGGGCGGGAGCCGGGCGGCGATCGTGTCGAAGGCCTCGGCCCAGCTCGCCTCGCGCAGCCGTCCACCGGTGCGCACGAGGGGGGTGCGGAGCCGGTCGGGGTCGGCGTCGAGCTCCCCGAACGACGCCCCCTTGGGGCAGATGAATCCCCGGCTGAAGATGTCGTCCCGGTCTCCGCGCGCCCCGGTGACGCGACCGTCCTCGACGGTGAGGCTGAGCCCGCACGTCGCCTCGCACAGGGGGCAGATGCGCAGCGCGGTGCGGGCGGCGGGGGTGCGGGACATGGCTCCTCCAGGGGCGGCGGCAGCGAGACGCACGGGTGCCGCCCACCATACCGACCGGTACGTAGGTGCGGGAACCCCTGCGGCGCGCCCGACAAGAGCACGCCCGTCCCCTCGGGAAGCAGCGGCCCCAGCCGGGAGCAGCCGCAACCGCGGGAGCAGCAGCACCCATGGGAATCAGTCGAGGATCCGGGCCAGATACGCCCGCAGCAGTTCCCTCGTCTCCCTGATGACGCCCTCGTCCCCCGTGGGGCTGACCCGGAAGGCGAGCTGCAGCAGCGCGTCCGCCGTCTCCACGGAGACCAGCATCACCCGGCGCAGCCCGGGGTCGGCGGCCCGCCTCAGATGGCCGGAGAGCAGCTCCAGCAGCAGGTCGGCGACCTGGTGGTTCGCACCGTCCGGGGGCGCTCCGACCGGAATCTGGACGCCGAAGTCGACCAGCGCGAAGCCGGCCACGGTCCGCTTCATCGCCAGGTACTCGTCCAGCACGACGTCCAGTGCGCCCCGCCAGTCGCCCGGCCGCACCCCGCCGAGGCGGCCGGTGATCCGCTCGGCGTACGCGTCCAGATTCCGCAGGGCCAGCGCATCGACCAGGGCACGCTTGTTGCCGAAGAAGCGGTGGACGGAGCCGATCGGCACACCCGCCCGCTCCGCCACCGCACGTGTGGTCAGCTCCTCGTACCCGCACTCGTCCAGCAGTTCGGCGCAGGCGTCCAGAATCCGGGCCAGCCGGTCGGCGCTGCGCTGCTGTACGGGCACGCGGCGGAGATGAGCGTGCGGTTCCACAGGGGACACGCGCTCCATCATGCCGTCCGGGCGCCGCCGTGCGGCGGGCCTTCACCGATGCCGCCGACACCGTTCACGTATGCCGTTGACGCGGCGACCCGGCAATCCTACGGTTGTGCATAGGATTCCTTGAGCACCAGGAGCGTGCGATGAGCAGCGGCATCGAGCAGGCGCGGAAGACCGCCGAGGGGCTGACCGACGGGTCGTACTCCTTCGGCTTCGGCAATGAGCACAGCTCGGAAGCGGTCCCGGGCGCACTGCCGCAGGGCCGCAACTCCCCCCAGCGCGCCCCTCTCGGCCTGTACGCGGAGCAGCTCAGCGGCACCGCCTTCACCGAGCCCAGGGCGCACAACCGCCGTTCCTGGCTGTACCGCATCCGCCCCTCGGCCGCGCATCCGCCGTTCACACGCATCGACAACGGCGCGGTGCGCAGCGCGCCGTTCACCGAGACGGTCCCCGATCCCAACCGGCTGCGCTGGAACCCCCTGCCCGAGCCCGCGCCCGGCACCGACTGGCTGGCCGGGCTGTGGACGCTGGGCGGAAACGGCGACACGACGCAGCGCACGGGGATGGCCGTGCACCTGTACCACGCCAATGCGCCCATGACCGACCGGGTGTTCAGCGACTCGGACGGCGAGCTGCTGATCGTGCCGGAGCACGGCGGGCTGCTCCTCTGCACCGAGCTGGGACTGCTCGCCGCCCGCCCCGGCGAGGTGGCGCTGATCCCGCGCGGGGTGCGCTTCCGCGTCGAGCTGCTGGACGGGAGCAGCCGCGGCTATGTCTGCGAGAACTACGGCCGCCCGTTCGAGCTGCCCGACCTTGGCCCGATCGGCGCCAACGGCCTGGCCAACGCCCGGGACTTCCGCGCGCCGACCGCCGCCTACGAGGATGTGGAGCGGCCGGTGGAGGTCGTCAACAAGTTCTGCGGCAACCTGTGGTCGGCCGTGTACGACCACTCCCCCCTCGACGTCGTCGCCTGGCACGGCACCCATGTGCCGTACGTCTACGATCTGCGCCGCTTCAATGTGATCGGATCCATCAGCTACGACCACCCCGACCCGTCGATCTTCACGGTGCTCACCTCGCCGTCCGACACCCCGGGCCTGGCAGGAGTCGATTTCGTGGTCTTCGCCCCGCGCTGGCTGGTCGGCGAGGACACCTTCCGCCCGCCGTACTTCCACCGCAATGTGATGAGCGAGTACATGGGCCTGATCGAGGGCGCGTACGACGCAAAAGCGGAAGGCTTCGTGCCCGGCGGCGGCTCGCTCCACAACATGATGTCGGCGCACGGCCCTGACCGGGACACCTTCGACCGGGCCAGCGCCGCCGAGCTGAAGCCGCAGAAGATCGACGACGGCCTTGCCTTCATGTTCGAGACCCGCTGGCCGCTGACCGCCACCCGGCAGGCGGCGACCGCGCACCATCTGCAACAGGGGTACGACGACGTATGGCAGGGTCTTGAGCGACACTTCCGGTCGTAACCGGACCGACGGCGGTCGACGAACCCGGGTCGCCGCCGGACGGCGTCCGGAGTCGTCGTCGTGTCCTAAGCCGTACGTACGGAGTGGCCGTGACCGCCTTTGCCCCCGACTCGCTGGTCCTGAACCGCAAACTGCCGCTCTGGTATCAGGTCTCGCAGTCGCTGCGCGCCTCGATACTGGGGCGGTCGCCGGACTCCTCCCTGCGGCTGCCCACCGAGGAACAGCTCGCCGCCCACTACGGCGTGAGCGTGCTGACCATGCGCCAGGCTCTCAAGGAGCTGGAGCAGGAGGGTCTGATCAGCAGGCACCGGCGGCGCGGCACCTTCATCGAACCGGGCGCCCGGCGCAGCGCCCCGCGCCGGCTGCTGGGCTCGATCGACGCGATCGTGGCCCAGCAGTCCGGCGAGCGGACGACGGTCCTCGGCCACGGCCCGACGCCGGTGCCCGGCGAACTGGCAGACTACTTCCCCGACCTTGCCGAAGTGGTGACCTTCAAGCGGCTGCGCTGCGACGGGGAGAGCGGCGAGCCGACCAACTGGGCGGAGAACGCCGTCCGTCCGGACGCGGCCGCCGGCATCGACGTCGCGGATCTGGAGCGCTGGCCGATGACCAAGGTGCTGCGGGACGCGGTGGGCGTGCCGATCAGTCGGATCACGGACACGGTGGAGGCGCGGCTCGCGGACCCGCCGACCGCGGAGCTGCTGGACGTGCCGCTGCTGAGCCCGATCCTCCACTACACCGGCGTCACCTATGACGACCGGGGCCGTGTGGTGGATGTGGCCCGCATTCGCTATCGGGGCGACCGGTTCTCCTTCTCGGTGACCGTGGACGCCTCCGACTGACCTCCCCGCCGTCGTGCGGGCCCATTAGCATGTCGGGCTGATGACGGAAGACCTGCCGCTGCTCGACGACCTCATGCCCTGGTCCGTGCCTCCGCTGCGGCTCGACCGGAGCTGGGTGATGAGTCCGGACGCCGCCGCGCTCACGGCACGCTGGAAGGCGCTGCTCGCGGCCGAGGGCCCGGAGCGTGAGCGGCTGCTGCGCCCCACGCGCGCCCGCACGGCCCACACCTCGGTCGCCCAGCTCCCGGGCCAGTCCACCGGGACCGTGCGGCTGGCCCGGGAGGACGGAAGCTGTCCGGAGCCGGTGCGGGTGCTGCACGGCGCCTTCGACGAGCAGTGGCTGATACCGGACCACCGGCTGATCGACGTCGCCCGCCCCGAGCTGTGGCGGGTCTGCGACGCCCGTCAGGTGTTCCTGGTCGAACAGGGATATGTGCCCCAGGGCCGGGGCCCGGCGCTCGTGGCCACCGCCCGACTGCCGGACGGCCGCTCGCCCGCGGGCCGCCCGGGCCGCCCGGGCCGCATCCGGCCGCTCTACCGCCGTCCCGGCGCCCTGGAGCCCAATGTCACGCCCGGACTGCTGGAGCTGCTCTCCCGGCGGTACGGCGGCGAGGTCACCGCCGCGGATCTCGCGGCCTGGGCGCTCGCGGCCGCCCGCGCCACACCCGCGGGCTGCGCGGTGCCGCTGCCCGCCGACCCCGCCGTCTGGCGCCGGGGTGTGGAGCTCGGCCGGCGGATGACCCGTGTTCTGCTCCGCGGCGCACCCGGCGGCGAGCGCCCCCGCCTCCCCGGCGGCCGACGCCCCTATGTGCGCACAGCGATCGAGGACCGGCCGGACTCGCTGGCGTACGACCCGGGCGAGGAGACGCTCGCCGTCGGCACGCGCGGCCGTGTCTCTCCGGTCGCGGAGCCCGCGTGGACCTTCGAGTCCGGCGGTGCACGCGTTCTGGAGCAGTGGTTCGAAGCCCGTACGGCCGCCGCCCCGGAGCCGGGCACGCTGGAAGCGGTCGGCTCCGCCTCCTGGACGCAGGCGCGCACCTCGGAGCTGCTGGAGCTGATCACGGTGCTGACGATGCTGGCCCTGCTGCGGGACGAGCAGCGCGAGCTGGGCGAGCGGTGCACCGCCGAACCGCTGCCCCGTACCGCGCTCGCCGCCGTCCTCGCCCCGCCGCCCGCGGCCCGGCGCCCGGCCTCGGTGCTGGACCACCCGGAGGAGGGCCCGGAGGGCCAGTTCGCGCTGCTGTGAACCGGCCGGCCCGGTGACAAACATGTGCCATACACGATAGACAGCGGTATGCGCCATCAGCCGAGTGAGCCGGAACAGCCGCTGCCCTTGGAGGGCGTCACTGTCGTCGCGGTCGAGCAGGCCGTCTCCGCGCCCTTTGCCACCCGCCAGCTCGCCGACCTCGGCGCGCGTGTCATCAAGGTCGAGCGACCGGACGGCGGCGACTTCGCGCGCGGCTACGACACCGCCGCCCAGGGGCTGGCCTCGCACTTCGTCTGGTGCAACCGCGGGAAGGAGTCCCTCGCCGTCGACCTCAAGGACCCGCGTGGACTGGCGCTCGTACGACGCCTCACCGCGGACGCCGATGTGTTCGTACAGAATCTGGCGCAGGGCGCGGCCGCCCGGCTCGGACTGGATGCGGCCTCCCTGTGCGCCCGGCACCCGCGGCTGGTCGCCGTGGACATCTCCGGGTACGGCCCCGAGGGCCCGTATGCCCACAAACGGGCCTACGACATGCTCGTCCAGTGCGAGGCGGGGCTGGTGTCGGTGACCGGGACCGAGGACCAGCCGGTCAAGGCAGGCATTCCGGCGGCCGACGTCGCGGCGGCGATGTATGCGTTCTCCGGAGTGCTGGCGGCCCTGCTGCGGCGCGGGGTGACGGGCCGCGGCGGTCCCGTGGAGATCTCCATGCTGGAGTCGCTGGCCGAGTGGATGGGTCATCCCCTGCACTACGGGATGCACGGGGGCGAGCCCCCGGCGCGCACCGGCCTGGCGCACGCGGTCATCGCACCGTATGACGCCTATGCGACGGCGGACGGCGGGCAGGTGCTGCTCTCGGTGCAGAACGACCGCGAGTGGCGACGCCTGGCCGAACAGGTGCTGGACCGCCCGGAGCTGGCCGACGACCCTGCGTTCGCCGTGAACACCGCCCGTACCGCCCGCCGCGCCAAGACCGACGCCGCGGTGGGCGAGGCGCTGGCGCGGCTGACCACGCGGGAGGCCCTGGACCGGTTGGAGGCGGCTGGAATCGCCTGCGCGCGGCTCAACTCGGTGCTGGACGTGGCCGCGCATCCGCAGCTCGCGGCGCGCGACCGCTGGCGTCCGGTGGACACACCCGCCGGACCGCTGCGCGCGCTGTTGCCGCCGATCACGCTGCCGGGCGGGGCGCAGCCTCGGATGGGCGCGGTGCCCGCGCTCGGCGAGCACACCGATGCACTGCTGACGTCCCTGGGGGTGACGGACGAGGAGTCGGCGGAGCTTCGCCGGGCCGGAGTGGTCGCCTGATGCCTGGGCCTGGGCCGAGGGCCCTGGAGAGACCCGGGAAGCCCTGGGAGAGCGGCGTCCGGGGTCCGGTGTACGACGTGCGGGGAGCGGCCTCTCTCTAGCCGCGGCTGCCGAAGAGGGAACGGCGCAGTCTGCGCAGCGGTGCGAAGAGCGAGACCCTCGCGCTCTTGTTCCTGCCGACGTGAACCGCCTCACGAGAAGTCAGCTCCCGCATCAGCGACGTCGCCTCCGCCGCCTCACGCGGCGGCACGGCGGGGCCCCCGAGCACTGATAGATGGCGGTCGAGACGCGAACTGGTCGCGTTTCCGCCGCATGTGATGGCAGGCACACGAGGCCTGCTGCGCACCGTTATCTGTTCCATGTCACTCCCCACCCGTACGAGGGCCCGGCCCGGGCAGATTAAGCCTATCGCCCCGTCGTGGCACTCGTGTATCCCGGTAGGCGGATTCCCCGTTCGGGTAGGAATGTTGACACCTGTTCGGCGGGCACCCTCCCAAGGGGGCGGCAACAGAGCCGAGTTGAGCTAACTTGGAGTGGTTTCCACCGTGATGCCGCTTAGCTGCGGATGGGGGGCTCGCCATGAGCGATGTGCCGGGGAATGGGCAGGGGGACGCGGGGGCGGGCGGTGCGGGGCGTCTGATCGCGGGGCGCTACCGGCTGCTCGGCCCGCTGGGCGAGGGCGGGATGGGCGTGGTGTGGCGCGCCCGTGATGAACTCCTCGGCCGCGAGATCGCGGTGAAGGAGGTCCGCGCGCCGGCGGCGCTGGGCGCGGTGGACGAGCGGCGGCTGTACGCACGGCTGGAGCGGGAGGCCTGGGCGGCGGCCCGTGTCTCGCACCGCAATGTGGTGACCGTGCACGACGTGGCGATGCAGGACGGCCGGCCCTGGATCGTGATGGAACTGGTGCGCGGTCTCGCCCTGAGCGATGTGCTGGAGGCGGAGGGGCCGCTGCCGCCCCGGCGGGCGGCGCACATCGGCGCGGAGGTGCTGGCCGCGCTGCGGGCCGCGCACGCGGCAGGCGTGCTGCACCGCGATGTGAAGCCGGGCAATGTCCTCATCGCCAACGACGGCCGGGTGGTGCTCACCGACTTCGGGATCGCGACGGTGGAGGGGAGCACCCAGCTGACGATGACGGGCGAGCTGGTCGGCTCTCCGGAGTTCCTCGCCCCGGAGCGGGCGCTGGGCCGGGAGCCGGGGCCGGAGTCCGATCTGTGGTCGCTCGGGGTGCTGCTGTACGCGGCGGTCGAGGGCAGTTCCCCGTTCCGGCAGAACACGCTCCTGGGCACCCTGCGAGCGGTGGTGGAGCAGGAGTTGCCGCCGCCGCGGTGGGCCGGCGAGCTGACGCCGGTCCTCGTGGGGCTGCTGCGCAAGGACCCGGCGGAGCGGATGCCCGCCGAGGAGGCGGAGCGGCGGCTGCGGGAGGTGGGAGCGGGCGGCTCCGCGCGTACGGAGTCGCCGCCGACTCCCGCGACGCCGCCGGGGCCCGGAGCGTCGTACAGCCCGACGGTGGCGGCCTCGGGCACTGGGCCTGCGGCGGCCTCGCTGCCCGATCCGGTGACGGTGGGCGCGGCGACCACAGCGGCCGGGGCTGCGGCCCCCGACCGCTCGCGGCGTGCGACGCGGGCGCTCGCGGCCGCGGCGGCGGTGCTGCTGCTGGTGATCGGCGGCACGGCCTGGGCGCTGCTGAGCGCGGGTGACGGCAAGGACGAGGGCGGGACGGCGAGCGAGGACGGCAGTTCTCTCCCGTCCGCCTCGCAGAGCACCAACGGCGCGAACGGCACTGACAGCACGGACGGCACTGACAGCACGGACGGCACGGACGGCGCAGGCTCCGGTGAGACCGCCCCGGGCGGGGGCGCGGGCGCCGACGGCGGTACGTCGTACGGAAACGGCGACGGCGACGGCGACGGCAGCGGTGGAGGCGGGGGCAACGGAGGCAACGGAGGCAACGGCCACGGCGGAACGACGGATATGCCGGCCCAGTCCGTCGACGTCCACGCGGCCGCCGTGCGGGCCGACTACACCGGCCCGTGCCCGCCACCCCGGGAGCAGGCCCCGCACTTCCAGGCGACCATCACGGTGGGCCGCACCCCGGCGGAGGTCGAGTACCGCTGGGTGACCGACAGCGGCACGAGCACCGGCATGGGGCGGCCGACGCCCTGGAAGTCACTTGTGTTCGCCGAGGACGGGCCGAAGCGGCAGTATGTCAATCACACCGAGCTGACCCACCGCCAGGGCGAGACGCACCGAGACCGAATCGCCGTGGAGGTCCGCAGTCCCGTGCGGGCACGTTCGGCCTGGGTCGGCTTCTGGGTCGCCTGCGAACCGAAGGAGACGCCGACGGGTGAGCCGTCCTACTCCGCGGATGGCGGGAGCCCTGCGGCGGAGGGCGAGTGACGGGGGGCTCCCCCGCCCCTTCCCGGACCAGGGCTCCGTCCCAGGCCCCGGTCACGGGGCTCCACCCCCGGGCCCCGCTCCTGGAACGCCGGAGGGGCTGGAGTTCAGCCCCTCCGGCCCCCACGCACCCGGGGCGCAGGGGGAGGGCTGGGGAAGACGCGCTCGGCTGCCGGGGGCCTACGCGTGTGATCTGAACACCGGCAGATACCCACCCGACTGCCCCGCAGCCGTCGGGTGGTACGACTCGCTGATGTTGAACCACTTCAGGCTGTGCAGCCACGACGCCCCCGAGCAGATCTCATGCCCGGTGAACCCCGGCACGACATCCGCGAAGTCAAAGCCGTGGTCGGCTGCACGCTTGGCCGTCGCGGCGTTGAGGTGATCCGCCGCGTCGTTGATGGCGGCCCGTTTGCGCTCGCTCAGGCCGAGCGAGCAGCTGCCGCCCAGTTTGTAGAAGCGCGGGTAGCCCAGGACGACCACGCGGGCGGACGGCGCCTTGGCGCTGATCGCCGCGTACACCGCGTCGAGTTTGCCCGGCAGGGTGGTGTCGACATATGCCTTCGCCTCGTCGATGCGGTTGAGGCAGGCGGAGTCGGACTGCAGGACGCAGGTGGTCATGACGTCCGCGAAGCCGGCGTCGTTGCCGCCGACGGTGATGGAGACGAGATCGGTGCCGGAGTTCACCGGGCCGAGCTGGCTGGCTGTCACATCATCTGTGCGGGCGCCCGCACAGGCGGTGAAGGCGAAGGACAACGGCGCGTTCGCGTCGGCCCAGAGCCGGGGGTAGGCGCGGGTGCTGCGCTTGCAGCCGCCGCTGGAGCTGTCGTAGCTGCCGGCGCCGAGTCCGGAGGAGTACGAGTCGCCGAGGGCTGCGTAGTCCACCGCCTGCGTGGTGGAGTCGGCCTGCGCAGCGCCCGCTCCCGTGAGGGCGAGGACGGCGGAGAGGAGGAGCGAGGACGAGAGTGCCGCGGCTCGGGACAGTTTCATGGAACCTCCCTTTTGCAGGATCTCTGCCTCACCGTCGTAGCAGCCGCCCCCGCCGACCGGAAGTGTCCATGCCAAGAAGTTCGGGAGATCCCTCCTTCGGCCGTCCTTCGTTCATACGAAGGCTCCTTGACGGAGCGTCGCCGACTCAGCAGCATTGAGGTTCGGGCATCCGACGCCTTGGGGGGCAAAGTCGGCCATGCGGACGATCAGTGACAAGCCATCGGCGGTCGGGGCGGACCTCCTGCCGGTGCTTGCGGGGGCGGCGGCTGCGGTCTCGGGGGTCGGCATCACGCTGGCTCTCATCGAGGCGCACTCGCCACTGCGCGCCCACTTCGTTCTCTTCTCTCTGTTCGCAGGGCCCGCCTGCGGGCTCGCCGCGGCGCTGCCGCGGCGGCTGGACGCGGCGACCCGCGCAGCGACGGCCACCGCCGGCGCGCTCTTCATCGATCTCGCGGCCGCCCACGCGGTCGTCGTCGAAGAGCTCCTGACGGCCGGCCAGGCGGTGGTCGCCGTCGCCGCGCTCACCGCTCTGCCCCCGCTCGCGGCGGCGCGGCGGCGCGTCCGCGATGCGGAGTCGAGTGGTCGGCCGACCTCGAGTCGACTGATCGCTTCCGACAGGGAGCCAAGCGAATTCGATCAGTCCGTTCCGGATTCGATACCTAATTCGGTATCAGAAAAGTAAAAGAGTGAGGCTTCCGTCTAGGTCTTGCCATACAGTCTTAAACATCAATATCGTCATACACCGACCCGCAACGGTCCAACTTGCAAGGCGGCTCAAGGGGAGGGCTTAGGCGTCGCGTTGGACCGACTGGGGGTGCGGTAGGGGGGTGCCGTCAGCGGCTTTCACCCGTCGATTCGAGCTTCGATTCTCCATGCCCGAAATCGTTTCGCCCGATTCAGCGGGGCCAGTCGCACGACGGCCGGTCATGCCTGCTCAACCGTCTAACACGAGGCTTGCCTCGTCATGGACGGAGGAGAACAACCCCCCTTTCAAACCGGAAACTCATCCGGGCCGCCCGGGGGTGGGCGGTCCACCGGTGGAGAGGGAGAAAGACGTATGAGCTCAGCGCTGCGTCCCGCAGCAGCCGAACAGCAGTCGGCGAGCCAATCCGCACGAATAGTCGATAACTATCGACCGATCTCCTCGCATCTGGCGATCGCCCCGCCGGTGAGCGTGGTGATTCCCGCGATGAACGAGGCGGAGAATCTTCCGCATGTGTTCAAGACGCTGCCGGACTGGATTCATGAAGTCGTACTGGTGGACGGAAATTCCACCGACGACACGGTCGAGGTGGCCCGCGAGCTGTGGCCGGACGTCAAAGTCGTCCAGCAGGTCGGCAAGGGCAAGGGCGATGCGCTCATCAGCGGGTTCGCGGCCTGCACGGGCGACATCATCGTCATGGTCGACGCCGATGGCTCGGCCAACGGCGAGGAGATCGTCTCGTATGTCTCCGCCCTGGTCTCCGGCGCGGACTTCGCCAAGGGCTCGCGCTTCGCCAACGGCGGCGGCACGGACGACATGACCCCGATCCGCAAGCTCGGCAACCGCATCCTGTGCGCCGCCGTCAACGCCAAGTTCGGGGCCCGCTACACCGACCTGTGCTACGGGTACAACGCCTTCTGGCGGCACTGCCTGGACAGCATCAGCCTCGACTGCACCGGCTTCGAGATCGAGACCCTGATGAACATCCGCGTCGTCAAGGCGGGGCTGCGGGTCCAGGAGGTGCCCAGCCACGAGTACCTGCGCATCCACGGCGTCAGCAACCTCAGAGCCGTACGCGACGGGCTGCGCGTACTGAAGGTGATCACGAAGGAGAAGGGTGTCCGCAGAGCGGCGCGCCGCAGGCCGGCCGTCACTCTGAACGTCAAGAGCGTCCAATCCGCCCGGGGAGAGCTCTCTTGAGCCAGCCCCACTCGGACGACAACCCTCACGACCGGCGGTTCTCGGTGGTGGTCTGCGTCTACACCGAGGACCGCTGGGAGGACATCCTGGCGGCCGTCGGCTCGGTGCGCGGCCAGTCGCTGCCGCCGTTGGAGACCCTGCTGGTGGTCGACCACAACCCCGCCCTGCTCACCCGGCTCCGCGAGAAGTTCGAGGAGTCCCCGGAGCAGCGGCAGGGCGAGGGGGGCCGCCGCCGGGCGGAAGGTGAGGAGGTGCGGGTGCTCGCCAACGCGGGCCCCCGCGGCCTCTCCTCCGGCCGCAACACCGGAATCGCCGCCGCCCGCGGCGAGTTCGTCGCCTTCCTCGACGACGACGCCGTCGCCGAACGGGACTGGCTGCGCCGCTTCGCGGAAGCCTACGACGACGAGCGGGTCGTGGCGGTCGGCGGGCGCACGCTGCCCGCCTGGGCCTCCGGCCGCAGACCGGCCTGGTTCCCGGAGGAGTTCGACTGGATCGTCGGCTGCACCTACCGGGGGCTGCCGCCCGGCCGGGTGCGGGTGCGCAATGTGCTGGGCGGGAACGCCTCCTTCCGGCGCAGCGCGTTCGACGCTTCGGGCGGGTTCGCCACCGGAATCGGACGCGACGGCGACCGCAGACCACTGGGGTGTGAGGAGACCGAACTGTGCATCCGGCTCGCCTCCGCACTGCCCGGCGCGGTCCTGCTGATCGACGACCGTGCGGTGATCCACCACAAGGTGCCGCTCGCCCGTGAGAGGTTCGGCTACTTCCGCACCCGCGCCTACGCCGAAGGGCTCTCCAAGGCCCTGGTGGCCCGCAGCGTCGGGGCCGGCAAAGGACTGGCGTCCGAACGCCGGTACACCACCCGGGTGCTGCCGGCCGGTGTCGTGCGCGGAGTGCGCGACGCCCTGCTGGGCCGCGCGGGCGGCGCGGGCCGGGCAGGCGCCATCGTCGCGGGGGTGGCCGCGGCGGCCGGCGGCTATGCGGTGGGCAGCGTCCGGGCCCGCAGAGGAGCCGTGACCTTCTCGTCCGGACCGATCCGCCCGCCGGAGCCGTCCGCGGCGGCCACGGCCGGACCCCCGCAACCGATCCAGGAAGGCGCACCGGGGTGACCAGCCCGACCGTCCCCGTCCTCATGTACCACGCGGTGGGGCAGGAGCCGTCCGACGCCGCCTACGGCCTGTCCGTGTCCCCCTCCGCCTTCGCGGAACAGACGCGGCTGCTCGCCGAGCGCGGCTTCACCGCGCTGACCACGGGGCAGCTGGCCGACGCCTGGCGGCCCGGCGGCCCGGCACTGCCGCGGCGGCCCGTGCTGATCACCTTCGACGACGGCTACGAGGGCGTGCACCGGCACGCCCTCCCCGTCCTCGCCGAGCACGGCTTCGTCTCGACCGTGTTCGTCTCGACGGGCTGGCTGCGCGGCCCGTACGACGAGGGCGGTGCGCTCGACACCATGCTCGACTGGGGCCAGGTGCGGGAGCTGGCCGCCGCGGGCATGGAGATCGGCGGCCACACCCACACCCATCCCCAGCTCGACCAGCTCGACGACGCGCTGCTGTGGTACGAGACCGTGCGCTGCCGGGACCTGATCGCCCGGGAGTCGGGGGTCCGTCCGACGTCCTTCGCCTATCCGTACGGCTACTCCAGCCGCCGGGTGCGCCATGCGGTCCGGGCGGCGGGCTTCGCGCAGTCCCTCGCGGTGGGCAATGCCCTGGCCCGGCCCCGACAGGGGCCGTACGCCCTGGAACGGCTCACCGTGCGCCGCTCCACGAGCATCGCGGAGTTCGGCCGCATGCTCGACTCCGGCCCCCTGGGCGTGACCCGCGCCTTCGCGAAGGACCGCGCCCTCACCAAGGGGTACGCGGTCGTGCGGCGTACCCGCCGGGCGTACACGCTGCTCACCGAGTCCGGAAGGGCATCAGGGACGGCTGACTGATGCACGGGGGTGCACCGGCGCGGGATGGGGCATCGCCGGGCAAAAGCCCGTGCGCGCGGCGGCGCGGTGCCGGATCATGGGCGCATGCCTGCCAAGCCTCATGACGCTCTGCCGATCCGGCTCAACGTCGACGACAGCGATTCACCGTCCGATGTCGTCGACGCGCTGTTCCTCGGCCGGTTCGCGACGGGCGAGCAGCCGTACTCGCACAGTTCCACGATCGACCGCGTCAAGCCGGGCGCCACCCTGCTGCCGCCGTCCGCGTCCGTGCTGCGCACCGCGCGCGACGACGACCGCAGCGCCGTGCTCGCCGAAGGGGACGGCTGGACGCTGTTGGTGTCCCGGTGGAACAGGGGCGCGGACGTCAGCGTCACCGCCGTCACCTCCGAACTGGCCGAGAAGGTGCTGCGGCAGGCCACGGACGGGGCGCACGACGAACCCGAGCCGCAGCCGGAGAACGTGACCATGGGGTTCTGGTACGTCTCGCCGCGACGCGGCCCGCACCGGACCACCCGGCAGATCACCGCCGGGGCCTGGGACGACGTCAGGCCCAACTACACCGCGCCGGTGGCAGACGCGATGGACCGGCTGATGAAGATGACGCCGGACGACATCTCGGGACGGCTGCTGCTGCTCCACGGCCCGCCGGGCACCGGCAAGACCACCGCGCTGCGCACTCTGGCCCGCTCCTGGCGCGACTGGTGCCAGGTGGACTGTGTGCTGGACCCGGAGCGGCTCTTCAACGACGTCGGCTATCTGATGGACATCGCCATCGGCGAGGACGAGGGCACGGCGCGGGGCCGCTGGCGGCTGCTGCTCCTGGAGGACTGCGATGAACTGATCCGCGGCGAGGCCCGGCACACCGCGGGCCAGGCGCTGTCCCGGCTGCTCAACCTGACGGACGGTCTGCTGGGGCAGGGCCGCAATGTGCTGGTGGGGGTCACCACCAACGAGGACCTGGAACGCCTCCACCCGGCGGTGGTACGACCCGGCCGGTGCCTGGCGCGCATCGAGGTGGGCGCGCTGACCCGCACCGAGGCGGTGAACTGGCTGGGCACGGAGGAGGGCGTGGGCCGCGAGGGGGCGACCCTGGCGGAGCTCTTCGCGCTGCGTCGGGGCACGTCGCCCGCGTCCGTCCCCGCGCAGAACACGACGGCGGACGCGGGGCTGTATCTCTGACGGCGTCCGGGGGCGTCCCCGAACCGGGGCTTTCGCCCCGGCACCCCTGGCGCTCGAAGCACCGGGGCTGGGAAAGCAGCCCGTCCGGCGCTTGAGGACACGGCCGAAGACCGTACGGGGCCGAAGGCGGAGCCCCAGGTTCGGGAAGGGGCGGGAGAGGAAGGACCCCAGAGTGGCCGGCTACTCGCCGTACACCGCGCGGAGCGCGTCACGCGCCGCGGCCAGGGCCGCGTCATGGGGCCGGCCCAGACGGTGGGCGCGTTCCGCGAAGGCCATGGCCGCGGCTGCCAGTTCACGCTGCGCCGCGTCACCTGCCGCGGCGATGAAGGTTCCGTGACGGCCGCGGGTCTCGATCACTCCGTCGGACTCCAGCACGCGATACGCCTTGGCGACGGTGTTCGCGGCCAGACCGAGTTCCTCTGCGAGGCCGCGGACCGTCGGCATCCGGTAGCCCACGGGCAGCGCGCCTGACCGGGCCTGCTCGGCGATCTGCGCGCGGAGCTGTTCGTACGGGGCGGCGGAGGAGTCCGCGGCGATGGCGATCTTCAAGGTCATCCGCCGATTCTCCCCCGGCCGCTCCCCCGGCGCCCGGGACCTCTCTCACTCGGCGAAGCCATGCCTCGGCGCCGCGCGGACATGCGCGCGCTCGCCTTGCTTCCCGATGAGGCTCAGGTACTCCACGGGACCGGCTCCGGTGGCCCCGAACCAGTGCGGGGTGCGTGTGTCGAACTCCGCGGCCTCCCCGGGCTTGAGGACGATGTCGTGTTCGCCGAGCACCAGGCGGAGCGTTCCGTTGAGGACATAGACCCAGTCGTAGCCCTCGTGGGTGCGCAGGTCGGGTTCGGCGTCGTCGCTTCCGGTCGGGAGCACGAACTTGTAGGCCTGGATCCCCCCGGGCTTACGGGTCAGCGGCAGGATGACCGAGCCGTCGCTGCACGAGACGGGACGCAGATTGACGCGGGGGTCGCCGGTCGGCGGCGCGTCGACGAGTTCGTCGAGTGTGACCCCGTGGGCGCGAGCGAGCGGCAGCAGCTGGCCGAGCGTGGGACGTCGCAGGCCCGCCTCGAGCCGGGACAGGGTGCTGGTGGAGATGCCGGTCTCCTCTGCGAGATCGGCGAGCGTGACGTCTCGATGCAGCCGAAGGCGTTTCAGCCTCGGCCCGACGGCGTCAAGGGTGCGGTCAATGGCTTCATCCACTCTTCTATTTTGCCATTCGGCAACAGTGCTTGCACTTCTGCCTTCTCTCTCCGCACCGTGAGGACGCACCGAGGAACGCACCCGCAGAGGGGTGCACAAGATCGTCGCGAACGAGTAGGGCGTCCTGCGACACACGGATTCGACAGGGACTACTGGGAGCGGCACTGGCAACAGGGGCGCGCCGGGGGGCCCGGGTCCCTGGGCGGCAACCCGCCGAACCCGTACCTGGCTCATGAGACCGCAGGCCTTGCACCGGGCACGGCGCTGGATGCGGGATGCGGCAGCGGCGCCGAGGCGATCTGGCTCGCCTCCCGCGGCTGGCACGTCACCGCGGCCGACATCTCACCCGTGCACGTTCTCGTGCGCGGCCCGCAGCAGCGGCCCCAGGGTCCGGCGGCAACAGCCGTGAATCCGTCGGCCTCCGCCACGGCGGCGCGCTTGTCGGACACCCGAAAATGAGAGGCGGCACGCCGCAGACGGCACGTAGCGTCGACGTCCATGACTGTGATCGTGCGTGACTTCCGACCCGCGGACGCGACGGCCGTCTGCCGCGTCAGAAGGGCCGCGGTGCCCTTCATGGTGGCGACCCCGCGGTCCGTCCTCCACAGCGTGGAGGGCGCCCACCCCGACAGGAGGCAGCGGCTGCTGGTCGCCGAGCTGGACGGGGAGATCATCGCCCAGGCGTACGCAGGTCTCGCCCACGACGCACCCGAGCCGGGCCAGGCGTACGTAAATCCGCAGACCCACCCCGATCATCTGGGGTCGGGGGCCGGCGGGCTGCTGCTGCGCACCGCCGAGGAGCATCTCACCGCCGAGGGCGCACGGGAGATCTTCGCCTGGGTCACCGACGAGCCGCGCTGTCTGGCCTTCGCCGAGAAGCGCGGCTACCGGCCCTCCCGCGCCTCCTTCTTCCAGCGCCTCGACCTGGTGCACACCCCGCTGCCCGAGCTGCCCGAACGGCTGCCGCCAGGGGTGGAGCTGCGGACCGCCGCCGGCTTCGCGGCAGATCCGCGCCCGCTCTTCCGGGCGGACGCCGAGGTCACGGCCGATGAGCCGGGCGACATCGGCGTGGCGCTGAGCGACTACGAGGCCTGGCTGGCCGACGTCTGGCACAACCCGCTGCTGGACCGCGAGCTGACCACGGTCGTCCTCGTGGACGGCGAGGTCGCGGCCTTCACCGCGGCCCACACCGACGGCGACACCCGCTATGCGACCGGTATGACGGGAACGCTGCGTGCCCACCGCGGCCGGGGGTTCGCCAAGCTCGCCAAGACCCACTCGCTGCGCCGGGCCCGCGAGGCCGGGTACACGGACGCGTTCACCGGGAATGACACCGGCAACGCCCCGATGCTGGCGGTGAACAAGTGGTTCGGCTACCAGATCTGCGCCTCGGAGGTCCGCCATGTCCGCACGCTCGGTTGAGGTACGCCTGGTCAAGTCCGGCCGTACGAAGATCCGTTACGGGGCCGAGCTGCTGGCCGACGACGGCGTACGGCTCACCGTCCGGGCCCCCTGGGCGGGCGAGGGCGGCCGCGACTTCGGGTTCGTACGCTTCGAGCCGGGCGATGTCTTCACCGAGCACTACTGGCGGGACCGCTGGTACTCGGTGAAGGAGGTCCGCACCGGGGACGGGATGCTGAAAGGCTGGTACTGCGATGTGAACCGCCCGGTGGCGTTCTCTGGCGGTGAGCTGACCGCGGAGGATCTGGACCTGGATCTGTGGGTGTCGCACGACGGCGCAACCGTGCTGCGGCTGGACGAGGACGAGTTCGCGGCGAGCGGTCTCGCGGAGCGCGACCCGGAGGCCGCGGAGCGGGCCGTGCAGGCGCTGGACGAGCTGGAGTTGATGGCGCGGCTGGGCAAGCTGACCGATCTGCTCGCATAGGAGGCGCGACCGCGCAGGCATGGGACCGGGCCCTGGGAGAAGCCGACTCCGCCGAACAAGCTCACACCCGCTCGGGTCCGTCGAGGGTTCAGACACCTGCGCACGAAGACCGGCTCCCCGGCTGGTGCACCGAAACCTTCCCGCCCGGGTCCGGGCCGCCCGCCAGGCTCGAAGAAGCAGCGACCGGCATCTCGCCACGGGGTCGGGCGGGTCCTCGCTACCAGTCAGGCATAAGCCCACCCAGCCCATCACAGGGTCGGCACCAAGCCCCGCCGCGGCACCTGAGTTTCCACCCGCCTGAACCGTCAGGAAGCCGACGAGGTTGGATGGCTCCATGGTGAGGCGAGAGCGGGAGAAGAAGTGGCGACCTCCCTTCGGCATGCCGAAGGACATCGTCCTGCTCGCGACGCCGGAAGGCTGGCGTCACAGTGTCCTCTCCATGGAAGGCGGGATGCTCTGCGGGCGCCTCGCCGACGTGCCGGTCAACGCCGACCCAGCCGAGGCACAGGCCGCCACGGCGGCCATGGTGGTGGGACTCGCACACGACTTCCACGACGCTGACGTCGACGTGACCTGGGCTCCGCGCTGGGAACCCGGGTCCTGGACCGCCCAGGTCACCGTTGCCGCGACCCCGCCGAACACCTGTGGTGCGCCGCAGCACGATAGCCGTCACCAAGATCGGTGCTGACCTGCGGGATCTGCGTAGGCGGATGTCCGGTCTCGCTGAAGGTGAGGCATAGCGGCTCCCTGACCTGCACGCCTCGGATCGAACGAGACGACCGGTGCGTACCGTCTCGTTCAACCCGAACTGCTGCGGGCAGATCTGCCCGCAACGGTGAGCCGCTCGCCTTCGGTGTCTCAGCCAATGCGAGGGGCCGAGGGCAGACGCCTCAGATGGAGCGGGACTGCCCCGCCTCCAGCGAGACCGGGCAGTGGAGCGTAGTAGTTGTCACGAGATCGGCACGGCGCTTGGCAGCGATCGTCGGGGCGGCACGGTTGTTGTCAGTGATCACACCGGCATTTCAGCCAGCCAGGTGAGCACCCTCGATGTTCTGGCAGAACGGGCGGTCTCGCTCGGCCATCTGTGTCCGCGGGCCGGCTGAGCGCAGGACGACATCCAGGACCCGGTCAGGGTCTGCGGCGTAGCAATTGCTGAACCACGCCATGTTCGCCTCGACCACCGCCCACTGGTCGGCGGCGTCGTGCTCAGGCGTGGCAAGGAGTCCGATGTCCACCACCACCGCGCTGGGCAGGCCACCGCCGTTCATGGCCAGGAGATCGTCCGCGAACTCCAGGACAGCGTCTTCATACCGGTGCCCGTCCAGCCGCTCGGCCTCGAGACGGCCGAAGGTGGCGTACTGCGAACCCGTGCGGACCTCGCCGTCCAGGAGGTACAGGCGGAACTCCGCTGCCCAGGTCACCACATCGCTGATCTGTACCGGCACGTCCGGTGATAGCTCCGGCCCTGTCGGGAGGCAACTACCGCTGGCGTAGACGGCGGCCGGGAAGCTCTTGTCACTCGGCGGCTTGACGAACGCTGGCCGGGACAGACGGCCCGCCTCGCCCAGGGTCGCCATGGCGATATGCCGACCGGTGTACTCGTAGGGCAGCGTGGCCAGCCAGTCGTCAGATGGTTCCAAGAGCGCGACTTCAAGGGCGTCCACGACGCGTGCCGCGAAAGCAGGGCCGCCATAGTAGTGGCCACCACGCCTTTTTATGGCGGTGCCCGCACCGCCATGGGCGAGAAGCGCTTCTACATCCATCCCCCGCCGATGCGCCGCCGTCGAGAGCAGCTCGGATGTCGTGGTGTATTGCGGCGCCAACGCCAGGAAACCGTGCTCAGTCACGATCGCTGACGATGCCACCGATTCGGCCGCACAGTCCACAGGATTCGGGCCCACACCTTGGGGTCAACCAACCGACCAACGGACTCACTCGCGTACGGTTGTACTCGAAGCGGTGATCACCAGCCCTTGCTGTCAGTCCCTCGCGCCGGTGGCGAGAACGGCACAGCCCGAGCCTAGCGGTAGGTGCTTCAAGCCGCTTTTCAGCCAATCAGCTGGTGTAGCCCCAGGGTGCTAGCACCGAAACCGGTGAGTCCCGCGAGCAGAGCGCCAGCAGCGTTGCCCGCACTGAGATATGTCAACACTCCAGCAGCCGTGCCGATGAATGCAGCAGCGAGCAGTACCAACACTGCCCGCTGAGTCAGCAGCGCTTCAGTGGACGGAGGGTGAGGCGGTTGAGTGGTCACATCGACTCCGTCTCACTGCCTGTACGTACCGCGTACACATATCGAGGCATGGCGATGAGCTGCGCCGCGATCCAGGCCCACCGAGCCCTGCTGCTGAACATATCCGCCAGGTATCCACGCTGCTCCTCCAGCCAATCGGACCGCTCATCTCCCGGTAGAAGCAACGCGACGACGCGAAGCACATGCTTACCCGGGTCTGAGCGAGCCTGCGACGCTCCGGCAGGGAATGGCTCCTCCGGGAACACCTCGGGATTCCGAGAGGCAGCTGCGTCTAACGTTGCACCCAGCGCATCCAGGACCTCCGGGACTTCAACACCCCCCACGAACGGCAAGCCGTTCCCCTCCTCAACGAGCCATCCTCTGGGAAGACCCGAACCCTGCTGCGCTGGCACGACCCGAGCGGGATCCTGCCTCGTCGACAGGTCGACACCCCCCACGAATGGCGAGTCGCCGCCCTCATCCCAGGCGTCGACCTCCACTCTCATCCGACCCCTCCTGCCACACCAGGGCGTCCAAACCTCGACGCTGAGCCAGCAGATGCTGTAGCGGCCGCCTCCGCCAAGGCGAGAGGGGCGACGTCAGCTCCCTTCGGGGTGATCCGATAGAAACGACGCCGGGGACGTCCCTCAGCCTCGGCGATGTCGTCCTGTTCCCAGTACCGCTCAACCCACCCCGCCTGACGCAAGCGTTCCAGGATCGGAAAGAGGGTGCCGTTCGGCAACCCTGACATCTTGGACAGCTCCAGCCCGTAGAGCCCCTCGTTCAGCACCATCGAGCGACGCGCCCCGTCGACACCCCTTCCAAGGAGCGCACGCAGCACTGTCTGGGTGTGCGGTGTCATCTTCACAGCCGACATAACCAGCACTCTACCTAGGTAGAAGGATGGCCGTCTACCTAGGTAGTCGAATACGGGCGAGGTCGACACGGAACGGTTGAGGCAGGTTGCGCCCAGTCCCGTCGGGCCCGTCGGTCGCATCGAGCCGGCTCGCCGGTCGGGAGTCGAACGGGGAGCCGTCCCCAGAGGACACGGGACGGCTCCCCATGGACGACTGCGGACGGAGTCCGTTGTAACGGAGTGGCCAGGCGGGCGTCGGCGGGTGTCGTCCTGAGCCCCCTCTTAGCCGTTCCTTAACGCGACCATAAGGATCGCCATCTCCCCCTCCCATCAGGCGGTTTCACGGTTTCGGGCGGCTAGTTTGCTGATCGCCGGGGCGAGGTTCGAGTGGACGGCGCCGCAGTCCACGGGGGGCCGCGCCGTCTGTGCGAGCACCGCCCCGGGTCCCCTCACGCTGCTCGAAGGAGAAACACGTCATGACCGTTCGCCGCAAGGTCGCCCCGGTCGCCGTCCTCGGCGTCGTACCGCTCGCGCTGGCGGGGCTGTCCGCTGTCCCTGCCGCCGCGCACGGCTCGATGACGGATCCGGTCAGCCGGGTTTCCGCCTGTTACGCAGAGGGGCCGGAGAGCCCTCAGTCGGCGGCCTGCAAGGCGGCGATCGCGGCCAGCGGGACACAGGCCTTCTACGACTGGAACGAGGTCAACATCGGCGACGCCGCGGGCAGGCACCGTCAGATCGTCCCGGACGGGAAGCTGTGCAGTGCGGGCCGCGACAAGTACAAGGGACTGGATCTGCCGCGCGCCGACTGGCCTGCATCCAAGCTGGGCTCCGGCAGCCACACTTTCCGCTACAAGGCGACGGCCCCGCACCGGGGCGGGTTCGAGCTGTACATCACCAAGGACGGCTATGACCCGACGAAGCCGCTGAAGTGGTCGGATCTGGAGGAGAAGCCGTTCGCCACGGTCGCCGACCCCAAGCTGGTGAACGGCGAGTACGTCTTCGAGGGCGTCGTGCCGAAGAAGTCCGGCCGGCATCTGATCTACTCGATCTGGCAGCGCTCGGACTCCCCCGAGGCCTTCTACACCTGCTCCGACGTCGTCTTCGGCGAGGACAGCGGCGGGGGCGCGCCCGCGCCGGCCCCGTCCGCTCCCACCGAGGAGCAGATCGAGGCCGGCACGGACGAGTCGACGGTGTCGCACGGCGGGCACGGCGGTGACGAGCACGGTGAGCACGCGCCGCAGGAGCAGAACCAGGAGCAGGAGGCGCCGGCTCCGGCGGAGAAGCCCGCCGGGAAGCCCGCGGACGGCAAGACCGCCGAGAACGCCCAGAACGCCCAGAAGCTCGCGGCGGAGCCGCCCGCCCCCGGGAGCAACGCCCCCGAGGCGAACGGCTCCGCAGGCGGCGAGAAGCTCGCCGCGACCGGCAGCGACAGCGGCACCGCGTACCTTGCGGTCGGCGGGGCCGCGGTGCTGGCCCTCGGCTCGGCGATGCTGTTCGCCACGGTGCGCCGCAAGGCCGTCGGCCGCTGACCCGACGGCGTCGGGCCGGGGGGCTCAGGGCCGGTCGAAGACCGAGGCGCACGTCGTCCGCGTGGCGTGCGCCGGGTCCAGGGCGTTGGTCACCTCGTGGAAGGCGATCCGGTCGAACAGCCCGATCGCCACATGCTCCGAGAAGTCCAGGAGACACAGGTCCTGGACCACGACGTTGCGTACGTTCGGCCCGTCGAGGAACGAGGAGCGGTACGGGGTGACCACCTCGTCGTACTTGGTGACGATGACGGTGTACTGCACTCCGGGCACGGTGTCCCCGCCCTCGTTGAGCTTGGTGAGGAAGGGCGAGCCGGCGATCTGGTCCGCAAGGGCGGGGGTCTTCTCGGAGATCAGGTCGGCGGCGCCGGGGAAGTACGGCAGCAGCCCGCTCAGTCCGTGCAGCGTGGAGCCGTGGTTGCTGGGGGCGAGGCCGACCAGGGCGTTCACCTTGTCCGCGCCGCCGAGGAACTTGAGGTAGTAGCGCGGCATCATGCCGCCCTGGGAGTGTCCCACCAGGTCTGCCTTTGCCGCTCCGGTCGCGTCGAGCACCTTGTCGACATAGGCGTCGAGCTGCTCGGCCGACTTGTCGATGGGGCCGATCCCGTGGAAGAAGGGCACGTTCGGGAGCTGCCCGTAGTCGAGGGAGAAGACGCAGTAGCCGCGCTTGACGAGATAGGGCGCGAGGCCGAGCCAGTTGTCGACGGAGTTGCCGAAGGTTCCGTGTACGAGGATGACGGGCCGCGGATGGGCGGCGGACGGCTTGCAGGAGTAGTTGTTCCAGCCGCTGCTGGGGGCGGAGCCGGCATGGGCGGCGGCTGCGGGGACGAGGGCGAAGGCGATGGCCAGCAGCAGGGCGGTGAGGAGTCTGCGGGCGTGTTTCCAGGGCAGCATCGATCAGTCTCCTTGCGGCTCAAGGGAGAAGTGATGGCATGGTCATGACATCAGCGCAGGCGTGGGGGTGCGCCTGATGGCTGTAACTGCTGCGCTCAGGTCAAGTTACGCACAAGTAGGAAGTGCTTGGGAAGTTACGCGTCGGTAAAAACTGAAGGCGCATCACCTGCGTGAAACCAGCCGCGCGGGCAGGCGTCACGCGGCGAGGGAACCCCGAATGACCGCCTTCGGGCCAAACCGGGCCCTGGCCCGGTCCGCGACCGCCTCGATCCGGCGCGCCCGCTCGTCCTCCGGGTCGAGCGACAGCTGCCGGGCGGCCCGTTCGGCCGGGGTGAGGTCCTCCGCACGCAGCGTCAGGCCCCGCACCCTGGCCCGCTGCAGCCCGAGCGAGCCGAGGAGCCGGTATGCGGCGGAGGTGAGCGCGGCCGAGTGGGCGCTCGGCTCGCGCAGGGTGCGGGAGCGGGTGGTGGTCGACCGGTCCGCGTACCGCACGACCAGGGTCAGCGACCGGCACACCTGCTTCTCGGCACGCATCCTGGCGCCCAGTTCCTCCGTGATCGACAGCAGTGCGCGCCGGTGCCGCTCCGGGTCCAGTTCATCAAGCGGGAAGGACCGTTCGGCGGCGAGGGAGCGGGCAGCGGCGTTCGGGACGACCGCCGTGCGGTCGATGCCGTGCGACCGCTCCCACAGCTCGCGCCCGGCACGCGCCCCGACGATCCGCTGGAGCACGGCGAGCGGTGCGGCGGCGACCCGGTCGACGGAGTCGAGACCGTAGCCGCACAGCGTACGGGCCGTCGCGGGGCCGACGCCCTCCAGCGCGGCGACCGGCTTGCCGCGCAGGAAGCGGGCCGCGTCCTCCTCAGGCACCGCCAGGGTGGCGCCGGGCTCGGCGGCCCGCGCCGCCATCTTCGCGAGCATCGGGTTGGGGCCCACGCCGATGACGCAGTCGACGCCGCAGTGCGCGAGCGCCCGCACCCGCAGCAGCGAGGCGAGTTCGGCCGCGTCCCGGCCGAAGTACCGCTGGGCCCCGCGGATGTCGACGAGCGCGGCATCGGGCGGCAGCGCCTGCACCGCCGGACTGATGTCGCCGATCAGCGCGAGCAGTTCGGGCAGCGCCGCCTCGTGCATCGGAGGCAGCCGGAAGCGGACATAGAGGATCATCCTGCGCTCCCGGGGCTCTGGTGCCACAGCTTCCTGCCCACGGCCCGTCCGGTGGCGGCCTTCTCACCCGGAGGCTGGAGGTCCGCCCAGGGGTTGAGCTCATAGCCGGTCGACAGGGTGATGCGGCGGCCGCTGTCGGCCGACGACTGCTGCCGGGCGTCACCGTCCCCCGACTGCTGCTGCCGGGCGTCACCATCTCCCGACGACTGCCGCCGGGCGTCACCGCTCCCCGGCTGCTGCTGCCGGGCCAGCCGGGCCGCGACCGCGTCGAGCCCTCCCGTACGCCGCAGTTCGATCAGCTCCGCCAGGTTCCAGGCAGCCGCGCCGACCACGCTGAGGCTGCGCGGCCCGCGCCGCTGCACCGTACCGCGCACCAGCAGCAGCCAGGAGTGGAAGACGGTGTGGGCGCACGCCTCGTGGCTGTCGTCGAAGAAGGCGAGGTCGACCAGGCCGGTGCCGTCGTCGAGGGTGGTGAACACGACCCGCTTGCCGGACCGGACCGGCGGGGTCTGGGTGGCCGCCTTCGCGCCCGCGACCAGCACGGTCTGCCCGTGCGGAGCGGCGCGCAGCCGACGGGCGGAGACCACGCCCAGCTCCTCCAGGAAGGCTTGGTGATCCCCCATCAGATGGCGGGAGACATCCATGGAGAGCACGCCCAGTTCGGCGCTCAGCCGCTCGGCGTCGCTGAGGTCGGGCAGTCCGATGCGGGCGGTCCGCTGCCCGTCGGAGAGCGGGAGCTGACTGCCGTACGCCCCGGCGGCACGGTGTCCGCGGTGGAGTTCGGCGAGATGCAGCAGCAGATCGCGCCGGTTCGCGCCGAAGGCGTCCAGCGCGCCGACCTGGGCGAGCCGTTCGGCGATCGGACGGCTGGGGCGGGCCCGCTCCCAGAAGTCCCGCAGGGAGGTGTAGGGCTGTCCGGCCTCGATACGGGCGGCCTCCGCCCCGGTGACGCCATGGACGTCGGCGAGCCCGAGCCGGAGTCCCCACGCCCCGGAGGCCCCGTATTCACCCTTTCCACCAGACACCAGTTCGATGTGGTGTGCGACTGCCGAGCGGTTCACATCCAGCGGCAGCACCGGCACCCCGCGCCGCCGGGCGTCCGCCAGCAGCAGCCGCTTGGGATACATGCCGGGGTCATGGGTGAGCAGCCCGGCGTAGAAGGCGGCCGGATGGTGCGCCTTGAGCCAGGCCGACTGATAGGTGGGCACGGCGAAGGCGACGGCGTGCGCCTTGCAGAAGCCGTACGAGCCGAACGCCTCGACGATCTCCCAGGTGCGGTCGACGACCTCCGGCGCATAGCCCCTGGCCTTCGCCCGCTGGGCGAACCATGCCTTGATCGCGCCCTGTGACTCGGGGTGGGAGAGTCCGCGCCGCACCCGGTCGGCCTCGTCCCGGCCGCAGCCGGTCATGATGTGCAGCATCTCGATGATCTGCTCATGGAAGACGACGACGCCGTAGGTCTCCTTCAGCGGCTCCTCCAGATCGGGGTGCGGATAGCGGATGGGCGCCCGGCCGTGCCGGGCCTCGATGAACGGCCGCACCATGTCGGCCGCGACGGGGCCAGGCCGGAACAGCGAGATGTCGACGACCAGATCATGGAAGGTCGACGGCTGGAGCCTGCCGACCAGATCGCGCTGGCCGGGCGACTCGATCTGGAAGCAGCCCAGCGTCTCGGCCGATCTGATCAGCTCATATGTTGCCGGGTCGCCCGGCCTGACCTGCTCCGGGTCGTCGAGGTCGAACTCCCGGCCCGTCGTACGGCGCAGTTCGGCGACCGCGTGCGCCATCGCCGACTGCATCCGCACACCGAGGACGTCGAGTTTGAGCAGCCCGAGGTCTTCCACGTCGTCCTTGTCGAACTGCGACATGGGCAGGGACTCCCCGCTGGTGGGCACCACCGGGGTACGGGTCAGCAGCGAGGCGTCGGAGAGCAGCACCCCGCACGGGTGCATGGCGACCCCGCGCGGCAGCGCGTCCAGCGCCTCGACCAGCTCCCACAGCCGCCCGTGCTTCTCCCGCCGCTCGGCGAGGGTGCGCAGCTCGGGCAGTTCGTCCAGGGCGGCGCCGGCGTCGCGGGCCCGGATGTGCGGGAAGGACTTGGCGATCTCGTCGATCTCGGCCGGGTCCATGGAGAGCGCGGCCCCCACGTCCCGTACCGCATGGCGCACCCGGTAGGTCTCGGGCATGGCGACGGTCGCGACCCGCTCCTCGCCGAAGCGTTCGATGATGGCGCGGTAGACCTCGATCCGGCGGGCGGACTCCACGTCGATGTCGATGTCGGGCAGCACGGAGCGCCGCTTGGACAGGAAGCGCTCCATCAGCAGTCCCTGTTCGACGGGGTCGGCATGGGCGATGCCGAGCAGGTGGTTGACCAGCGAGCCCGCGCCGGAGCCTCGTGCGGCGACCCGGATTCCCCTCGCCCGGATGTCGTCGACGACCTGGGCGACGGTGAGGAAGTAGGAGGCATAGCCCCAGTGGGCGATGATGTCCAGTTCGTGGTGCATCCGCTCCCAGTAGGCACGGCGGCCGTCATAGCCGCGCAGCACCATGCCTGCGGCGGCGCGGGAGGCGAGCACCCGCTGCGGGGTGCGGCGGTCCGCGCCGACCAGATGCGGCTCCGGGAAGTGGACCGTGCCGAGGCCCAGGTCGTCTTCGGGGTCGACGAGGCATTCGGCGGCGCTCTCCTCCGTCATGGCGAGCAGCCGGTGCGCGGTGTCGCGGCGGAATCCGGCGGCCTCGGCGGTCTGCTCGGCGAGGCGGGCCATGGCGGCCGCGTCCTTGAGCCAGCGCTCCCCGCTGTCGAGGCCCTTGGAGGGGTCGATGGGGACCAGGCGGCGGGCGGCGTCCAGGACGTCGGCCACCGGCCCCTGGCCGGGGTCGGCGTACCGTACTGCGTTCGTCAGCACGGCCCGTACGCCCTGCTGGGCGGCGAAGCCGAGGGTGCGGGCGGCCTGGCGCAGCGAGCCGGGGACGGTGCCGGTGCGGCCGTGGTGCACGACTTCCAGGCGCAGCCGGTCGCCGTACCGCTCCTGCCAGGGGGCGAGCAGTCTGGCCGCGCGGTCGGGGCGGCCTGCGGTCAGGGCGCGGCCGACGTCGGAGGCGGGGCCGAGCAGTACGGTCAGCTCATCGCCGCTGTTGTCGTCCCAGGGAAGCAGCGGACTGCCGGCGTCGGCGGCCGCATGGGCGGCGCCGACCATCCGGCACAGCCGGGCCCAGCCCCCACGGGAGCGGGCGAGGAAGACAGCGCGGGGGGCGGTCTCGTCCACGAAGGCGCCGCCGCGCACGGGGGTGCGCCGCCGCTCGGCCGGCCGGTCCTCGACGGGGGCGCGGTCGCCGATCGCGAGGTCCACGCCGAACAGCGGCCGGATGCCCACACCCTCCTTCGCACACGCCTTGGCGAAGCGGACCGCGCCGGCGAGGGTGTCGCGGTCGGTCAGCGCGAGGGCGTCCATACCCCGTTCGGCGGCACGCTCGGCCAGCCGCTCCGGGTGGGAAGCCCCGTAGCGCAGGGAGAACCCGGAAACGGTGTGCAGATGCGTGAAGCCGGGCACCCGCACCTCCTGGATCAGTCCGTCTCACCTCCCCCTCCTCCACCACCATAGACCAAGTTTCGAACGTTCGTACGATGCATGGCGGCGCCGCCTCTCCGCGCCGGCCCCTCAGCCATCCAGCCCCCTCCCACCTGCGGGAACGCCGAGTGGCACGGAGCGTTGAGGCCATGAGGTTCGCGGATGAGCTGAGGAACGCCGTCACCCCCCGGGCCGCCGCGCTCGTCATCGGCGTGCTCGCTCTCCAGCTGCTGTTCATCGCCTCGTACATCGGCGCGCTGCACCATCCGGACCCAAAGGACGTCAAGGTCGCGGTGGTCGCGCCCCCGCAGGCGGCGGAGCAGGCGCTCGAGCGGCTGCGGGCGCTGCCGGGAGATCCGCTGGACCCCCGTGCGCTCACCGACGAGCAGGACGCACGCGGGCAGATGCTCCAGCGGGACATCGACGCGGCGCTGCTGATCGACCCCCGATCGACGGAGGACACCCTGCTGACCGCCTCCGGCCAGGGCGCCGCAGAGACCCGCGCCCTGATCAGGATCTTCGAACAAGTGGAGCGGGCACAGCAGCGCACCCTGGCCGTCGAGGACGTCGCCCCCGCGTCCGCCGGGGACGCGGGCGGGCTCTCCTCCTTCTATCTGGTGGTCGGCTGGTGCGTGGGCGGCTATCTCTGCGCCGCGGTCCTGGCGATCAGCGCGGGCGCCCGGCCCGCCAACAGCTCCCGCGCCCTGCTCCGGCTCGCGGTGATGGCCCTGTACTCCGTCGTCTCCGGCCTCCTCGGCGCGGTGATCGCGGGCCCCGTCCTGGACGCCCTGCCGGGCAGTGTCGCCGCGCTGTGGAGCCTCGGCGCCCTTGTCGTCTTCGCGGTCGGCGCGGCCACCCTGGCCCTCCAGTCGCTCTTCGGGATCGTGGGCATCGGCCTGGCCATCCTGCTGGTCGTGATCGCCGGCAACCCCAGCGCGGGCGGCGCAGTCCCCGGCCCCCTGCTCCCCGACTTCTGGCGTTCCATCGGCCCTGCCCTCCCCCCGGGCGCGGGCACCTGGACCGCCCGCTCCATCGCCTACTTCCTGGGCAACGCGGTCATGGGCCCGCTGCTCGTCCTGTCCGCCTGGGCCGCGGTCGGCACCGCGATCACCCTGATCATGGCCTCCCTGCGCCGCAACGGCGAGGAGGACGGGGGGCCGGTGGGGGCGGGGACTTCCCCACGCGCCCCGGCGTGATCCGACACCATCGGCATCGGCATCGGCGACTCGGACCGATGACACATGAGGTTGTCAACATCGTTCCGGCGTCTGGCCGAGCAGTTGACGCCCGCCCCGGAGCCAGGGCGTCCGGGGCGGGCGTCAACCCGTCAGGCGTCAACAGCCGGGCGTCGACCGGCCGTCAGAGCTCAGCCGATCTCCGCGCCGTACACCGCCAGCGCCTCGGACACCGGCTGGAAGAACGTCTCGCCACCGAAGGAGCAGTCGCCGCTGCCGCCCGAGGTCAGACCGATCGCGGTGTCGCCCGCGAAGAGGGAGCCGCCGCTGTCGCCCGGCTCGGCGCAGACGTTCGTCTGGATGAGACCGTTGACGATGTCGCCGTTGCCGTAGTTGACCGTGGCGTCGAGGCCGGTGACCTGGCCGCTGCGGACCTGGGTGGTGGAGCCGCTGCGCTGGACTCCCATGCCGACCGTGGCCTCGCCCGCGCCGGTTATCCGCCGGGCGGTGCCGTTGTAGAGGTTGACCTGGCTCGGCTGCGGGGCGTTGTCGTCGTACTTGACGAGCGCGAAGTCGTTGCCGGGGAACTGCGAGTCGAGCATCGTGCCGATCGGCCCGCCGCCGCGGGAGTCGGACCAGCGGCTGCCGGACTGCCCGCAGTGGCCGGCGGTGAGGAAGTGCGGCTCGCCGTTCCTGAGGACGTTGAAGCCGAGGGAGCAGCGGCCCCCGCCCGAGAAGATGGCGTCCCCGCCGGAGGCGAAGGGCTTGAACTCCCCGGCGGACTTCTTCAGTTCCGCCTTCCCTCCGAGCGTCTCGACGACCCGGCTGAGCCGGTCCCACTCCGCGCCCTCGACCGTGCGGTCCGCGGTGACGACCACCTTGTTGGAGACCGGGTCCACCGCCCATGAGGTGCCGGGGATGGTCGCCTTGTCGGTGAGGGTCTGCCGGGCCGACTTCAGTTCGGCCTGGGAGTTCTCCACGACCTTCGCCTTGCCGCCCGCCTTGCGCACGGTCTGCGCCGCGGACTCGTCGACGACGTTCACCACGAGGGCCCTCGCCTCGGCGTCGTAGTACACACCCGCTCCGTCTGCGCCCAGGTCCTGCTGCAGCGTCGAGGCGAGCTTTCCGGCCGCGGTCGCGGAGAGAGTCTTCGCCTTGAACTCCTTGGGCGAGTCCGTGGCATTCGCACTCTGGAAGGTGACGCCCGCGGCGACCACGGCGAGAATCGCCCCTCCCGCCATCGCCACTTTCCTTTTGGGCATGCGTCGGTGCTTCAACACAACCTCCTGTGGGGGGCCGCGTCCGAGCCAGTGGGGTGGTCGAACACGGAGGATCGCCCCCCACTATTCCGATGCCGATCGCCCACACACAAGGTCGACTTCAGGACGCCCACACGACAACTGAGCTGTGGCCACAGGAGCTTCACCACCTCGATCACCACAGGTCGATTCCGTTTGCGAACACCAGGTGCAATCGCACCATGGGCATTGCGTAAGGACTAGTCCTGTCTGGTTTTCAACCATGGGGAAGGCCCCCGCCCGGCTGCCGACTGCCGGACGGGGGCCTGCTTGCCGGGTGCGGGTCGACGCAGGCCGGGTCAGTACACGCTGACTCCGTACCGACTCAGCGCTTCGGTGACCGGCTGGAAGAACGTGGTGCCGCCCCAGGTGCAGTTGCCGCTGCCGCCCGAGGTGAGGCCGACGGCCCGGCTGCCGGAGTACAGCGGACCGCCGCTGTCGCCCGGTTCGGCGCACACGTTGGTGCGGATCATGCCGTACACGACATCGCCGCCGCCGTAGTTGACCGTGGCGTTGAGGCCGGTGACCTGACCGCAGTGGGTGCCCGTCGTCGAGCCGCGGCGGCAGACGGACATGCCGACGTAGGCATCGGCGGCGCCGGTGATGTCGATGCTGCCGACGGTGCCCGGGTGCGACACCGAGCTGCTGGAGTACCGGACGATGCCGTAGTCATTGCCCGGGAAGCTGGATCCGGCCGTGGGGCCGATGAGCGTGGAGCGCGAGGAGTTGGTGTACCAGTTCGGGTAGCCGTCGGTGCAGTGGCCGGCGGTCAGGAAGTAGTACGTGCCGCCCCTGCGGACGTTGAAGCCCGCGGAGCAGCGCCAGCTCGGCGCGTAGACGGCGTCCCCGCCGGAGAGCAGCGTGGAGAAGACACCGGGGGTGCGTTCGATGCGCAGGGCGCCGGCGTCGGCTCCGGCCTCGCGCTTGATCTTGGCTATCTCGGCCTGGGAGACCGTGCTGTCGGCGGTGACGACGACCGTACCGGTCGACTTGTCGACATGCCAGGCGGTGCCCGCGACATCCGCGTCGAGGACGGCGTCGCCGGCGGCGGCAAGCCGGTCGGCGCTGAAGGTCCCGGTCTGCGCGGAGTCGGCGCTGGCGGTGGGTACGGCCAGGGCCGCGGCGGCGATCAGCCCGGTGGCGACGGCGAGCAGGCGGCTGCGTCTCGCCGTGCGGGTGCGGGGGGTGGTGCGCTTGATCCTCACTTCTCATTCCTCCCGAGGGGAATCGGGGGCCCGTTGTGGGGTTCGGGGCCCGTGAGGCGCAGCCAGGGCGCATATCTGATCGAAGGTCAGAAGTCTGTCCGGTTTTCGGACAGACGGTGTCCCTGACAAGCGCTGCTCGGGAGTATTTCCGCCGTCAACTTCTCCCGCAAGGGTGCCTTTCGGTCGTGGGCCGCCCGCCGGGGAGCACATGGCTGAAGCAGTGCGCTTCAGGGGCGCGCCGCACCTCAGAATGGGTGCTGATCAGGTCCCTTGACGGCGCATCACCGCGCGGGGGAGTGGCGGTCCGCGGTTGAGCGGGGCAAGGAGATGGCCGGTGAGGGGCTTGCCCCGGAGACCGGGGCGTGTTCGGGCGCGAGGCGGGGCGGGCGGGGCGGCTGCTTGGCCGGATGGGCTGCGACGCGGCCGGAATTCGCCCTCCGTGTGGCCGACTCGCGGGGAGCGGGTCCCCGGGGCGCGGGCAGACCCTTCGCCCGTTGGCGGACGAGGCGAGGGTCGCGGCAGCCGTTCACCCGGTTGCCCCCTCGCCTCACCCGTCCGGCTCGACGCTCATATTTTTTATGTCCTCAGGTCGCCTACAGGGCAACAACCTTGACGAATCGCCATATCTTCTGCACCAGTACCGTCACGAATCGCCTGCACGGCGACTATCCACTTGGCGCGCGATCCGCATCATGGACGACCATAGGGATGCGGATCGGACACAAGACCGCAGCGAAAGGAGGCGTCCATGGGATCGGTGCGCAAGGCGAGCGCCTGGCTGGGACTCGTCGAGGACAGCGACGAGCGGTACTACGACGACGAGTACGCCGAGGATGCCGAGACGAGCGATGCGTGGGTCACCGACCCCCGGGTGCGAGTGGCCTCCGACTCCGCGCAGGAGCAGGGCCGGCGGATCGCCACCGTCTCCCCGGACGGCTTCCGTGACGCACGGGGCATCGGCGAGCTGTTCCGCGACGGCGTCCCCGTCATCGTCAATCTGACCTCGATGGAGCCCGCGGACGCCAAACGCGTGGTGGACTTCGCCGCGGGCCTGACCTTCGGACTGCGCGGCTCGATCGAGCGCGTGGCCCACCGGGTCTTCCTGCTGACCCCCGCCGATACGCAGATCGTCAGCGGGGAGTCGGCGGGGCGGCCGCAGGACGGTTTCTTCAACCAGAGCTGACGGGGCGCCGCAGGGCAGGGCCCCGTCAGCGGAAGGCGTCGAGGCCGGTGAGCGCCTTGCCCAGCACCAGCTGGTGCATCTCGACGGTGCCCTCGTAGGTGAGCACCGACTCAAGGTTGGTCGCATGGCGCATGACGGGGTACTCGAGCGAGATCCCGTTGGCTCCGAGGATCGTGCGCGAGGTGCGGCAGATCTCGATCGCCTCCCGCACATTGTTCAGCTTCCCAAAGCTGACCTGCTCGGGACGGAGCGTCCCAGCGTCCATCCGCCTGCCGAGGTGCCAGGCCAGCAGGATGCCCTTGTGCAGCTCCACCGCCATGTCGGCGAGCTTGGCCTGGGTGAGCTGGAAGCCCCCGATCGGCCTGCCGAACTGTTCGCGTGTCCCCGCGTACGACAGCGCCGCCTCGAAACAGGACCGCGCGGCGCCCATCGCACCCCAGACGATGCCGTAGCGCGCGTACGACAGACAGCTGAGGGGCCCCTTGAGCCCCCGGACGCCGGGCAGCACCGCGTCGGCCGGCAGCCGTACGTCGTCCATGACCAGTTCGCTGGTGACGCTGGCGCGCAGCGACCACTTGTGCTTGATCTCGGGGGCCGAGAGCCCCGGAGTGTCGGCCGGTACGGCGAAGCCCCTGATTCCCTCGTCCGTCTGCGCCCAGACGACGGCGACGCCCGCCACCGAGCCATTGGTGATCCACATCTTGCGCCCGTTGAGGACCCAGTCGGAGCCGTCCCTCTTGGCGTAGGTGCGCATGCCGGCCGGGTCGGAGCCGTGGTCGGGCTCGGTCAGTCCAAAGCAGCCGATGGTCTCCCCCGCCGCCATGCCGGGCAGCCACCGCTGCCGCTGCTCCTCGGAGCCGTAGCGATGGATGGCGTACATGGCGAGGGAACCCTGTACGGAGACGAGTGAGCGGATGCCGGAGTCGGCCGCCTCCAGCTCCAGACAGGCGAGCCCGTACTGGACGGCGCTCGCCCCCGCGCAGCCGTAGCCTTCGAGGGACATGCCGAGCGCGCCGATCGAGCCCAGTTCACGTGCCAGCTCGCGGATGCCGGGGAGCTCGCCCCGCTCGTACCACCCGGCGACGTGCGGCAGGACGCGATCGGCGGCCCAGGCGCGGACGGTGCTGCGGACGGCGAGATCCTCGGGGGTGAGCAGCGCGTCGATGCCGAGGGGGTCGCTGGGATCGAACGGCGGCAGCTTCGAGGGGGCGGACATGGGCATGACCTCCGGCGGCTCTCACGGCACTGTAATCACGACTCAGGACTCACGACTCACGGCACTGCGAAAACTAGCAGTGGTAGTTGCAAGGCTGGGGTGACGTTACGGCTCAGCGTGCCGCCCGTCCAGACCCGGCGGCCTCCACCGGCTCGCGGCCGGCCACGCCGGCGGCGCGTGACTCCGGGATCGGTGACGCATACGGCTTCGCGCCATCCGCGCCGCCCGCGGGCGACTCCCGTCCGGACCCCGCGACCACGGGTTCCGCGACCACGGGCTCCGCAGCCACGGGTTCCGCGACCACGGGCTCCGCAGCCACGGGCTCCGACCGCGCGGGCTCCTCGCCGTGTCCCTTCCGCGCGGCGTCGCACACATCCCTTCCGGCCTCCATCCGCCACGGCAGCCGCAGCGCCGCCAGCGCGCCGAGCAGCAGCAGCCCCGCACTGACGACGAGCGTGATGTGCAGGCCGTGGACGAAGGAGTGCCGCGCGGTGGTGCGCAGCAGTTCGCCCGCCGCGCCGCCGAGCCGGTCCGCCACCTGGTAGGCCTCGCCCAGGGACTTGGCCGCGGCGGCGCCCGCCGGGGCCGGCACTCCGGACAGCCCGGCGACCGAGGGCGCATAGGCCGCGTTCATCACGCTGCCGAGGAGCGCGATGCCCATGCCGGCGCCCAGTTGGTACGACGTCTCGCCGATCGCGGCCGCCGCGCCCGCCTGGTCGGCGTGGGCTTCGCTGAGCATCGACTCGTACGCCCCGAAGAGCGTGGTCTGCAGCCCGAAGCCGAGGAGGACGAATCCGGCGGTGAGCAGCCAGGGCCGGTCGTGCTGCCCCATCAGCGTCAGCAGCAGCACCGCGCCCGCGGTCAGGGCGAAGCCCCAGCTGACCATCCGGCGCGGGCCTATCCGGTGCAGCGTGTGCGATCCGGTGGCGCCGGCGGCCATCGCGGCGAAGGTCAGCGGGAGCAGCCGCAGCCCGGTCTCCAGCGGGCTGAGGCCGAGGACCAGCTGCAGATACTGGACTGCGATCAGCTCCAGGCCCACGAGGGCGAGCATGGCGAGCACGATGCAGCCGACGGAGGCGGAGAAGGCGGCGCGGGAGAACATCCGCATGTCGATCAGCGGATGGTCGCGGCGCTTCTGTCGGCGTACGAACAGCGCGAGCAGGACCGCCCCGAGCAGCAGCGGCACGACCGCGGACGCGTCGTACAGATCCCGGTCCGCGCCGAGTCGCTTGACTCCGAGGACCACGCCGAGCACTCCGGCCGCGGCGACCAGTGCGCCGAGGACGTCCCAGGGGCCGTCGCCCGCGCCGCGGGACTCGGGCAGCAGCCAGCGTCCGACGGGCAGGACCAGCGCCATCAGCGGGATGTTGATCAGGAAGACCGAACCCCACCAGAAGTTCTCGACGAGGAAGCCGCCGAGCACCGGGCCGGTGGCCGCCCCGACGGCCGCGACGGCCGTCCATATGCCGATGGCCAGCGCCCGCTCCCGGCGGTCGGGAAAGACGGCGCGGAGGATGGACAGCGTCGCCGGCATGATCATCGCGCCGCCGACGCCGAGCAGGGCGCGCGCGACGATCAACAGTTCTGGGGTGTGCGCGAAGGCGGCGACCGCGGAGGCCGCGCCGAAGATGCCGTAGCCGAGGAGCAGGATGCGGCGGCGGCCCGCCCGGTCGCCGAGCGTGCCGAAGAGGATCAGCAGCGAGGCGCAGATCAGGGGGTAGGCATCGACGATCCACAGCAGTTCGACGCCAGTGGGGCGCAGATCCTCGGTGACGGCGGGGACGGCGACGTGGAGCACGGTCGCGTCCAGGGCGACGAGCAGCAGGCTGGCACAGAGGACGACGAGGACGACCCAGCGGTTCGCACCGCCTCCGGCGGCCCGCAGCCGTGCTCCGGCCGTGGTCGTCCCGGACATGTACGTACCTCCCAGCGAGCCCCCTCCCGCTCGGCGGGCGCTCGGCGGACAGACGGGGACGGCACGTCAGCGTACGCGAGTTCAGGCCCGGGTCGCGTGGTGGATCTCTCACCGGGCAGCGCGCGGGCGTGTGGCGTACGCCACGCCGGGGCCGCCCCGGGCCGCCCAGAAAGTGGATCTTGGCCCGCGCTGAACGGCCGGGAAATTCCGAACGGGGCGGCGGTGAACGACATTCGGGCACGCGAAAAAAGACGCCGGGAAGATCATCGAGAAAATAACAGAGAAGGCAGCCGGAATTTCCCGGCGATCCATGGAATTGGCCGGAAGCCGAGACACACTCCACATCACATCGACATCACAAAGAGACCGGATCGCCCGAGCCGGACACTCACTCGCTGTAACGTCGATTGGGTGCGTACCGACATCTTTGCCCGCCTGGACCGAGAGCCGGAACCGCCGAAGATAGAGATCCCGCGGATGAGCCGCACCCGTCTCGCCCTCTTCGGCGGGACGTCGGCGTTCTATCTCGCCATCGTCGTCGCCGTGTTGGCGTCGACCTGGCTGGTGGCGCTCGACTGGAAGGTCATGCTGTTCCGGCCCTATCAGCAGTGGCCGGAACTGCACGCCTTCCTCGACTACTTCGTGGTCCTCGGCCAGCGCGGGCCCACGGCCGTCATGGTCGCGGCCTGGCTGGGCTGGCGCTCCTGGCGTCAGCACACCCTGCGCCCACTGCTCGTCCTGGGCGCGGCGCTGCTGCTGCTCAACTGCACGGTGGGGGCGGTCAAGCTGGGCCTCGGCCGGCTCGGCCCCCACTACGCGACCCAGATCGGATCGGCCGAGCTGTTCGCCGGCGGCGATATATTTCCCTCCGGGCACACCGCGAACGCCGTGGTGA
Source organism: Streptomyces sp. MUM 178J (assembly GCF_022414575.1). Taxonomy (GTDB): domain Bacteria; phylum Actinomycetota; class Actinomycetes; order Streptomycetales; family Streptomycetaceae; genus Streptomyces; species Streptomyces chengmaiensis. The sequence goes on along the minus strand of NZ_JADWYQ010000013.1, from coordinate 22,139 downwards.
CCTGGGGCATCCTGGCGTATCTGGCCACCACGCCGCGGGCTCGGCGGCACCTGTCGGCGCTGTCGGCCGTGGTCTCCCTGGGCGTGGGCCTGACCACCGTGTATCTGGGCACGCACTGGCTGAGCGATGTGCTGCTCGGCTGGGCGGCGGGACTGCTGATCATGCTCGGGCTGCCCTGGTGCGAACCGCTGATCGGTCGCGCGGAGGCCTGGATCTTCGCGGTGCGTGAGCAGTGGCGGGCGCGCCGCCGGCTCGGCGTGCCGTCGCTGCCGGTCGCGGCGGGCGGTCCCAGGACGTCTCCGGCCGGCGCGCCGGGGATGTACGCCCGGCCGGCCCCCGCACCGGCCGAGGGGCCGGTGCGCGAACCGGAGACGGTGTCCGTGGGAGGGGGGCGGCTCGCCCCCTCGGCCCCATCGCCGACAGGCAGGACGTCCGGTCATACGGAGCGGTCGCGACCGCATGCGGTCCGCTCGGAGCGGACGCCGGTCACACCGTCCGGCGGCCGACGGCCACCGCACTCGCGGACCGTGGCGGGCGGCTGAACCTCCCGAAGCCGGGCGTCAGCCGAAGCCGACCGAGGGCCGCACGAGGCCCCGGCACTTCCCGGTGCCGGGGCCTTCGCCGTTCCCTGGGCGCACATCCTGCCCACGTTCTGCGCACGTTCTGACGCACCCTCTGGTGCATGTACGTGATCTGTACGGCGAACGCGGGGGAAGCGGCCCGGTCAGCCGGGCCAGCAGCGGATCACCCTGCCGCCCTCGACTTCGAAGTTCAGCCGCCCGGCGAGATACTCCAGGGTGATGATCGAGCCAGGCGGCAGCGCTCTGACGGTGCTCCAACCGCGCACCCTGGCCCGCCGCTCGGCTTCGTCGGCGTCCAGGCCGACATACGACGCAGGGGTGTCGTCGGGCTGGGCGGGTGGAGTCGGTGTGGGTGCCATGCGACCCACGGTAGGCGGGTGCGGACGGTGACGGAAGCGGGGGCGCAGCACCACTTCAGACGTCTCACGTACCTCACCGGTCACACTTTTGTCACAGCTTATCGACGTGCGTTTGCGTTGCGGATCGTCACACGAACGAGCGCCCCCGACCCGTTTGTACGGTAATTCGACAGGGGTTCCCGGCGTGGCTCGATTCTCCCGCCGAATTGTCCTCGACACGACGGCCGAAGGAATTGAAGAGCCATCGACAATTCACGATTCCCTTATATCTCCGGCGCCATTTGCCGCATCACCCGGCCGGGTGACCCGCACGGCGCGTACGCCCTCTGTCGCGGCCCCCTCCAGGGCTAGCATCATGGCCCGGGCCGACACGGTTCCCGGGCCGATGCCAGCCGATGCCGAGCCGGTCGACTCGGACGCCGAGCCGATGCCGAGCCGATGCCGAGCCGCGGACAGCGAGGGGGCAGCGATGGGCACGGAGACCAGAGCGGCCGGGCAGCCGGAGCGGGTGCGGGAGCGCCGTCCGGGCAGGGTGCTGGTGGACTGGCTCACCACGACCGACCACAAGAAGATCGGGCACCTCTACCTGATCACGTCGTTCGTCTTCTTCCTCGTCGCCGGACTGATGGCCCTGATGATGCGCGCCGAGCTGGCGCGCCCCGGCCTGCAGTTGATGAGCAACGACCAGTTCAACCAGGCTTTCACTCTGCACGGCACGATCATGCTGCTGCTCTTCGCGACCCCCACGTTCGCGGGCTTCGCCAACGAGCTGGTGCCGCTGCAGATCGGCTCCCCCGACGTCGCCTTCCCGCGGCTGAACATGTTCTCGTACTGGCTGTTCCTCTTCGGCGGGCTGATCGTGCTCGCCTCGCTGCTGGTCCCCTCCGGCCCCGCGAGCTTCGGCTGGTTCGCCTACGCCCCGCTGAACTCCCTGGAGCGCTCCCCCGGCATCGGAGCCGATCTATGGATCATGGGCCTGGCATTCTCCGGCTTCGGCACGATCCTCGGCTCGGTGAACTTCCTCGCCACCATCATCGGCATGCGCGCACCCGGTATGACGATGTTCCGTATGCCCATCTTCACCTGGAACGTTCTGTTCACCACGATCCTGGTGCTGATCGCCTTCCCGGTGCTCGCCGCGGCCCTGCTGGTCCTGGAGGCGGACCGGCGCTTCGGTTCCGTGGTCTTCCAGCCGGAGTCCGGCGGCGCGCTGCTGTGGCAGCACCTGTTCTGGTTCTTCGGCCATCCCGAGGTCTACATCATCGCGCTGCCGTTCTTCGGGATCATCACGGAGATCATCCCGGTCTTCTCCCGGAAGCCGATCTTCGGGTATCTCACTCTGATCGCGGCGACGATGGCCATCACCGGACTGTCGGTCGTGGTGTGGGCACACCACATGTTCGCCACCGGCGCGGTGCTGCTGCCCTTCTTCTCCTTCATGTCCTTCCTGATCGCCGTCCCGACCGGGGTGAAGTTCTTCAACTGGACGGGGACGATGCTCAAGGGCTCGCTCTCCTTCGAGACCCCGATGCTGTGGGCGGTCGGCTTCCTGGTGTCGTTCCTCTTCGGCGGGCTGACCGGGGTCCTGCTGGCCTCGCCGCCGCTGGACTTCCATGTCACCGACTCGTACTTCGTGGTGGGGCACTTCCACTACGTCGTCTTCGGCACAGTCGTCTTCGCGATGTTCGCCGGCTTCTACTTCTGGTGGCCCAAATTCACCGGCAAGATGCTCGACGAACGGCTCGGCAAGGTCCACTTCTGGACGCTCTTCGTGGGCTTCCACACCACCTTCCTGGTGCACCACTGGCTGGGCGCGGAGGGCATGCCCCGCCGCTACGCCGACTATCTGGCGGCGGACGGCTTCACGGCCCTCAACACCGTGTCCACGATCGGCTCGTTCCTGCTGGGCCTCTCCACGCTGCCGTTCCTCTACAACGTCTGGAAGACGTCCCGATACGGGAAGAAGGTGGAGATGGACGACCCCTGGGGGTTCGGGCGGTCGCTGGAGTGGGCCACGTCCTGTCCCCCGCCGCGCCACAACTTCACCACGCTGCCGCGCATCCGCTCCGAGTCCCCCGCCTTCGATCTGCACCATCCGTACTTCACACGGGAGCCGACTCAGCCCCCGGCGCTGCCGATGCCGCCCGGTCCGGATCCAGCGCCCGGGACAGACGGTCGCGAACGGCCCTGATGTGGTCGGTCAGCTCCTGCGGCTCGATCACCTCGAAGTCCACCCCCGTCAGCATCACATGGACGACCAGCACATCCAGGTTCGCCGCCCCCGTGCGCAGCAGAGACGTCCGCTCGTCGACCGCCTCCACGACTCCGTCGGACGGGCCGATGATCCGGGTCGCCTGCTCCGCGGAGGTGTGCAGACGCACGGTCGCCCGGGCAGCGTAGGCGCGCGTGGACACCCCGCGTGACACATAAGCGGCGAGATCCTCGGCGGGCGGGGTGCGCGGGGTGAAGCGCGGGCCGTGCGGCGGTCTGGGTGTGATGCGGTCCGCCCGGAACGTACGCCAGTCGGCGCGTTCCACGTCCCAGGCCACCAGATACCAGCGGCGCTCGCTGCACACCAGCCGGTGCGGCTCGACCGTGCGGCGGGTGGCGACTCCGCCGTGGTCGCGGTATTCGAACCGGAGCCGCTCGCCGTCCCGGCAGACGCCCGCCAGCTCGGTCAGCACGGCCGGGTCGACGGCGGAGTCCTGCGCGCCGCGGATCATGGGCACGGTGAAGGCGTTGAGCGCGGAGACCCGGCGGCGCAGCCGGTTCGGCAGCACCTGCTCCAGCTTGGCCAGGGCGCGTACGGAGGTCTCGCCGATGCCCTCCACGCCGTGGCCGGCGGCGGTACGCAGACCCACGGCGACGGCCACGGCCTCCTCGTCGTCCAGCAGCAGCGGCGGCAGTTCGGCCCCCGCGCCGAGCCGATAGCCGCCCCCGGTGCCCGGGGAGGCGTTGACGGGATAGCCCAGCTCCCGCAGTCGTTCGACATCGCGCCGCACGGTGCGCGGGGTGACGCCGAGACGCTCCGCGAGATCCGCGCCGGACCATTCGCGGTGCGCCTGGAGCAGCGAGAGCAGACGCAACAGCCGTGCCGAGGTCTCCACCATGGCAGCGAGTCTGGCACGCCTTGCGGACAGGTGTGGTCCGCAAGGCGCCCGCATGTGACGTCGCCGGGGCCGGCAAAGGCGTCAGCGGGCCCCGGACACCCGTTTCCTGATGCTCCGGAGCCTGCGCACGGCGGTACGGAGCAGCTCGTACCCTCCGTCGTACACGGCTCCCGCAGCCCGGTGCACCGCCTCCCGGACGACGCCGGCCGGACGCGCTCCCTCGCCCCGTGCGACCAGTTCGGCGAAGAGCGCCTCATGCCGCTCCGCGATCCGCGCGGGGTCGAAGCGCGCCGAGGCGGCCAGCGCCGCCCGCCCGGCGCGCTGCCGCAGCGCGTCGTCCCCGATGAGCTCCAGCAGCGCGGCCGCGACGGCGTCCGCGTCGCCGACCGGGACCAGCCGCCCGTCGACCCCGTCCTCGATGATCTCCCGTGGTCCGTGCGGGCAGTCGGTGGACACCACGGGGAGGCCGCAGCGCATCGCCTCGACGACCGTCATGCCGAAGGACTCCCGGCTGGAGGTGACCGCCGCGATCGACCCCTTGACCCACTCCGGGTCCAGCGGGTCGGCCACGCCCATCAGGAAGACATGGTCCGCCAGCCCGCGCTCCTTGATGAGGGCGGCCAGGGCGCTCGTCTCGCTGCTGATGGCGTCCCCGCCGCCGTAGATCCGCAGCCGCCAGTCCGGGCGTGCCGCGACGACCTTGGCGAAGGCCTCGATGAGCAGGTCGTAGCGCTTGACGCGGGTCAGCCGGCCGGCCGCCACGACCCACTTGGCCGAGCCGTCGGCGGGCGTCACGGACGGAGTCGGCACGCTGTTGGGCACGGCCTCGATCCGCACTCCTGGCAGCCTCAGCCGTTCGCGGTAGGTGCGGGCGTCGGCCTCGGTGACGGTGGTGACGGCGTCCATGGCCCGGTAGCGGTGGCCGATCTCCCGGCGCAGCCGGTGGCCGTGGCCGTCAAGGCTGAGGTGTTCCTGGCCGATGCGGATCTGGCCGCGCCGGGCCTGCCGGGCGATGTGGACATTGAGCCCGGGCCGGGTGCCGACCACCACATCGGCTTCCAGAGCGGCCAGATGGGCGGCTATGCGGGAGTCGGTGAGACGGCTGTACTGCGGGTGGCGGCCGTCGCCTCGCGGAAAGATCTGCGCGGGACGCCGGCAGTCGGGATGGTCGCCGTCGTAGCCGGGGCTCTGCTTCCGCAGATCCACCAGATGCTTCAGGGCCACGCCCTCGGGTGCGCCCATCGCGGGCCGGTCGCGGTGGCGGAAGACGGACACGATCTCGACGTCGTGCCGTTCGGCGAGGACGCCGGCAAGGTTGAACGTCGAACGGATCGTCCCGCCTATGCCGTACGCATTGTGGAGCAGAAACGAAATACGCATGCGAACGCCGTGTCCCCCGTGGTCAGTGTTGTACGGCTGTTCGACTCTACGTGACGTTCACCGCCCTTCGGCATTCAGGGGCGGTACGGCAGTTGGGGGACGGTGAAGCAGTTCTCCGTCATCTCGCCCTGGGAGACCCAGCCCTCGCGGTCCTGCCAGCGGGCGACGGACAGACAGGTGCGGGACGTCCTGGGAGGCTCCGGCAGCTCCTCGAAGACGACGGGGAGCAGCAGTCCGTTCGCGGTGTACGGCTCGGGGCGGTTGATGAACTCCTCGACGCAGGAGCGGGTCAGTTCCCCGTCACAGGAGCGGGCCGCGTCGGCGAACCACATGGCGGCCGCCCAGCCTTCGAGCTGCCACTGGGACAGCTCCTCGTCCCTGCCCTGCTGCGCCATCGCGTCCCGGAACTCCTCGACGGCCTTGTGGCCGACGTCCTCATAGTTGCGGCTCGAGCCGGTCACCCACAGGGCGTTGCGGCAGCCGGGCGCGTCGCGGTAGTCGTCGGGCACCGACGAGTTCCAGTTCTGGACGTTGGTGACCTTGGCGGCGACCTCGACGCCGAGGTCCTCCATCGCCTCGCACAGCCGCGCGTTGCCATGGGTGTCCAAGGCGTCGAAGACGATGTCCACGCCCTGGTCCCGCATATCGGCGGCGACCGCGCGGAAGTTGGGCAGGGCGAAGTCGACCTGCTCGGGGACGACCCGGTACCCCTCGGCCCGCAGCCCTTCCACGACCTGCCGCGCATAGGCGGCGGACGCGGCCTGGTTGTACGAGACGACGGCCGCGGTCCGGGCGCCCTCCTCACGTGCGAAGTAGCGGTAGACCTCCGTGCCGGCGACCAGGACGCCGTCCCAGCCGGGCCGGCCGCCGTCGCGCGGGGCTGCGCTGCCGTAGATCTCGTACAGATGCGGATAGGTGTCGTAGGCGGTGCCGATGGGCTGTCCGCCGATGTCGGGGACGCCCGCCGCGGAGACGCGGGGCGCGCCGGCGTAGTTGAGGACGGTGGTGGCGACGAGGACGAAGACCTCCTCCTCGTCGATCAGGCGGGTCACGCACTCGTTGTTGCCGACGCCGCTGCCGCCGTCGTCGCAGAAGACGGCCTCGACGGGCCTGCCGTCGATGCCGCCGTCCGCGTTGAGCGCCTCGAAGTAGGCGGCGGCCCCTTCGCCGGGACCGGTGAACACCCCGCCGCCGGCGGGACTGGTGGCACTGGCGATCACACCGACGCGTATGGGCGCGCCGTCCGTGGCCTCGGGGCGTTCGAAGGCGCCTTCGGGCAGCCGGGTGCCGCAGGCGGCGAGCGCCGTCAGGACCGTCGCGAGGAGCAGGGCTTCAGCAGCCCGGCAGTGCCGTCGCACCGGCGGCGCTCTGCTCGGCGAGGCCGCAGAGGGTGCTCTTCGACACCTTCCAGGTCTCGTCCTGGAGGACGGCCTTGCCGGTGGAGTCGGGCAGCAGCACCGTGTCGCCGGACTTCAGGTCGTAGGTGACGGTGGCCTCGGTGGCCGAGGTGAACGTCACATCGGTGACGTCGGCGGAGGTGTTCCCGGCGTTCGGGTCCTCGGCGAGCACGGCCAGCACGGGGCCCAGGTCGTCGCCGTCCTCCAGCACCGCGACCCGTTCGTCGACGGGGGTGTCGGGTGCGAAGAACAGCGTCCAGTTCTCCTCGACCTCCGCCCTGGCCTCGTCCGGGTCGGCCGGCTGCTCACCGCCGGGGCTGGCGGCGCCGTCCGGGGTGGTGCCCGTGGCCGTCGGCGTGGCGGTCGGCTCGCCGTCGTCCCCGTCTCCGCACCCGGCGGCGAGGGGTGTGAGCACAAGGACCGCGGCAGCCGCCCATGCCACAGTCCGGGGACGCCTGATGCGAACCATCTGGATCACCCTCCGTTGTCGTCGGCTTCCAGCGTGTGCCCGTTCAGGGCATAGTGCAAGAAATGGACGCACCGCTCCATCGGTTCCCTCCTTAAGCCCGAAAGGCCCTGCCGATGCCGATGTCCCGACTGCTGTGGTGGGGCGGGCTGGCCACGGCCGCTTCCGGGGCAGTGCTCTGCGTCATCGGCTGGTACGGGGCATCGGGCGAACGTTACGCCGAACAGCAGATCCCCTATCTGGCGTCCTCCACGATCCCCGGAGCGGCACTGCTGGTGGCGGCCGCGGTGCTGACGGTCGGCGCGGCACTGCTCGCGCGGGCCGGCCCCGGTTCCCCCGTCGCCGCGGAGAAGCCGGAGCCGGCCCTGGACGCGTCCGCCGCGAAGCCGTCCTCGGACGAGCCGCCGGTGTGCGTGCCCGGCGGCACACTGGCACACCGGCCCGACTGCCCGCTGGTCGCGGGCAAGGAGCAGGCCGTCCCGGCGGGCGACCGGAAGCTGGACCCCTGCCCGGTGTGCGAGCCGCGGATCTGACGGCCCGTGGCATCCCTGACCTATGACCTCACCCTGGCCGGGCTCGCCGTGGGCAGCGCGGCGGCGCTCACCGGCATCGGACTGATCGTCACCTACCGGGCGACGGGGGTGCTCAACCTCGCCCACGGCGCGATCGCGATGGTCTGCGCCTATGTGCTGCTCCAGCTCGCGGTGGAGTGGGACTGGCCGCTGCCGCTGGCCGCGGCCGTGACGCTGGGCGTGGTCGCGCCGGGCATCGGACTGCTGCTGGAGAGGCTGGTGTTCCGCCCGCTGTCGGTCCTCGGCGTGGACCCGGCCCGGTCGCTGGTGGCCTCTATCGGGGTGTTCGTCCTGCTGGTCGGCGGCGCGGCGGCGGTGTGGGGCGAAGGCGCCCGGGCGGACGCGCCGGAGCTGCTTCCGGACAACCCGTGGACGCAGCTCACCGCCGCGGTGCTGCTGGCCGTCCTGGTGGCGGCGGTGACCCGGTGGACCCGGTTCGGCCGGGAGCTGCGCGCCGTCGTCGACAACCGGCCGCTGGCGGTGCTCGGCGGCATCGACGCGGACCGGGTGGCCGCGGCCGGCTGGGCGTTCGGATCGTTCACGGCAGGGCTGACGGGGGTGCTGCTGGCTCCGTTCGTACGCCTCGATCCGTACGGACTGCCGCTGCTGGTCGTCGAGGTCATCGCGGTCGCCGTGATCGCACGGATGCGGAGCCTGCCCGTCGCGGTGGGCGCGGCCCTGGCGATCGGGGTGGCGCAGGCCCAGCTCACCCGGCTGCATCCCAGAGGCTGGGGGGAGCCGCTGCTCCAGGCGGTGGGCGCGAATCTGTTCGCGGTGGCGCTGCTGATCGCGGCGCTGGTGCTGCCGGGCGTGGGCGCGGGCGCCTCCCCCGCCCCCCCGGCGGCCCCCGCGGTGCGCGTGCCGCCGGGGGTCTGGCTGGTCGCGGCCATCCTGTTCCTGCTGCCGCTCGGCTTCGCGGGCCGGGACCTGCACACCGCGGTGCAGGTCCCGGCGCTGGCCGTCATCCTGCTCTCGCTGACCGTGGTGACCGGGCGCGGCGGGCAGATCTCCCTGGGGCAGGCGGCGTACGCGGGGCTCGGCGCGCTGTTCACGGCGCTGCTGGCGACCGGGCGCTTCCCGGGATTCCCCGCGCTGCCGGAGCTGCTCGCCCTGCTGACGGCGGTGCTGCTGACCGCCCCTTTGGGGCTGCTCACCGGCTGGCCGGCGATCGGCCGGCGCGGACTCGCGCTGGCGCTGGCGACGCTGGCGGTCGGGGTGGCGGTGAGCCGCTTTGTGTTCGTACAGCCGTATGCGACGGCGGGTCTGCGGCTCACCAGACCGGAGGGGTTCGCCGACGACCGCCGCTACTACATGCTGGAACTGGGCGTCCTGGCATGTGCGCTGCTGGCCGTGGGCGCGCTGCGGCGGGGCCGCACGGGCCGGGCGCTCGCGGCCATGCGCGACCACGAGGCGGGGGCGGAGGGCGCCGGGGTGCCGGTGTCCGCGCTGAAGCTGTTCGCCTTTGTCACGGGTGCGGCGCTGGCGGCGCTGGGCGGGGGGCTGCTGGCGATGGGGGTGCGGGCCTTTGATCCGGAGGCGTTCGACCCGGTGCGCAGCCTGCTCTGGTTCGCGGCGGTCATGGTGCTGGGCGCGGACGGACTGCTGGCGCCGCTGGCCGCGGCGGTGCTGCTGGTGGGGCTGGACGCGGGACCGCGCGGAGGGCTGGCCGCGGCGGCGGTCGGCTTCCTGGCGGTCCTGATCGGCCGCCTGCCCGAGGGCCTGCCGGGCGCCCTCCGCCGTCTGCGCCCCCGGCCCCCCGGTGGCCTGACGCCCATTCCGGAAGCCGGGGGCGAGCCCCGCGCAGACCCCCCTCGGGGGAAGGGGGGCTCGGGGCTGCCGTCCGGCACCCCGGGGACGGCGGCGTCGCCGCGCCGCCGGACGATGCGCCGGCTGCTGCTCGGGAGGGGAGGCGAGCCGGCCCCGCCCCGCCGGGCCCTGCCCCCGCAGGAAGCGGCTCCGCAGGAAGCGGCTCCGCGGGGTCGCGCACCCGCCGGCGGGAGACGCCTCCGCTTTTGGAGCGGCTCAGGCGAACGACCGGCCCCCGCCGCTGCAGAGCGCAGCCGCCGATTCCGCTTGCCTCTCCCCCCTCGAGGGGTCCGGGTGCTCGCACCCGGTCTCGGGGCTGGGCGGGGCGGGGGAGGGAACCGCCGGGCACCCGGGGAGGCCGCAGGCCGACCACCGGCGTCGCATCGGCTCGTCGCGCGGGACGTACGGTTGCGGTACGAGGATTTCACCGCCCTCGACGGCGTCGATCTCAGTGTCGCCTCCGGTCAGGTGACCGCTCTCGTCGGCGCCAACGGGGCCGGGAAGAGCACCCTGTTCCACTGTCTCTGCGGGACGCTGCGGCCGGACGCCGGACGCGTCGAGCTCGACGGCGCCGACATCACGCGCCGCTCCGCGCACGCCCGCACGCGCCTGGGGATCGCCCGGACCTTTCAGCAACTCGCCGTCTTCCCCTCCCTCACCGTCGAGGAGAACGTCCGCATCGGGGCCGAACAGCAGCGGCGCCGACGGCGCGACCCGGCCGCCGTGGAGCCGGTGCTGCGGCTCCTCGAACTAGACGGGCCCATCCGGGACCGGATCGCCGCCGGGCTGTCCACCGGCGCGCTGCGCCGGGTCGAGTTGGGGCGGGCCCTCGCCGGACGGCCGCACACGCTGCTGCTGGACGAGCCGACGGCCGGGCTCGACGCGGCGGAGGCGGAGGCGCTGGCCCGCATCCTCATGGCGCTCGCCGCGGACGGCACGGCCGTCCTGATCGTCGAGCACGACCTGGACCTCGTCGCCCGTGTCGCGGACACGGTGCACGTCATGGAGGCGGGGCGGATCGTACGGTGACCATCGAGATCGAACTGCGCCGCGCGCACGTCGCCTACGGCCCTCTCGAAGCCCTGCACGGCGTGTCGCTGCCCGTCCCCGCCGGCGCCCTGACCGTACTGCTGGGCCGCAACGGCGCCGGCCGCACGACCGTCCTCCGCGCCCTCGCCGGAACGGCGCGGCTGTCCTCCGGGCAGGTCCTGTGGCGCGGCGGGGACGTCACCCGGCTCCACGCCCACCAGCGGGCCCGCCGGGGCCTGTGCTTCGTACCGGACAGCCGGGCGGTGTACGGGACGCTCACCGTCGCCGAGAATCTGCAGCTCGCCTCGCCGGACGGCGACTTCACCGCGGCCCTCGACGCCTATCCCGCACTGCGCCCGCTGCTGGCGCGGCGTGCGGGCACGCTCTCCGGGGGCGAGCAGCGGATGCTCGCGCTCTCCCGGGCGCTGCTCACGCCCGCCCGCGTGGTGCTCCTCGACGAACCCGCTCAGGGCATGTCGCCCCCCGTCGCCGCCCGTACCTACGAGCTGCTGCGGGCGCTCGACGCGGCCGTCGTCGTCGCCGAGCAGCGGCTCCCGCGCGGGCTGGGCGGGGCGGGCCCCCGCCCGGTCCTGGTCCATGAACTGCGCCGCGGCGTCATCGCGTTCAGTGGGGAGGCGTCACAGGTCCCGTCGGAAGACTGAGCGTCAGGCGGGGTTCGATGCGGTCCGGATCTGGGCCGGCCGCCTCCCGGTTCGCCGCGTAGGGCTGCCGGGCGCGGGCGGCGGCGGGGCCGACGCCGCCCGCGCCCCCGCCGTCGACAACGGCAGGAGCAGCGCCGTCAGCACGGCCGGCACACGCAGTGCGGGCAGCGGGATCAACCCGCCGTGTGCAGAACGGCACTTCTTCATCGGGCCACGCTAGGCGGCTCCCGGTCCCCCCGCCGCGCCGCCGCGCGCCCGTACTCCGCCGGCTCACCCGGTCGGCCTATTGATTCCGTTCCGCTCCACGCGTGACTTGGGCACCAGCAGACCCGTTGAGCTGTTTATGAGCCGGGCCGTGCCCGGCGTTCCCATGACATCCGTCTCAGTCCACCAAGTCCGAGGAGCAACCCGTGCCCCGCATGCTCGACGTCAGCGAGGACGTACGCGCCGAAATCGGCGACGAAGAAGCCGACCGGCTGCTCGCCGGCGACAACGCCCCCGGCAGCTATGACTGCACCTCCTGCCGCACTCCGGGCGACACCGAGCAGGAACGCACCAGCACGGTGCTGTTCGTCGGCGAAGAGACCGCCGTCCTCGCCTTCGCCCACGCCAAGTGCATTCCCTCCCAGGTCGTGAAGGTCGCCGAGGACCAGCTCCAGGGCGCGGTCCGGTCCATCACGGGCAGCGACCCGAACGCGGCGGCGGCCGCCGCCGCGGACGCCGCCCCCGACCAGGCCGTGCTCGGCATCACCAGCGGCCTCGTTCTGATCGACGGCGAGGTGCACCCGGCCCTCGTCGTGGAGCCGACCGCGCCGATCGCCCGCCCCGGCTCGAACGGGGAGAACGGAGACGAGTTCCTGCCGCTCCTCATCGAGCAGGGCTTCCACCCGGTCACCGACATGGACAAGATGCCGGACGCCCTGCCGGGCTGGTCGGTGCTGATCGCCATGGGGCAGCTGCACGCCGTGCTGCAGCCCGGCACGGGCGGCGGCAGCCCGGTCGCCTGGTGGCAGGCCCACCAGCCGCTCCAGGTCACCGAGGGCTGGCGCACGGCCGTGAACAAGACGCAGACGGTTCTGGTCTACGCCGCACCGGTCGGCTCGATCGGCCAGCAGCCGCGTGAGGACCTGCTGCGCGACGCCCTGGACAAGGCCGCGGCGGGCGGTGTGCTGGTGGCCGCTGCGATGCCGCTCGCGGGCACCTCGTCCTGACGGCGGGCGCCGGGCGGATCGCCCGGACGAATTCAGCTCGGCGCAGCCCGCATCCGTCCGAACGGCCTTGTCGTTGCACAGGCGTGCACGCATACGAGCCCTTCCGCCAGCCGTACCCCACCCCCATCCCGTCGATGCGTCCCGCGCGCGACACCAGGGCGGGCCACTCCACCACGCCGATCTACGACGCGCTCTGCTCCGAGTACCGCCGGGCGTTCCGGGCGCTGCCGGGCGACCGGAGCGGTGAAGAGGACCTCGGCTTCAAGGGCTTCGGCCCTCTGGGGATGGCATCGGAGGCAGCACCGGGGATGGCGTCGGGGGCGGGCTGGCGACCGTATCCCGGCGGGCGGCTGGCGACCCTTCCGCCGGCCCCGCGCAGAGGCGCGTGACGGCAGGGCGCTGCCCCGGACCGGGCCCGTTCGGCACCGTTCCGGGGCAGCGCACTCTGTCTCCGGGCAGCGCCCTCTTTCGCGGGCAGGGGCTCGTCCTGGCCCGCGGGGCCTACGAGGGGGCCTACTTCTTGCGGCCGCGCTTCTCGCGTACACGCACCGAGATATGGATCGGCGTGCCTTCAAAGCCGAACTCCTCGCGCAGCCGCCGCTCCACGAAGCGCCGGTAGCCGTGCTCCAGGAAGCCGGACGCGAACAGCACGAACCGCGGGGGCTTGCTGCCGGCCTGGGTGCCGAAGAGGATGCGGGGCTGCTTGCCGCCGCGGATGGGGTGCGGATGGGCGGACACCAGCTCGCCGAGGAAGGCGTTCAGCCGGCCGGTCGGGACCCGGGTCTCCCAGCCCGCGAGCGCCGTCTCGACGGCCGGTACGAGCTTCTCCATATGGCGGCCCGTACGCGCCGACACATTGACCCGGGGGGCCCAGGAGATCTGGCCGAGCTCCGTCTCGATCTCCCGCTCCAGGTAGTAGCGGCGCTCCTCGTCCAGCGTGTCCCACTTGTTGTAGGCGATGACCATGGCGCGGCCCGCCTCGACCGCCATGGTGATGATCCGCTGGTCCTGGACGCTGATGGACTCGCTGGCGTCGATCAGGACGACGGCGACCTCCGCCTTCTCGACGGCGGCCGCGGTGCGCAGGGAGGCGTAGTAGTCCGCGCCCTCCTGAAGATGGACACGGCGGCGGATGCCCGCGGTGTCCACGAACTTCCAGCTGACGCCACCGAGTTCGACGAGTTCGTCGACCGGGTCGCGGGTGGTGCCGGCAAGTTCGTTGACGACGACGCGCTCCTCGCCCGCCACCTTGTTGAGAAGGGACGACTTGCCGACGTTGGGCCGGCCGATCAGCGCGATGCGGCGCGGGCCGCCCGGCGCGGCGCCGAAGGTCTGCGCCGGGGCGTCGGGCAGCGCCTTGAGGACCTCGTCGAGGAGGTCGCCGGTGCCGCGGCCGTGCAGGGCGGAGACCGGGAACGGCTCGCCGAGTCCCAGGGACCACAGCGTCGCCGCGTCCGCCTCGCCCGACGGGCCGTCCACCTTGTTGGCGGCGAGGACGACCGGCTTGCCCGCGCGGCGCAGCAGTTTGACGACGGCCTCGTCGGTGTCTGTCGCGCCGACGGTGGCGTCGACGACGAAGACGACGGCGTCGGCGGCCTCAATGGCGTACTCCGCCTGGGCCGCGACGGAGGCGTCGATGCCGAGGACGTCCTGCTCCCAGCCGCCGGTGTCGACGACCTTGAAGCGGCGGCCCGACCACTCGGCCTCATAGGTGACCCGGTCACGGGTCACACCCGGCTTGTCCTCGACCACGGCCTCACGCCGGCCGATGATCCGGTTGACCAGGGTCGACTTGCCGACGTTGGGGCGTCCCACGACGGCCAGGACGGGAAGCGGGCCGTGCCCGGCCGCCTCGATCGCGCCCTCGACCTCCTCGAGGTCGAAGCCCTCCTCGGCGGCGAGCTCCATGAACTCCGTGTACTCGGCGTCGCCGAGCGCCCCGTGGTCGTGCTGGTCGCTCTGCTCGTTCATGAAGTCCGTTCCTCGTTCTGACGTCGTCGACGGACCGTCCGGTCCATCGCTCAAGACTCAAGTCTCGCCTAGCGGCCGGTGAGCCGCCCGGCGTTTTCCAGGTGGGCGGCAAGCCGCTTCTGAATGCCCACGGTGGCGTCGTCCAGCGCCGTGCGCGTACGGCGGCCGCTGCCGTCGCCCGCGACGAACGGGTCGCCGAAGACGACGTCGACACGGCTGCGCAGCGGGGGCAGCGCCGGTATCAGCCGACCCTGCCTCTCGGTACTGCCCAGCACCGCGACGGGAACGATGGGCGCACCGCTGCGCAGGGCGAAGTAGGCCAGCCCCCCACGCAGCGAGGCGAAGTCTCCCTCGCCCCGGGTGCCCTCGGGGAAGATGCCGAGCGCCCCGCCGTTCTCCAGGACCTCGAGGGCGCGGGTGACGGCGGTTCGGTCGGTGCTCGTACGGTCCACCTCCAACTGGCCGATTCCGCGCAGGAACGGGCCGAGGGGTCCGACGAACGCCTCCTTCTTGATCAGGAAGTGCACGGGCCGCGGCGCGGTGCCCATCAGCATCGGGCCGTCGATGTTGTGCGCGTGGTTGACCGCGAGGATCACCGGGCCGCTCGCCGGAACGCGCCACGCGCCCAGGACGCGGGGCCGCCACAGGCCGTACATCAGCCCGACGCCGATGCGCCGGCCGGCCTCCGCGCCCCGGCGGGAGGGCGCGGACGCAGCTGCGGAAGGGGTCACTTGGCTGCCCGCTTCTCCTCGACGAGGGTGACGACGCACTCGATGACCTGCGGCAGCGTCAGCTCGGTGGTGTCCACCTCGACCGCGTCGGCCGCCTTGGCGAGCGGGGAGGCCTTCCGGTTGGAGTCGGCGGTGTCCCGCTTGATCAGGGCCTCCCTCGTGGTGGCCGCGTCGACGCCCTTGAGCTCGCCGCTGCGGCGGGCGGCGCGGGCCTCGGGCGAGGCGGTGAGGAAGATCTTCAGATCGGCGTCGGGGAGGACGGTCGTGCCGATGTCCCGGCCCTCGACGACGATGCCCTTCTCGGCTGAGGCCGCGATGGAGCGCTGCAGCTCGGTGATGATCGTGCGTACCTCGGGCACCGCGGAGACGGCGCTGACCCCGGCGGTGACCTCCTGGGTGCGGATGGGGCCGGAGGCGTCCACGCCGTCGACGGTGATCGTCGGAGCGGCCGGGTCGGTCCCGGAGACGATCACCGGCTTGGCGGCTGCGGTGGCCACGGCGGCGGGGTCGTCGACGTCGACGCCGTTGCCGAGCATCCACCAGGTGATCGCCCGGTACTGGGCGCCGGTGTCCAGGTAGCTGAGCCCCAGGGCGGCGGCGACGGCCTTGGACGTGCTCGACTTGCCCGTGCCGGAGGGGCCATCGATGGCGACGATCACGGCTGCCGGGGAGGTCCGGGCGACGGTTTCCACGGTGTCGGACACCTTCCTGGTTCACAGGGCGAGAGGGGGAGTGTCACTGTGCCGAGTGACCCGTACAGGTTACTGTCTCGCCCGACGCCCTCGTTACCGCCGAGGGCCCCGGGCCCGGCATCCCCTGCGACGCGGGGGCGCAGGCCTCCCCCGACCTTTGACCGGGCGCCCCGCGCCCCACCAAGCCCCGCCGGCTTATGAGGCACCGGGCGGCCGGGGGAGCGCCCCGGCTGCGGAAAGGGGCGGTGGGGGGGGAATGCCCCCCGCGGGCCGCTACTGCCGGATGGACCAGCCCCTCTCCCGGAGCGCGGCGGTGAGGACGGGGGCTGCCGCCGGCTCCACCATGAGCTGGACCAGGCCCGCCTGCTGCCCCGTCGCGTGCTCGATGCGGACGTCCTCGACGTTGACGCCCGCCCGGCCCGCGTCGGCGAAGATACGGGCCAGTTCGCCGGGCTGGTCGCTGATGAGGACCGCGACGACCTCGTACGACGTCGGGGCCGCACCGTGCTTGCCCGGCACCCGGCTGCGCCCTGCGTTGCCTCGCCGGAGCACGTCCTCGATGCCCTCCGCGCCGCCCTGCCGCTTGGACTCGTCCGAGGACTGCAGAGCCCGCAGCGCCTGCACCGTTTCCCCCAGGTCGGCCGCGACGCCCGCCAGCACATCGGCCACAGGGCCCGGATTCGCGGTCAGGATCTCGACCCACATGCGGGGGTCCGAGGCGGCGATCCGGGTGACGTCGCGGATGCCCTGGCCGCAGAGCCGTACGGCGGTGTCGTCCGCCTCCTCGAGCCGTGCCGCGACCATGGAGGAGATCAGCTGGGGGGTGTGGGAGACCAGGGCGACGGCCCGGTCGTGGGCATCGGCGTCCATGACGACGGGGACGGCCCGGCACAGCGCGACGACCTCGAGCGCGAGGTTGAGGACCTCGGTGTCGGTCTCCCGGGTGGGCGTGAGCACCCACGGGCGGCCCTCGAAAAGGTCGGCGGTCGCAGCGAGCGGGCCCGAACGTTCCTTGCCTGCCATGGGATGGGTGCCGATGTAGCCGCTCAGATCAAGGCCGAGGGCCTCCAGCTCGCGCCGCGGACCACCCTTGACGCTGGCCACGTCGAGGTAGCCGCGGGCGACGCCGCCGCGCATCGCGTCGGCGAGCGCGCCCGCCACATGCGCGGGCGGCACGGCGACGATCGCCAGGTCGACGCGGCCCTCCGGCGGGTCGTCGGTGCCCGCGCCGAGCGCGGCGGCGGTGCGGGCGCGCTCCGGGTCGTGGTCGACGAGGTGGACGGCGACGCCGCGCCCTGCGAGGGCGAGAGCGGCGGAGGTGCCGATCAGTCCGGTTCCGATGACGAGCGCGGTTCTCACGGGGCGATGTCCTTGTGAAGAGCGGAGGCCGACCTGGGCGGATGCTCCGCTCAGCCTAGTCAAGGCGGCGGGCGTGCGGATCAGGCGACCGGCCCCCGGGACGCCGGCCGGCCGGCCCGCACCGGGTCAGGGCCGAGTCCCTACCGGGTCTGGTACGGGCCAATGTCCCCTGCGGCGTAGGGCACCGCCACTCGGGTACCCCGCATGCCGTGCGCTGCCATGTCGCTTCTCCCCGGCTCCTGTGCGCGCCAGGATGCATCTGCCTGAAACATACCGATACCCGTGATTTCTGATGCAAGGAGAGGGCCATGGACGCACAGCGGCGTACGGTTCTGGCGGCGGGCGCGGCGGGCGCCGCCGCGCTGGTGACCGGCTGCGGCGACGGCGGCGGCGACACGGAGACGGACCGGCCGGCGCCCCCGCCCGCCACGCAGGAACCCCCGACCGACGCCGGGGCGCCGGACTCTTTGCCGCCCGCCGGCAAAGAGCTCACCCAGACGGCCGACATCCCCGTCGAGGGCGGCCGGATCTTCGCCGACGAGAAGGTGGTCGTCACCCAGCCCGTGAAGGGCGAGTTCAAGGCGTTCTCGGCCATCTGCACGCACCAGGGCTGCACGGTGACCCGGGTCGAGGACGGCGTCATCAACTGCCCCTGCCACGGCGGCCAGTACCGCATCGCCGACGGCTCGGTGGCCCGCGGACCGGCAACGCGGGCGCTGCCCCCGGAGCAGATCACCGTGAGCGGGGACTCCATCCTGCTGGCGTGACCGCCGGCTCGTTCCGCAGGTCGTGGGTGACCAGATCCATCTCCAGGCCGTCCGCGTCCCACATAAGGGTGCGGGTCTCCTCGGGTTCGCCCAGGCCGAGCAGCGCCTCCACGGGCAGCAGATGCACCCCGCGCAGGTCGACGTCGGAGTCCTTGGACGGGAATCCGTACAGATGCGCGCCTGAAACGGTCGCGAAGAGCAGCGGGTACGGCTGCTCTTCGACTACGGGGCCGAACTCCCGGTCCAGAGGATCCTTCATGGCTCAAGCGTCCCAGAGCGCTCCGAACGACATCAGGTCGGAGTGGTGTTCCACGCCGTCCGCCCATGCACCCGGCCAGGCGTCCGCACCCAGGTGGGCTCCCGCGAAGGCGCCCGTCAGGCAGGCGAACGAGTCGGAGTCGCCCCGGGTGCAGGCGGCCCGGCGCAGCGCCGTCAGCGGCTCCTCGGGGAACATCAGGAAGCACAGCAAGGCGGTGGCAAGGGCCTCTTCGGCGATCCAGCCGTCGCCCGCGGCCAGGCAGGGGTCGAGTTCCGGCTCTGGCGAGCGCAGTGCCGTCGCCAGGCGGTCGAGCGCGGCGAGGCAGTCGTCCCAGCCGCGGGTGATGAACGCCTCGCGACGCCCCGGATCGCACAAGGCATGGGCACGCACACGCAGCAGCCCGCGGCCGGTCGGGCGGCCGCGGGCTGCTGTTGGCGGGAGGTCGGGCCGGGCCTACAGGCCGACCTCCTTCATCAACATGCCGACCTCGGTGTTCGTCAGCCTGCGCAGCCAGCCCGACTTCTGGTCGCCGAGCGTGATCGGCCCGAACGAGGTGCGCACCAGCTTGTCGACCGGGAAACCGGCCTCGGCGAGCATGCGGCGGACGATGTGCTTGCGGCCCTCGTGCAGGGTCACCTCGACGAGGTAGTTCTTGCCGGTCTGCTCGACGACCTTGAAGCTGTCGGCGCGGGCGTAGCCGTCCTCGAGCTGGATGCCGCTCTTGAGCCGCTTGCCCAGGTCGCGCGGGATGGGGCCCTGGATGGCGGCGAGGTAGGTCTTCTGCACGCCGTAGCGGGGGTGGGTCAGCCGGTGGGCCAGCTCGCCGTGGTTGGTGAGCAGGATGATGCCTTCGGTCTCGGTGTCCAGCCGTCCGACGTGGAAGAGCCTGGTCTCCCGGTTGGTGACGTAGTCGCCGAGGCACTGGCGGCCGTCCGGGTCCTCCATCGTGGAGACCACGCCCGCGGGCTTGTTCAGCGCGAAGAACAGATGCGACTGGGTGGCGACGGTCAGCCCGTCGACCTTGATCTCGTCCTTCTCCGGGTCCACGCGGACGCCCTGTTCGATGACGATCTTGCCGTTGACCTCCACGCGCCCTGCGTCGATCAGCTCCTCGCAGGCGCGGCGCGAGCCCATGCCGGCCCGCGCGAGAACCTTCTGCAGCCGCTCGCCCTCCTGCTCGCCGAAGGTCTTCGGGGTCTTGGTCTGCGGCTTGTTCGCATACCGCTCGCGGTTGCGCTCCTCGATCCGCGCGTCGTACTCGCGCGGGCGCGCCGATGCGGTACGGCCGCGGCCGCCGCGCTGCGAGGACTGCCCTGGCGACTGCTTGGGCCCCCCCTTGGCGCCGCCGCGGGCGGCCGCTCCACGGCCTTTCCTGGGACCTTCCGACGCACTGCCGGAACCGCCGCTGCCGGAACCGCCGACGTCGTAGCGGCGCTCCTCAGGACGGGGCCGGCCGGCGCGCTGCTGCTTCTCGTCCCGCTTTCCCCCGGCCTTGGGCCGGGAGGCGCTCCCGCCGGCGCCCCGGTGGTCACCGCGTCCGCTGCTGTTCCTGCCGCTGCTTCGCATCAAAATTCCGTCTTGTCGTCTGCGTCGTCGTCTGTACCCGGAACGACCGGGTCCGGAGCGTCCGGATCGAACGACGGAACGCCTTCCTGCGTCTCGGCCTCGATCGCCTCCGCCTCCGGGAGGAAGGGCGCGAGCTCCGGGAGCTCGTCCAGGCCGCGCAGGCCCATCCGCTCCAGAAAGTAGTTCGTCGTCCTGTACAGGATCGCACCTGTTTCGGGTTCCGCGCCCGCCTCCTCCACCAGCCCCCGCTGAAGGAGGGTGCGCATCACGCCGTCGCAGTTCACACCGCGGACTGCGGACACCCTGGAGCGGCTGACCGGCTGGCGGTACGCGACGACCGCGAGGGTCTCCAGGGCGGCCTGGGTGAGACGGGCGTGCTGGCCGTCCAGCACGAAGCGCTCGACGGCGTCGGCGTACTCGGGGCGGGTGTAGAACCGCCAGCCGCCGGCGACCAGCCGCAGCTCGAAGCCGCGCCGCTGGACCGTGTACTCGTCCGCCAGCTCGCGCAGCGCGTCCGCGACGGCCCTGCGGGGCTGCCCCAGAACCTTGGCGAGGTGCTCCTCGGCAGCGGGCTCGTCGACGACCATGAGGACGGCTTCGAGCGCGGGCTTGAGGTCCTCGACGCTGAGATCGCCGCTCATGGCTTGTTCTCCTCGGTCTTCTCGGTCTTCTCGGTCTTCTCGGTCTTCTCGGGGGCTCGGTCGAACTCGTCGGTGACGCGGGCCTCGCCGTCGCCGCCGGTCCAGGTGACGGTGAGCTCGCCGAGCGCGTCCTGCTGCTCCAGGGTGACGGCCTTCTCCCGGTAGAGCTCCAGCAGGGCGAGAAAGCGGGCGACGACCGTGAGGGTGCCCAGGGTGCCGGTGGCTCCGTCAGCGTCCTCAGTCAGCTCGCGGAAGGTCGCCCGGCCCCGCTCCCGCAGCAGCGCGACGACCACCTCGGCCTGCTCCCGCACCGAGACCAGCGGTGCGTGGATGTGGTCCACATACACCTGCGGCCTGGGTTTGGGCTGCATGGCCTTGACGGCGAGCCTGGCGAAGCCTTCCGGGCCGATGCTGATGACGACGTCGGGCAGCAGCTCCGCGTGGTGCGGCTCCAGACCGACGGTACGGGGGTGGCGACGGGCCTCGTCGTCCAGTCGGCCGCTGAAGATCTCGGCGATCTGCTTGTACGCGCGGTACTGAAGCAGCCGGGCGAACAGCAGGTCGCGCGCCTCCAGCAGGGCGAGGTCCGCTTCGTCCTCGACCTCGGCGGCGGGCAACAGGCGCGCGGCCTTGAGATCGAGCAGAGTGGCGGCGACCACGAGGAACTCGGTGGTCTGGTCGAGGTCCCAGTCGGGGCCCATGGCCCGGATATGGGCCATGAACTCGTCGGTCACCTTCGACAGGGCGACCTCGGTGACGTCGAGCTTGTGTTTGGAGATCAACTGGAGGAGGAGGTCGAAGGGCCCCTCGAAGTTCGCCAGCCGCACGGTGAAGCGGCCGTCGTCGCCGAGCTTCCGGTCCTGCTCCCCTTGCCCGCCCGCATCCCTGGCCGGGCTCCAGGCCTCCACGGGAACCGGTCCGCGCTCAGCGGGCCCGGGCCCGAGCCCGGCAGAAGCGGGCTCAGCGGGTCCTGACTCGGCGGGAGCGGGCTCAGCACGCCCGGGACCGGCGGGAATGGGCCCGGCGGGAGCGGGCTCGGCGGAGGTGGGCTCAGCGGGGCCTGGCTCGGCGTGCGACGGCTGGGGAACCACATCCGCAGCGGCGGGCTCCGGGGCGGCCTCAGGGGAGGCCTGGGGACCGGCGGCGGGGGCGCCGGGGCCGCGGCCCAGCGGGCGGCGGCGGGGGGACGGGGGCATCGGGGTCCAGAGGCGCTGAGCGGGCAGAGGTAGCCGGCAGGCTACCGTCACCGCCCGCGCAGGCGGCGAACGAGAATGCTCGCGTCGCCCCGCTGCTCGAGATCCGCGAGGACCACGGCGACCGCCTCGCGCACGATGCGTCCGCGGTCCACGGCCAGCCCGTGCTCGCCGCGCAGCACCAGCCGCGCGTGCTCGAGGTCCATCAGCTCCTCGGCGGAGACATAGACCGTGATCTTCTCGTCGTGCCGCTCCCGGCCGCTGGGCCGGCGGTTGGCGCCGCGCGTGCGGCGGCGCGGCTGTCCCGACTGGGCGGCGGATGTGCCGCTGCCCGACGCGGCGTCCGCGGAGCGGCGCGGCGACCGCTTGCGCGCGGCGGTCTTGTCG